>CAVFXS010000055.1:0-17088 GCA_963626805.1 Bacteroidales bacterium H4 | reverse complement strand
TTGAAAATTCAATACCTGGCGGTTATTTAGTTGTCATTGTTCAGCATTTAAGCAGTTTGTAGTTGCGTTTTCAGCAACAGACATCTCATCGGAAAAGTATATAAAGAGTTCACCAGGAGACCGGTTTGCAATGAGAAAAATAAAATAATCGAGTGGATATGCGAAAAGAAGAGAAAATAGCGGCATAAAAAGAAAATTGATAATGGATCAGATGGCTGAATTGTTTCAGCGGGATCGCAGTGTGATAGGAAAGCGGATAAAACGCAGGGATGTTGAGGTGGCAAAAAATTATCTGCAGCAGGATGAGCTCGATGCACAAAAAAGTAACGGTTCAGGCTGCAATCGGTGGGATTCCATTATCTTTGGGCTTGGCATGCGGAGATACTGTTCTTACTGTGGCTGTACTGGCAATTGTATTAACAGCTCCTCTTGGCGCTTTTGCAATAGATTTGTTTTATAAGAAACTGTTGACCAAATAATAACTGATACAACATAGAACTTTTCAAGCATCAATTCAGAAATGGTTGGTGCTTTTTTGATACAGACATGGAGGTGATGCGATGTATCCGGTATCGGATGCACCACGCCTCATTTGACGGAGGACGAAATCAATCAGTACTTCATCAGTGCAGTCAATCAGTACCTTTCGGAACGGGATGGACTGATTGAGAACGCCCAGACGATTCTGGAATTGCTGTCGGATACCACAGAGCTGGAAAGGTAGCTTGATAAATGTAAAAAAAAAAAAATAAATTGACACGACAAAAATAGAAGGGTTATAATAATGCTAGCTATACAAAGGTATTTAGGTAATCGATAAAAACATTTATTAAACGCCTGTTGTAGTAGGAAGGAGAAAAGATCATGGAGAAAAAATGGATAAAAAAAGGAAGTGCAGCATTGCTCACGGCAGCGATGGTACTGTCACTATTCCAGGGAACGAAGGGAACAATGACAGTACAGGCAGCAGAGAATACGGCACCTGCATCCGAATACTGGACAGATGTAGAAGGACTTAAGAAGTTCAGTCTGTCTTCCGGAGACAGTAAAGTAGGTACCATTATCTTCGGATTGGATGGAGCAGGAGCGGCACAGAAATGGAAGATCGTAGGGACAGATACAGGGATTGAAGGGGATAATATCATTCTCTTTGCAGCTACGTCACTGGCTAATAGCGTATTTAACGCTGATTCTGACAGTATTAAAACATATAATTCTACATATGGTAACTATCCAGAGGAAACATCTGTCACCCAGGTCTATCCGAACCACTATGGAGCCAGTGACCTGCGGTCAAAGTTGAAAGGATATTTGAGTGACGAGAGCTATTTCAGTACATCGGAAGTATCAAAGATGAACCAGACAACGATATATACGTTTGATTCAAAAAATAACTGCTATTATTCCGTAACAGATAAATTGTATATACCATATGGTATTAGTGGTACATCTACTGTATATCTGGGCTCAAATACATCTGATGATATGGCGAGTGGGGTTGGCATTCCTGTTTATGTAGGTGAAACCTTTTATTGGCTGCGAGAACCTATGCTTGACTACGGTAGTGATATTAATTCTAAATATGCTCTCGTGGGTTATAAGAATGTGACAAGCAATAAGATCAGTAATGGACGAGCAGTTTTCCCTGCTTTTGATTTGAATCTGTCATCTGTCAGCTTTGCATCTGCTGCGGGAGCAGCAACAGCTTTAACGAATGAATTTAATTCGAGTGCTGACATGACTGAGAATACTTATACGTTGCGTTATATATCAAATGGAACGGAGAGTGCAGTCATTAGTACGGATGGAAAATCAATACAGGTTATAAATGCAAGTGGAAAGTACTTGATGGTGCAGAATAGTATCGGTGTGTATGAGCAGGAAATAGGTTCCAACAATATGACAATTGATGCAGGTGACATTAGTATGGACAGCGATGTACTCGAAAATTTCAATAACTGTAAGGTATGGCTGGAGTCAACTAATGATGGAATTACAACTGCAAAGCTGGCAACACGATATATTAATTCTGCAGAAGTGACGGATATTACAGCACCATCTGTAGGAACGGCACTGGATACGACAGCGGCCATCTCAACGACAGGAGTAAAGACTACAAGCCTGGTTGTTACATGGAAACAGGGCGAAGAAGCAGCAACCGGTAATGCAGGATATAATACCACCTATACTGCAAGTGTCACACTTACAGCAGAAGCTGGGTATGAATTTGCATCAGATATAACAGTGCAGGTAAATGGACAGAATGCAACAAGTGTTGTAAAGAATAATGATGGAACACTGACTATAACATATGAATTTCCCGCAACAGCCAAGGCGAAGCTTTTAAACATTATTACACCACAGGCTATGACTGTTGCAAATGGAACTTCTTATAGTGCCATGAATCTTCCGTCTAAGGTAAATATTGTGACAGAAGGAAGTGTTGCAACAGAAGCAGACGTGGAATGGGATACTGTTACACCGACAAGTGGAAGCTATGATCCTTCCGTACTGACAGAGCAGTCTGTTACTTTGAATGGTACGGTAACTTGCCCTTCTAACATAGACCAGAACAGTGTAAACCTTACTACGACAATCACAGTAACGATCAGTGCAGCAGGGATCGTTGGTGCACCGACAGCGGATCTTGCCTCCGGAACCTATACAGATGATCAGAGCGTAGCACTTACATCTACCACAGCTGGAGCTACCATTTATTACACAACCGATGGTTCAGAGCCGACTGTAAATGGAACAGAATACACCTCACCTATTTCTGTAACAGGAACAGAGGGACAGAGTGTTACTACAACGATAAAAGCCATTGCTGTAAAGGCTGGAATGCAGAACAGCATAGTACAGACATTTACCTATACAATTAATATACCGCATGCACAATTCACATATACATACACATGGTCTGATGATAATACAAGATGTACTGCAACAAGAAAGTGTACGAATTGTGAATATACAGATTCGGAAACGGTAAGTACAACGGCAACCATAACACAGAAAAAGACCTGCACGTTGCCGGAGCTGACAAGATATGTAGCAACATTCAAGAATACATCTGGTAATGGTTTTGTAACCCAGATGAAAGAAGATGTTAAGACAGCAGACGCGGCCGGACACACTTCCGGTGATTGGATCATAGACAAGGCTGCCACGGTAGACGCCGCTGGAAGCAGACACAAGGAGTGTACCGTTTGCGGAACAATTCTTGAGAAAGAAGCAATCAAGAAGTTAGAACCACAGGTATACAAGATTATTGATGGGGCTGACAGCACATGGACACAGAATACAGATGGAAGTATTGTAATCAAAGGTAACGGAGCATTTGCAAAATTCAAAGAGGTAAAGGTGGATGGTGTGGTAATTGATTCCACAAATTATACTGCGGCAGAGGGATCAACAATCATTACCCTGAAGGCAGATTACCTTAAGACGTTATCAGTAGGCGACCATACCTTTGAGATTGTCTGGACAGATGGATCGGCATACACGAATTTTGCAGTTGTACAAAACACATCCGATGACAGCAGATCAGATAATAATAAAGATACCGGGAAGGATAATCAGAACAGCACAGCACCAAAGACAGGAGATACTTCTAATCCGGTACTCTGGTTAATACTTTTGCTGGCATCTATGGCAGGATTTGCAGGATGCCTGAAGTTCCGAAAGATTATGAAACAGTCTGGTTTATAAAAGAATTACGAATATTTTCTTTTGATTTCCACATACTACCCATACAGCACAATTATGGAAAGTAAGCAGAAAACAGGAGGAAATATGAACATGAGAGCAACAGGTATTGTTCGCCGCATTGATGATCTGGGGCGGATAGTGGTTCCTAAGGAAATTCGCAGAACCTTACGGATCCGGGAGGGTGACCCTCTGGAGATATTTACGGATAAGGATGGCGAGATCATTCTTAAGAAATATTCTCCAATCGGTGAACTGGGGGCATTTGCCCAGCAGTATGTGGAGGCAGCAGCACAGATTATCGGACACGCGATTTGTGTCTCCGACCGGGATCAGATCATTGCGGTCGCAGGGGCATCTAAGAAGGACTTTATAGGAAAGGTGCTTCATAAAGAATTAGAAGAGGCCATTAATGATCGGGAAGCGATTCTGGCACGCAAGGGCGAGAAAAAATATATCCGGATTTTGTCAAACAGTGACGAAGAATATTATGGTGAAATCGTACAGACGATCCTGTGTGAAGGAGATGCGATAGGAGCTGTAATTATTTTAAGCAGAACGGAAACGGAGGTTTTAGGAGAAGCAGAGCGGAAAGCGGCTGTAATTGCTGCTAATTTTCTGGGGAAGCAGATGGAAAGTTGAAAAAAACGTAAAAAAACCGGGAAGAAGCCGGGAATTTTATAGCTTTTCCTTGACAAATATTGAGGATAATTGTATAAATGTATTTAGGCATTGCCTTATAAAGGCTGGCAAGACTGACACTTGATATAGAAGTGTAGTAGATTATTATTTTGTAGAGGAGGATTTTTTCGATGAACAAGACAGAATTAGTCGCAGCTATCGTTGAAAAGACAGAATTATCTAAGAAGGATGCAGAGAAGGCAGTTAAGGCTTTCACAGAGGTTGTAGCAGATGAATTAAAGAAGGGTGAGAAGATCCAGTTAGTTGGCTTCGGTACTTTCGAAGTAGCTGACAGACCTGCACGTGAGGGCAGAAATCCTAAGACAGGTGAGACCATGACTATTGCAGCCAGCAAGACACCTAAGTTCAAGGCTGGTAAGGCATTAAAGGATATGGTAAATGCATAATTTCAAGGATTTGAAATCAGTTTATGAGAAGACCACCTATGGGTGGTCTTTTCTCGTATATGCCGTCAATGAGCCAAAGTTCATGCTTGTATTAAACTAAAGTAGGGAAAGAACAGATATGAGATTAGATAAATATTTAAAGGTATCCAGATTAATTAAAAGAAGAACTGTTGCCAATGATGCCTGTGATGCAGGAAGGGTTGTTGTCAATGATAAGGTTGTGAAGGCCTCTTATAATGTAAAGGTCGGAGATATTATCGAGATTCAGTTCGGTAATAAGGCTGTGAAGGTAGAAGTAACGCAGGTAGCTGAGACCGTGAAGAAGGAAGAAGCAAAGGAAATGTTCCGGTATCTGTAAGCATAAACAGGGCATTCTTCTCATATATTGCAATGGGAAGGAGGGAGTTTTATGGAGGAACGTATCAGTGGAAGACCGCAGAAGGTAAGCCTGTTAAACCGGAGTGTCGGAACGATTACCGGAGTTCAGGAGGTTCAGGGATTTAATGAAACAGAGATCAGTCTGGACACAGATCTGGGACTGCTTGTAATCCGGGGCACAGGATTGCATGTGACCAGCCTGAATCTGGAGAAGGGTGAAGTGGAGATTGATGGAATGATCGATGCCATGAACTATGTAAATAAGAAAGTACCAGCCGCGGCCGGAGGTTTATTTGGCAGGCTGTTCCGGTAATCTATGCCGGTCGAGATACAACAGGAGCTGCAGGTATTCCTGATCAGTGCCTTTTGGGGAATGCTTCTGGTGGTGTATTATGATTTTTTTCGGTTTTTGCGGATCGTGAGAAAGCACGCAGTCTGGATGATCGCAATGGAGGATCTGTTATATGGATTGGCATGCGGTTGTATCGTTTTGGCGTTTTCTTATCGGTACATGCAGGGGCAGGTCCGGATCTATGTGTTGCTGGGAATGGCATGCGGAGCCGGTCTGTATAACTGGGGAATCAGTCCGTATCTGTGTGGAGGGACCCGGTTCCTCTGTGAAAAAGTGAAAATAGCATTGAAAAAGGTGTCGAAACGAAGTACAATAAAGGGTAAGAATCCAGATGCAAAGGAAGGTAAGAATGAGTAGAAAAAACACGGTAAAACACAACTATCGTAAAGGCGTATTTGTGATTTCGATTGTCCTACTGATTTTATGTGCCGCTCTTTTTGTTAAGTATCACTCCTTAAGCCAGCAGGCACAGGCGAATGAAGAAGAGATTGCATTATTGGAAGATAAAAAGCAGGAAGAGGAGAATCGGACACAGCAGCTTCAGAAACAGGAGGCCTATCAGCAGACTGATGATTTTATTGAAGAGACTGCCCGCAGGCTGTTAAATCTGGTGAAGCCCGGTGATACCACAATTAAACCGAATGAGAAATGAGCCATTGCAGAAGTAGTGTGCAGTGGCTTTTTTACTAGGCAAAAAGAAAGGATATACGGAGATCGCTATGATTGAAATTCAGGATGTTACAAAAGTATATAAGCTGAATCGCAGACAGATGGAAGAACAGAAGACAAAGACAAATAAAAAAATAGCAGTCAGTCATGTAACGCTGCAGGCACAGGACGGAGAGATTTTCGGAATCTTAGGTCCGAACGGAGCAGGCAAAACAACACTTCTGCGATGCATTTCCACCTTACTGAATCCGACTGAGGGAACTATTTCTGTAGATGGCTGGGACACAGTAAAGGATGGGGAAGAGGTACGGAAAAGAATCGCATTTCTGACGAACGAGGTGAAGCTGGATCCTCATTTCAGCCCGAAATATCTGTTCCGGTTTTTCGGCAGACTGCGTGGAATGCCAGAGGAACAGATCGAGACAAGACGCAAGGAACTGTTTGAATACTTTGGTATCACAGAGTTTGAGAATAAGCGGATTGAAGAGCTGTCGACCGGTATGAAGCAGAAGGCATCGATAGCAGTCAGTCTGGCACACGATCCGCAGATTATTATATTTGATGAGCCGACCAATGGTCTGGATATTATTACCGCACGGGCAGTGACCGATTATCTGAAATTACTGCGGGAACAGGGAAAGCTGGTAATCATATCGACGCATATTATGTCGGAGGCACAGAAGCTGTGTGACCGCATGGCAATGATCATTCACGGCTCCTGTGTATTTCAGGGAACCTTGCAGGAGGCACTGGAAGAGAATCAGGCGGAGGATTTGGAGGACGCATTCTTTGAAATCTATCGCCGGGTAATGGAGGTAGAGGCATGAAAGCAATAGGAATCGTATTCCGTAAGGAATTATACCGCGTATTCTCGGATAAAAAAATGGTGTTCGGACTATTTATACTGCCTGCGCTGCTGGTGGTTGGTATGTATGGACTGATCGGGATTCTGGCAGTCTCTATGATGAATGATCAGCAGGCACATGAAGCAACGGTGATCGTGAGACAGGCACCGGAGAGCTTTCGGACATATCTGGAGGATTATATCCGGTCTGATGAGGGACATACCTATTATGAAATCAATGATACGAGATATCAGATTACCTGGCAGGACGGAGCAGATGCCGGTCTGGATGAAAAGGCAGCGCAGGCAAAGGATGCCGAGGAGATGAACATTGCAAAGGATCAGGTATATACAGGGGATCTGGATCTTCTGGTAGTATTTCCGAAGGCGTTTGAGCAGACAGTAGCTGATTATAAGGTCGGGGATGAAGTGCCGGATGTGCAGACCTTTTATAATCCGTCTGAGGATTATTCGGATAACGCCAGAGCAGATTTTCTGAATGGGATTCTGGAGCCATACCGGAGTCAATTGCTGGAGGAGCGGCTGGGATCTCTGGATCAGATCAAGATATTTACAGTGGACGAGACGAATGATCATTCGGTCATTCAGAATGATAATCGGGCACAGGGGAAGGCACTCGGATATGCCATCCCATATATGATTACCGTGCTGCTATTTGCCGGAGCCATGAATCTGGGAGCGGACAGCTTTGCCGGCGAGAAGGAACGGGGAACCATTGCAGCGATGCTGGTGACACCTGTGAAGCGGAGCTATATCGTATACGGAAAGTTATTTGCCTTAATGGTGTTATCCGGACTTTCAGCACTGGTGTATGGTGGTGCAATGATCTTTGCCATGCCGATGGTTTATCGTACTCTGGGCGCAATGACGGGACAGGAGCTTCAATTTACGGCCGGACAGATGGTGATGCTTCTGGTTCTGATCGTAACGCTGGTATTCTTATATGTGGCGTTGATCGCAGTCTGTGCGACATTGGCTAAAAATATGAAAGAGGGAAGTACCTATATCATGCCTGCCTATATGGTTGTTATGGTGATCGGCATTCTCTCCATGTTCCAGGGAGACAAGGTAACAACCCTGCAGTATCTGATCCCGTTGTATGGACCAACCATGGCACTGAAAAATATATTTACCTGTGACATTACCGGTAGCGGATTTGCACTTGCGGTAGTATCGAATCTGGTCATGGGTATTTCCTGTGCATTACTGACAGCGAAGATGTTTCGGAATGAAAAGATTATGTTTGATGCATAATTTTGCGTTCTGTGGGGAATATTATAGAATCCTTCTTCCACAAAATGACAGAATCAGGGAGAACTGCCCCGTATAATGAGTGGTATGTGATAGAAGATCATCGGAATATATCATGAGACACTGAGATACAGGCGGGGGTAGCAGGATGGAGTTAAAAAAGAAATGGGAAAACAGAATCGGCATACGGGAGGAGGTCTGGCTGTATTTGCTGGGATTTCTGGCGGCACGATCAGAAATAGCGGGACTTCATCCGTTTACAGTTGCTGTATTTTCCGGAAGCTATCTTGCGGGACAGGGCTCCTGGGGGCTTCTGGTGGCATTGCTTCTTGGAGTAGCTACGACTGGAGAGATCGGAAGCTGCGTAAAATATGCCGGTATTATCGTTGGAATAGTTGTAGTGATCAGCTTGCTATCCGGTAAGAAACGGACCAGAAATCCACTTCTGGTGGCCGGAATTGCCGGTAGTATGACAATTGGAGTCGGAATGCTCTATGTGCTGACTCCATGGGGAAATGATCAGTTGTTTTATCTCCCTCTTATGGAAGGGATTGCGGTTGCCGGATTTTCTGTGATCCTGGAACAGGCATTTCAGGTGCTGCATAACCATGAGGATATTATGCAGAGCGAGAATCTACTTAGTACGCTGACTCTTTTGGCAGTGGTTCTCTGGGGGATTCCACTACAGATCTTGTATTATTTCACCCTGCTTCAGGGAGTTATTTACTATCTGATCTTACATATGGCATATCGGTTCGGCGTGGCATATGGAGCCAGTGTCGGAACTGTCTGCGGTGTGATTCTGGCAATTCGTACCCATCAGGTAGAATGGGTGGCAATCTGCGTGATTTTAAGCATGACCGCCGGATTTTTAGGAGAGTTTGGGAAGACGCTGGAAACGCTTGGTTTTCTGACGGTACTTGGATTTTTGGGATTCTTTTACTATCCGGAGCTGCTGGAGGTGGCGGCACTGCGGGGACTGCTGACGGCAGGCCTACTGTTTATCTGCACACCGAAATCCTATATGATGAAACGGGCAGGCACCGGTAATCGTATGGAGCAGGATACCGTGCAGTGGGAGCGGCAGACTGTGATAAAAAAACACATTCAGGAGACGGCAGCTGTTTTTCATAAATTGAGCCGGACCTTTTGTCAGCCGGCATATACCGTACAGGGCAATGGACAGGCCGCCGGATATGCGGCACCGGTCTTTGCGAGACAGATGGGGGAGATTGGAGAAAACCTGTCCCATCTATCGGCAGCCATGGAGGAACCGGCGGTTAGCAACGGGGAACGTCAGGCGTTGCTGGTTCATCAGCTGGAACGGCAGAATATCCGGGTGCGTCAGCTGACACAGGTGCAGGGGATTTATGAAAGAAAAGAAATCTATCTTTCCGCACGAACTCTGCATGGAAGGGTTATGACCACGAAGGAGATTGCGGAAATAATCAGTCGATGTATGAACACCCCCTATCGCCCGACGGCCTCCAGCCGGATGATCCTGAACCGGGAATATCATGTTGTGCAGTTTGAGGAGGATGTCCGTTATCGGTATCTGATGGGTGTGAAGCGGGTAGTCAGGGATGGACAGGTAGTCTCCGGTGATAATTTTTCTCAGATGGAATTAAAAAACGGACAGCTACTGATGCTGTTAGCGGACGGCATGGGAAGCGGTGTAGAAGCATCCAGACAGAGTGAACAGCTGGTAGATCTGCTGGAGGAAATGCTGGAGGCCGGATTCCGGAAAGAGTCTGCAATTGAGCTTCTGAATGAACTGATTGCGGTTCAGGGACAGGGTGAGCAGTTCGCAACGATGGATATGTGTATGCTGGATCTGTATTCGGGTGTCGGTGAATTTCTGAAAATGGGAGCATCGGCAACCTTTATCAAACGCGGCGACTGGATGGAAACGATCCAGTCCACTACATTGCCGGTAGGTGTCCGGGAGCAAACAGAGATTGACGCAATCCGCAAGAAGTTTTACCATGGTGATATGGTTATCATGGTCAGTGATGGTGTGCTGGATGCAATTTTATTTGAAAATAAAGAGGAGTGCTTAAAAGAACTGATCCTGGAGATCAATACAACGAATCCACAGGAAATGGCAGAGGAGCTGCTGACCAGAGTTCAGGAAATCAGTAAAAACCGGATGCGGGACGATGCCAGTATACTGGTGCTTGGTATCTGGAGAAAATAAGGGATAGAAATATGCGGGAAGAGAATATACTTGAAAAGGTACGGGAGACAATTGCACAGTTTCATATGATCACAGCGGGAGATACGGTAGTGGTCGGAGTGTCCGGAGGCCCGGATTCGGTATGTCTGCTGGATATTTTGTTCCGTCTGGCGGAAAACAGTGACTTTCAGCTGCAGGTGGTGCATGTCAATCATCTGTTAAGGATGGAGGCACAGGAGGAAGAGCAATATGTAGAGGCTCTCTGCAGGCAGCGGCAGATTCCGTGTCAGGTATTTCGTAAGAATATAAAAGAATATGCGGCAGAAAACGGCTGGTCGACGGAGGAGGCCGGTAGAAATTACCGGTATGAATGCTTTGAACAGGTACTGGAGCAGACAGGCAGAACCGGACGGATTGCGGTGGCACATCATCAGAATGACCGGGCGGAGACATTTCTGTTCCACATTGCACGGGGAACCGGCATGAAGGGAATGGCAGGGATACCGGCGGTCAGAGGAGAGATTATCCGGCCGTTGATCCGGATTGGGCGGCAGGAGATTCTCCGATATCTGGAGGAGCGGAAGCTGCAGTATTATATCGATGCGTCCAATGCGTCCGATGATTATTCCAGAAACCGCATCCGAAATCAGGTGATACCGGCATTGGAAACCGTAAACGCACAGGCAGTTATGCATATGACAGCTGCAACAGAGGTGGCAGAGGAGTATTGGAAGTATGTGGAAGCGGAAGCGGAGCGGGTGGAGTCGGACTGTGTGAAGCGACAGGAGAACGGAGTGCTTATACTGGAGGTACCGGTTCGGACAATGGCGGCATTGTTACAGAAGCATCTGATCTACCGGGCGATGTGCAGAGTGAGTGAGACGGCAAAGGATCTGGAGCAGGTACATGTAGAGCAGGTGCGGCAACTGTTTGACCGGCAGGTGGGAAAACAGACAACGCTGCCATATAGCATGATGGCAGTCCGGACCTATGACGGAGTCCGGATCACAGAGAAAAAGCAGGAAACGACAGAGAAGCAGGAGGCTATGGCACCGATTCCGGTACAGGTTCCCGGAGAAACCGAATTGCCGGGTATCGGAAGGATTTTTTGTGAACAATTGTCTATGCGGAGTGACATAGAAATTTCTAAAAAGTGCTATACTAAATTATTAGATTATGATAAAATATGTGGAGCTTTATCAATACGAATGCCGCAGGCAGGAGACTATCTGATCGTTGATGCACAGGGTGGACATAAGAAGCTGGCCAGGTATTTTATTGATAATAAGGTTCCTCAGGAAACACGGGCAGCGATACCGGTGCTGGTATCCGGACATCAGGTGTTCTGGGTCATCGGAATGCGGATCAGCGAGGATGCAAAGGTGACGGAGAAGACCCGGAGACTTTTGCAGATAGAATTTCAATTCGAAGGAGAAAGAAATGGATAAGATATCAGTTTTTATTTCAGAAGAAGCACTGGAGACCAGGATTCAGGAGATGGCAGATAAGATTAACCGGGATTATGCAGGCGAGACCGTGCATCTGATTGGAATCCTGAAGGGCAGTGTTTTTTTTGTATGTGAACTGGCAAAGCGTCTGACGATTCCGGCAACGATGGATTTCATGTCGGTATCGAGCTATGGATCGGAGACGAAGACCAGTGGCCGGGTGAAAATTAATAAGGATTTGGATGAATCTATTGAAGGTCGGCACGTAATTGTAGTAGAGGATATTGTTGATTCGGGGAATACCCTGAGCTATCTTCTCCGAATCCTTTCAGAACGTCAGCCGGAGAGCATCCGTCTGATTACATTGTTAAATAAGCCGGACCGCCGGGAGAAGGACGTAGAGGTAGATGACAGCGGCTTCGTGATTCCGGATGTGTTTGTTGTCGGATACGGTCTGGATTATGCTCAAAAATACAGAAATCTTCCCTACATTGGAGTTGTGGAGATATAGAAAGGAGAAGCAATGAATAAGAATGGATCATTGCGTGGAATTATATGGTTCCTGTTCATTCTGGGACTAATCATGCTGGGATACACGTATTATATGAATTCCAGACCGCTGAATCTGAGTGATTACAGCCTGACTGATTTCTGGCAGGATGTAGACGACGGAAAGATTACAGCAATCACCGTTGAGCAGAATGAGGAGATCCCAACGGGTGTGATTACGGCGATTAGTGAGAATCAGACACAGAACGAACTATATGCCACAGATGTAAATGCAGTTATCAATGAATTACAGGAGAAGGCACCGGATGTAGATATATCGGTTGCAGATGTTACCAGAGAAAGCTCCTTTATGAAATTTCTGCCATATGCAATTCTGGGGATTGTAGTTATCGTACTGATTTTCAGTATGATGATGGCTATGCAGAATGCAGCCGGTGGCGGAAGTAAGATGATGGATTTTGGAAAGAGTCCGGCTAAGGCGAAGGTGGAGTTCCGTCATGGAACCAACTTTACCAATGTAGCGGGTCTGGAAGAGGAGAAGCAGGAGCTGGAGGAAATCGTTGATTTCCTGAAGGATCCGGGTAAATATAAAGAGCTTGGCGCAAGAATCCCAAAGGGTGTCCTGCTGGTGGGGCCTCCGGGAACCGGTAAGACCTTGCTGGCAAAGGCAATATCCGGAGAGGCAGATGTTCCGTTCCTGAGTATATCGGGTTCTGATTTCGTAGAAATGTTTGTCGGTGTCGGTGCATCCAGAGTCCGGGATCTGTTTTTAAACGCACGGAAGCTGGCACCATGTATTGTATTTATTGATGAGATTGATGCGGTAGCGAGAAAGCGGGGCTCCGGTCTGGGTGGCGGACATGACGAACGTGAACAGACCTTGAACCAGTTACTGGTAGAGATGGATGGTTTCGGTCTGAATGAGGGAATTATCGTACTGGCAGCAACCAACCGTGTAGATATTCTGGATCCTGCAATCCTGAGACCGGGACGTTTTGACCGTAAGGTATTTGTCGGACGGCCGGATGTAAAGGGAAGAGAAGAGATTCTGAAGGTGCATACAAGAAATAAGCCGATCGGTGACGATGTGGATCTTCATGAGGTGGCCAGAACGACATCCGGATTTGCCGGTGCGGATCTGGAGAATCTGATGAATGAGGCAGCGATTCAGGCAGCAAAGCAGAATCAGAAGTATATTGAGAAGAAGAATATTGATGCAGCCTTTATTAAGGTTGGTGTCGGTACAGAGAAGAAGAGCCGGCTGATTCCGGAGAAGACGAGAGAGATTACGGCTTATCATGAGTCCGGGCATGCGATTCTTTATCATCTGTTGCCGGATGTCGGACCGGTTTATGCTGTGTCTATTATTCCGACCGGTGAGGGAGCTGCGGGTTATACCATGCGCCTGCCGAACAATGATAATGAGTTTACCACAAAGGGCATGATGCTGCAGGATATCATGGTGGACTTTGGTGGAAGAATTGCAGAGGAACTGATCTGTGAGGATATCACGACCGGGGCTTCTCAGGATATCAAGGTGGCGACACAGACTGCCCGTGCCATGGTGACCAAGTATGGTATGTCAGAGCAGATAGGTCTGATCAATTATGAGAGCTCGGATGAGGAAGAGGTATTCCTCGGACGGGATCTGGGTCATGCAAAGAGCTTCAGTGAGGAGACTGCAAAGCAGATTGACGTAGAGGTTAAGAAGATCATGGATGACTGCTATCAGAAGGCGAAGCAGATTCTGGTAGAGAATGCAGATGTGTTACATCGTTGTGCAAAATTACTCTTAGAGAAAGACCGGATCGATCAGAGGGAGTTTGAACAGCTCTTTGTGACTGGCGAAGCTGCTGAAAAAGAGCCGGAAGATGGGGATGTATAACAAATTGCCAATTTCCGTAAAGCGAATTATCTATTTTGCCATTGCGGTTTGAAGGATTTGGAAGGAATCATCGTTTTTTTGCACAAAAGAAGTGTAAAAATTAAAAATTGTTTGTGAACACTTTTCAGGGGGATTTGTTATAATAAACTTGTAACCCCCCCCAATACATTATATAGTTTTTTGCTACACCCATAAGTAACAAAAATACCTTCTCCAAAAGGGACAGTCGTTCGGTGGCTGTCCCTTTTACTTTGTCATGATGATGGGGAAAACAGCGTGCTTTAACCGGAAATATCTGTATAAGCAGCACGGAAAAATTGGACATTGAATAAATTCTTCATATACAAATCGGAAAATATATATTAAAATAAAAAAGGAATTATTTCCGGGGAGGAAGTTATATGAATATTAAGGCGAATTTCAGCCAATTGTCAGTAACAGAGAAGATCTTTCGATATACATTTTCAACAAAACCGGCGTTAAATCTGGGTGCCCTGTTCAGTGATGGTACGGAGTTTTATCGTTCTCCGGAAGAACCGCTGATCGGAGATAATCTGCGTATCCGCTTCCGGACAGGAATGGACAATGCAGAACGGGTGTTTCTGGTATGGAATCAGGAACGCCATGAGATGAAAAAGAATTTTTCGGATCAGATGTTTGACTATTATGAGTATACGATTCAGGAACTGCCGGATCAGCTGTGCGACTATTATTTTGAAATCAGGGTCGGACGGATTACCTGTTTTTATAATAAAATCGGGGCGGCGAAGGAATTAAATGCATATTACAATTTTCAGGTCGCACCGGGATTTGTAACCCCTGAATGGGCGAAGGGTGCAGTCTTTTATCAGATTTTTGTGGAGCGTTTTTGCAATGGAGACGAGAGCAATGACGTGTTGGATAATGAGTATAGCTACATTGGAGACGGAACGAAGCGGATTGCGGACTGGGGAAAATATCCGGATGCGATGGATGTGCGTTGTTTCTATGGCGGTGATCTTCAGGGTGTTATGAATAAGCTGGATTACCTGCAGGATCTGGGTGTGGATGTTATTTATCTGAATCCAATCTTTGTATCGCCGTCAAATCATAAGTATGACAGTCAGGATTACGATTATGTAGACCCTCACTTCGGACGGATCGTTAAGGATGAAGGAGAGTGCTTAAGCTATGGTCAGGCACCGAATAAAGAGGCGAGCCGTTATATTACAAGGGTAACCAGCAAGGAGAATCTGGAGGCCAGCAATCAGCTTTTTATTGAACTGGTGGAGGAAGTGCATAAGCGCGGCATGAAGATTATTCTGGATGGTGTATTTAATCATTGCGGTTCCTTTAATAAATGGCTGGATCGTGAGTGTATTTATGAGAATCAGGAAGGCTATGAAAAGGGTGCCTATATTGATGCGGACAGTCCGTATCGTAGCTTTTTCAAGTTCCATGATGAGTATCAGTGGCCATATAATGGTACCTATGACGGATGGTGGGGACATGATACCCTGCCGAAGCTGAATTACGAGGATTCACCGAAGTTATATGAATATATTATGAATATTGCAAAGAAATGGGTATCGCCGCCATTTAATGCGGATGGATGGCGTCTGGATGTGGCTGCAGATCTGGGACACAGTCCGGAATATAACCATAAGTTCTGGAGAGATTTTAGGAAGACTGTAAAGGAAGCCAATCCGAATGCGATTATATTAGCGGAGCATTACGGAGATCCGAAGGAATGGCTGCTGGGGGATCAGTGGGATACTGTTATGAATTATGATGCCTTTATGGAGCCGATTACCTGGTTCTTGACCGGTGTGGAGAAGCATAGCGATGAGTTCCGCGGCGATCTGTTGGGAAATCCGGATGCTTTTATTGGAGCCCTTAGACATCATATGTCACGCTTCCATCATCAATCACTTTATATTGCCATGAATGAGCTGTCAAATCATGATCATTCGCGATTTCTGACCAGAACAAACCGTAAGGTAGGCAGAACCCATACGTTAGGACCTGAGGCGGCCGGTCAGAATATTAACAAGGGTGTTTTCCGGGAAGCGGTTGTTTTTCAGATGACCTGGCCGGGAGCCCCGACGATTTACTATGGGGATGAGGCAGGTGTCTGCGGATGGACAGACCCGGATAACCGGCGGACATATCCGTGGGGACATGAAGACCGGGAGTTGATACAGTTCCACAAGGATATTATTCGGATTCATAAGGAGAATTCGGCTCTTGTAAAAGGATCCTATCGGTTTCTGTATGGTGCATATAAAGTAGTGGCATATGGACGGTTTGATGAGGATAATAAGGTGATCGTAATTTTGAATATAAATTACGAGGATATGGACCTGAAGTTCAGTGTAGCAGAGATTGGTATACCGAATCACACAGTGCTGACACAGGTTATGCTTACAACCGAGGAAGGATATCTGCTGGATCCGATTGCGTATCGTGTAACAGATAACCGGCTGTTTATTCGGGTTCCAAAGATATCTGCAACCGTATTGCGGGTGAATCTGTAACTTTTGCAGGAGAACCTTTATAGAGAGGTCTGGGATTTTTAATTGTAAAAGTTAAAATTAAAAAATAAAGTTAAAATTAAAAAAATAAAAAAGTACTTGCAATTTTCAAATACATCAATTATAATCAAATACTGTCAGCGGTTAAAACTGATAACAATGGATGGATTCCCGAGTGGCCAAAGGGGACAGACTGTAAATCTGCTGCATCTTGCTTCGGTGGTTCGAATCCACCTCCATCCAGT
>CAVFXS010000054.1:16190-16704 GCA_963626805.1 Bacteroidales bacterium H4 | reverse complement strand
TGGAGCAGTCTGGAAGCTCGCCGGGCTCATAACCCGGAGGTCATAGGTTCAAATCCTGTCCCCGCTACTTACTAAGACGATTGATTTCAATCGTCTTTTTTTATAGTTGATAAAGGAAATAAAACATGAAATTCTTATTAGTTGCGATTAATGCAAAATATATTCATTCAAATCCGGCCATCTACAGTCTTCGGGCATATGCAGGTGAGGATTATACAGAAGATATTGAACTGGCGGAATATACGATTAATCAGTATGGCAGGGATATTCTCGCAGATATTTATCTGCGGAAACCGGACGTGATCGGGATATCCTGTTATATCTGGAATTGGGATATGGTAAGATGGCTGATCCCGGAGCTTGTAAAGGTATTGCCGGAGGTGGAAATCTGGCTTGGAGGGCCGGAGGTTTCCTATGATGCAGATCAGATCATGAAAAAATATCCGCAATTAACCGGAGTCATAGTCGGAGAAGGTGAGGAAACCTTTAAGGAGCTGTTAGAGTATTATAAAAC
>CAVFXS010000054.1:0-16180 GCA_963626805.1 Bacteroidales bacterium H4 | reverse complement strand
ATTACAGGAAATCGCCGGTTTATATTTAAAGAGTGGATTTACTTCGCCGCGGGAGTTGACGGATCTGTCGGCATTGCCGTTTTTGTATGATGATCTGGATGGGTTTGAAAATAAAATCATTTATTATGAGTCCAGTCGGGGATGCCCATATCGTTGCAGCTATTGCCTGTCCTCGATTGATAAGAAGGTCCGGCTACGGGATATTCAGATTGTAAAGAAGGAATTACAGTTCTTTCTGGATCATAATGTGCCGCAGGTGAAATTTATAGACCGGACATTTAACTGCAATCATGCACATGCAATGGAAATATGGAAGTATATCAGCAGTCATGACAACGGAATTACGAACTTCCATTTTGAAATATCCGCAGATATATTAAATGAACAGGAAATAGAGATTCTAAATCAGATGCGGTCGGGACTGGTGCAGCTGGAGATCGGAGTACAGACCGTAAATCCCCGGACGATAGAGGCAATTAACCGGAAAATGGATATAGATAAGCTGGAAAAGATCGTGGCGGAGATTCATAGCGGACGGAATATCCATCAGCACCTGGATCTGATTGCCGGGTTGCCGTATGAGGATTATACAAGTTTTGGAAAATCCTTTGACCGGGTATATCGGATGCATCCGGAACAATTACAATTAGGATTTCTGAAGGTATTGAAAGGATCTCCGATGGAGACCTGTGCACAGCAATATGGTATTCGGTATCTGGATGAACCGCCGTACGAGGTGTTGAGCACGAACTGGCTTTCCTATGCAGATGTGTTACAATTAAAGCGGATAGAAGATGTGGTTGAAATTTTCTATAACAGTGGACAATTTACAGAGACGATAGCCGTTCTGGAACGGCAGTTTGCATCGCCGTTTTCTATGTATGAACAGATGGCAGAGTTTTTCAGAGCAGAAGAGCAATTGTTAAAGAGTCCGGCGAGAATCCAACGATATCAGGCATTACTGAAATTTATTCAGAAATATCTGCCGGAACAGGAGCCACTTTACAGGGAGCTTCTGACCTATGACCTGTATGCACGGGAAAACATGAAGAGTCGGCCGGACTTTGCCATAGATTTAAAGACAAATGACGGCACAGGGAAAAGCTATGAGGGAGTGATCATAGACTTCTATAAGCGGGAAGCAGAAGAAAGAAGATATCTGGCGAATTATACAGATTATAATTGGAAGCAGTTAAGTCATATGACACATTTGGAGCCATTCCGTTTTGCACAACTGACAGGAGAGGACCTTCAGTGGGTGACGGAGCAGCAGGCACAGACGGTCTATGTATTATTTGATTATCAGAGCAAACGCTCGATACCGATTGCGGGCAGTGAATATATCGGTAGCAGAAGTAGAGAGCATGCACAAACAGAGGAAAAGCAAAACAGAAAAGTCAGGAGGACGTAACATGGAGTTTCAGTTGGGACAGCATATTAAAATGAAAAAAACACATCCCTGTGGAAAAAATGACTGGGAAATTCTGAGAGTCGGAATGGATTTCCGGTTGAAATGTTCCGGTTGTGGACATATGATCATGATTCCGAGAAAAGATGTGGAAAAGAACTTCCGCGGTTTTATTTCGTAGAAACGATTGACATTTTATTGGAAATCCAGTAATCTTGATTGCGGACTATACTAATTGAATATACATTTGCAGGTTCTGACCCAAGAGGTCAAAGAGGAATACGGTGTAAATCCGTAGCAGCCACTTCTACTGTAACGTGGACAAAGGAACAATCTGCCACTGAATACGGATGATAGGTAATTATGTATATCTTGTGCATATCATCTGGAGTTTGGGAAGGCGTTCCGGCGGGAAGCGAAGCCAGGATATTCTGAATCAGCAAGACTCTTCTGAGATGGGGAAGGTCAATATTTGCTTCGATGAACAGTCGGGGCTTAATGTTGTGTGCCATTTTAGAACAGGAAACAGTATTAAGCCCGGCTGTTTTTTGTTGTTTATGAATGGTGACGAGGGGACACAGATAGAATTCTATTACTCTGCAAATGTAACATGTAAAGGAGAAAACTTATGAAGAAGAACTTTCAACAAGGCGTAAAAAGAGCAGTCAGCCTTGTACTGTCTGCTGTGCTTGCGTTGTCCCCGACAGTTTCTCTGTTGCCGGCATCTCCGGTTTATGCAGAAGAACTGACAGAGCAAAGTGCAGAGTACACGATATCTACGGCAGGGGAGCTGCCAACGGATAGTGAGGGCAATTATGTGATCGCAGCGGGCGAATCTTATGCACTGGAAGCTGATCTTACGATTCCTTCCGGGAAATGGTTCAGTAGTATTGAAGGAACCCTGGACGGAAACGGACATACCATTACATTAAGTGATAAGCCGCTTGCAAATAAAGTTTCCGGTATGATTGAGAATCTGGGGATCAAATCCGATTCGGCAATCGAGTATGAAACAACGGCAGGAAGTATGGCGGTGGAAGTATCCGGAACAATCCGGAACAGCTATTCCACGGTTAACATGACCTGTACGGATGAGGATTGGAATTTTTATGAGTTTGGCGGATTAATTGGAACCTTAACAGCAACAGGAGCGGTTGAGAACTGCTACTATGCGGGAAAGATTTCCGGTATGGTGTCCAAAGGATCAATTGCGGGTATTACATATTCTGCCGATATAAAGCAGTGTGTATACCAGTCGCCGTTGTATGGTATGGCATATGGAAGCAATAAGCCATCGACAGATGATAATAAATCCGTGTCTGCATTATCGGAACTGGCAAATGAAAGTATCGTAGAATATTTAAATACCAATCTGCCGGATAGTGGCTTTGTCTGGACCGGTACGATACAGACAACGGATGGCTATCCGACATTGATCAAAAACGGTGCAGATGTACCGGTCAATAAGGATGGACTGAATGAAGCAATTACAAAGGCAGAGAGTTATGACAGCAGTCTGTATACAGAAGAAAGCTGGAATGCGGTTGCCGAAGCATTAAAGACGGCAAAGCAGGTAGCAGCGGATGAGGATGCTACCCAGATTCAGGTCAATGATGCGAAAAATGCACTGAACGCAGCATTGGACGGACTGAAAAAGATAAAGCCGACACAGCCGGTTGCAGTGCCTGCGGATGCGATTAAGGTATATACAGAGGATGATCTTCCATGGAGTAATACAGACAAAAATTATGTTTTGATGAATGATATTACCATTGATGATTATTATTTTGGAAGTACCATTACATTTAACGGAATTCTGGACGGACAGGGACACCGGATTACATTTGAGGCAGCCAGCGGTGGCAAATTATTTAACGGTGTCGGAGAAGAGGGCGTAATTCAGAACGTATCGTTTGAGGGTACGATCGATAATTATATCGGCTCGTCAACTCAGCCGGCCGGCCCACTGGGTAATAAGTTCCAGGGCGCATTGATCAACTGTAAGACCAGTGTAACTTCAAACAATACATCTGCTTATCTGGTAGGCTTTGCAAGAACTCTGGATGGCGGTGTTGTATCAAACTGTTATTCATTAAGTACTGCGCATGCCGGCAGAGGTGCATTGTTTTATAATTGTACCGGAAACGGTGAGAAGATTTTGAACACCTATTGGCGGGAAGACCTGAAAGTAGATGCCGCATTACGGGTAGTTATGAGTAATTCCTATCCGAAATCAGCATCTTATATGAAGTCGATGACATTTACAGATCTGTTAAATGCGAACCGCGGTGACAACGGAACCAAATGGGGACAGTCCTCAGAGGGGTATCCGTATTTCGGAGAAAATCAGAATTATCAGAAGGGTAACGGAATCCTTCCGGAAAATCTGACTGCACTGGCATTTACACCGGTTGACAGTGAGGATACCGAAGTAATCGAAAATCAGCAGCTGACGATCAGTCCGGATAAGGTAGACGGTTTCTGCATTGCAGGTACATTTTCTCTGCCGGATTATCAGAAGGCAAAGGGTGAAACCATTCAGTGGGCATTACATAGTGCGGATGATGTAACGAAGGATTGTGATGTGGCCAATGTATGGATTGGTGCAGATGTAGGAAATTTAAGAATTGAAAATGCTGGCGAATTCTCCGTATGCGCATATTCGGTTGTGGACGGACAGGAGCCGAAGCTTCTGGCTTCTACGGTTGTAAACTGTAAAGCGGAAAACATGGAGGCAATAAAGCTGTATATTGATGGAACGGATGTTACAAACGGTGCCTATTCCGTAGCCGGTTCCGGTGATATTCGGATTCAGGTACAGACGAAGTATGAAGGTGCTTCAGAGTATGAGGATGTATCTGCATACAGCTTCTCCTTTAAGCATGGGGATGACCGGATCTACGGTGCCGAAAATTCCAGCAGCTTCTATTTTAAGAAGCCGGGTACCGCAACCGTAATCGTAACCTCCAGAAGAAATCCGGATGTATCCGCACAGGTAGAGATCACATCCACCTATGTACCGGTTACTTCTATTAAGATGGCGATTGCATCGGAGCAGGTGCTTCACGGAAGAAATCCATTGAGCAGTAACGAAGCGGATTTCCTGACAGCAAAGGATGGAATTATTGTTACGCCGGTGAATGCAAGCTATGCGGATGCATCCAATATTACAATTACAAGCAGTCAGCCGGATGTCGCTGAGTACAGTGCAAAGGGTTCCATCGGTTATATTCCGCATAAGGCGGGCACCACAACCTTTACTGCTACATTAAAGGATCCACAGGCAGGAAAGACTTATACAGACAGCAAGAAGGTAACCTACACGTATCTGAATCCGTTAGAGAAGGTAACGGCTGATACAGCAGAATATTCCGTGAAGAACGGAACCGTGACACCACTGGATCTTACATTTACAGGAAGCAGATCAGAGGAAGGCTACAGTGTGACTCAGCCGGAATTAGTCTGGACCTATTCGGAAGACGGGATTGTAAAGATTGACCGTAAGGTAAATGGTGCATGGAAACGGGATGAGACAGCAAAGGACAATGGATTATTCCTTGCAAGTTCAGAGTATTACATTTATGCAGAAGGAACCGGAACCGTGACAGCAACGGGAACACCGGTTGATACGACCACAGGAGCAAAGCCGGTAACCGTTACGATTACCGTAACGAAGGGAACCGCACCAAAGGTTGATACAGAGAAGCTGATCCGCTCCGGTGTGAAAAATGCAACGGAAGCATATTGGAATCAGTATCAGGGACGTTCGTTTGAGTATGGAGATGAATGGCTGATCTATGCAATGGTTCGTTCCGGAAAAACATTAACAGAAAGTCAGATAACAGCTTATTATGCAAGTGTGGCAGAGACTGTAAAGGGATGGTCTGCAACACAGAAACCGACGGACATTGAACGGACGGCACTGGCACTCAGTCTGCTGGGCTATGATATTACAAATGTAGAAGGCGTCAATCTGGCAGCTATGATATATAATCATCCGGGCCTGGATGCCGGTTCGAATGAACTGATCTATGCATTACTGGCACTGGATGCCAGAAACACGGCAATTCCGGAAAATGCAAAGTGGACCAGAGAAAAGATGATACAGACACTGTTAACATTCCAGAATCCGACAACCGGAGGCTTTGGACTGTATGATGCAGATGGTTCGGATGCAGATCTGACAGCTATGGCATTGCAGGCACTGGCACCGTATCAGAAGAGCAATGCGAGTGCAAATGCTGCAATTGAACGGGGACTGGAATACTTAAAGACCGGTCTGAATGCAGAATATGCATATACCTCTCCATCAACCGGAGCACAGGTATTACTGGCACTGGCAACTTTGAAGCTGGATGTAAATAAGGCGGGCTTCGGAAACGAATATCGCAATCTGGTCAGTGCATTATATGCAACGGTATCGGAAAACAGCAAGGTTTCTTTTGATACCCTGCAGGTTTATCAGGCATTTGAGGCATATCGCAGATATATCGATCAGGAAGCTTCTTATTGGGATCTGACAGGTGCTGCTCTTAGAAAGCAGCTATCCACTACGGAGGATACGCAGGAGCCAACGACCGGAGATACAGCGGAGATGACTTCTGAGGCGCCAGAGACTACAACAGCGGCAGGCGCAGAGACTGGTAAGAAGACAACGCTTCAGACCGGAGATACAGAGGTTCCGTTGGCAGCAGGAATCGCACTGATCGTTTCAATGACCGGTCTGGCGGTTGCCGTAAAAACAAGGCGAAAAAAAGCTTGAAATTGAAAATGATTTATGGTACAGTAATGTTCTGTGAGACATTACACAAAATTCCTTGCTCCTTTTATAAAAGGGGCCAGAGACCATAAGGAGGTGCAAAGACATGAACAAATATGAATTAGCGTTGGTTGTTAGCGCAAAGCTGGAAGACGAGGCTCGTACAGCAGCAGTCGATAAGGTAAAAGCTTATATCGAGAGATTCGGCGGAACAATCACAGATGTCAAAGAAGAAGGTAAGAAGAAGCTGGCTTACGAAATTCAGAAGATGAGCGAAGCGTTCTACTACTTCATTTTATTTGACGCAGAGGCTGATGTTCCAGCTCAGGTCGAAGCGAATGTTCGTATTATGGAGCCAGTAATCCGCTATTTGTGCGTACGTCAGGACGCGTAAATTGAAAGGGGTTATCCGATATGAATAAAGTAATTATGATGGGACGACTGACCAGAGATCCGGAGGTTCGTTACTCTCAGGGTGCCAGCCAGACCGCCATTGCAAGATTTTCACTTGCAGTAGACAGAAGATGGAAGCGGGAAGGCGAACCGGACGCAGACTTTTTTAACTGTACTGTGTTTGGCAGGCAGGCTGATTTTGTTGAGAAGTATTTGAGACAGGGAACCAAAGTAGTCGTAACCGGTCGTATACAGAATGATAATTATACAAATAAAGACGGACAGAAGGTTTATTCTGTACAGATCATTGTAGAAGAAATCGAATTTGCCGAGAGTAAGAATGCTGCAGCAGCAAATAATGGTGTTGCACCGGCGTATCAGGCAGGTTCCAGACCATCTCCAAGTCAGGCTGCAGGTGATGGCTTTATGAGCATCCCGGATGGAGCCGAGGAGGAGCTGCCATTTAACTAAGTTGGAGGTAAAGAAAATGCCATATAATAAGAGCGAGAAGACTGAGCGTTCAGAAGCTCCTATGAGAAGAAGAACTGTTCGCAGAAGAAAGAAAGTATGTGTATTCTGTGCTGACAAGAACGCAGTCATCGATTATAAAGATGTAAATCGTTTGAAGAAATTTGTATCTGAGAGAGGTAAGATCTTACCTAGAAGAATCACAGGTACGTGTGCAAAGCATCAGAGAGCTTTGACAGTTGCAATCAAGAGAGCTCGTCACGTAGCATTAATGCCATACGTTCAGGAGTAATTGAATAGTTTTTTGAAGGACAAGTCATTTAAGGCTTGTCCTTTTTACGTTTTGATAGTATATTTATGATGTATCTGTTTGTGATACATATGGTTTACGAAAAGGAGAATGAATATGGGTCATTATACAAAACAAGACATCATGCGAAGAATTGAAGAGGAAGATATTGAATTTATTCGTTTACAGTTTACGGATATGTTCGGTGCGTTGAAGAATGTGGCTATTACATCCAGCCAGCTTGGAAAGGCACTGGACAATAAGTGTATGTTTGACGGATCTTCAATCGAAGGCTTTGTACGAATTGAAGAATCAGACATGTATCTGTATCCGGATTTAGATACATTTGAAACATTCCCATGGAGACCACAGCAGGGAAAGGTAGCAAGATTGATTTGTGATGTATATAAGGCAGACGGAACACCATTCGAGGGCGATCCAAGATATGTACTGCGTCGGGTTCTGAAGGAAGCAGAGGACATGGGTTACAGCTTTGATGTAGGACCGGAGTGCGAGTTCTTCCTGTTCCATACCGATGATAACGGAATGCCGACAACGATTTCTCATGAGAAGGCAAGTTATTTCGATATCAGCCCACTGGATTTAGGTGAGAATGCACGTCGTGATATGGTTTTGACTCTTGAAGATATGGGATTTGAGATTGAGGCATCTCATCATGAGGTAGCACCTGCACAGCATGAGATTGATTTTAAGTATGGTCCGGCTCTGGCAACTGCAGACAACATTATGACTTTCAAGCTGGTTGTAAAGTCTATGGCTAAGAGACATGGTTTATTTGCAAGCTTTATGCCGAAACCATTATACGGAGTAGCTGGTTCCGGTATGCACACCAATATGTCGCTGACCAAGAAGGGAAAGAATATCTTTAACGATCCGAAGGGTGAGAACGGATTAAGCAAAGAGGCATATTACTTTATCGCAGGTATTATGAAACATGTAAAGGGCATCACAGCAATTGCAAACCCATTGATTAACTCTTATAAAAGACTGGTTCCGGGGCATGAAGCACCGGTTTATATTGCATGGTCTGCGACCAACAGAAGTCCACTGATTCGTATTCCGGCATCCAGAGGCGCCGGTACCAGAGTAGAACTGAGAAGCCCGGATCCGGCAGCAAATCCATATTTATTGCTGGCATTGTGTCTGGCAGCCGGTCTGGATGGAATCAAGAATAAGATGGAGCCGCCAAAGGCTGTTAACAGTAACATCTTCGAGCTGACAGAGAAGGAAATGAAGAAGGCAAAGATTGAAAGTCTTCCGTCAAGTCTGCATCAGGCAATTAAGGAGATGGAGGCTGATCCGTTTATTAAAGAAGTACTGGGTGATCATGTATACTCTAAGTATGTGGAAGCCAAGAAGGCAGAATGGGATAATTACCGTATGCAGGTAACCCAGTGGGAGATCGACGAATACCTCTATAAGATCTGATCAACACTCTGGAATCTGAAGGAGGAGTGTTAGATGATAAATGTAATCGTGTTATTTCCAAAGGCAGAGGAGGCTCGGGCAATCCGAAGCCTCCTTGCCAGAAATGGAATCAATGTGCTTGCTGCCTGTACATCGGGGACACAGGCGATTTCGTTGTTTGGAGATCTGGATGAGGCACTGGTGGTCTGTGGTTACAGGTTTACAGATATGTTGTATACAGAACTGCTGGATTATCTGCCGGATACATTTGAAATGCTGGTGGTGGCACCGCAAAGACATTATGCCGACTGCGACCGGAGTAAGGTTGTATGCCTTGGTATGCCGCTGAAGGCACAGGAGCTCATCGAGACAACGAATATTTTGTTGGATGGTTTATACCAGAAACGAAAGAAGAGAAAGGCACATCCGAAGCAATGGACGCAGGAAGAGCGTGCGGTCATTGAAAGTGCGAAAATGCGGCTGGAGGTGCAGAAGAAAATGACAGAAGAGGAAGCACATCGATACCTCCAGAAGCGGAGCATGGATACCGGTGTGAATATTTTTGAAACTGCACAGATGATATTGGAAATATTCTAAAAACTATGAAGGAAGGGATCCGATTATGAAGTTTATGAAGATGGAGGGTCTGGGGAACGATTATGTATATATTAACTGTTTTCAGGAGAAAGTAGAAAATCCGGAAGAACTGGCGGTTCGCTACAGTGATCGACATTTTGGAATCGGTTCCGATGGTATAATTTTGATTAAACCGTCTGAGGTAGCGGATTTTTGTATGGACATGTATAATGCGGATGGTTCCCGTTCTGAAATGTGTGGGAACGGAATCCGTTGTGTGGGTAAATATGTATATGATTATGGGCTGACAGATAAGACCGAGATTTCGGTGGAAACTCTGGCAGGAATTAAATACCTGAAGCTGATTTTAAAAGATGGAAAGGTAGATTTAGTGACAGTTGATATGGGGGCACCGGAGCTTCGGACGGAAAAGATTCCAGTTGCATTACGACTGAATGAAGTGATTGACCAGCCGATTCAGGTAGGAAATACGGTATACCGGATGACCTGTGTATCAATGGGAAATCCGCATGCGGTTGTATTTGTGGATGCAGTGGAGAAATTTCCACTGGAGACGGTAGGACCGATGTTTGAACATCATGTGATGTTCCCCAATAGAGTGAATGCAGAATTTATAGAAGTATTGAATCGAAAAGAAGTGAATATGCGCGTGTGGGAGCGCGGAACCGGGGAGACTCTGGCCTGCGGAACCGGGGCCTGTGCCAGCACAGTTGCCTGCATTCTGAATCATAAGACAGAGGATGAGATTACGCTGCATCTGCTGGGTGGAGACCTGAAGGTAGCATGGGACAGAGAGAAGAATACGATATATATGACAGGGCCGGCAAGAGCAGTGTTTGGCGGTGAAATTGATTAGACTGGAAAGACCGGTATCTGGAGTGTAGGTACTGCTTGATAAATGAAAATCAGGAGGATGACAAGATGTTTAAGGTAAATGACAACTATTTGAAACTGCCGGGAAGCTATCTGTTTTCGACAATCGGAAAAAAGGTACGGGAATATAAGGAGGCACATCCGGGTTGCGAGGTAATCAGTCTCGGAATCGGGGATGTTACCCAGCCACTGGCACCTGCAATCATTGAACGGTTGCATTCGGCAGTCGATGAGATGGCTGATGCAAGGACCTTTAAGGGATATGCACCGGATCTGGGTTATGAATTCTTAAGAACAACGATTGCAGAAAATGATTATAAAGCAAGAGGCGTGGATATAGCAGCGGATGAGATTTTTGTCAGTGATGGTGCAAAGAGTGACTCTGCAAATATTCAGGAGATTTTCAGTATGGATAATAAGATCGCAGTCTGTGACCCTGTTTATCCGGTTTATGTGGATTCCAATGTAATGGCAGGCAGAACGGGCAGTTATGATGCTACGAGCGGACTGTGGAGCGATGTAATTTATATGCCATGCCGGGCAGAGAATGATTTTGCACCGGAGTTTCCTAAGATCGAGCCGGATCTGATTTATCTTTGCTTTCCGAACAATCCGACCGGAGCAACCATTACCAAGGACAAGCTTCAGGAATGGGCAGACTATGCAAATAAAATTGGTGCGGTAATCATTTATGATGCCGCTTATGAAGCGTATATCAGTGAGGCGGGTGTACCACATACGATTTATGAGTGTGAAGGTGCCAGAACCTGTGCGATTGAACTCAGAAGCTTTTCAAAGAATGCCGGATTTACCGGAACACGTCTTGGATTTACCGTGATTCCAAAGGAATTAAAGGCAGCAGACGGAACAGCACTTCATCCGTTATGGGCGAGAAGGCACGGAACAAAGTTTAACGGAGCCCCTTATATCGTACAGGCCGCCGGAGCGGCTGTATATACACCGGAAGGAAAGGCACAGACTGCACAACAGATTGCATATTATATGAATAATGCAAAGATTATCAAAGAAGGGCTTGCGGATCTTGGTTATACAGTGTCCGGTGGTGTAAATGCACCATATATCTGGCTGCAGACACCGAAGGATATGAAGTCATGGGATTTCTTTGATTACCTGTTAGAGAATGCCAATGTTGTCGGGACTCCCGGCTCCGGATTTGGACCAAGCGGAGAAGGGTATTTCCGGCTGACCGCCTTTGGAAGCTATGAAAATACACTGAAAGCTATGGAACGAATCAAGGCTTTATAAAGCACAGGAAAATGTATAGCATTCGAAAAAAAGATTGTTTTTATTGTGGTTTCATATTAAAATAATGTATATACGTGGAGAAGGCACGAAGTATAAGAATATAAGTGTGGAGGAAAAAAGATGGACAAGGATATGATTAAAAAGCAGTCGCTGGAAGTGATTGAAGATGTGATTCCGGAATTAGATGCAGATAATTTGGATACATCAGCTTCCATTACAGATGAATACGATGTGAATTCGGTATCTATTATCAGAGTGCTGGTGGGATTGGAAGATAAGTTTAACGTGGAATTTGATGACAGCGAGCTTGCGTTAAACAAGTATAAGAGCTTTGATGACGTAATTGAGTCTGTAGAGAAGAAAATGAACTAATTTGGAAATTGGAGGAATAACAACATGGCAAACGAAAAAGTATTGGACGTAACTTATCCGGGTATAACCTCCTGGCAGTGGCATGCAACCTTATTTTCTATTTTGGGAAGTGATGAGAATGCGAAAAAATGGATTTTCAGTAACTATATTCAGCTTCGTTGCTATACGATCAATGAAATCTTTACCGGCGATGATATGTTATTTACAGATATGATGCCGGGTAGTAGTTCTCTGAAAGAATGTCCGTATTTGATCTTTTCCCTGATGACCAAGGAACAGGTAGAGAGCTATTGCGGAAACATTATTGATTTCGTGATCAAGACGATTGATTTAAATGGTTATGTATATGGTGTATTTGATGAGGCAAAGATTCTTTGCAATGCAGAAGTAGATTATAAGTTTCCTCATGAGCTTTTTATCTATGGTTACAATATTGAGAAGGAGATCTTCTACGTAGGTGACTTTACATTTGGTGAGCATTATACATATTCAACAGTATCATTCAGTGATGTAGAACGTGGATATGAGGTAATTAATGCACCGGAAGATCATATGTTTAAGGATGATTATAAGGGTACCAGAGGTTTGTATGTAATTCTTAAGAATAATGAGACAACATACTATAACCTTGATATTGAGTTAGTTACCCGTACCTTAAGAGAGTATCTGGAGTGTGGGGATACCAAGGATCATTTCCGCATGATGCGTAACCGTTTCGATGACACTACATTTGGTGTAGATGTTTATGATAAGGTGATTGCACAGATTGATAAGCAGCTGCATGCGGAAGAACCGGATTATGATATCCGCTCCCTGCATCTGATGTATGATCATAAGGTGCTGATGCTAGAACGTATCAAATATCTGATGGCAAATGATTATCTGCCATTCAGCCAGTCGATAGTAGATGATTATTCTGTGGTTGTTGACAATATGCTGACAGCAAGAAATCTGCTGGTTCGTATTTCCATTACCGGTGAGATCGATCGTGCAGATCGTTTTGCGAAGTATCTGAACACTGCAAAGGATATGGAGATCAAGGTGCTGTCGAAGGTACTGGAGCAGTTAGAACAGCGTGAGGAGAAGTAATCAGAAACGGTATGATACAGGTATATTCATTAAAAACGAATGTAAACGGTCATAACTGGTCTCCCGAAGAGCTATTGAATATATTAACACCGAAACGCAAGGCAAAAGCCCTGCGTTTTCGGCGTTCTGGAGATCAATGGCGGGGAATTATGGCCGGGCTGCTGGAGGAGTATACGCTTCAACAGTGCTTCGGTATTCCATGGCCGGAACAGCAGATACAGATCGGCATTAACGGGAAACCATATATTGAGAATCGACCGGAACTGCATTATAATCTGAGCCATTCCGGAGACTGGATCGTGTGTGCTGCGGGAAAAGTTCCGGTTGGGATTGATGTGGAGTGTTCGGGTAAATATAGTGAACGGGTCGTGAAACGGTTCTTTCATGAGGATGAGATCGCAGATATCATGGGACATGCGAATGAACGGCGACCGGATATTTTTGCGGAATACTGGACGATGAAGGAGAGCTTTATGAAGCTTTCCGGATTGGGATTTGAACTACAGTTGAAACAGTTTGTGACGGATCGGAAGAATGGGAAGGCGCAACTGCTGGATACGGCAATGGATGAATTGTCAGATGAAACAAGAGCTGTGCTGGATACGCTTCCGGTGGCTCAACAGGCAGTCTGTCAGTTCCTGCCGATGGATATCGGTTATCGGCTGGCAGTCTGTACACAGCAAAAAGAGCTCCTGCAGTATGAACAGGTGCTGTTGGAGCATTGCATAGAAGCACTTCTTAAATCCAGCCGCCGTCAAAACGGATGATCTGACCGGTCAGATAGATCGGAGCTGACAGGATTTTGGAGACCATTTGAGCGACTTCTTCCGGAACAGCCATACGTCCGGCTGGAATTTCTTCCGCCAGTGCAGATAATTCTTCCTGTGTGAAGCAGGCATTCATACTCGTCCGGATCGCACCACAGGATAATGCATTTACGGCAATCTGGCTTGGTGCCAGTTCTTTGCCGAGGCCCTGGGTTAGGGCATTGACACCCCCCTTGGTTGCAGAATAAGCGACCTCGCAGGAAGCACCGACTTCACCCCAGACAGAGGAAATATTCAGGATCCGTCCTTGATGCCTATGCACCATATGAGGGATGACCTCATGACAGTAATAGAAGACGGAAGAAAGGTTGGTGGACAGGATCGCCTGCCATTCTTCAATCGACATATCCGTCAGAAGTCCGACATAGGAGATGCCGGCATTATTGACCAGGGTATCAATTTGTCCCCATTGGGATACAATATCAGAAACGAACTTCTTTACAAAGGCAGGATCGCCACAATCGCCCGGACGGGCAATGCACTCCACACCAAGCCCGGACAAAAGCTCCTGCGTGTTCTTAAGAGCCTCCGGATGATGATAGGAAGTGATAGCAATGCGTGAATACCGACCGGCGAGTTCAAGGGCAATCGCTTTGCCGATTCCGCTGGAAGCACCGGTGATCAGAGCAGTTTGTGACATGTTGGAATCCTCCTGTAAATAGAGTGTAGTATGAATGATTTATAAGAATATCATTCCAAAATCTTAAAATTAATATAACATAATATCATTGACTTGAAAATGAAACTTTTGTCTGATATACTCAAATTTAGAGTTTTTTTCATAATTCATAAAGAATCCGGGAGGCTGTTTTAGTAATGAATAAAAAGATGTTGAAATTATTTGGAGAAGCGTTTTTAAAAACATTGATTGTAATTCTTGGTATTGCGATCGTTGTTTTTGCAATTTATCTTATGATACAGGTATTTGGTGGAGGTAAGAAGAAGGATAATGGTTCCACACAGGATGTTAATGTATCTACAGAAGATACAGGATTGAGCACGGATGGCGGAGATGATATCATCAGCACAGATGATACGACCGAAGCAACCTCGGAAGCAACCACCGAGCAAATCTCATCCGTTGGACACAGTATTGAAGTGCTGAACAGTACCAATGTTGCAGGCGTTGCTGCAAGATGGCAGGAGAAGCTGAATGCTGCAGGATTTACAGTCAGTCAGATCGGCAACTATGAGGCAGAGACATTGACAAATACAAGGATTATCGTATCACAGACCGGTATGGGTCAGGATCTGGCAGCTCAGTTTAAGAATGCCACAGTAGAGGTAGGAAGCATCAGCAGCGGAGTTGAGATTCAGATTATCGTAGGAACGGAGGATGCACAGTAGGCGTGCACCTCAGGAAATAAGCGGGGAGTACGGATGTTAGGAAGTCGGGTTACATTATTTGGAATACCATTCAGTATTTATAATGGACAGCAGCTTTATCAGGTGAGCTGTGATCTGTTGGAGGAACCGGCGCTGTATACAATGTTTTTTGTAACAGGGGATCAATGCAGACAGATTGCAGAGGCGAAGCGACTTCAGGAGAACATGGAACGGATCTGTTGGATTCCGGGAGACAGTGCGGTACAGTCGATTGTTCCGAAACGGTATCGGCATTTTGCAGAGGATTGTTCCGTTCGGCAGTATATTCTGAAGATGTGTGAGTATGCGACAGATATGGGACTGGATGTCTGCGTGCTGATGGATGATGAGGAAAGCCTGAAGATGGTATTTGATAATATCCGAAAGTTATATCCGTATCTGCAGCTTCATGGCTGGAGCTTTGAGAAGGTAAAGACTTCTGAGAATGTTGTAAATGAGATCAATTCGGTTGCACCGGAGATTCTGATTCTTGGAGTTAATTCCGGAGAACTCAGACATTATGTAGAGCGTGGCAGGTGGATGACCAATGCAAGATTATGTATCTGTGTGGGCGAAGGCTTGCTGGATGAAATGACTAAAAAGAAAAAATGGTTCCATAATATTACTATGAGCAGAACGTTGAAACGGCATTTGCGCAAATATAATAGAAGGGAACAGTAAGAATGAGGCAGGGAAAAAACAGGGAGTTAGTAAAAGAGATTCTGTGCATTGTGCTTGGAACCGGTCTGATGGCGATAGCAACTAATTGGATTTTTGAGCCCATGCATCTTGTGACTGGGGGAGTGACTGGTCTCGGAATTGTGATAAAGGATTTAAGTGGGAATATTGCAGACAATAGCGGCGTTCCGCTGTGGGTGACCAATGTAGTTTGTAATATTCCCTTGTTTTTTGCAGCATATCGGCTGAAGGGTCGGCGGTTCTTTATGAAGGGTATGATATCCAGTATGATTTTTACACTTTGGCTTGGGTTTTTGCCAATTGCGGAATTGATGGTGCAGGATGTGCTGTTGAACACGATTCTGGGG
>CAVFXS010000053.1:0-3202 GCA_963626805.1 Bacteroidales bacterium H4 | reverse complement strand
AAAGATCGTCCTCAACAAGTATGGTATTGATCATTCCTCATCATTCTCCTTTCCAAGCAGATTCAGCACAAGACAAAATACCGGATCATGGGAAACCGTCATTTCTCCACCGCTTGCCTCAACACTGTGGCGCAGGGAGGAAAGCCCGCTGCCCTCGGTGATTTTGCCCTTTGGCTTTTCGCCGTTGTTGGAAATAGCAATGCGCCGGATCGAACCGAGTTCCTCGACAATAACGGTTATTTCATTGCCCTTTGCGTGCTTTATACAGTTGGTAACACATTCCCTTACGGCAGCGACGGCAAGGCTTTCCATAACCGTGTCGGAGGGAATATAGCCATTGACCCTAACCTTTACGCCCATCTGGGCGGCAGTCTGCTTCACTTCATCCATAGTTCCGGCAAAGGCAGTTCGCCTGCTGGACAGCATACCCACCGCTTTCCGCAGTGCGTCTATTTTCTGTTCGGTCTCCTCACCGCTTTGCATAATATCCTGCACGGTAAGGATGCTTCTGCCGATGGTGTCGTGAATATAAATCTTCAGCTCCAGACTCTCCTTTTCCCGGATATCATCGCTCATTCGCTCATACATTTTCTGAAGCTTGCCGTTTATCTTTTTCAACTTATCATTTTCTGTTCGAAGCTGTTCGCCGATAGTATACCGTTCGGTGACATCGCTTGCCGTGATCTGCCGCCAACCGGAACGGTCATCCACCGTGTGCTCGTAGCTGCGAAAACGGTAAACTCTGCCGTCTGCTGTGCGTATAAGATCCTCCGACAACAGCGTGCCGTTCTTCGGTGCGGACATAGCATCGGTCAACTCACATAGCAGCTGCGGGCAGAAGCCAAACAGCTTTCCGGCAAGTACCTGCATCGTTCTGTTGATGAGCACAATATGACCTATCGGGTCAGCAAAACAGATTCCCATCGGAAGATCATCTATCGCTTCTCTGACTGAATTTAGAGAAAGGCTGTTTTTCGCCCTGCACTTTTCCTTTGGGAACGCAAGAGCGATATGTACCGCCGTCAGCAAGATCAAAACGACATAGACAAGCCACGGAAGACTGCGCACGGCAGAAGTAAAAGTATCGGTCGGCTCGTTTTGCATCGAGCAAAGCAACATTATGCCATTCACGGCGGTTATTATCCCGCAGCATAGGCATTTTCTTATGTGCGCTCTGTTACTGTGCTTATAGATCAGTAGTCCCAGCTCGGCGACAAGAACAGTAAACAACAGAACGGACAGCAGGGTGGTGTAGCTGTCAGGCAACGAGAAAAAAGCAGTCATTTTTCGTCACCTCCCACATTCACAGTAAGCAGACAGGTCTGCTCTCCGTCAAAGCTCTCAAATTCGGCTTGCGGATACCGCTCTGAAAGTACCGACAGATCCGTATTGCACTCGGCGGTAACAGCTATGCGCAGTCCGTCGCTTCGCCGCACCGCACGAACATCCAGAGAGCGTAACCCGTCCATATCTGTCTCCAGCACATCCTCAAAAAAATCATAGAGTCTTACAGCATCCTTTCCATTTATCTGCTTCTCGGTATCCACAAAGAGACTGTTCTCCACCCCAAGAAGTTCGAGCGTACGCAGGGACTCCGAAAATGCCATTTGCAGCTCCTCACGGGACACGGTATACTCCCGATCGACAAGAAGCTCCAGATGCTTGCGCCGCTTGATGTAACTGCACAACACGGCAATCTTAGCAAGGATGGCTTTTGTGCCGTCCGGATTCCGTTTCTCCCCCTGATAGGTCTGCATCAGCAGGGCGATTTTATCCAGCTGTCTTTGCGTTACCTCCTGCAAGAGGTCATAGAGCCGATTTTGCTCTGCTATCTTGCGGCGTTTTTCCTCCATGGTATATTCCGAGCGCAACAGTTCGTTTCGCTCCTGCCACTCCTCTCGCAAATCCTTCATCTCTTCCTCTTGTGCCAGAAGGTCGGTATTGTCCTCCGTCCAAACGGCATAGCCGCCACTGACCGGCAAGGTGTGGAGGTACGTGCCGTCTGCAAGCATCAACGGTGCAAAAACGGCAGCTTTTATCTGTTCCTTTGTTGCTGGCAGTGAGTCACAGGCACTGTAACGGACAGAAAAATCTCTGTCCACGATCTGCGCCGAGCAGTCTGCCGACACCTCCAAAAGCTCGGAATACATTGAGTTGGAACGAATCATACCGCAGATAATGCACCATTCAAAGATTGCAATGATCAGCAGGCAGTGCACCACCGTCATATCTCCAAGCCAGAATCTCAGCCATGGGACTCCGGCCACATAGACGCCGGTATAAACAAGCGCCAGTGCAATTGGCAGCAGTGCCAGTCTGAAATATCTTTTCGAGTTGGGCATTCGACATTTGTTGTACATAACATAGGTGGCAGCAATACCGCAGAGTGCTATCCATCCAACGGCGACCATATACCCAGGACCGTAACTGTATGTACGGTCACTGCACAAGGCAGTCGGCACATCGGCAGGAAACCGGAATACAAGCTGATGCAGGTCATTTGTCAGCACGACAAGAAGAAGTGCCGCACTCACAAGCCAGAGAAGCTTCGCTTTTGCACCGACCCCTTCGCCATCCGCCCTTCCGATGGTCAGAGACGCCAAAAGTGCTGCCACAGGAATAAACAGCATAGGCAGGTAATAGAGATACCAGCAGGTACGCATTCCGGCAGGCGACAAGATAAATTCCGATTTAATACTGCGGATATATAGCCAAAATATCATCAGCCCAGCGGAAATAAGCAGATACCGCCTCGTTGCCTGCTGCTGTACCGTGTGCTTGACTCGCAGGATCCATGTTGCGAACAAGGCAAAATATATGAGAACCCGCATAAGACCAAACAGATGCCCGCCTGCATCAAATTTATCCGCCATGCCGAGCAAATAGGCAAAAACTACGGCGATTGCTGCAGCACTGAACGACTGCACGGCTCTTCGTTTATTTTTCACAGAGCTGCACCTCCTTTTCCTTCTCGCAGACAAAGGCGGATTGAATAGCGTACCACTCTTAATAGCTACAAGCTGAAACTCTTTACAGTCCGAAACTTTTCACAATTTTCTGGAATTCCGGGCAACCGGCAAATGCTTCTAATACGCTCTTCCGGCTTTCACCCTTATTCAGACGTGCTACCCAGTAGTCCAAACCGTCCTTATCATACTCACGTCCCATAAAGGTGCGATATAGCACTTTCACATACTCGGTA
>CAVFXS010000052.1:0-2017 GCA_963626805.1 Bacteroidales bacterium H4 | reverse complement strand
GGAACTACAGACCCGGAAGTACAGCCATGGGAAACAGAACACCGCCAGGTTGCCAGAGAAGCGGCAGCAGAGGGTATTGTTCTTCTGAAAAATGAAGACCATATCTTACCGCTGAAAGCAGGAAGTGCCGTAGCAATTTATGGTGCGGGAGCGGGAAGGACAATTAAAGGCGGAACCGGCTCCGGGGATGTCAATGAGAGAGAGAGGGTATCTGTCTGGCAGGGAATGAAGAATGCCGGATATGAAGTTACCAGCGAAGAATGGATCCGAAGATACGATAAGATTTACGAAAAAGCCCGTCAGGACTGGAAGAATGACATTGTGACAAGATCCGGCGGCAATGGCGGAGATGTCATGAACTTCTTTGATGTTTACAGTACAACTCCATTTATCATGCCGACCGGTGAGCCGCTAAAAAAACCGGCAGAAGGAGAGGATACGGATACCGCAATTTATGTACTCAGCCGCGTGGCCGGTGAGGGTGCTGACCGTAATGCAGAAGCCGGGGATTATTACCTGAAGGAAGATGAGCATCAGATGCTGGCAGACATCTGCACTTATTATAAGAATGTGATCGCTGTGATCAATGCCGGTGGACAGGTGGATCTGACATTCATGGATGAATTTGAGAAGATCAAAGCACTTCTTGTAATCGTTCAGCCTGGAATGGAAGGTGGAAATGCTTTTGCTGATGTGATTTCAGGTACAGTAAATCCATCCGGTAAGCTGGTAGATTCCTGGGCTTATAAATATGAGGATTATCCAAGTGCTGCTACATTTTCGCATAATAATGGAAATGTGCAGAAGGAATTCTACGAAGAAGGGATCTATGCAGGATACCGGTATTTTGATACCTTTGGGGTTCCGGTGCGCTATGGATTTGGCTATGGACTTTCGTATACTTCATTCTCAGTGGATAACTGTATCGTTGAAACGACAGAGGATAATGGTATAAAGATTACTGTATGCGTGAAAAATACAGGAGATGTATCAGGAAAAGAGGTTGTACAGGCATATGTTTCTTTGCCGGGCGGCAGACTTGAGAAGGAAGCGCATCGCCTGGCTGCTTATGCAAAAACAGAGCTGTTACAGCCGGGGCAGGAACAGAGTGTGATCCTGGAGATTCCGGCAGAGCGCCTGACTTCTTATGATGAGGAAAATGCGGCATGGATCCTGGAAAAAGGATTCTACGGTATCCTTGTCGGAAACAGTCTGGAGAGCGCAGAACTTATCGGTGGAGTGCAGTTGGATGAAACTGTGGCACTGGAGAAAGTGAAGAATCTCTTTGCAAAAAAAGATGAGTTGAAAGAACTGGCACAGCAGGCCGGAGAGACCGGACGGAGAGAAGCAGAGCAGAAAACGCAGGCAGCAGAAAAGAACCTTACAGTTCTGGAAATGAAAGCGGCGGATTTTGAGACAAAAGAGATTGTTTATAAGAAGAACAGTGAACTGGCAGATGCGGAGGCGATGGAATTTGCCAATACATTGACTGTAGACGAACTGATCGATCTGGCAGCAGGTGATCCGGGCAAGGCACAGGGAGGAAATCTTGGAGCAGCCGGCATTTCCGTACCGGGTTCTGCGGGGGAAACTCACAGATGTGCAGTTGACAAAGGACTTGCAAGTATTGTTCTGGCAGATGGACCTGCGGGACTCCGCCTGATGAAATATTATAATGTTGATGATGGTAAGATCGTTCAGATGCCGTTTGAGTTCAGCCTGGAAGGGGGTCTGTTTTATGATGGACCGACAGACCTGCCGGGTGTGAGATATTATCAGTATTGTACTGCGATTCCGGTTGGAACCATGCTGGCACAGACATGGAATACAGAGCTGATCCGCAAAATTGGTGCAATGATCGGAAAAGAGATGACATATTTTGGCATTACTTTGTGGCTTGCACCTGGAATGAATATTCACAGAAATCCACTCTGCGGAAGAAATTTTGAATATTATTCCGAGGATCCGTATGTAGCAGGAACAATTGCCGCGGCTATGACTGCCGGGGTACAGTCCA
>CAVFXS010000051.1:0-79425 GCA_963626805.1 Bacteroidales bacterium H4 | reverse complement strand
GGAATGGTGGCTCTCGCCACACCGGACAGGCGGCTCCGCCGCAACGTAATATTCAGCATATCGCTGAAAATCAAAAAATCACTTGTAATATTGAATTATATTGGGTAAAGTGAATACAAGAGAAAACAAGAGCAAGCCACTCCGCTTAGGAGATTTTTAGAACATCACTTAGTTTGTTTCTCGTGGATGGATGCGAAAAATGCCTATTGTCGATTACGACTATATTTGAATACAAACCTCTATTAAGAAAGAAGGAATACTATGGATGAATTAAATAATACTGCTTCTAAAACGAAAGATAAACCTAAGCAAAACACAATGAAAGGGTTACCGCCTGACGAAGAACCCATATACAAAAATGACAAAACATTTCGTTGGGCAGCATTTAGAGTTTTTAAGCATAATATCGTCAAGAATGATTATGAAAAACTTGGTTTGAAAACTGGTGATGATTATGTTGTAACCTTTGAGGATTTTATCGGGATATTAGAAAATTTTGCAAACACTAAAGACGGTTTCGAATTTTATGGTATTACTCATTCACCTGGTGAAGCTAACGAACACTATCATGGCGTTATTCATTGTGGAAGTAATTCGGAAATAAAATTTAGTCAGCTCAAAGCCGTATTTCCATTTTCTTTTATATATGGGATTCAATATGGTACGAGAAACGCAATTCAATATTTAGTACATATGAATGCACCCCAAAAGGAACCTTACTCTTGGGATGAAGTTGTTACAAATGTATCGCAAGCAAAATTAGAAGATTATAAAGTTCCGTATAGTGAACTACCGCAAGAAAAAATCAAGCGTATTATTAAGGATATTACTAATGGAAAGATTAAACGATATGAAGTATCAGCTAAAATTCCGCCAGATATTTATATCAAGTATAAAGGTAGAATTATGAATGCTTTTGAATATTTAGATGAGAGCTCCGTAGTTGATAATAACAGAGATTTTCAAGTCTATGTGCTTCAAGGACCACCACGTATTGGTAAATCTACATTTTGTAAATGTTGGGCAAAAAAGCATAATATGAGTATAGGCTTTTCATCATCGGGCAAGCATCCTTTTGATGAATACAGAGGACAGGACTGTTTTGTGTTGGATGATTATAATTATTCCATTACTTCGGTGGATGATATGAAGAAAATTCTCGATCCTCATAACAACACGGGAGTAGCCGCAAGATATCATAATGTACTCTTTAAGAATTGCAAGGTTCTCTTTATATGCACAAACACACCGATTTGCGATTGGTATGTTGCGGAGTCCAAGGAAGATAGAGAAGCATTTATAAAGCGTATTTCATATGTGCTTAATTTTGAAGAACTGTCTGATGATTATGTTGCAACCTACACCGTGAATGAAATCATCTATCAAGGTAAGGATGATTGGATTGAAACCGAAACATATCCAAGAAAAGAATATCACGAATATAAAAAATATATTTTGAAGTCTGTGGATGATGTAAAGCATACATTCGATTTAAAGAAATATATCAACCCTGTTAACGATGAAGAAAAGAAACAGCAATTTTTAGCTGAAATTGACTTGCTCTAATATTTTACAGTTGCGTATTCACTTCATACAATGTAATATTAAGATATAGGATATTCATATATGGAGTGAATATAATACTGAAAGGGGTCATATCATGCCGAAAAAGAAAATAGAAATCATTGAGCCTACACAACAAAGACAAACTCAAAAGAAAAAGTATAATGTTTGTGCCTATGCGAGAGTAAGTACCGATAGTGTTGAACAAAAGGATTCTTACGATAATCAATTGCATTTTTATGAAGAAAGAATAAAACAAACTCCTAATTATAATTTTGTTGGAATATTCGCAGATGAAGCAATTAGCGGAACTACCGACAAACGACCTAATTTTCAAAGAATGATTAAATATGCCGAAGAAGGCTATATTGATATTATTCTTACAAAAAGCATATCGAGATTTTCAAGAAATGTCGCAGACTTATTGAAGTATTGTGAGTTACTTCGTAACCATAATGTTAATGTTATTTTTGAAGAAAATAGCATTGATTTATTAAGTGCACAAGGAACATTAATGCTCACTATTCTTGGAGCGGTCGCACAAATGGAAGTTGAAAATACAAGTGCTCATGTTAATTGGACTATTCAACAAAAAATAAGAAAAGGCGAATATGTAGGTCGTGCAAATCCTTTGGGTTATGACATTGTTGATAATCAAATGGTAATCAATAAAGATGAAGCCGAAACCGTAAGATATATTTTTCAACGATATATTGAAGGTGCTGGCTGTCATGCTATTGCCAAAGAACTTGAAGCAATGGGAGCTAAAACAAAAAATGGCAATACAACTTGGTATGGTTCTACTGTTATGAACATTATCAAGAATGAAAAATATATAGGGTCAATAACTCAGGGTAAAACAAAGACTATAAATCCAATCGGTCATATCAGAAAGATAAATGAGGGTGAAGGCGTTAAAAGTCATGTTGAGGACGATCACGAAGCAATCATATCTTTAGAGGATTGGGAGAAAGTTAAATTAATTATAGAACAAAGAATTGTTACTTATTCTGACGGCAGTAGAAAAGGCACGACTAAAAAAACAAACCGGAGTATTTTTACATCTAAGCTTGTTTGTGGTTATTGTGGCAAGAACTATTTTAGAAGAGTTACACACGCAGGAACTCCAAGCGAAAAAATAATATGGTCTTGTGGTACTTATGCAAAAAAAGGAAAAGCCGAATGTCCTAAGTGCAAATCTTTAGATGAAGATTATATAAAGCAGTCTATAGTTGGCATGATTAAAAATCTAATTGATGATAATGAAGCATTGTTTTACTTATCAGATGATTCGTTAGATAAACTTCTTAAAAATAGTAAGGAGAAAGAAACTCAAATTAAAAAACAACTATCGTCTTATTATAGTAACTATAATAAAAAAATGAAAATGCGTTCTAAACTTACTGATTTATTGTTGGAAGAAAAATTGTCTGATGAAGACTATAACGAAAAACGGGAAGCATTGACAAAAGAGCTTGAACAAATTCAAGAAAAGATTGATTCTCTTAATGCTGAAATTAAGAGTGAAGCTGACACTTTTGCAAATAGAAAACAAATTATTGCTTATATCAAAGAGGGAAAAGCCGAAGGCTTCAATAAAGATTTGTTTGAATTATTAGTTGACCACATTATAATTGGTGGTAAACGGTCTGATGGTGTTGACGACCCTTATTGTTTGCATTATGAATTAAGAAACTTAAATCTTGATACACATATGTCAAGTAAGCTTGATGATAACGGACATCTCCGCTATTATAGTGAGTATGCTATTGAGGAAGCAGATAAACGGGCTAAAAAAAACAAATCATAAACTTGTATTCACTTGATAGTAAAAAGGAACCTTTTCCGTACTGGAGGCAAAGGCTGGGGAGAAACGGGATAATCATGGAGAAATGCGTGAGATTACGAAGGTAAAAGCGAAAATGCATCAAGAGATTCGGGAAGATTTACTGAAATATCTGGAAAGCAATATATAGTGAAAAGAACATATCCTTATATACATGGAAGGAAAATAAATGAATGGAGATTTAATATGAAAACAATTAGAGTAGTTGCAGCGGTAATTCGCTCCGAGAATAAAGAGGGACAGCTTATAATTTTCGCCACTCAACGCGGTTATGGGGAGTTGAAAGATGGCTGGGAGTTCCCGGGTGGTAAAATCGAAGAGGGTGAGACTCCACAGCAGGCATTGCAACGTGAAATTCGGGAAGAGCTGGATACGGAGATCGTAGTGGGTGAATTAATTGATACCATAGAATATGACTATCCGACATTCCATTTGTCTATGGATTGTTTCTGGTGTCGGGTACAGAAGGGAAACTTGGTCTTAAAGGAGGCGGAAGCGGCCAAATGGTTGGCAAAGGATCAACTGGATTCTGTCGAGTGGTTGCCGGCGGATGTAACGTTGATTGAGAAGATTCGAGAGGAAATGGAAGCATGGCATTAGAACGTCAGCAACATAATATTGCACCGATATTTGATGAACATTCCAGGATTTTGATTCTGGGATCCTTCCCATCGGTAAAATCCAGAGAAAGTGCATTTTTTACGGACATCCGCAGAATCGGTTCTGGAAAATCATGGCGGCAATATTTGAAGAAAAAGTTCCGGTGACAGTAGAACAGAAGAAAGCTCTTTTACTGAAACACCGGGTTGCGGTGTGGGATGTGATCGCATCCTGCGAGATCGAGGGCTCTTCGGATAGTTCCATACGAAATGTAGTGCCGAATGATATAGAGTGGATCTTACAGCAGGCACCGATTAAGAGAATCTGTTTGAATGGCGGAACCGCATATCGGATGTTTCAGAAATACAACCGTGGTAAACAGTTGCCGGAAATCTGCCAACTGCCTTCCAGCAGTCCTGCGAATGCCAGATATCGGTTAGAAGCGCTGGTGGAAGAGTGGAAAAATGGATTATTGTAAATGAGTAATCTGATGAAAAATAAATAAAATATTGACAAATAGACATAGATAATATATATTAAATATCAAGCAAGTATATATTATCTATTTTTCTATAGTCAGAAGCAGTTTGGATGGTTCTAAGAAGAAAATCTTGCGAAATTTCATGAAGCAGAAGCAGGATTTTGGAAACATGGCAGACTGCGAGCCTAAATATGGTAAAATTGGCGGGGAGTGTTTCCGGAGTCCGGACAGGGTGAAGGAGGACACAGATTGGGAAAGAAAGATATTGCAGAGAAGCTATATACAGAGAATAATCGGATCTTTGCGGATATTGTAAATTATATTCTGTATGATGGGGCAGAGATTGTAAGACCGGAGCATTTGAAAGAGGTCAGTGGCGAAGAGCTGTTTTTAGAGGAAGAAACAGATATAGATCTGTTTGTGGAATCCGTGGCATCCGCAGATTCTACGGATCGACAGGTGGGAAGAGGAAGAGGTACCGGAAGGAATGGGAGAAAACGCAGGCAGAAGGACTATATAGTTCAGCAGAAATACCGGGATGTGTCAAAGCAGATAACCATTCGTCAGGGACAGGATGCGGTTTATATGCTGGTAAGTCTGGAGAATCAGTCAGAGGTACATTATGCAATGCCGGTCCGGAATATGCTCAATGATTCCATGCGGTATATGAGACAGGTCAATCAGATCCGAAGTTACAGGACGGAGAAACAGAGTTTGGGCAGAAGAGACTTTTTATCCGGTATCAACAGTAGGGATAAGCTGCTTCCGGTGATTACGATCGTGATCTTGTTTCAGAATCGGCCCTGGGATGGACCGAGGTCCATTCATGAAATGCTGGACATAAAAGACCCGGCGGTTCTGAAATATGTACAGGATTATAAGATACATGTGATTGCACCGGCAGAGTTATCCACCGAGGAACTGAAGCAGTTTCACAGCAGCATGCGGGAGGTTCTGAACTTCATAAAGTATTCGGAGGATGAGGAGAAGCTGCGGCAGATCCTGCAGGAGGATGCGGACCGATTTAACCGGATGGAACAGGAAGCAGTACAATTGTTAAATCTGGTGACAGGTGCGGAGATAGAGATCAATACGGAACAGGAGGTTGTGGATATGTGTAAAGCATTGGCGGATATGATAAACAGAGAACGGAAGCTGGGGTATGACAGCGGCATAGAAGAAGGGCGAGAAGAAGAACGTAAGAAAAGAATACAGATCATTAAGAATATGTTAACCCGTGGCTTTGCTTATGAGGATATTATGGATATTGCAGAGTGTGGTCGGGACGAGATTATTCAGATACAACAAGCTATGTAGAATATAGATTGATACCGTCATTGATACCGGGGGTGTATAAGCCTGTAAGATTACCGGAACGCAGTTTGACAGACCGGAATCTTGACATTTCTATCCGGATGCCGTACTATTATTTTAACTGGGCGCTGCTATTCTGAACTGATGATTTGGACTGGCAGAGTAAGATATTATGTGAATTTTGCATAGATGATGAAGCAAGAGGAAGGGAACAAACGATGGAAAAAAAGATTATGTTGGGAAATGAGGCTATCGCCAGAGGTGCCTGGGAGGCGGGCGTCAAGGTGTCTTCCGCATATCCGGGAACACCGAGCACGGAGATCAGTGAGAGCCTTGTAAAGTATGACGGCGTATACGCAGAATGGGCACCGAATGAGAAGGTTGCAACTGAGGTTGCAATTGGTGCATGTATCAGTGGTGTACGTTCTATGTGTTGTATGAAGCATGTTGGTGTGAATGTAGCATCTGACCCGTTATATACCATGTCGTATGGTGGTGTGAATGGTGGTATGGTACTGGTTGCAGCGGATGATCCGGGACTTTACAGCTCGCAGAACGAGCAGGATACCCGTGCGGTTGCCAGAGCTGCTCATGTGCCGGTTGTAGAACCGTCTGATAGTCAGGAAGCCAAGGACTTCATGAAATATGCATTTGAATTAAGCGAGAAATACGATACACCGGTCATCTTAAGAACGACTACCCGTCTGTCTCATTCACAGGGACTGGTTACATTAGAAGATCGGGTTGTTCCGGAGGATAAGCCATATGAGCGGAATCCTGCGAAGTTTGTCATGATGCCAGGTAACGCGAAAGGCCGTCATATATATGTAGAGCAGCGGGAGCTGGCGATGTCTGCAGATGGTGCGGATATGCCAATCAATCGTGTGGAAATGGGCAATACCAAGATCGGTGTAATTACCTGTGGTATTGAATACCAGTATGTGAAGGAAGTTCTTCCGAATGCCAGTGTGCTGAAGCTTGGTCTGGTAAATCCGCTTCCAAAGCAGATGATTCTGGATTTTGCTGCAAAGGTAGATGAATTATATATTGTAGAAGAGCTGGATCCGATCATTGAGGAACAGGTTCGTTCCTGGGGAATTGCCTGCCATGGTAAAGAGATCTTTACAGTACAGGGCGAATATAGTGCAAATATGCTGAGAAAGGCGATTCTGCATGAAGAGCTTGATTTGGAGACACCTGCACAGGTGCCGGCACGTCCGCCGATTCTTTGTCCGGGTTGTCCACACAGAAGTGTATATACCGTATTGAAGAAGCTTGGTATTCATGCTGCCGGAGATATTGGATGTTATACCTTGGGTGCAGTTGCACCGTTGAATGTTGTAGATACGACCATTTGTATGGGTGCATCAATCTCCTCTCTTCATGGTATGGAGAAGGCAAAGGGCAAAGATTATGTAAAGAAATGGGTTGCTGTTATCGGTGATAGTACGTTCATGCATACAGGTGTCAATTCCTTAATGAACATGGTATATAATCAGGCAACCGGTACAGTTATGATTCTGGATAATTCGACAACGGGAATGACCGGACATCAGGATCATGCAGCAACCGGTAAGATGCTGAATGGTGAGCCAACCTATGCGATTAATATTTATAACCTCTGTAAGGCAATTGGCGTTGCCAATGTAGTAGAGGTAAATGCGTTTGATACAGTAGAGCTGGAGCGGATTGTGAAAGAGGAAACTGCACGGGACGGTGTGTCCGTAATCATTACGAAGTCGCCTTGTGTACTCTTAAAGGGAAATGTATTCCCGAATAAGTGTGTTCCGGTTCCGGAGAAGTGTAAGAAGTGTGGAATGTGTCTGCGTCCGGGCTGCCCTGCATTAACAAAGAATGAGGATGGCACGATTGCAATTGATGAGACCATGTGTAATGGCTGTGGCTTATGTAAGCAGTTATGTAAGTTTGATGCAATTCAGACAGAGAAGAAGTAGGGAGGCAGAAGAACATGGAAACAAAGAATATTATGATTGTTGGTGTTGGTGGACAGGGTACTCTGCTTACCAGCCGGATCCTTGGCGGTATTGCATTACATGCCAAATATGATGTGAAGTTATCAGAGGTACATGGTATGGCACAGCGAGGCGGAAGCGTTGTAACTTATGTGCGGTATGGTGATAAGGTAGCAGAGCCGATCGTCGAAGAAGGACAGGCAGATGTGTTGATTGCATTTGAACGTCTGGAAGCCAAGCGCTATGCACATTTCTTAAAGAAGGATGGCGTAATCGTTGTAAATGATCAGCGTATGGATCCAATCACAGTTGTGACCGGAGCAGCGGAATATCCGGAAGGAATTATCGAAGAGTTATCCGAGAAGTATAAGGTATATTCGGTAGACGCAATGGCAGAGGCTAAGAAGCTTGGTAATGCAAGGGTGTTCAACATTATCGTACTGGGTGTTGCTGCGCAGCATATGAATTATACAAAGGAAGACTGGCTGGAAGTTATCGAGAAAACAGTTCCTCCGAAGACGATTGAGATTAATAAGAAGGCCTTTGAGGTTGGTTATAATCTGTAAAACGAGTCCGACAATTAAATAGAATCAGGAATAATGAGTAAAGAAAAAAGTCAGAATTTGATCTGATTATGATCTGGATTTTCTAAATCAGATGTTTCAAAATCGCGTCAACGGCATCTTTTGTCGCCAGCTGCTCAGAAAAAGCACTGGCACTGCCGCAGGCGAGACCGGTATAGAAAGCCTGTTCAAAGGATTCCGTGGTTAACAGGCCGTATAAGAAGCCGGCGACCATGGAATCTCCGGCACCTACGGAATTGATCACGGTTCCGTCCGGAGCAGGACTCTCATAGGTGCTGCCATCTTCAGCAGCGAGAACAGCACCGGCACCGGCCATAGAGACCAGGACATTTCGGGCACCACGTTCCTGTAATTCCTTTGCATAACGCAGGACCTCCTGTTTATCCCAGAGTTCTTCCAAACCGAACAATTCTGCAAGCTCAAAGTTATTTGGCTTGATCAAAAACGGTCGAAGCTCCAAAACATTCTCCAGCAGATCTTTTCTGGCATCTACGATTGTCATCACACCCTTTGCTTCGACCCACTTCATAATATCCTGATAAATACTGTCAGGAAGCGTAGCAGGGATACTGCCGGCTAGGACCAGGACATCTCCGGTCACCAGCCGATCCAACTGCGTATATAACTTCAGCAAAGAGACCTCGTCAATGACAGGTCCCATGCCGTTTAATTCTGTTTCTTCATGACTGCTGATCTTCATATTGATTCTGGAGTGTCCATCCGGAAGCTCAATAAAATCATCCGTAACACCCAGTGTCTGAAGCTTTCTGCGAATCTCCTGTCCGGTAAAACCGGCAATGAATCCGAGAGCAGTACTGCTCATACCCAGATTATGAAGTACAATAGAGACATTGATGCCTTTTCCACCCGGTAAAAGTAGCTCGGAAGAGGTCTTGTTGATCCTGTTTTTCTCAAAATGCTCCACATGCATGATATAATCCAGTGCCGGATTCAGAGTAACGGTATAAATCATGGTATTCTCCTGATAAATTATTTTAATTCATTTCTGAAAGATACTTATCAATACTTACAAGCTTTACGCAGAGAACAAAAATTTTGGCTGCAGCTTCCAGTTCCTCCGGTTCAGGGAACGATGGAGCAATTCGGATGTTGCTGTCTTTCGGATCCTTGCCATATGGGAAAGTCGCACCGGCACCGGTCAGTACAACGCCAGCCTCTTTGCATTTAGCAACGATAGCCTTAGCACAACCCTCTAAAGCATCGAAGGAAATGAAGTATCCGCCGACCGGTCTGGTCCAGGTACCGATTTCCAGTCCGGTCAGCTCACGATTAAATTCATTGATGACTGTCTCGAACTTCGGCCGCAGGAGCTCGGCATGCTTATCCATATGAGCCTTCATGCCGTTAATATCTTTAAAGAAACGAGTATGTCGTAACTGATTGATCTTATCATGACCAATGGTCTGAACAGTCAGCTGTTTCTTAATGAATTCCACATTTCTAGGTGAGGTTGCAATTGCAGAAATACCGGAACCGGGGAATGTAATCTTGGACGTAGAACCGAACATATAAACCATATCCGGATTTCCAGCCTTCTCGCACTCATCAATAATACTCAGAATGTGAACCTTCTCATCCATGTATAAATGATGGATGCAATAAGCATTATCCCAGAAGATACGGAAATCCTCTGCGGCAGGCTTTAATGTAGCAAATCGTCTGACTACATCATCTGAATAAGAAATACCGGTTGGGTTTGCATATTTTGGAACACACCAGATACCCTTGACTGACGGATCATGATTGACATACTGCTCTACCAGATCCATATCCGGACCATCATCTAGTAACGGAACATTGATCATCTCAATGCCGAAAAATTCTGTAATCTTAAAATGTCTGTCATATCCCGGTACAGGGCAAAGGAATTTCACCTTATCAAGCTTACACCAAGGGGTAGAACCATTGACTCCATGTGTCATGGAACGGGAAACGGTATCATACATGATGTTCAAGCTGGAATTGCCATAAACAACGATATTTTCTTTCTTTGCTTCCATCATATCGGCCATAAGCTGACGACATTCACCGATACCATCCAAATCTCCATAGTTTCGGGTGTCATTGCCAAGCAGTGTCTTCATATCGGAAGAACTGTTGATCTCATCCAACATTTCCATGGACAGAGCGAGTTGAGAGAAGCCAGGCTTGCCTCTTGCCATATTCAGGCTTAATCCTTTAGACTGCTCTTCTTCATATTTCTCCTGAAGGGCAGCCTTCAATGTTAATAATTCGTCTTTACTCATTTCCTTGTATTTTTTCATTTTAAATACCTGTACCTTTCGTTTTTAAGATTCGGGTTACAATATTTTATCTTAAAAAAAATCTTCCTTAATACTCTAGTGCATTTTCTCAAAAAAAACAAGATTTAGATGCCAGCTTATCTCATTTTTTCATGATATTTTTGAAAAAACAGCTATTTTTATATGAAATTTCTTCTTTTCTTTACTTTTTTACTGTGACGTGCTAAAATGTCAGTAGTTTTTGTTAGGAGGAATATGAAATGCCGATTACAGATTTACTGGAACGGAATGCCGGGGAGTATGCCAATGATGTGGCATTGGTTGAGATTAATCCGGAGATTAAGGAACGCCGCCGTGTTACATGGAAAGAGTATGAATTAATGGAACCGAATCCATTGGTTCATTATCGGCGTGAAATTACATGGAGCGTATTTGATGAGAAGGCAAACCGATTTGCCAATCTTTTATTAAGCCGTGGAATCAAAAAGGACGATAAGGTCGGAATCCTGTTGATGAATTGCCTGGAATGGCTGCCGATCTACTTCGGTATTTTAAAGACCGGCGCACTGGCGGTGCCTTTGAACTTCCGATATGCATCGGATGAGATCCAGTATTGCCTGGATTTGGCAGATGTGAATATTCTGGTATTCGGACCGGAATTCATCGGACGGGTAGAGGAGATTGCAGAGGAAATCAGTATCAATCGTCTGCTATTCTATGTGGGCGATAACTGCCCGAGTTTTGCAGAGGATTATAACAGCATGGTAGCGAACTGCTCCAGCCGGAAGCCGGAGATCGAGATACGGGATGATGATAATGCGGCTATTTATTTCTCATCCGGAACAACTGGTTTTCCGAAAGCGATTTTACATAATCATATCAGTCTGATGCATGCGGCGAAGGTAGAGCAGAACCATCACGGACAGACGAAGGAGGACGTATTCCTCTGTATTCCGCCACTTTATCATACCGGAGCAAAAATGCATTGGTTTGGAAGTCTGATATCCGGTGGTAAGGCAGTTCTTCTAAAGGGTACTAAGCCGGAGTTTATCATGGATGCGATTTCGAAGGAGCAATGTACGATCGTATGGCTTCTGGTTCCGTGGGCACAGGATATTCTGGATGCTCTGGATCGTGGCGATATTAAATTAGAAGATTATCAGCTGGATCAGTTAAGGTTGATGCATATTGGAGCACAGCCGGTACCACCGAGTCTGATCAAGCGCTGGAAGTCTTACTTCCCGAAGCATCAGTATGATACAAACTACGGATTGTCTGAATCTATCGGACCTGGTTGTGTGCATCTTGGCGTTGAGAATATCCATAAAGTAGGTGCCATTGGTGTGCCTGGCTACGGCTGGGAGGTTAAGATCGTTGATGAGGTTGGCAATGAGGTGAAACAGGGAGAGGTCGGAGAACTTTGCGTCAAGGGACCGGGTGTCATGACCTGCTATTATAAGAATCCGGAAGCAACAGCTGAGATCTTAAAGGGTGACTGGCTCTACACCGGTGATATGGCAATGCAGGATGAGGATGGATTTATCTTCCTGGTAGATCGGAAGAAGGATGTCATCATCAGTGGTGGTGAGAATATTTATCCGGTACAGATTGAAGATTTCATCCGAAGTCATTCCGCAGTCAAGGATGTGGCAGTCATTGGCCTGCCGGATAAGCGGTTGGGTGAAATTACGGCGGCGATCATTGAGATTAAGGATGGTTTCAGCTACACAGCAGAGGAAATGAACCAGTTCTGTCTGGCACTTCCACGTTATAAGCGACCAAAGAAGATCATTTTTGCGGATATACCGCGAAATCCTACCGGTAAGATTGAAAAACCGAAGCTGCGTAAGATTTACGGAGCAGAACATCTGGTAGCAGAACAGAATAAAGCATAAAAAATGACCGGAGCTTCTTTCGAAGCTCCGGTCACTTCTTAAATGAGGGGAGAGAGGATTCAAATATATGAAAAGCTCTTACAAGTTTTAATATACGGGAAAAGTGTGTTTAATCTGTGTTCAAAAAATGATGAAAATATAAACATTTCCTTAGGAGGATATGAAGAATCGTAAGAAAATAAAAAGTATCGGCATAATTTCCATGACCATCTGTAAATACTAAATAATATAGTAGAATGTGAGGTGAGTAGATGGGAACAATGATCGATTATCTGAATTGGAGAGGAGATTTAAGCTTTGAGGAAAGTCCGTTTAATGAAGTGGACGGATTATTGTTATCCAATCTGGCTTATGTGGAATTTCAATCCATTGTGGCATCCCCGTGGGAGGAGTGTGCAATAACCCTCAGGGAAGCATCGGAACAATTCTGGGAAACGGAGAGCGAGCGGAAAATATTACGGGAGTTTTCTTTAATTAAAATGGCACCCTTTTATATGAGACGGATGGCAGAGACCAGACGCTTTGCGGAGCTAAAACTGATGTATTATCAGACTCTGCTGGATGAAGAACGGCAGAGTCAGTTTGCGGCACTGTGTATGGAAGTGAATCCGGAGTTATATTTTATCGCATTTCGGGGGACAGATAATACGATGATCGGCTGGAAGGAGAATTTTCATATGTGCTTTGAAGTGGTTCCGGCGCAGCGGCGGGCGGTTATATATCTGAATCTGGTAGCAGAGAAGCTCAGACAGAGAGATGCCGTTCATTTGATTCTGGGCGGGCATTCTAAGGGAGGAAATCTGGCAGTATATGCAGCGGCAAAGGCGAAGCCGTCTGTTCAGGAACAGATACGGCAGATTTATAATAATGATGGACCGGGTTTTGCAAAGAGTATACTAAGAAGTGCTGGTTATGAAAGAATTCGGGATAAAATCCGGAAATATGTCCCAGAATCCTCCTTTATAGGAATGTTGTTGGAACAGGACCGAAATTATCAGGTAATCAATAGCAACGAAAGTAGATTCCGGCAGCATGATCCCGGATCCTGGAGAGTATTCAGAACCGGATTTGTGACAATTCCGCAAAGAGATAAGGATAGTCAGTTATTTGACCAGACAATGCATAACTGGATTTATTCACTCTCGCTGGAGGAACGCAGGCGGATTGTCAATCTGTTGTTTGAATGGATCTCGCAGGCAGAGGTGCGGACGTTGAATGACCTGGGTGGCAGAGAAGGAAAGAAGAAAAGAAAACTGCTTCGAAAGCAGCTTCAGAAAAATCCGGATTATCGCCAGGTGCTTCGCCAGGTCGGGAAGCAGATGATGGAGGAATTCAGCTTTTCCCTGAGTGATATGTACAGAAAAAAGCATCCGTGATTCCTCTTATCTATGGTTTTTTTTAATAAATGGGGGAGCCTTTTTGATATTACGGTATACGCCCGGAGTCACACCCATGATTTTCTTAAATACATTCTGGAAGTAACTTTGACTGGAGAAGTAGAGGTAGTTGCTAATTTCTGTCAGAGACTTCTCTGTATAGGTTAGAAGTGCACAGGCTTCTTCAATCTTTACCTGATTAATAAACTCAGAAATGCCGACGCCGGTTTCTGACTTAAAGCGTTTCAGAAAATAAGATGTACTTAAGTTTATATGTTGGGCGATATCCTGAGCCTGAATCGGCTGGTTCACATGCTCTTTGATATAGTGAATTGCGGCAACGATGGAAGGGGAGGCATTTTTGAATTTGACCTCTCGTTCTACACGTTCTGTAAAATCCATCGGCATCTGACGCATCAGACGTTCCACATCTGCTACACTCTTATAAGTTTCACTGGTCTGAATATAGACATCGCTTAAGTTATATGCTTCTTCCGCATCCAGTCCACCTGAAATCGCAGCTCTGGTATATAGGGTGCAGGCGGCAATAAAAATATTTTTGGCCTGCCGCAGAGCATCACTTCCGATATGACCCTGATTTCCGGGAACTGGTGTTGCAATCAATTTCCGCATACCCTCGGTATCGCCATTTGCAATCAGCTCCAGACGGCGCATTTCATGCAGGTAGGTATTATGTGGCATATCATTTTCTCTGGATTCATATGTGGCAGTCGTATAGGTTTTTTGGATCAATGCCTCCTGATTGCGAATATTTGGATTATAATCCATCTCCTCAATCGGCAGAATGTCATGATTGAATCCAAAGTTTAAACATGACAGATAAGAGAGGAAACGGTGCAGGGGGCCGCTTGGAATGCCGGTCAGATAAATCTTGCAGTGATCATGATCAGCATCGTTGACCTTTAACTGAGTCATGAGCAGAGACAGATAATCCTGTGTGACCGGGGTGGTAAAGTAAGGACCTACAAAAATCAGTTGATGATTTTTACGAATACGGATCAGGCCATAAAGAGCCTCATAAGAGGTGGACATATAAGTGACGTCCTGATTCCGTTCAAGCATACTTTCTACATAGGGCTGAATCGCCGGATAAAACCAGTCGGCAGACGGAATCTGCAGGATCGGTGTCTGATTTTCAATCAGGCAGATTGGAATATTGTTGATATTATATAGGTAATTAATAAATAAAATATAAGAATCTGTATTCAATGGTAACTCCCTTCCGGTAAAACCTCACTATAAAAACACTATCATATTCTTTCTGAAATGGCAATCTGAAAATCTGTGCCATGCACTCACTAAGTACCGGCGGGTGCAAACGTCCCTTCATAGAATCATCATTCGCTCCGAAAGCTGTTAGCAGAGTGGTGTCGTGTTTTGCTTTGGAAGTCAGTTATAGAGGAAATTCGTGCATGCCTCCTCCAGTCCCAAGATACAGGAGCAAGTGCATATATCACCGATTGCCTGTATCTTGGACGGCAAGTGCATATATCGCCGATTGCCTGCATCGGGGACGACAAGCACATATCTGTTGCATTCCGAAAACGACCGGTGACAGTCCCACCCGGATATGATACAATGAGCATTGCGACGGGATGCACTTGTGCATACTGACATAATGCGAAAACAAACATGGAGCCGATAGGCGACGTGATACAATGAGCCATAGCAAAGGAGTCGGTTATGGAACAACAGCAATTCATGAAACAGGAATGGACAAAATTCATATGGGTAACAGTCGGAGGCATCGTAGCACTGATCCTGGTATTGCTCTGGAAATATCTGCCGGGCATTCAGTTTCTGAAAGGTCCCTGCTTTTTTCATGAGGTCCTACATGTCTACTGTCCGGGATGTGGAGGCACAAGAGCCGTGTATGAACTGCTTCAGCTGAAGCTCTGGCGCTCCTTTATCGACCATCCCCTGGTGATATTTACGGCAGCTATCCTGATGGAATACTATATTGGCGAGATCATTACCCTGATCCGTAGGAATGGGAAACGTTATTACTATCTGCGTGTCTGGTTTTGCTATGTGGCATTGGGGATCATAGTAGTAAATGTGATGCTGAAAAATGTGCTTTTGATCGGGTTCCATATAGATCTGATCGGGGATTTATTAAAATATTGGATATGAAGCGATTTTTTCATGCTTTTTTGAGATATTTTCTACTTTATTTCTGTAAGAAAATAGGGTATACTGACCTTATAAAAGCGCATGAAAATGTGACAATATAATTATAACAATGGAGGAATTGATATGTTAGTTTCAGCAACAGAAATGTTAAAGAAAGCTAAGGAAGGACATTATGCAGTTGGACAGTTCAATATTAACAACCTTGAGTGGACAAAGGCAGTTCTTTTAACAGCAGAGGAATTACAGTCACCGGTTATCCTTGGTGTATCTGAGGGCGCAGGTAAGTATATGACAGGTTTTAAGACTGTAGCAGCTATGGTTAAGGCTATGCATGATGAGCTGGGAATCACCGTTCCTGTAGCACTTCATCTGGATCATGGTACTTACGAAGGATGCTATAAGTGCATTCAGGCTGGATTTACTTCTATCATGTTTGATGGTTCACATTATCCATTTGAAGAGAATCTTGCTAAGTCTACAGAGTTAGTAAATGTTGCTCATCAGTTAGGTCTTTCTATCGAATGCGAAGTTGGTTCCATCGGTGGTGAAGAAGATGGTGTTGTAGGTATGGGCGAGTGTGCAGATCCTAACGAGTGCAAGATCATTGCAGATCTCGGCGTTGATATGCTTGCAGCCGGTATCGGTAACATTCATGGTAAGTATCCTGCAAATTGGAAGGGCCTTTCCTTCGAGACATTGGATGCTATCCAGCAGAAGACAGGTGCTATGCCATTAGTTCTTCATGGTGGTACAGGCATTCCGGCAGATATGATCCAGAAGGCTATCTCTCTTGGTGTATCTAAGATCAACGTTAACACAGAGTGTCAGTTATCATTCGCAGATGCTACACGTAAGTACATCGAGGCTGGTAAGGACTTAGAGGGTAAGGGATTTGACCCACGTAAGTTATTAGCACCTGGTACAGAAGCTATTAAGGCAACTGTAAAAGAGAAGATGGAATTATTCGGATCTGTAGGTAAGGCTTAATATCTAAATCAGATTTCTTAACAGGATGAATCTCAATGCTCCGGAGACAGGCAGGAATGTCTGTGTTCGGGGCATTTTTTATGTGGAAGCACTTGGTTTTACAGCCGCCTTGTGGTACACTTAGTGTGGTTTTGAATCGATTACAGGAGGATATTGTCGGTGGCAGAGAACTACATCATGATTAACGATATAATGGAAGAGCATCATGCCCGGATGCAGAATCTGCGGAAGTACTATCCTTTTTTTGTTTTAAATGAGACAACATTTACCCAGTACAAGGATGGCAAGTATTCCGACCTGGATATGGGATATATTACGATGGCCAGCCTGCGGTTTCTGATCAATGAGAATCAGTTTAATGAGCAGACCGTTACCTATGAGCAGTATGAGACATTTTTACTGGAACTTCTGCATCGGGATTTTCGTTTGCAGGAGTCGCCGGAGGAAGAGAGCGAGCTGGCAGGCTACATATTTGATAAGCTGAAAAATGACGGAAGACCGTTTGAGTTTCATTTCTTTGATCCGGAGGATAAGAAGCGGAAGACAGCCAGAGTAAAGCTGATCGAGAGCGAGATTGAGGATCAGGTTGTAAGATATCATATTACGGCAGAGGGAATCGAGTTTTATCTGGATACCAAGGAAGTGAAGGATGAGAGCAAGATCAGTGTGCAGCAGCTGCTCCTGGAGAAGATGATCACAGCGAAGAACTTCAAAGGCGGTATAGAAGTGGTTCACCGGATCAACAGTGAGGTGAAACGTCTGCTGGCACAGAAGGAGTCCGTCATAGCATTGCTGAGCCATGATGTGTTTAAGGGAGCGGAGGCCTGTGAGAATTATATGGCGACCGTTGCCAGATGGTTTGAAGAGGAGCAGAAGCTGTTTGCCAAGAACAAGGCATTGATCGAGCAGACACTGGCGAAGGCGAGTGTAAATGAAGCCGGAGCGAAGGAAACGACTGCATTTTATCGTTCCCTGGAGGAAATCAGCCGTCTGGAAACAGAGCTGAAGAAGACGATACACCGGCATGGAGAGCTGATCCGGGAAACAACCGACCTGCAGAATATTGCGGATCAGATGATCCATCAGGCGAAGATCCGCAGACTGCGGAATGTGTTTGATTTCCGGGGCAGTCTTCAGAAGCTGAAGGAGCGGGATGATCCGGCGGCTATGCGGTATATACTGGCACCGTTGTTTGCACTGAAGATCGAGAAGAGCTTTAACCTGAACGCAATTGACAATATGCTGACCTATAAGACAGAGCAGGCAGATCACGGTGAGAAGATCATAAAGGAAGAAACGGACCGGAATTTCAAGTATGAGGATGAGAAAGAGGATGAGAGAATTCTTCATAACTTCGGTCAGATGTTTTATGAGCTGTTAGATCAGCTGGAGAAGAAGGAGTCCATTGAGTTAAAGGAGTTCAGTGCGATTCTGGAGATCCGGTATGGAGATCAGTTCTTAAAGAACGGAGATTATTACTCATTCCTGGTTCATCTGGCACAGAAGACGGAGTATTCGATCCGGAAGCTGTATGAGAAGCCGGAGACCTTCCTTGAGAATCTGGTGCAGGAAGCATGGGATGAAGAAGCAAAGGAACGGTTCCTGCGCGCAGGATTTACACTGGAGTTTCTGGAGCAGGAGGAGATTACCATTTCGCAGGATGAGACAGAGTTTACAATTACCAATATCATGTTTTACAGGAAATAGAAACCGGAGAGGATCAAACAATGGATAGTCGAAATATGGATAAAGCATTGGAAATATATGCAAAGCTGACCATGGGAGAGGATGTGCGTCGCTCACATCCGGAGAACGGCAGTTTATATGAGGCATACTATCAGAATGCGGAAGTCTATGAAATACTGAATCAGATATTAAAGAAACTGAACCTGAATATATACGAATACAAAGAGGCACTTTACCTGACGGCCGGAGAAGGTAACCGGGTCTTCGGGTATACCAATGAGGAACTGAAACGACTGATGGGCCTGCGCTATAACCGGGAGCTTTACATGGCATATTACATTATGTATCAGATTATGCTGTGTTTCTATCAGGATTCGGCATCGTATCAGTACCGGGAATATGTACGGCTGGAGGAGATTGTAAAAGAGGTCAGTGATTCGCTTCTGGCGATTACGGGAGATCTTCAGGTTTATGCGATGGATGAGATTGAGGAAAACAGCTTTAAGAGTCTGGCACTGCTGTGGGAGGAGCTGCCAACGGTGACAGGCGAGGACAGGGAATTGCTCCGGGCATCACGGGCTTCCCGGATGGGACTGGTAAAGCTGGTATGCAATTTCCTGATCAGTCAGGGACTGTTTCTGGATGTGCAGGAGCGGTATTATCCGACCGACCGGATGAAAGCACTGACCGAGCAGTATTTTGAAGAATATCGCGGGCATATTTATGAATTGCTGGAAGGAGGAGAGGACCATGCCGAGTATTAACCGGATTCGTGTAAACAATGTGAAATATAATTTCGGAACGCAGCAGTATGATGATTTCACAATGCGTATGTATGGAAAAAATACTCTGTATGATCTGGCAAACGGAGGCGGCAAAAGTATTCTGATGCTCCTGCTTTTACAGAATCTGATTCCGAACTGTACGTTGGACGAGAAGCAGCCGGTAGAGAAGCTGTTTCGTACCGGTGGCGGCAATACGACCATTCATTCCCTGATCGAATGGAAGCTGGACGAGCCGGAGCTGCATGAAGGATACCGGTATATGACTACCGGTTTCTGTGCAAGGAAAGCCAAGGATTCTCCGGACGAGGAGGACGGCGGCAAGGAGATGGCAGCCATCGAGTATTTCAATTACTGTATTCTTTACCGGGACTATAATGAGAATGACATTATAAACCTGCCGCTTGTGAAAGACGGAGAGCGGGTAAGTTATACCGGCTGGAAGAATTATTTAAAAGAGCTGGGGAGACGGGACATGAAGCTGTCGGTGCAGGTGTTTGACCGTAAGGGGGAATACCAGAGATATATCAGCCGGTTCGGACTGTATGAGAGCCACTGGGAGATCATCCGGGGAATCAATAAGACAGAGGGACACGTCCGGACTTATTTTGAGACGAATTATAAGACTGCCAGAAAGGTAGTAGAAGACCTTCTGATAGAGGAAATTATAGAAAAGGCATATCTGGTAAAGATCGATAAGAATGCAGATCCGGATGATATGGCACACACCCTGCTTGAGATCAAGGATAAGCTGGTAGAGCTGACGAAGAAGAAGCGGGAGATCGCAGACTACGACCGCCAGACAGAACTCCTGCATGTACTGGAGGCAAGGGTAGCAGCATTTCTGGAATTATATGAAAGACAATCGGATCAGAGTGCAAATCTGGCAAATGTTTGCGTTACCGGAGCAACGCTGGCGAAGAAGAGTGAGGAGAAGCTGAAAGCACTGGAGCTGGCGAAGGATGAGAAGAAGAAGACCATCCGGATACAGCAGAAGCAGCAGGCGAACTTAAAAATTCACCGGGATAAACTGGAATATCGGGAATTGTTGGCAGAGATTGAGCGTCTGCAGACCGAGATTACCAATCATGAGCAGTCGGTGAAGGACTGTCAGCAGGAGCTGAATCGAAAAGAGAGCATGAATGATTATCTGGATTACTGGAAGGATAAGTCGCTGAAGGAGGAGCATGAGGCTGTGATCGAGGCCTCCCTGCATCAGAATGAGGATCAGTTATTCTTACTAAAGGTGCTTGTAAAAGAACGCAGAAAGCGGGACGAACAGATATTAAAGACATTGTTGGAGTCAGAGAAACAGGCAGAGAAAGACTATTACGAAGCTGAAGCAAAGCTGGCCTCCAGTGAGAATCTGGTGCATGAGGCAGAGGTGGCATTTGCGGTTGCAGAGCATGAGGAGAAGCAGGCATCGGAACGATATGCTGCGGATATGGAAGAGCTTCAGGCACTGCGTAAGAAGAAGACCTTTACCAGTCTGCAGAATCCGAAGATCTTACTGGAGGAACAGACTGTGCAGGCGGAACAGGAGAAGGCACACCTGACCGAGCTGGAGAATCAGGTATACGAGCTGCAGAACCTCCGGTATGAGAAGCTGAAGGGATGCGAGAAACGGAATCAGGAACTGGAGCAGATCCGAGCACGGATAGAGGAGCTGGAGACCAGCAGCCGGGAATATCAGGAGCAGGCAGATAAGGTAAAGCGTATGCTTGAAATCTATGGCGGGCAGACAGCAGAGAAGTCTGCCGAATGGATGACGAATGCGGATATGGGACGGCTATCGGAGCAGATCAATCAGCGATATCTGAACAATCTGGCGCTGATTTCCAATGTTAAAAAGCAGATCGCATCACAGGAAAAGCGTCTGCAGGGACTGGCAGAAGGCCGCCTGGTTGCTCCGACAGAGGCTGTAGATCGGGTGAAATATTATATTGAGAGCCGGCACAATCGGAATGCGGTATTTGGCATGGATTATCTGGCGGCACAGCCGGAGGAACGGAGAAGCCACCTGCTTGCATTGCATCCGCTGCTTCCGTATGGATTACTGGTAGATACATTTGAAGGTCTGGATGATGACTGCAAGCTGCGGGAGCTGAACCTGGGCGATGGATTTCTTCCTATATATAATATGGAGCATCTGGAGGATACCGCAGAGAAGATTCCAGAGGACGGAGTGATCGTTCTGCAGCGGGGCACACAGGCATTTGTATCGGCAGAGGCAATCGAGGAAGAAAAGAAACGCAGACAGAGCGAGCTGGAGGAGCTGCAGAACGAGCTGGAGCGGCTGGAGGAAATGAGCCGAACCTATCAGGAGGACAGTATATTTGTGGCAGGACTTCAGGGAATCGCGGTTCTGGACGTAGAACAGGAGCTATTAAAGGCCCGGGAGGAGCTGCGAATCGGACAGGATGCGGTGGCACAATGCACACAGGAGCTGGAGGACACCAATCGGGAGCTGGAACAGCTGCGCAGTCAGCTGGATACCTGTAAGCAGGCCGTATACTCCAGACTGGAGGAGCAGGGTCAGCTGAATACTCTGGTGTCATTATCCGAGCGGACGCAGAAGACAGAGCAGGAGATGCAGACCTGTAAGGCAGAGCAGGAACGATTGGGTAAGCTGCTGGAAGAGCATCGGCAGGCACTTCATCAGTGGAGAGTACGGTATGCGGACACCGGAAAACGGTTCCGGGAGCTTCAGAAGCAGAGACAGGAGCGGACTGCAGACTGGGAACAGTATTATAAGACTTATTATGATGAGAATACCACCGGCACAAAGGAGCAGTGTGAGCAGGCGGCCGCACTCGACAGGGAGCAGCTGGATGCCAGATTAAAGGCACAGCTGGCAGTGGTAGAGAAGGGTACGGTAGCTCTGGAGGATAAGAAGAAGCTGATCACCGCCCTACAGGCATCCATGAACCGGTTCCGGAAGTCGATCGAGAAGCGTGGCACTTCTATGGAAGAGCTGGAGAAACTGCGGCAGGCCAATGAACTGTTCACGGTCGATGAACAGGATCTGGAGCTGCTCAGTACAGAATTATCCAGACTGACCCTTGCAGCAGATACAATGAAACATCATATGGAAGGACGCAGACAGAAAGCAGATCGTCTGGAGGGGAAGATCGAGCAGGCAATCCGTACCATGGAAGAACAGTTCGGACTCTGTGAGGAGCTGCAGGTATCCGCTATGGAAATCCATGCGGAGCTGGAGACCGGGGAACAGCAGCTGAACCGGTTGAATACAGAGTATCAGCAGATGGAAACCGACTATGCGGAGGATACCAGAGAATATACGGCAATCCTGGATTTATATAAGGATGTAAAACGAATCGTAGAAACGAATGATATCCGGCTTCAGGAGGCAAAGACGCTGGTGGTAGGGAAAGAGCAGCTGCGGGAGCTGTTTGAGCAGAGTCTGCTGGCCTATGATAAGAGTACCAGAGCTCTGGACCGGGCAAGAGGAGAGCTGCAGCGATATAAGAACCAGACCGCACAGGCACTTCTGGAAATGCAGGCTTTTGAACTGTCTCAGACGATCAGCAATGATGTGGCGGTTCCGAAAAATTACGGAGAAGCAAGAAATCTCTGCGAGAGTCTTTCTTCTATTATAAATGTGATCGCACTGGAAAAGGAGCGTGTGGCGCAGGGCATTGAGGACATGCAGTTTATCAAGTCTAATTTTGAGAAGCAGTGTATTCAGCGATGTCAGGATGTGAAGAATGAGCTGGAGAAGCTTCCGAAGCTGTCCCGGATCATGCTGGATGGAGAAGCAATCCAGATGGTCGGACTGACGATTCCTTATGTAAAGGAAGAATTTATCCCACAGAGAATGTCGGATTATATTGATGATGTGGTACAGGGAGCGGACCGTTTCCAGAATCAGAATGAACGGATCAAGTACATTCGCAGCAGACTGGAGCTGAAGAAGCTTTTTAGTGTACTGGTTACGGATATGAATAATATCCGGCTGACCTTATATAAACGGGAACGCATTAAGGAGCAGAGCCGGTATCTGCGGTATGAGGAGGCTGTCGGAAGTACGGGACAGTCACAGGGTATTTATATCCAGTTCCTGATTTCCATCATTAATTATATATCCGGACTGTATGCTCCGAATGGTGAGAATGATAAACGAATGAAAACCATCTTTATCGATAATCCGTTTGGTGCGGCAAAGGATGTCTATATATGGGAGCCGATTTTCGCACTGCTTAAGACGAATCATGTGCAGTTGATCGTTCCGGCAAGAGGCGCAACACCGGCGATTACCGCACGGTTTGAGGTGAACTATGTCCTGGGGCAGCAGATGGTCGGAAAGCGGCAGCAGACAGTTGTGGTTGACTATCGCAGTCAGGTGGATCAGGAAGAGCTGGAATATCACAGTCTGGAATATGAACAGGTAAGCTTTGATTTTATATAGTTTGTTGCAGGATAAGAAAAATCAGAAATGAGGTGCTCACAATGGGAAAGCATAAGGATAAGGAAAAGGACATCAAGACAAATGCCATGCGGATTCTGGATAAGAATAAGATTCCATATCAGGTGAATACCTATGAATGTGAGGAATTTATCGATGGTGTACATGTCGCGGATATGATGGGACAATCCTACGATCAGTCATTTAAGACGCTGGTAACGGTTGGAAAAAGCGGAGAGCATTATGTGTTTGCACTTCCGATCGACCGGGAGCTTGACTTAAAAAAAGCAGCCAGAGCCGTAGGAGAGAAGTCGGTAGAGATGATCCATGTAAAGGATATCAATCAGATTACCGGCTATATACGGGGTGGTTGCACACCAATTGGCATGAAGAAAAATTATGTAACCGTTCTGCATAGTTCAATCCTGACGTTAGATGAGGTCATCATAAGCGGTGGCAGGATTGGCTCACAGATACAGTTGAAACCGGATGATCTGATCCGGGTGACAAATGCAAAGGTAGAAGACATCTGTGTCTAGCGTCTAGCAGGCACGCTGCTCCATACCATTGCGCTCATAATACGGAAACTTCTGTTTCTGCGCATAGGACAGGAACCGCTTTGGAGTGGTTCCTGTATATTGTTTAAACTCCCGCTGGAAATGGGCCTGATCGGAATAACCGAGTTCTGTCATATAGTCGCAGAGTGCCAGAACCGGCTGCCGCAGGATGGAATCCAATACGGTCTGAAAGCGTACGATCCGGGCGAAGGTCTTCGGAGAGAATCCCATCGAATCCTGAAAGATTCTGGAAAGATGCCGCTCGGAATAATGTAGCTCATCTGCCAGCTCATGGATCCGGATCGTGCCATGGGACTGATTGATCGCATTCAGGACATGCTCGGTCAGAGGATTGACCTCTGCAAGCTGCATGCAGGAATCAAAGGCAGAACGGAACAGGGCACAGCACTCTTTTAAGGAACGGGTCTCCGCCAAATCTTGGAAGAACACTGCCAGATCTTCATCTACATGCTCAATAAAAAAGTTCTGATCGGTAATGTATTTCAGGGTCAGCCCCTCATATGTAATATAAAGTCCCGGACGAAGACGAACCCCGAAGTACCGGGCATTCGGAAACCGGTGAATATATTTCACCTCCGTACTGGAACCAAGAATCTCCATATGATTGCCGGATGTATCCTGAATAAACAGGATGTCAATGCAGCCATCCGGAATATAGGTCATGGTATCCGGGCCGTCGGAAGCAAATGTGGTAAATTCATAGAAAAGAGCCTGATAAGGTTCCCACTGCATATATTCATTATAATCTGCAACGCCATCATTGAAAAAAGGCTGATGCAGCAGAAAGCTCATTTTTCTTCCATAAGTAGTTTCTTTCATAACGACCACACTCCAATCTAAAACCCGGCGAATCCTGATCGATGAGATTAGTTCCAAAGATAATACCAAGATAAAACCCTAACAGAAAAACATAAAAAAACAGACAACCTGCATGACGCCATTGTCTGTTACTTATACTTCCATCTTAACTTATGTTACCTTACTATATCTTAAATTCCAAGAAATCAGATAAGGATTCAAAAATCTTACAAGCTCATATTACACAGTTCTATAATAGAAGTCAATCCTTTTTTCAAAAAATGTAAAAGCCATATGTCCAATTTTTTCAAGAAATAATTATAAAAAATTGCTAAACTCAACCACATCAATCACCGGTACAACAGTTAGAGGAGCATACCGGAGATAAAAAAGTATTTTGAGTAAGGAGTGAGTGCGTATGGAACTTAGCGAAGAGATTATGAGTACCATAGTGGACAGCGCAACCGGAAACATTCTGACAGGTGTCTGGTTTCTGATGGGTGCAGCACTGGTATTCTGGATGCAGGCAGGATTTGCCATGGTGGAGGCAGGTTTCACCAGAGCAAAGAATGCCGGAAACATTATCATGAAAAACCTGATGGACTTCTGTATTGGTACAGTCGTATTTATTTTCATCGGTTACGGTTTATTGTGTGGTGAAGATGTTGGCGGCTTTCTCGGAAAGCCGACCCTGAATATTTTCACGGATTATGCAAATTTTGACTGGCCTGGATTCGTATTTAACCTGGTATTCTGTGCAACAGCAGCAACCATCGTGTCCGGTGCTATGGCAGAGAGAACAAAGTTCGTTTCTTACTGTATTTATTCAGCAGTTATTTCAGCAGTTGTTTATCCGATTGAAACCCACTGGGTATGGGGCGGTGGCTGGTTAGCTCAGATGGGCTATCATGATTTTGCCGGATCTTCCGTTATTCATATGGTAGGTGGTCTTACTGCATTGATCGGTGCCGCATTACTTGGACCTCGTATCGGAAAATTCATAAAGAAGGATGGTAAGGTAACAAAGGTTAATGCCTTTCCTGGTCATAACCTGGTAATTGGCGCATTAGGTGTATTTATCCTCTGGTTTGGCTGGTATGGATTTAACGGTGCAGCCGCAACCACAACAGATCAGCTGGCAAGTATTTTCCTGACAACTACAATTGCTCCGGCAGTGGCAACGGTTGTATGTATGCTGTTCACTTGGATTAAATATGGTAAGCCGGATGTTTCCATGTGTCTGAATGCTTCCCTGGCAGGGCTGGTAGCGATTACAGCCCCTTGTGATGTCACTGATTGTGCAGGCTCGGCAATTATTGGTATTGTATCCGGTTTGCTGGTTGTATTTGGTGTTTGGTTCTTGGATAACGTATTACACGTAGATGATCCGGTTGGTGCCATAGCAGTTCATTTCTGTAACGGTCTCTGGGGTACAATCGCAGTTGGATTATTTGCAACTCCGAACGCGCCGGAATCTTCCTATACCGGTCTCTTCTATGGCGGTGGATTTAAACTGTTAGGTATTCAGCTGTTAGGTATTGCAGCGATTCTGGCATGGACTGCAGTTACAATGACGATTACATTCCTGATCATCAAGGCAACCATTGGACTTCGTGTTGCCGAAGAGGAAGAAATTGAAGGTCTGGATATTAAGGAGCATGGTCTTCCGTCTGCATATGCAGGCTTCGCAATCATGGATGCAAATGCTAACATGACAGAGGTAAATGAGAATACCGATCTTGGTGAGGATGAGTACGTAAAGGCTTCTGATGCACAGAAGAAGGCGGCTGTTAAGGTAGTTACAAGCGCTCCGGTTGAGAGTGATATTAATAAGGTTGTTATTATTGCAAAGCTGGCACGTTACGAGCAGTTAAAGAAGGCAATGAACGATCTTGGTGTAACCGGCATGACAGTGACACAGGTTATGGGCTGTGGTATCCAGAAGGGTGCTGGCGAGAAATATCGTGGTGTTGAAATGGATGCAACCCTTCTTCCAAAGGTAAAGGTTGAGGTCGTAGTCAGCAAGATCCCGGTTGACAAGGTAATTGAGGCAGCTAAGAAGGCGCTTTATACCGGACATATCGGTGATGGTAAGATCTTCGTATACGCAGTAAACCATGTTGTAAAGGTACGGACTGGTGAAGAAGATGTAGCTGCATTACAGGATGTAGAGTAAAACCCCCTTTTTAACAAACTTATATATGCACAGATCCCTGGCTGTTTGGGTGCAAACGGTCGGGGATTTGTACGTCTGAAAACGAAAAATATTATTGACTTTTGACCGGATTCACCTATAATAAATACGGTATAAAAAAGTACCTTTTGTGTAAAAAAACTATGAGGAGGATGAAAAATGGCAGCACAAATTCTGGCATTGGTAATTTTTATTGCCATGTTCGTTTTGATCGTAATTGATAAAATCGAGCGGCAATATATTACATTGGGTTGTGGTCTTCTGACACTGGTTCTGGTATTTGGAATCTGTATGCGCGATGTAAATGCCATTGTTGAAACACTGAATTACAAAACAATTTTTACTCCGGAATTCTGGGGATTCGGAGCGGAGGCAGCTGCGGAATCAACAGCCGGTATTAACTGGGCAACGATCATCTTTATTGCGGGTATGATGGTCATGGTTGAAGGAATGGCAAGAGTCGGTTTCTTTCGCTGGTTATGCATGCTGATTGCAAAGATGGTTCACTATAAGACTATTCCGATCTTCATTACATTTATGGCAATGGCTTTTGTATTGGCAATGTTTATTGACAGTATCACAGTCATTCTGTTTCTGGCTGCGGTTACGGTGGAACTGGCGCATCTGTTAAAATTCAATCCGGTGCCGATGATCCTGTCAGAGATATTCTGTGCGAATCTGGGTGGTTCGGCAACTGTATGTGGAGATCCGCCAAATATTATTATCGGTACATCTCTGGGTCTGTCATTTTTCGATTTCCTGAAGAATACAGGTGTTATGGCACTGATCTGCCTCATAGTGACCATTATTTATTTCTATATTGTATACCATAAACAGTTGAAGCAGACAACCGGTGAACCTGTAAAAGCAGAAATACTTCCTGATCCGAAGGAGGCTATTACAGATAAGCGTGGATTTATCTTTTCCTGTATTATCTTTCTGCTTGCGATAGTACTTCTGGTAACTCATGCACAGACCGGTCTGACGGTTGCATTTATTGGCGTGCTGATCGCAGCACTGACGCTGATTACATCCGGTAAGGCAATCGGATCTGTCATTAAGAAGGTTGATTACAAGACGCTATTATTCTTCATCGGATTATTTATTGTGGTTGGTGGTCTGGAACAGACCGGTATCCTGCAGATCGTAGCAAACTTTATTGGTAAGGTCAGTGGAGGTAACGCAATGGTAATGGTAGCAATCATTATCTGGGGCTCTGCAATTGCAAGTGCGTTTATTGATAATATCCCATTTGCAGCAACTATGGTTCCGATCATCAGTGACCTGGCGGGCACAAGTGCAGGTGTAGACCTTCATACTCTGGCATGGAGCCTGTCAATGGGCACCGATATTGGTGGTAGCGCAACACCGATTGGTGCATCTGCGAATGTAGTTGGTACTTCGGTAGCAGCAAAGGAAGGCCACCCGGTTGGATGGGGCGAGTATTGTGCGAAGGTAGCGCCGGCAACCATTCTGGTGCTGATCATCTGTACAGTATGGATTTTTGTGCGGTATTTATAAGGAGGATTTAGAATGGAAAAACAATTGATTATTTCTATCAGCCGTGAATACGGCAGCGGCGGACATAAAATCGCACAGGAGCTTGCAACCAGACTTGGATTTCCAATCTATGATCGAAACCTGTTAGATGCGGTGATTGCAGAAAAGAATTTGACAGGTACAGAATTGAAGAAGTATGATGAGGCACCCAGAAATCTCCTGTTATCAAGAAGTGTGCGTGGCTATAGCAATTCTCCGGAAGAGGTTGCAGCAAGAATGCAGTTTGATTTCCTGAAGGAAAAGGCAGAGAGTGGAGAATCATTCGTTGTTGTAGGACGGTGTTCTGAGGATGTTCTGAAAGCATATGATGGTCTGATGAGTTTTTTCATCATAGGAGATGAGGAAGTAAAGATAAAACGAATACAGGAATCCCATGGAGTATCTGATGAAGAGGCAGTAATGATTATGCGGAGACATGATAAGAAACGTAAGGCATATCATAATTATTATTGCCAGACCAAATGGGGCGATGCCAGAAACTATGATATGACCATTAATAGCAGTCGCCTAGGTATTGAAGTGACAGCAGATGTAATTGCGGATTATATAAAGGCAGCACAGGCAAAGGAACAGTAAAGTCGGAAACTTTGTAAATCTGGATTATATAATAATAAAAAGAAAAAATGTTAGCATTCTGAATGGTTGATAGTGCCAGACAGAATGCTAACGTTTTTTTAAGCTTAGTATCCCCATGTGGACAACTCGGCAGGAATGACTGCGGCTGTGTCATCGCACAAGCCTTTCCGTGCTTCGGCTAAAATAGCTTTCATAAAGAAGCTCTGTTCAAATCAGACCGGCTCTACCGGCATTATAACGGTTTCAAAAAAGATTCGTGCACCCGCTTCGCCCAAAACTTTATTCATTGTGGTACTAGACGGATTACCCTTAGCAAGCATTTCCTGCTGGAAATTACGCAACCCCGTTATATTTGCAGGATCTTTTGGGGCTGTCTTTGCGGCAGCCAGGTAACGTTCCAGGCAGGTCAACACCATGGCGTCAAGCTGCTGTTGGGTGTTCTCACCCTTTTTCTTGATAAGCGAATAGGGTGTACGGCGAGCTACGTACCAGGCGGATTTTTCGGCGTAATCCGGAAATGCTGCAAATTCCTTCGGCTGATCCTCTGCTCCGGGCAAGGTAGCGCCGTTTTGCGTGCAGTCATAATACTCAACGTAGGCAAGACTTTTCTTTTTCATCTGCATCGTATCAATAAGCAGAAACGGTATCGTTGCCCCTGCTGCCGGGGTGAACACCAACGTGCTCAAACGCATCATGCCGAACATGGCATTGGTGTCCATCGTCATGATCGTACCGAAACCATCGGCACGGTAACGATGTACGGTAAAGTGCATCATCGGCAGTAACTTAGGATATTTCATGGCAGCATACACTGCCGGGGTATCCTCCTGTAGCATGAATTGTTTTTGAACCGCCGCTACGGCCTGTTCTGTCAGGGTCATCTTATCGCTCCTTTCTTTCGAGCATTTATCGTTGATAATGGTCACGTGTTCAGTGGTCAGCCCCTACAAAAGTTCCATTTTTGCATACGATGGTCGGACTGCCAGAAGTCTTCTGATATTTAGGTCTATGTAGCTCTGAATACAGGATAACACATTGTCCGTATTTTTGCAAAAATTAGCATATACAAAAGAAAACCACTATGTATCGAATGAAACAGTTGTTGTATCTAAACAAGAAGCTAAAATGAATATACAATTCAAGCAATTAAGATAAATAAAATGAAATAATAAGAAGCACATATATAAATATCAAAAAAATAAAAAATAATGATGGAAATGTATTGACAAAATATAAAAAGGCATATATAATACGAATTATAAAGAACGAAAAGAAAAACAGTCATAAAAGTTGGGACTGAATGAGAAAAGAAGGGAGGAGATTCCATTGGACACGCAGACATAACCATTTATCAATTGCAAACTGTTTTACAGAAAGGTCCACACAGAAAGCCTTTAAGATAAACCTTAAAACAGTCCATATGGAACGTACCTTTCGTACGATAGAAGGAACAGGACGCTCGATAGTTAGAATGTAAAGCATACAATTGATGAATGAACGAATCCATTCAGTGTATACGTGATACAGATAGAATCGATTATTGTGTGAGAATCGTTATACCGGGTGGATGTGTTGACGACACATTCGGAAATGGCATAAGGAATCAATCATAATAAGATTGCCGGGAACTGCCGGGTGAAAGAATAACGATATTATTCGAGTAGGAGCAGGTAGAACGGAATCGGAGACTATGGATGAATTGGAAAGTTAAACCTATAATGGCAGGTGTGGAGAATTAATTATCAAGGAAAGTTTCTCAAAAAATCTCAAGGGAGATCATTAAAAAATGAATAGCGAGCGATAGAGGAAGTGTAATTGAGAATGACGCACTTCCTCTTCTTTTGCTATGGTAACAGGAGGATGACGATAGTATCTTCCCATTTAATGAAAGATATTATATACTGAGGTCAGAGGTTTGAATATATTGTGAGAATTGGAGGAACGAAAATGGCATTGCATACATTACAGAGCGGCGCCCTGCGGGTGATGATTTCAGATGCGGGGGCAGAGATTGTACAGATAGAAGATATTCTGACCGGGAGAAGTTATCTCTGGCATGGAGACAGTGCATATTGGGGAAGACGGTCACCGGTATTGTTTCCAATCGTGGGCGGATTAAAGAATAAGGCCTATAAATACGCGGGAAGAGAATATCTGATGCCGCAGCATGGATTTGCCAGAGACCGGGAATTTCAGATGACAGAGCATAATGTAGATACGATCTGGTTTGAATTGAAGGCGGACGAGGAGTCATTAAAGATATATCCATTTCGGTTCCGACTGGAGATCGGGTATCGACTGGCAGGGCGGAAGGTCACAGTTATGTGGCGGGTAGCAAATGAGGATAAGAAGACCATGTTTTTCTCAATCGGTGGGCATCCGGCATTTATGTGCCCAATCGACGGAGAAGGTAGACAGACCGATTACTATCTGATTTTTGATAATAAGGAGCCGCTTACTTATGGAAAACTCAGTGCAAATGGGCTTCTGGATACAGAGGGACATATACTGGACACTTGTAGGGGGTGTATGCCGATTGCAGAGCATCTGTTTGACGAGGATGCATTAGTAATCGAGGGAGGACAGGCACATCAGGTGGCTCTGGCAGGTTCGGATAAAAAGCCATATCTGACGGTGAAATTTGATGCACCGCTGTTTGGACTTTGGTCTCCGGCGAAGAAACGGGCGCCGTTTGTATGCATAGAACCGTGGTACGGACGGTGTGACAGGGAGAATTTTGACGGGATGCTGGTGGATCGGGAATATGGGAACAAACTGCGACCGGGCAGGATTTTTGAAACGGAATATACCATTATCGCTGAATAGCTTATTGACAGTCAGGAAATCAGGGACTACAATAAGTGCAATGAAATCGTCATGTTCGCGGTCAGCGGTTTCACGAAGTTAGAGAAAGGTGTGGAGAAAAATGGAAAAGAAAAACATCGATTGGTCAAATCTGGGATTTGGTTATGTAAAAACAGATAAGAGATATGTATCAACTTTCAAGGCTGGTGCATGGGATCAGGGACAGCTGATAGAAGATGATATGATTACAATGAGTGAGTGCGCCGGCGTATTACAGTATGCACAGACGGTATTTGAGGGATTAAAGGCATATACGACTGAGGATGGACATATCGTATGCTTCCGCCCAGACTTAAATGCAGAGCGTCTTGCACAGTCTGCAGCAAGACTGGAGATGCCGGTATTCCCGGAAGATAGATTTGTAGATGCAGTTGTCCAGACAGTCAAGGCAAATGCAGGTTATGTTCCACCTTATGGTTCAGGAGCAACCCTATATATCAGACCATATATGTTCGGTATTAATCCGGTTATTGGTGTAAAACCAGCTGATGAGTATCAGTTCCGTGTCTTTACAACTCCTGTAGGACCATACTTCAAGGGTGGTGCAAAGCCTATTACAATTCGAATCAGTGATTTCGACCGTGCAGCACCACATGGAACCGGTAACATCAAGGCTGGTCTGAACTATGCAATGAGCCTTCATGCAATCGTAACTGCACATAAGGAAGGCTATGATGAGAATATGTATTTAGATCCGGCTACCAGAACCAAAGTTGAGGAGACCGGTGGTGCCAACATTATTTTTATTACTAAGGACAATAAGGTTGTAACGCCGAAGTCTGATAGTATTCTTCCGTCAATCACTAGACGTTCTCTGCTGATTGTTGCTAAAGAGTATTTAGGACTTGAGGTAGAAGAACGAGAGGTTTATAAGGATGAGCTGAAGGATTTTGCAGAGTGTGGGCTGTGTGGTACAGCAGCTGTTATCTCTCCGGTCGGAAAGATCGTTGATCATGGTGAAGAGATCTGCCTGCCAAGTGGTATGGCAGAAATGGGCTCGATCACGAAGAAGTTATATGAGACCCTGACAGGTATCCAGATGGGTCATATTGAGGCGCCGAAGGGTTGGATCAAGGTAATTGAATAATTATTTGTTTGACTTGGATATAAATTAAAACAGATAAGAGACTGTACCAGTAGGTATGGTCTCTTTTTTCTATGAGCACCAAAAGTAAATCAGGAAATTCAGATAAAACTCATGTTGGCAGTTGCGAGAGAACATCTAGGTAGCCAAAATGAAGAAAATAGAATAGAATCATAAATAAAGTCAGATACTAGAGAAAAGGAAGGGAGAATACTATGGCGGTAAAACAGATAGGAACCGATAATTTTGAAGCAGAAGTTTTACAGGCAAAGCAGCCGGTGGTTGTGGATTTCTGGGCGAGCTGGTGCGGACCATGTCAGATGGTTGGACCTCTGATTGAACAGCTTTCAGAGGAAATGCCAGAGACGAAGTTTGCAAAGGTAAATGTGGATGATGAGTTGGATCTGGTCAGAAAATACAAGGTAGAATCTATTCCGACATTGTTGATATTTGATGACGGAAAAGAAGTCAAAAGAATGATAGGGGCACTTCCAAAGGCAGCAATTAAGCAGTTTATTGAAGACTAATGCTGGTCATATAAAGAAGAAATGAAACAAAAAGATATGAAGCGGATAAGAGAGGGATTGTGAGGTAAAAATGACAGAAATTTATGATGTAGTAATTGTTGGAGCAGGTACAGCAGGATTAACGGCAGCGATTTACAGTGGTCGGGCCGGGATTCGGGTACTGATGATTGAAGAAGGGATTTATGGCGGTCAGATTGTAAATGCACAGTCCGTAGAGAATTATCCGGGAATTATGGAAATATCTGGATATCAGTTCGCAACAAATCTGTATGAACAGGCTGTTGCAGTGGGTGCGGAGCTTGTGACTGCGACTGTGACAGGGCTGGTTCGGATTACAGCAGAGAAAATGATGCCGCCGGTGAAGCAGATTCAGTTTGAAGATGGAGTTACCCGATCCATCCAGTTTGATCCGATTTATTCGGATATTGAGGAAGAGATGAATGAGGGCTGGGATGTAAAGACTACAGCCGGAAATTATAGAGCAAGAACTGTAATCCTGGCGACCGGAGCAAAGAGGCGGAAGCTGGAACTGCCGGAAGAAGAACGTTTTCAGGGAAAGGGAATTTCCTATTGTGCGATCTGTGACGGAGCTTTTTATAAGGATCGGACGGTGGCTGTCATCGGTGGTGGAAATACAGCACTGGCAGATGCCGAATATTTGTCACAGCTCTGTAAGAAGGTATATGTGATCCACAGAAGTCGTGTGTTCCGGGGGAATCATGATACAGAGAGACGCCTGAAAGCGAACGCAAAGGTAGAACTGCGGGTCAATACATTGCTTACCGGTCTGGAAGGTAACGAGCGACTGGAAATATTGAAGCTGCAGAATGCAGTAACCGGAGAAGACTGGGAGCTACAGGTGGACGGACTGTTTGTAGCAATCGGACAGGAACCGGCCAATAAGGCATTCCGTTCGGCGGTTCAGCTGGATCCGCAGGGATACGTAATGGCAGGTGAGGATTGTAAAACAGAAGCACCGGGAGTTTTTGTCGCTGGTGATTGCAGAACCAAGAAGGTAAGACAGCTGACAACGGCAGCAGCCGATGGTACAATAGCAGCACAGGCAGCAATGCAATATATAAAGATAAAGCAGAAGGGAAGGTAACAGGATGAAGCTGGAAATATTACAGAAAGATATGATTGCCGCAATGAAGGCAAAGGACAAGGAGAAGAAAGACAGTATCGCAACTCTGGTGTCGGCGGTAAAAAAGGCAGGCATTGATGCCGGCTGCAGAGAGGATATTCCGGAGGATATGGTAAATCAGGCAATTCTGAAGGAGTTAAAGAGTGTAAAGGAGCAGATTGATACCTGCCCTGCAGACAGAACGGATCTGCTGGAGCAGTACCGGAAGCGGTATGAGTTATACCAGGCATATGCACCGGTCATGATGTCTGCAGAAGAGGTAGAGGCATATTTGACAGAGAAGTTTGCAGAGATTCTGGCGACAAAGAATAAGGGTCAGATTATGAAGTTGGTTATGCCGGAATTAAAAGGAAAAGCAGATGGCAAAGTGATTAATCAGGTGGTTGCAAAGCTTTGTCAGTAGACGGAAAGCTTCCGGGCTCAGGAGTGAAACCTGATGTCCCGGAAGATTTTTAATGTATCAAAAAACATTACGAAAATATCTTTTAATTGAATGCGTGCTGTACCATTTTCCATACCACGCTTATAGTCTACGGTAACCGGCATCTCTACAATGCAGCAACCCATGCGGCTTGCACGTGCCAGGATTTCAATATCAAATGCATAACCTGTCGTTGTCAGATTCTGTGCAATCGGCTTTATGACCTCTGCACGAAATAGTTTGACACCAGTTTGAGTATCTTTGATATCCAGATGAAACAGGAGTCTGAGAAACACATAGTAACCGTAACTCATGAGCTTACGCTTGAGCGGATAATTCAGTTGAGAGTCCGGATGAAGCTTGGAACCGATTACAATGTGGGCATCCTCATCCAGCATAGCGTCTAAAAAGGCATGCAGATGCTCCGGTGCCAGATCCAGGTCAGCATCCAGAAAAGCAATATATTCACCGGAGGCTCTGGAAATTCCTTCGCAGATAGCACCACCTTTGCCGCGATTGACGTGATAGGTGGCAACCTTGATGTGGGAATCCTCTGCTCTGGCACGCAGAGTTTCCGCCAGGGTATGATCAGAGCTTCCGTCATTCACAACAATAATCTCGTAATCCGGATGAAATTGCCGGATGCATCGACTTGTTATTAACAGGTTCTGATATATGCAGTTTTCTTCGTTGTATGCCGGCATAACTACAGACAGCATATTTCGATGGATTTTCATAACAGGCTCCCGAGGTTACAGATAAATGGAAATACTTCAGCTACCATATCTGTATAATCGTAATATACTATATAGACATTATAGAGGAAAAATGCAGATTCCACAAGGCTATTTCCAAAAGTTAATAAAAACGAAATAACATTTAAACGAGTGCAGTGGTTAGCATAGACTTTTGATTGATGGTATGATAAAATGAAAACAGATATTGCTAGGGGGGATTGTATGAATATACTAATCGTAGAAGATGATTTTGTAAGCCGAAAATTCATGACAAAATTTCTTTCTAAATATGGGAAATGTCAAACAGCAGAAGATGGTGAACAGGCAATTGAAAAATACAAATGTGCGGCACTTGGTAATAAACCGTTTGATTTGGTATGTATGGATATAGTGATGCCTAAGATGAACGGATATGAGACCATTGCAGCAATTCGTGCATTTGAGCGGGAGCAGGGTTTTACTCCGAATCAGGGGGTAAAGGTGATCATGACATCCGGAATGGATGCCAGTACGAATGTCAGCAGAGCTTTCGAACTTGGATGTGTGGCATATACGGCGAAGCCGATTGATATTGTACAGTTTGATGGATTGCTCCAACAGCTTCAGTTGATTTAATATAATTATAAATAGCGATTGTAGAGCATACCACTATAAATAGATGGCATATATGGATTTGGGAAATTGCGTTTGCTATTTGGATAGGAGATAATTGTTTTATCTACATACTCCATAGGATTGCTTGTAACCTTTAAAGCTGCGGAATCGATGGCGTGTTTGAATGCGGACAGATGATGGAATAATTCCTGAAACTGTCCGTTTTCTACGCTCTGGGTAAGAAGAGCGTCATCTTTTTTCAGATATCCCCGGTCATCCGGGAAAAGCCCGGTCGCTTCCAGCTCGTTCCGGAATCGTCTGGTAACAGCAGATAATTCCCGCAACAGTTTCTTAGAACCATTTGGATTGTCCTGCGTCTGGTTCGCAAGATCCAGAAGATGATTATAGGAATCCACAAAATCATCCACGTCATTCAGCAGACCGGAAGAATCCGGTGTTACATGCACCATTGCGATCTGGTTCGTAGGATGCAATAGCTCAATTCCAATGGTATTATTAATGGAAATCTGATTGGAAGCAGCCTGCTGTCTGGTACCGTTTAAGGTAAATATGGCATCGGAAGGCATGGCAGATACATGATTCAGCCCGAAATAATCAGACAGGGAAGCTGCACTGATACCTTTGACCCAGAATTGCAGACCGTTCCCGGCAGAACCTGTTCCTGAAACAGCAGAGGTCAGATTCAAGGCACTGGAAGTGCCTGACGTCTGAATCGTAGCCTGAACTTCGATATTGCTATGATTGATGGAGGCAGCCAGACGTTGCTGAATGCTTAGATTCGTTTCACCTGATTTGGTATTGACCTCAAACTGATACTCTGTACTATTTCGCTCAATCGTCAGAAAATGCCTGCCGGGAGTAATATTGGTTCCGGAAGAAGCAACCATGGTGCCGGTATTTTCCTGCCGGGTTGCAATCTGATCTACCTGTATTGCAATGTCTGCAGTGGAAGAAGCAGAGTCAAGCATCTGAACGGATAAGCTGGATGGCTGATCTGTAAATACTGTCATAGGACAATTCGCACTGTCACTATCCTCCTCCAAAAATGATGCACTGGTTCTTAATTCCAGAGCAGCCTCCTTGATGCCAATGATATAATCCTGAGTTTCGGAGGAAAGAAAAAGCTTATAGAATGGCTGTTTCTGATTATAACGAACCATATGCTGATAAATAGCCCGCAGCTCTTCCTTCTTATGAGTATCGAACTTCGTATTCGCTACCTTCGGAGCGGCCATATGATAAAAGTTATAAATGTTCATGGCTGCCATAAAAACGCCTCCTTCCCCATTTTAATAGTAAATATAATTAATTTCAGTATAATATCTGTCATCTCAAATGTCTACAAAATTCTGTGTATATGTCGCTATGTTTCGCTAGTTTGTTACATATCATCGACGCATTCTCCACTGCGATGGTTCTATTCCGAGACCGCTCCCGCTAAATTGCCCCACGCAGCGGATACTAAATTCGTGCGTTGCACTCATTAAGTACCGGCGGGTGCAAACGTCCCTGCATAGAATCATCATCCGTTCCGAATGCTGGTATCCGAATAGCTAGCATATAGTCGCTATACCACAATCAGGTAACCGAATCTGGAGTGAGTAATAAAACTGTGCATTTCTTCGTAAGTCCCAAGATACAGGAGCAAGTGACAGGACCATGTAGGAACATCGGCACTTAGATGCCGTTCTCTGGCATCTTATGTGCCGCTATGTTCCGATTTGAGCGAGAGCGCGTCCTGCACTGCTGCCTGTATCGCGGGACGGAGAATGAACAGCCATCCTGCACTGTTACCTGCATCGCGGGACGGCAGCAGTATGCGAATGATGATTCTAAATACTTCCTTTGACATAGCAGAATAACGTATGTTACTATAAACATAGTTATTTGACAATAAATAACAAAGGAGGAAGAAGGAAATGAGAAGGATAAAATCAGCAATACTGTTAACTGCGATGGCAGCAACGGTATTGGTATCAATCGGTCAGCCGTTGCGAGCACAGGCAACGCAGATAACGGACACAGGGGACGCAATTGTTACAGGAGTAGCTGTTACATCTTCAGAAGGTGCAACAGCTACAGAAGAAGGAAACGTAGATGCTTTGGAGGCGACAGATGTCGAATCGGTTTCTACAACTGTACCGACACCATCACAGGTTTATCAGTCAATGATCGCTCTGAAGGCAAGTTACCCGGAGGGGATGCAATGGACGAATGATAATTTTTACAGATGGAGAGGCGGCGGAATATATTATGGGGGATATGGCTGTGCTGCATTTGCATTTATATTAAGTGATGCTGCATTTGGAGATCTCCCATCCAGAATGCATACAAATTTTGATGATATTCGTGTCGGTGATATTATCCGGATGAATTCGGATACCCATTCTGTCGTGGCATTGGAGATTTATGATACATACGTTGTCGTGGCAGAAGGAAATTATAACAGTTCCATTCATTGGGGACGGCAGATTAGCTTGGACGAGATTCGACAGACAGGTACATATGTTACAACGCGGTATCCAAAGGACACATCGATGCCAACTCCGATTGATAAGACAAAGGTAAGGGCATTCTGCGAACGGTTGTATCAGGTATGCCTCGGAAGAAATCCGGAGACAGCGGGTCTGGATTACTGGACAGAAGCACTGGCAAACGGGGAAAAGAGCGGAATCGAAGCAGGGCTCGGATTTGTATTCAGTCCGGAATATATTAATAAGAAGACAAGCAATGCAGAATACATTGAAATGCTGTACCAGGTATTTTTAGATCGGGCATCCGATGCCGGCGGACGGGAATACTGGGGTGAAATGCTGGAGCAGGGGATGTCAAGACAGTATGTGTTCCAGAAGATTGCTCAGTCAGAAGAATATACAAAGATCTGTCAGAACTATGGAATCGAGAGAGGCACTTATAACCTGACACAGGCAAGAGACCAGAATCCGGAACTGACGAAATATGTCAACCGGTTGTACTCAAAGGTTATGAATCGTACCGGAGAAGCAGACGGCCTGAATTACTGGTGCGGACAGATTCAGAGTGGTCAGAAGAGTGCAGTCGGTGCAGCGGAAGAATTCTTCCGAACACCGGAATTTTTGAATAAAAAGACATCCAATACGGAGTATGTTAAGGTACTGTACCGGACATTTATGGGACGGGAAGCTGATAAGGCCGGTCTGGATTACTGGGTAGGTCGGTTGAATGCAGGAGAGAATCGGAATGTGATCCTTCGTTCCTTTGCAGGCTGTCCGGAATTTCAGAATATTATAAAATCCTTTGGACTATAAGATGACAAGCCATAATAATTTGAATTAATGGTACTATAAGTTGTAGTAATTCAAATCATTATAAAAATGTAGTTTATAAAATGTCAAAAATGTACCTTCAAATTATTATAAAAAACAATTGACAAGTGAAGGATAGTTTGGTATCATATCAGTCGATGAACTGCCAAAGACAGTAGGTGCTGAAAAGCGTAAGGTTAAAACGCCTACCGAGGAGAGAATCGTATGAAGTATTAATTATGTACATCGATCCCGGTCTGAGCAGACCGGGATTTTTCATCGTTTGAAACCAGTGCAGTCATCTGATAAATAATATAGGAGGTGCACTATCATGGCTAAGGTAGAAATTAAGCAGCCGATCGTAGACGAGATCAGGGCAAATATTGAAGGCGCTGCTTCCATCGTGTTAGTAGATCATCGCGGACTTACCGTAGAGCAGGATACACGGCTTCGTAAAGCATTAAGAGAAGCAGGTATTACCTACAAGGTATACAAGAACACACTGATGAAGCGTGCATTTGAAGGTACTGATTTCGCTCAGTTGGATCCAAATCTGGAAGGACCAAGTGCGATTGCTGTTTCTAAGGATGATGCAACTGCTCCGGCAAGAATTCTTGCTAAGTTTGCAAAGGAAGCAGAAGCATTAGAGATCAAGGCTGGTATCGTTGAAGGAACATATTATGATGCAAATGGCATTCAGGCTATTTCTTCTATCCCTTCAAGAGAAGAACTGCTGTCCAAGTTCCTTGGAAGCATCCAGTCACCTATTACCAATTTTGCTCGCGTTATTAAGCAGATCGCAGAGCAGAAAGAACAGGAAGCTTAATCTGTAAAGAGAGACTTTCTGCAGAAACAGTGTGCGGAAGCACAGAATGAATAATATTAAAAAATGGAGGATATGAAAATGACTACTCAGGAAATTATCGAAGTTATCAAGGGTTTATCTGTATTAGAGTTAAATGATTTAGTAAAGGCTTGCGAGGAAGAGTTCGGCGTATCTGCAGCAGCAGGCGTTGTAGTTGCAGCAGCAGGCGCAGGTGCTGGTGAAGCAGCAGAAGAGAAGGACGAGTTTAACGTAGAGTTAACAGAAGTTGGTCCTAACAAGGTTAAGGTTATCAAGGTTGTTCGTGAAGTTACCGGCTTAGGCTTAAAGGAAGCTAAGGATGTAGTTGATGGCGCTCCTAAGGTATTAAAGGAAGGTGCTTCTAAGGCTGAGGCTGAGGACATCAAGACTAAGTTAGAGGCTGAGGGCGCTAAGGTTACATTAAAGTAATTGAACGACAGAGTCTTCGAAAGATGAAATTATATCAGGCTACTGCTCTGTACATGAAAATGTGTCAGGCAGTAGCCTGTTTCTTCTTAAATCTTTAAAATCTGAAAGATGATTCAAAAAATCATTGACTCCTATTGACTTTAGTGCTATTATAGTATGGCATGACTATCCTGGTATATCTATGGCAGGATATCTATGCTTGCATGTTACCATACTTTTAGTTCAAGGGGTGAAACCAGTAATGGAAAAAACAAGGATTAAACCTATCAAATCAGGCAGAGGAATCAGAATGAGCTACTCAAGAAGAAATGAAGTTCTTGAGATGCCAAATCTTATCGAGGTCCAGAAGGATTCATATGATTGGTTCCTGACTGATGGTCTGAAGGAGGCATTTGATGACATTTCTCCAATCGAAGATGTCAGCGGACGCTACTGCATGGAGTTTATTGGATATCAGCTGTGCAGAGAAGACAAGAAGTATACGATTGAGGAGTGTAAGGAACGTGACGCTACTTATGCGGCACCTTTAAAGGTGACAGTACGTCTTCGTAAAAAGGAAACAGATGAGATGAGTACGCATGACATCTTCATCGGTGATCTGCCATTAATGACAGAGACGGGTACATTTGTAATTAATGGTGCAGAACGTGTAATTGTCAGCCAGTTAGTACGTTCTCCTGGTATTTATTATGCTATCGGACATGATAAGATCGGTAAGACCTTGTATTCTTGTACCGTAATTCCAAACCGTGGTGCATGGCTGGAGTACGAGACGGATTCTAATAATGTTTTTTCTGTACGTGTTGATCGTACCAGAAAGGTGCCGATTACGGTTTTGATTCGTTCCCTTGGTGTTGGAACCAACGCTGAGATTATTGATATGTTTGGAGAGGAGCCTAAGATCCTTGCAAGCTTTGAAAAGGATCCATCCACGGACTATGAGGGTGGTTTATTAGAGTTATATAAAAAGATCCGGCCGGGCGAGCCGCTTGCGGTTGAAAGTGCAGCCAGCTTGATCAACAGTATGTTCTTTGACCCAAAGAGATATGACCTTGCAAAAGTTGGTAGATATAAATTTAACAAGAAGCTGGCACTTCAGAACCGGATTACAGGTTTCGTGCTGGCAGAGGATGTAGTAAATACTACAACTGGTGAAATTATGGCTTCCGCCGGCGATAAGGTAACACTGGAGCTGGCAACTGCAATCCAGAATGCGGCAGTTCCTTATGTAATGCTGCAGACCGAGGAGAGAAATGTAAAGGTTCTTTCAAACCTGATGGTAGATTTAAAGGAATACGTAGATTTTGATCCGGAAGAGGTTGGCATTTCTGAAAAGGTATACTATCCGGTATTAAAGGAATTACTGGAGAACTTCAGTGGAGAAGAGTTAAAGCAGGAGATTGAACGGAATGTTTCAGAGCTGGTACCAAAGCATATTACCAAGTCTGATATTTTCGCTTCTATTAATTATAATATGCATTTGGAATATGGCATTGGTAATCAGGATGATATCGATCACCTGGGCAATCGCCGTATCCGTGCAGTCGGTGAGCTGTTACAGAATCAGTACCGTATCGGTCTGTCACGTCTGGAGCGTGTGGTTCGTGAAAGAATGACAACACAGGATGCTGATACGATTTCAGCTTCCTCTCTGATCAATATCAAGCCGGTAACTGCAGCAGTTAAGGAGTTCTTCGGAAGTTCCCAGCTGTCACAGTTCATGGATCAGAATAACCCATTGTCAGAGCTGACACATAAGAGACGTTTATCAGCCCTGGGTCCTGGCGGTTTGTCAAGAGATCGTGCCGGATTCGAGGTTCGAGATGTACATTATACACATTATGGTAGAATGTGTCCGATTGAGACACCTGAAGGACCGAACATCGGTCTGATCAACTCATTGGCATGCTATGCCCGGATCAACCAGTATGGCTTCGTAGAGGCTCCGTACCGGAAGCTGGATAAGACAGATCCGAATAACCCGATCGTAACTGACGAGGTTGTATATCTGACAGCCGATGATGAAGATAAATATGTAGTAGCACAGGCAAATGAGCCTTTGGATGATGAAGGACATTTCGTTAATTCCAATGTATCCGGTCGTTTCAGAGAAGAGACTTCCGAGTTCCCGAAGAACCGTGTGGATCTGATGGATGTATCTCCTAAGATGGTATTCTCAGTGGCAACATCCATGATTCCGTTCCTGCAGAACGATGATGCGAACCGTGCACTGATGGGTTCTAACATGCAGCGTCAGGCAGTACCGCTTCTGAGAACAGAGTCTCCGATCGTTGATACCGGTATGGCAGCAAAGGCCGCAGTAGACTCCGGCGTCTGCATTGTTGCAAAGCATGCAGGTGTTGTTGAAAAGTCATCCAGCAAGGAGATCATTGTCCGTTGTGATGATGGAACCAAGGATACCTACCATGTTATCAAGTTTGCACGAAGCAATCAGGGTAACTGCATGAATCAGAGACCAATTGTATGTAAGGGGGACCGTGTAGAAGAAGGCGAGGTAATCGCAGATGGACCGTCTACATCCAGTGGAGAAATTGCACTGGGTAAGAACCCTCTGATTGGATTCATGACCTGGGAAGGTTATAACTACGAGGATGCTGTACTGTTAAGTGAGCGTCTGGTTCAGGATGATGTTTATACATCTGTTCATATTGAAGAATATGAGGCAGAGGCAAGAGATACAAAGCTTGGTCAGGAAGAGATTACCAGAGACCTGGCCGGATTAAATGATGATGCATTAAAGGATTTGGATGAGAATGGTATCATCCGAATCGGTGCTGAGGTACGTGCCGGTGATATCCTGGTTGGTAAGGTTACACCAAAGGGTGAGACCGAGCTGACTGCTGAGGAGCGTCTGCTCCGCGCAATCTTCGGCGAGAAGGCAAGAGAGGTACGTGATACTTCCCTTCGTGTTCCGCATGGTGCGTTCGGTGTCATCATGGATACAAAGGTATTTACAAGAGAGAACGGCGATGAGCTTCCACCTGGAGTAAACAAGTCCGTTCGAGTATATATTGCGCAGAAGAGAAAGATTTCCGTTGGTGATAAGATGGCCGGTCGACATGGTAACAAGGGTGTCGTTTCACGAATCCTTCCGGTAGAAGATATGCCATTCCTTCCAAACGGACGTCCGCTGGATATCGTATTGAATCCATTGGGTGTACCATCCCGTATGAATATCGGACAGGTGCTGGAGACTCACTTAAGTCTTGCAGCCAACGTATTAGGCTTCAAGGTAAGCTCTCCGGTATTTGATGGTGCAAACGAGAAAGAGATTATGGAAACTCTGGAAATTGCAAATGATTATGCAAACTCAGAGTGGGATGAGTTTAAGGCAAAATGGAGTGACAGCTTAAGTGATGAGGTTCTGGATTATCTGTATGAGAACCGGGATCACAGAAGCGAGTGGAAGGGTGTTCCAATCAACCGTACCGGTAAGGTACAGCTTCGGGACGGTCGTACCGGTGAGAACTTTGACGGACCGGTAACCATTGGTTTCATGCATTACCTGAAGCTGCATCATCTGGTAGATGATAAGATTCATGCACGTTCAACCGGTCCTTACTCGCTGGTAACGCAGCAGCCGTTAGGTGGTAAGGCACAGTTCGGTGGACAGCGTTTCGGTGAGATGGAGGTTTGGGCTCTGGAGGCTTATGGTGCTTCTTATACACTGCAGGAGATCCTGACTGTGAAGTCGGATGATGTTGTAGGACGTGTTAAGACCTATGAGGCAATCATCAAGGGTGATAATATCCCAGAACCTGGTATTCCGGAATCATTCAAGGTATTACTGAAAGAATTACAGTCTCTGGCACTGGATGTTAAGGTATATGACGAGAACGGTGAAGAGGTTGAATTTAGTGAGACCATTAATTATGGCGATGAGAATTTACGTCCTATGATTGAGGGTGACTCAGCTAAGAATAATGATGAATATAATCAGTATGATGGTTATAATCAGGTAGATGAACAGGGTGAATACATCGACGAGCCGGATGAAGAAGATGACTATGTGGATGATATGGACTATGATGATGGTTCGGATGAATAATATGGAAGGAGCACTACGAGATGTCAAATATGAATAATCAAGAAGTAGACCAGCCAATTAATTTTGACTCCATTAAGATTGGGTTAGCTTCTCCTGATAAGATTCGGGAATGGTCTCACGGCGAAGTTAAGAAGCCGGAGACAATTAACTATAGAACTTTGAAGCCGGAAAAAGACGGTCTGTTCTGCGAGCGTATTTTCGGACCTAGCAAGGACTGGGAATGTCACTGTGGTAAGTATAAGAAGGTTCGTTATAAGGGTGTCATCTGCGACCGTTGTGGAGTAGAGGTAACCAAAGCAAATGTTCGTCGAGAGCGAATGGGACATATTGAACTGGCAGCACCGGTATCCCATATCTGGTATTTCAAAGGAATTCCTAGCCGTATGGGATTGTTATTAGATAAGTCGCCGAGAGAACTGGAACGTGTATTGTATTTTGCAGCTTATATTGTTCTGGATCCAGGAGAGACAGACTTAAAGTATAAGGATGTCTTATCTGAGAGGGAATTCCGGGATGCAGAAGATAAGTTTGGATATGGCTCTTTTCGGGCCGGTATGGGTGCGGAGTCTATCAAGGAACTGCTGCAGGCAATTGATCTGGAAAAGGATTATGAGGAATTAAACACAGAACTTAAGAACTCAACCGGCCAGAAGCGTGCAAAGATTATCAAGCGTCTGGAAGTTGTAGAGGCATTCCGTTCTTCCAACAACCGTCCGGAATGGATGATCCTGGATGTTGTTCCGGTTATTCCACCGGATATCCGTCCTATGGTACAGCTGGATGGCGGTCGATTTGCGACCTCTGACCTGAATGACCTGTATCGTAGAATTATTAACCGTAATAATCGTCTGAAGCGTCTGTTAGAATTAGGTGCTCCGGATATTATTGTTCGTAATGAGAAGAGAATGCTGCAGGAGGCAGTAGACTCTCTGATTGATAATGGCAGACGTGGACGTGCGGTTACCGGTCCTGGTAACCGTGCACTGAAGTCTCTGTCTGATATGTTAAAGGGTAAGCAGGGACGTTTCCGTCAGAACCTGTTAGGAAAGCGGGTAGACTATTCCGGACGTTCCGTTATCGTAGTTGGACCGGAGCTTAAGATTTACCAGTGCGGTTTGCCAAAGGAAATGGCGATCGAACTGTTTAAGCCGTTTGTTATGAAGGAGCTGGTAGCAAATAAGCTGGCTCATAACATTAAGTATGCGAAGAAGATGATCGAGAAGCTAGATCCGGTTGTATGGGATGTGCTGGAGGATGTTATTAAAGAGCATCCGGTTATGCTGAACCGTGCACCTACCCTGCACAGACTGGGTATTCAGGCATTTGAGCCAATCCTTGTAGAAGGTAAGGCAATTAAGCTGCATCCATTGGTATGTACCGCATACAATGCCGACTTCGATGGTGACCAGATGGCTGTCCATCTTCCATTGTCTGTTGAGGCACAGGCAGAATGTCGATTCCTGCTGCTGTCTCCAAATAACCTGTTAAAGCCTTCGGATGGTGCCCCTGTAGCGGTTCCGTCTCAGGATATGGTATTAGGTATCTACTACCTGACCATGATGAAGGAAGGCGATAAGGGTGAAGGCAAGATCTTCAAATCCGAGAATGAGGCACTTCTTGCATATGAGAATAAAGAGGTTACATTACATGCCAAGATTAAGGTTCGTGTAAAGGGTGAGGATCTGGAAGGTAATCCATATTCAAGAGTCATTGAGACAACTCTGGGCCGTCTGATCTTTAATGAGATTATTCCACAGGACTTAGGCTATGTAGATCGTACCAAGCCGGAGAATCTGTTGCTTCCTGAGATTGATTTCCATGTAGGAAAGAAGCAGCTGAAGCCGATTCTGGATAAGTGTATTAATACGCATGGTGCGACCAAGACTGCGGAAGTGCTGGATGATATTAAGAGCATGGGTTACAAGTTCTCAACCCGAAGCGGTATGACCGTATCTATTTCAGATATGACGGTGCCACAGTCTAAGCAGGAGATCTTAGGCGAAGCTCAGAACACGGTAGATAAGATCAATAAGATGTATCGTCGTGGTTTAATGACAGAAGAAGAACGTTATACAAGAGTTGTTAAGACATGGCAGCAGGCCGATGATATTCTGACCAAGGCACTGCTGGATGGTTTGGATAAGTATAACAATATTTATATGATGGCCGATTCCGGTGCCCGTGGTTCTAACCAGCAGATCAAGCAGCTGGCAGGTATGCGTGGTCTGATGGCTGATACAACCGGTCGTACCATTGAGTTGCCGATCAAGGCAAACTTCCGTGAAGGTCTGAATGTATTGGAATACTTCATTTCTGCACATGGTGCACGTAAGGGTCTGTCTGATACAGCTCTTCGTACAGCCGATTCCGGATACCTGACCAGACGTCTGGTTGATGTATCGCAGGATTTGATTATTCGTGAAGTGGATTGCTGTGCAGGTAAGCCGGTAGATCAGATTCCGGGTATGGTTGTTGAAGAATTCTCAGATGGCAAGGAAATCATCGAGAACTTCAAGGAACGTATCACAGGCAGATATACAGCAGTTGATATCTTTGATAAGGATGGCAATATGCTGGTTAAGCATAATCATATGATCAATCCAAAGCGTGCTGCTGCAGTTGTAGAACGTGGTGTAGATGAGAATGGTAACAAGATCGTAGATCCGGAGAATGGTGTAACAGGTAAGCTAAAGATCCGTACAATCTTAACCTGTAAGTCCCATCTGGGTGTATGTGCAAAATGTTACGGCGCCAATATGGCAACCGGTCAGGCAGTACAGGTTGGTGAAGCGGTTGGTATTATCGCTGCACAGTCTATCGGTGAGCCAGGTACACAGTTAACCATGCGTACATTCCATACCGGTGGTGTTGCCGGTGATGATATTACACAGGGTCTTCCTCGTGTCGAAGAATTGTTTGAGGCACGGAAGCCAAAAGGTCTTGCAATTATTGCAGAATTCGGTGGCGAAGTAGCTGTTACCAATGTTAAGACCAAGCGTGAGGTTATTATTACAAATCATGAGACCGGTGAGACAAAGGCATATCTGATTCCTTATGGTTCTCGTATTAAGGTTCAGGATGGTCAGATTCTGGAGGCCGGTGATGAATTAACGGAGGGTTCTGTAAATCCACATGACATTCTTAAGATCAAGGGCGTTCGTGCGGTACAGGATTACATGCTTCGTGAAGTACAGCGTGTATACCGTCTGCAGGGTGTTGATATCAACGATAAACATATTGAAATTATCGTTCGTCAGATGTTAAAGAAGGTTAAGATTGAAGAAGGCGGAGATTCCGGATTCCTTCCAGGTGCCTTAGTAGATGTTCTGGACTTCGAAGAGAAAAATGAAGAATTGATCGAGCAGGGTCTGGAGCCGGCACAGGGCACACGTTCTGTCCTTGGTATTACAAAGGCTTCTCTGGCTACCGATTCCTTCCTGTCAGCGGCATCCTTCCAGGAGACAACCAAGGTACTGACAGAGGCTGCAATCAAGAGTAAGACAGATGCATTAATTGGTCTGAAGGAGAATGTATTACTTGGTAAGCTGATCCCGGCCGGTACCGGTATGAAGCGGTATCGTTCCGTAAAACTGGATTCTGAGGAATTTGAGCTTCAGAATGATGATGTTCTGGATTTTGGAGATGAAGCAGAAGATGCGGAGTTTACAGATGAACAGGATATTGAAGCAGATACAGCGGAAGACGAGGTAACTGTTGTGGTGGCTGAAACAGCGGAAGACGATTCAGATTCAGAAGAATAAGGATACAAAATAAATGTCCCCAAAGACGGAGTAATCCGATCCCTTGGGGACATTTTCAGAAAGAAGGATTATAGACTCATGAAGTTTTCAAAATATTTTGATCATACCATTTTAAAGGCAGATGCAACTCCGGCAGATGTAAAACGCATCTGTGAAGAGGCAAAGAAATATGATTTTGCATCGGTCTGTGTGAATTCCTGCTATACAGCACTGGTGACAGAGGAATTAGCAGATACGGATGTGAAGGTCTGTACAGTCGTAGGGTTTCCGCTTGGAGCCATGTCAACGTTGAGCAAGAAATTAGAGACCATCAATGCGATTGAAAATGGTGCAGATGAGATCGATATGGTACTGAAGATTGGAGAATTAAAGGCCGGTAATGAAGGAGAGGTTCTGGATGATATCCGGGAAATAAAGGATGTATGTCTGCATAATCCGACCTGGAAGGAAGTACCGCTTAAGGTCATTATTGAAACCTGTCTGCTGACAGAGGAAGAGAAAAAGACGGCCTGTGATCTGGCAGTAGCAGCGAATGCGGATTTTGTAAAAACCTCTACCGGTTTCAGCACCGGCGGTGCAACCGTAGAAGATGTGGCTCTCATGAAACAGACAGTTGCGGGGAAAGCATATGTGAAGGCGTCCGGTGGCATCCGGGATCTGAAGACCGCACAGGCAATGATCGAGGCCGGTGCTGACAGACTGGGTACCAGTGCAACCGTAGCGATTATGGAGGCATATCTGGCAGAGAGACGGCAGCAAAAGGTCAGTTATCTGGAATAAGTGAGGAAAGGATATAGATAATGAAATTGATTTCTTGGAACGTAAACGGATTACGAGCATGTGTGCAGAAGAACTTTATGGAGGCCTTTCAGGAAATGAATGCAGATATGTTCTGTCTGCAGGAGACCAAGCTGCAGGAGGGACAGATAGATCTGAAGCTGGATGGTTATTATCAGTATTGGAATTATGCAGAGAAAAAGGGGTATTCCGGGACTGCTATTTTTACGAAGTATGAGCCGCTGAAAGTCAGTTATGGAATCGGAATCGAGGAACACGATCATGAAGGAAGAGTGATCACGCTGGAATATCCAGACTATTATATGATTACGGTCTATGTGCCAAACTCTCAGAATGAGTTGGCGAGACTGCCATATCGGATAAAATGGGAAGAGGCATTTCTGGTATATTTGAAGAAATTGGAAGATAGCAAGCCGGTTATTTTCTGTGGGGATTTAAATGTAGCACATCAGGAGATCGACCTGAAAAATCCAAAAACAAATCGCAAAAATGCCGGATTTACGGATGAAGAGAGGGCTTGTTTTACACGTCTGGTGGAGAATGGATTTATTGATACATTTCGATATTTTTATCCGGAGCAGAAGGATATTTATTCCTGGTGGTCTTATCGATTCAGTGCAAGAGCAAAGAATGCAGGATGGAGAATTGATTATTTTTGTGTATCAGAGAGCCTGAAGGATAAGCTTCAGGATGCGAAGATACATACGGAGATTCTGGGATCCGATCATTGTCCGGTTGAGCTGGATATTGATCTGTAGAAAGACATCGAGGAATTATAGAAGGAAACCGATTCGAAGAAAAAGAAGAAAATAAAAGAGGAGGAACTACAGTATGAAAACAGAGTTTAAGACGGAACTGAAACAACTATCAATCAAGAACTTTCTAATGCTGACATTATCCGGTACGATTAATGCGGTGGGTGTTACTATGTTTTTATCACCCTTGCATTTATATGACAGTGGTTTTTCGGGAACGGCAATGCTGCTGGAGGAGCTGACGCCATCGTACTTAACACTGTCTATTTTTCTGCTGATCTTAAATATTCCGTTTTTCTTATACGGATATAAGAAGCAGGGACTGGCATTTACGGTATATTCGGTGTATGCGGTTATCATTTATTCGCTTGCATCCTATCTGATCCGGGATATTTTCCCGGTGGATGTGGCAACCTCATCTCCGTTTGCGGGAACCGACCTGCTGTTGGGCGCAGCATTTGGTGGATTGATCTCCGGTATCGGCAGCGGTCTGACAATCCGGTTTGGCGGCGCCATAGATGGTGTGGAGGTTATGGCAGTTATTTTCGCAAAAAAGCTGGGAATTACGGTAGGTACCTTTGTGATGGCATATAATGTTGTACTGTACATAGTGGTGGGAGTTGTAATGCACAGCTGGATTCTTCCGCTGTATTCGATCGTGACCTATTATGTAGCACTTCATGCGGTGGATTACATAGTCGAAGGTTTTGATAAGGCAAAGGCGGCTATGATCATTACGACGAAGCCGAAGCATATCAGCCAGGCATTATCCGAGGAATTCGGCAGTGGCATTACATTATGGGAAGGTCACGGATATTATTCCGATAAGGAGAAGACGGTTATTTATTTTGTAGTCAACCGATTCCAGATCGGAAAAATGAAAACCATTGTTCAGCAGAATGATGAGAATGCATTTATCTCGATCACAGAGGTAGCGGACGTATTGGGAAGAAATACAAAATAAGAAAACTTTACACCTTGGTTTACAGTTGCATTGACAGAAGTAAACCAAGGTGTTATACTGTTACATTAGTAAGCCGTTGAGGGAAAGGAGCATCATTATGGGAGCAGAAGAACGTCGCAGAAAAATCGCAGAGCTGTTAAGAAAATCTGAAAGACCGTTATCGGGAGCCGCACTGGCGGAGCATTGCGAAGTCAGTCGTCAGATTATTGTACAGGATATCTCTGCATTGCGTCAGGACGGATATTCCATAATCTCTACAGCCAGAGGATATCAGATGAACGAAAACCCGGGAGTTCAGAAGGTATTTAAGGTATGTCATACGGATGCACAGATTGAGGACGAACTGAATCTGATCGTGGATCTGGGTGGCGAGGTAGAGGATGTATTTATATATCATAAGGTTTACGGTGAAGTCAGGGCTAAGCTGCACATTTATTCCAGACGGGATGTTCAGGAGTTTTTGGAGAGTCTGAAAGCGGGGACCTCCAGTCCGTTGAAGAATGTGACGGCCGGATATCATTATCATACGATCAGTGCAAGGGACGAAGAGACACTGCGTCTGATCGAGGAAGCATTATGGGAAAAGGGATATCTGGCGCAGCTGCGGGAGTTTGAACCGCAGGAGATTAGAAAGCAATAGCCTGTTTCAAAGATTATATGTGACAGGAGAGAGATATGGAAGAGACAAAAGAGCACAAAGATGTCTTAAATGAAGAGGCAGACAGGGAGCAGACAACAAAAGCACAGCCAGAAGAAGCAAAGAACGAAGCACAGGAAAAAGAACAGAAGGATAAAAAGCAGCCTGGAAAGGTGAAGGCTTTTTTAAAGAAAAAGAATATTGAAATATCTGCAAAACGATATTTTATTGATGCAATGGGCGCCATGGCAAACGGTCTGTTTGCATCGCTTCTGATCGGTACGATCATATCAACACTCGGACAGGAGCTGGGTGTGCAGGCGCTGATCGATATAGGAACCTTTGCAAAGGGCGTGTCGGGCCCGGCTATGGCAGTTGCAATCGCATTTGCATTGCAGGCACCGCCACTGGTGCTATTCTCCATGCTGGCAGTCGGTAGCTCGGCAAATGCACTGGGCGGGGCCGGTGGACCGCTGGCGGTACTGGTGATCGCGATTGTGGCAACCGAGCTTGGAAAACTGGTTTCAAAGGAGACAAAGATCGACATTCTGGTGACTCCGCTGGTCAGCATCTGCTCCGGTGTATTGCTGTCCATGGGACTGGCACCGATCATCGGAAAAGCAGCCAGTGCAGTCGGAACCCTGATCATGTGGGCAACGGAGCTGCATCCGTTTATGATGGGTATTCTGGTATCCGTGATCGTGGGAATCGCACTGACACTTCCAATCAGCAGCGCTGCAATCTGTGCAGCACTCAGCCTGACCGGACTGGCAGGCGGTGCAGCAGTTGCAGGCTGTTGTGCACAGATGGTAGGCTTTGCAGTCATGAGCTTTAAAGAGAACAAGGTAGGCGGCCTGGTTTCACAGGGAATTGGCACCAGTATGCTTCAGATGGGAAACATTGTGAAAAATCCAAAGATCTGGATCCCACCGATCCTGACCTCTGCAATTACCGGTCCGATCGCAACCTGTATCTTCAAGCTGCAGATGAATGGAGAGGCGATCTCATCCGGAATGGGTACCTGTGGTCTGGTAGGTCAGATTGGCGTTTATACCGGATGGGTCAATGATATTGCAGCAGGTACAAAGACAGCAATTACCGGAATGGACTGGCTGGGTCTGGTACTGATCAGTTTTGCTCTTCCGGCGGCACTGACCTGGATATTCGGACAGATCTGCCGAAAGATTGGTTGGATCCGGGAAGGCGATCTAAAGCTGTAATAGTAGGCTATAGTATATAAGAAAATGAATTTGCAGCAGCTGTTTTTATTTTCTTTGCACTTATGACAACAGGAAAAATGTATAAAGGAACTTATAGGACGTGAAGAAAATAGATGACATAGATGAAAGGCAGGGAAGTTACATGAGATATGATGTGATTATTATCGGAGCAGGGCCGGGAGGAATTTTCTCTGCATATGAGCTGGTGCAGAAGAATCCGGAGATGAAGATTGCTGTATTTGAGGCAGGTCATGCATTGGAGAAGCGCCATTGCCCGATCGACGGAGAGAAGATCAAGAGCTGTATTAATTGTAAGAGCTGTTCGATCATGAGCGGATTTGGCGGTGCCGGAGCGTTCTCCGATGGAAAATATAATATCACCAACGCATTTGGTGGTACGTTATATGAGTACATCGGCAGAAAACAGGAAATTGAATTAATGGAATATGTGGATGAGATCAATATGAAATTCGGTGGCGAAGGAACGAAGCTTTATTCCACCTCCGGCAGTGGATTTAAGAAGCTTTGTCTGCAGAATAAGTTGAATCTGCTGGATGCATCGGTACGCCATCTGGGAACGGATATTAATTTTATCGTGCTGGAAAACCTGTATGCGGAATTAAAGGATCAGGTGAACTTTTATTTTGATACGCCGGTAAAGACGGTAGAAGCTGTCGATGAGGAGTATCGTATTTACTGTGAGGACGGACAGAGCTATGATGCGGAAAAGTGCATAATTTCCGTAGGACGCAGTGGCAGCAAGTGGATGGAGAAGATCTGTCAGGAGCTGCAGATCCATACGAAGTCCAACCGGGTGGACATTGGTGTCCGGGTAGAGCTGCCGGCCGTTATTTTCTCACACCTGACGGATGAGCTGTATGAGAGTAAGATCGTGTACCGGACACAGAAGTTTGAGGATTCGGTCCGGACCTTCTGTATGAATCCGAAGGGAATCGTTGTAAATGAGAACACCAACGGCATTGTAACCGTAAACGGACATAGCTATGAGGGTGCAGATAAGCAGACAGAGAATACGAACTTTGCATTGCTGGTATCCAAGCATTTCTCAGAGCCGTTTAAGGACAGTAACGGTTATGGTGAGAGTATTGCACGGCTGTCCAATATGCTGGGTGGCGGTGTGATCGTACAGCGTTTTGGTGATCTGGTCCGGGGACGGCGCAGCAATGACAAGCGGATTGCAGAGGGACTGGTAGAGCCGACCTTATCCGCAACACCGGGTGATTTAAGCCTGGTACTGCCGAAGCGGATTCTGGATGGTATCATCGAGATGATCTATGCACTGGATAAGATCGCACCGGGAACTGCTAATGACGATACCTTGCTTTATGGTGTGGAAGTGAAGTTTTATAATATGGAAGTAGAACTGGATGAACATCTGGAAAGCAGCCATAAGGGATTATATATTATCGGAGACGGAAGTGGTGTGACACATTCGCTTTCGCATGCATCTGCCAGCGGTGTATATGTTGCACGGCAGATCTGGCGTGCAACTGCCGGTTGACAAATTGTCCGGAGGGATTGATAGACTGCAACCGGAATGAGCGGCATTTACTGGATCGTGGCCGGCGTATTGTTTCCAGCCATCCGGCTTCTGGTATTAAGCCTGTTGAATTCAAAGGAGAAAAAGGTCTAAAGCAGTGTAAACGTATTCTTATGACATCGGATCAGACCGTCTGCCTGCATTTTGCCCAGCTCCTTGGAAAGGGCACTGCGGTCAAGATTCAGATAATCGGCCAGCTGCTGACGGTTAAACGGAATCTGGAAGGTGGAGCTCCCGGTCCGGACTGCGATTGCAGACAGATAGGTCAGTAATCTGCCACGGATCGTTTTCGCTGAGGTACAGAAAATCCGGCTGGAAAGGGTCAGATTCTTGCGGGCGGTGATCATCAGGATATTTCGCAGAAGCTGAGCATACCAGCTTTGGGAGGCATTGGTCCGTTCGAGCAGGGTATTCAGCTGCAGAAATAAAATCTCACAGTCCTCACCGGCAACCGCATCTACCAGCATGGGCTCCCGGCAGAGCACGTAAGTCTCTGCAAAGATGTGACCGGTGGGGATTTTACTTAATAAGCTGGTATTGCCCCAGGCATCAACATTCTCGATATTAACACTTCCGGACAGGACGATGCCGATCTCCTGAATCAGATCTCCGGTGTGGAAGATCACGGAATGTCTGGTGTAGGTTCTGCGATGTGTCCGGGCGAGTGTCAGCATCTCCTGAATCTCTGGCTCAGTTAATTGTTGAAAGATTGGATTTGCAAAAATTTCCATCATTTAATCTCACTTTTGTGGTCATGACCACATGAATTTTCTTTGTATACTACTATAATCCCATTATAAATTCAAGAATATGAGCAGAAAATGCAAATTCCAGGCTCAGATTCAAAAACAAAGGAAACAGAAAGGGAAAACAATGATAAGAAAGATTATACAGATTGATGAGGAAAAATGTAATGGCTGTGGTGCCTGCGTGCAGGCATGCCATGAAGGGGCAATCGGTATGGTAAACGGAAAGGCAAAGCTTTTGCGGGATGATTACTGCGATGGTCTGGGAGACTGCCTGCCGAACTGTCCGACCGGAGCGATCACATTCACCGAGCGGGAGGCGGCAGCCTATGATGAGCAGGCGGTTCTTGCAAATAAGAAGCAGAAGGGGCAGCCGGTATTTGCCGGATGTCCGGGGAAGCAGATGCACCAATTCAACCGTGGGCAGGATCGGCCGGGGGCGGCTGCCGATGCGGAAATTATGCAGGCAGCGGAGGCGGAGAACCATTCGATCCGGCAGCAGTCACAGCTGGGTCAGTGGCCGTGTCAGATTAAGCTGGTTCCGGTCAATGCTCCGTATTTTAACGGGGCAAAGCTTCTGATCGCGGCAGATTGCACGGCTTATGCTTATGCCAATATTCATCAGGAGTTTATGAAAGGAAAGATTACGATCATCGGCTGCCCGAAATTAGATGATATTGATTACAGTGAAAAGCTGACACAGATCATAGCAGGAAATGATATTCAGAGTGTTACGATATTAAGAATGGAAGTGCCGTGCTGCGGCGGACTGGAGCATGCGGCGAAGCAGGCACTTCAAAACAGTGGAAAGTTTATTCCGTGGCAGGTTGTGACGTTTTCGATTGACGGGAGAATTCTCGACTAGCACAGCAAAGGAAACCGATCGTCATCAGAAGAGTAGTCACGACCCACGATACAGGAAAGATAATAAATAAGCATTCCTGTGTATGATATTTCTGAAATACCGTGAAGATCCAGAGAATCCGTAAGAGACAGGTTCCGAGGATCGTCAGAACAGCCGGCAGAGAGGAGTGACCCATTCCGCGTAAACTGCCGGCTGGTATTTCGTAAAGACTGCAGATCGGTTCAAAGGCGAGGATCAGGGCGATTCTGGTACAGGCAGCCTGAATGACAGCCGGATCATTTGTGAAAAGGCCGGATGCGGTGCCACGGAAAACAGTCAGCGGAACGGTGATGACCGCACTGCAGATAGCAGAAAACAGTACAGACAGGAACAGGATCCGCAGACAGCGCTTCTTATTCCCGGCGGCGAAGTTCTGACTGGTGAAGGTAGTGGCCGCCTGGCCAAAGGCAGTAATCATATAATAACCGAAGTATTCGAAATTCATGGCAATCGTGCTGCCGGCAGTGGCAATGGCACCGAAGCTGTTGACTGCGGTCTGAACAAAAATATTGGCGAAGCAGAATACCGCTCCCTGAACAGCGGAGGGAATTCCGATCTGTAGAATGAAAAGCAGATATTGTCTGCGGATACACAGGTGTCGAAGCGAGAAATGGAACTCGCCGGTCTCCCGGTGGAGCTTCCGCAAAACGATGGCGGCAGAGCAGGCTGTAGCCAGATCCGTTGCAATGGCGACTCCGACAACATCCAGATGACAGACAATGACAAAGAACAGATTGAGCAGCACATTGATCATGCCGGAAATCATCAGGGCAAGGAATGGACTGCGGCTGTCGCCTCTGGAACGGAGGATCGCGGAACCAAAGTCATAGAGCAGGAGCATCGGCAATCCTGCAAGGTAGATACGGAGATACAGGATAGCCGCATTCAGAACCTCCGGCGGAGTTTTGATAAGAAGCAGGACCGGACGCACCAGAAGCTGCCCGCCGCCGGCAATCAGAAGCCCGGCAATCAGCGAAAGGGAGATTGCGGTATGAATGATGTCCCGGATATTGGATAGCTGATTTTCGCCGATACATCTGGCAAGTAATACATTTGCACCCACGGACAGGCCGGCAGACAGCGTGACGAGCAGGGCAACGATCTCACCATTGGTACCGACAGCCGCTAGAGCGTTGGAATCTGCGAAATAACCAACGACCGCCGTATCGGCGGCATTGAACAGCTGCTGCAGCATACTGCTGAATGCAATCGGCAGTGCAAATACTATCAGTCCGGATCCCAGAGATCCGTGAAGCATATCGATAGAACGTTTTTTTGTATTCATAAGGGTAAGATCCTTTCTTCATTTATTCTTGAAAAACTATACCGCATATCATAAAATAAGAAAAACGAATATAATTGATGAGATAAATCGAAAAAAGGAATGGATATGGACAATAATTTATTAAAATACATGGCATTTATTAAAACGGTGGAGACCGGAAGCTTTACCAAAGCGGCGACAGAGCTGAATTATGCACAGTCCTCTGTCAGTAAGATGATTGCAGATCTCGAAAAGGAATGGGGAATGACGCTGCTGGAACGGGACCGGAACGGTGTGCAGGTGACATCCTCCGGCGAACAGGTGCTGCCGTATGCGAGGCGATTGATTGATGACTACCGGAAGCTGGAAGCACAGGTAGATGCCATGAATGGGCTGGAAACAGGAAGGATCCGGATCGGAACGTTTGCAAGTGTGGCGATTCACTGGCTTCCGAATATCATTGCAGAGTTTCAGAAGGATTATCCGGGAATTGAATACGAACTGCTGATGGGAGATTATGAGGAAGTAGAAAACTGGATCCTGGAAGGGCGTGTGGACTGTGGATTCTTGCGGCTTCCGGTTAGGACAGGGCTGAATACGATCGCCCTGAAGCAGGATGAGTATCTGGTGGTTCTGCCGGAGGAGCATCCGCTTGCACGGAAGAAGAGGGTGCGGATTCAGGATCTGGAGGGACAACCGTTTATGCTTCTGGAGCATGGTGGCAGAACGGAGGTAACGGATCTGCTGGAGCGTTATCAGGTGCATCCGCAGATCCGGTTTACTACATGGGAGGATTATGCCATTATGGCGATGGTGGAAAAAGGACTTGGTATCGGTATCCTTCCGCAGATGATATTGCAGAAGCTATCCTACAGGATCGAGGTGCGGAGTCTGGAGAAACCGTATTACAGGGAGATTGGATTTGCAGTCAGGGATGACAGGCAGATGTCACCGGTGACTGCAAAGTTTCTGGAATATTTAAAATACCGGGAGTAGTAAGGTGGTTTGAGGTGTTGTGGAAGCTGTTATGGGGTGATCTCCTGACTGCTGCTTCCGGTGGTCAGTGTATAAGTAGCCCCACTAGTCAGCTCCGGACAACTGACGATCACACAGTTGTAGGATTTGTTAGTCGTATGCGACAGCAAGACCATACCTTCTGCATCGGTCAGTGTCAGAGTAGACGAATCAGCCTCAACCATAGTATCGAGCTTTACCATATAGGAGCATTGCTCAGAATCATCGGAAAATGATTGTGCCATGCCGGAGTAACCGGTTGCCAGGAAGGTGCCGCCGGATATGCTCGCAGAGATACCGTAATCCAAAGCACTGTCACCATTGCTTTCCGGGCCGGCCACGAATACATTTCCACCGGTCATATAGAAGTAACCGTTGGAATCGATTCCGTCACCGCCGGCATCAATGGAGATGTCACCGCCGGAAATCGTGAGACTGCAGGATTCATCCGCATCCATATCGAAGCCACCATTGCCACTGAAGCCGCCCGGAGGTGTCATATCAGACGGCTGTTGTCCATCTTCCGGAGGTGTCATATCAGACGGCTGTTGTCCATCTTCCGGAGGTGTCATATCAGACGGCTGTTGTCCATCTTCCGGAGGTGTCATATCAGACGGCTGTTGTCCATCTTCCGGAGGTGTCATATCAGACGGCTGTTGTCCATCTTCCGGAGGTGTCATATCAGACGGTTGTTGTCCGTCTTCCGGGGGTGTCATGTCAGACGGCTGTTGTCCGTCCTCTGAAGAGGTCGTATCGGATGATTGTTGTCCGTCCGGAAATTCCCGCTTCTCCGGAGGGGTATCGGTGTCCCGATTGCCATCCGGTTTCTGAGGCTCATTACCGGAGGAAGCAGAGGAGCCGCTGGAGGCATTGATACCGTCATCGGATGAAACGATAGAGATCGTGCCATCCAGAATCGTAATGGTCTGTCCCTCCAGTCCTTCATAGCTTTCGATGATATCGATGGTGCCATCCTCAATGTAGAGAGCGGAATCGGCGTGCATGCCGTCATCCTGTGAGCAGATGGTAAAGTCACCACCGGCAATGTAGATATATCCGAGGGTCTCGTCATCATCATTTGACGCATGAATTCCATCCTTGGTTGTAGTCAGGTCAAAGGTACCATCCAGGATCCGGACACTGTCTTTTCCGGACAGGCCATGTCTGGCACAAGTCATAGTGTAACTACCACCGGTAACGACCAGGTCATCCTTGGAAACGATTCCGTGACCGTAAGCAGACGTAATGGTGAGACTACCGGTTCCGTTAAGCGTCAGATCCTCCTTGGAAAAGATAACCGCATCAATGTTGTTATCATCGATCTGTACAAATTCACCGGTGGTGGAAAGGGAGTTATCGGAACCGTCAGCCAGGGTGATAAATACCTTATCGGCATTTCTGACATAGATCGGGGCACTGGTTTCACAGCTGAGTGTCAGATCCGAAAGAACCAGCTGTACCTTGTCATCATCCGGTGTATCAATGATGATCTGGGCCTGTGCAGAGGATCCGCTCAGGATATAGGTACCGCCGGACGAGATGGTAACGGTGGAATCCGAGATGGAGACCTGATCGTTATCGCAGGTGATGGCATCATCTGTGAACTGGATTGTGGTGGAACTGGCAGTATCGTAGGAAGCATCCTGGTCACGATCTGTAAACATTTCTGATCTGGTGAAGGTGATAGTGGAAGCCGAAGTATCGGACTCTGTCGTGACAGATGCGTCCGAAGAGGATGCAGAGGCGGTAGTTGCAGAGGTGCTGCATCCGGTCAGAGATGTCAGAATCAGAAGACCGGATACTCCAAGTGCAAGAAACGTATGATGATTTAAATAATGTTTTCTCATAGAAAAACCTCCTGTCTGAGTAAGTGGTTGAAAGGGGAGATACCTATAATTCTGTAACGGCAGTGTTGTCATTGAGCAGACTGATTTCCAGATTTCCGTTCCGGCAACGGAGTGCATCGAGAAATTCCTTCTGATCAGCATTCTTTTTCATAGAAACCGTATAAGTCAGCCGAAACATGCTTCCCATGTTGGTTGTTTTCACTGCAGTTAAGGAAGAACGGGTCGTATAAAGGTCAAACAGATCCTGAAATGCGTCTGTATAGTTTAAATCCTCGGGGATCGTGATCCGCAGGGTCAACCCTTCGGACTTACTGTGAGAACCGATTCCGAGGAGGTTCAGCAGTAATGTGATGATGCCCATGATTGCTGAAAAGAGCAGTGCATAACCGATATAACCCATTCCGGTCAGCAGCCCGGCCCCCATTGCCAGAAAGATGGCACCGATCTCTTTTGCAGTGCCCGGAACAGATCGGAAACGTACCAGACTGAAGGCTCCGGCAACTGCGACACCGGCACCGACATTGCCGTTTACCAGCATGATCACGACGCAGACGATAGCGGGCAGCAGAACCATAGTCCCGAAAAAGCTCTGTGTATATCTGGTCCGGAAAGAGTAGACGGCAGCGAGAAAGAAGCCGATTCCCAGCGAAACGAAAAGACAGATCAGAAAATCCGTCAAAGACAGGGTTGTTGCGGTTGAGTCAAAGATTGAATTAAAACATGTAATATTCATATTGCTACCTCCATATCAGTAAAAAGTGGTTGTGAGTGATTCTTAAGGCTTTGGATATAAGCCGTTCCGTATTTGGAAAAGGAGCATTTCTGCAGCTGCTCATTCCTCAGAAAATGTGTCAGCCATAGAGGTATTCCGCCGGCAGTTTTTATCTCCAGAAGGACAGTGTCTTCCGGAAGCAGAGGAGTACCGAAGACTCCGGCATCCAGAGTGAGGTGATCGGTCCGCCAGAGAATGTTCCGGTCAAAGGTGATCCGGAAGTTTGCATCTGTTTTCCCATAAAAAGCTTCCCGGTCATAGGAGAGGAAGACATGGGGCGTAAGCTCCGGATAATAGCTCATGAAATAATTGATCTCATGCATGATCTGGCTGTCGGAAAATGGAATGCCATGTTCTAAGTAATCGGTCATCTGCCGGTAGGAGCTGCTGATGCGCCGTTTGTAAACAACGCCCTCATACTTTTTCTTGATTTCCAAAAATACCGGAGTCTCTGTCTGAGGTATCTGATAGCTCCGGAGGCGAAGCTTTTCTTTATATACCGGCTTCTCCAGAGAGTGGCGGATCAGCATGTCGTTCGGGGTATCAAAGTAAAGATTTAAAATCGTCGATTTTCCATGAGCGTCTGCACACATATAAGGCTCCATCTGATGTTTCAGTTCCTGCATCTGTATCTGGGTCAGGAAATATTTGATTTCATAACGTTTGAATACGGTTTGAATATCCATAAAATAAGGCTCCTTTGCTTTTCTTTCCTAGATGATAGCAAGGGAACCTTAATTTAAGCTTAAAGTAATTGTTAATTTTATGTGTTTTGCATTACAGAGGGAGAATCAATACGAACTGAATGGAATGTGCATCGGCAGCTCTGGCGGAGACTTTCCCCTTATGAGCTTCTACAATCGCCTTGACTGTGGATAACCCAATACCAAATCCTCCGGTCTGTGTATTTCGGGAGGTGTCCGGCCGATAGAAGCGTTCAAACAGCTCATTGTGACGGCCGGGTTTGATCTCGGCGACCGAATTGGCGAAGGTCAGCTGGGCAATCCGGCCACGCTTCTGCAGGGTAATGGAGATGGAACCATCCGAATATTTTACAGCATTGTCGATCAGCATCGTAAATGCCTGTTGCAGGGTATCCGCATTTCCGTTAATAGTGACAGACGGTTCAATGGATGCGGTCAGGGTAATATTTCTGGTCGCACAGACAGCCTCAAAGGAATCTAGAGTATCGGTCAGCAGATCGGATACCGGGACAGGCTGCATTTCTATCCGCGGCTGTGCCTCATCCATCTTGGAAAGCAGAACCAGCTTTTCGGTCAGCGAGGTCAGACGTTCTACCTGTTTTTTCGTGCTGGCGGTCCAGGAGCTTTCTCCGTGCTCCATCTCAATGACATCGGTATTGGCATCAATGATAGCCAGCGGAGTTTTGATCTCATGGCTGGCATCCGTGATGAAGCGCTTCTGTTTCTCATAGCTTTCGACGATCGGATGAACGGCAATGCCGGAGAAGATCAAAAGCAGAATAAAGATCAGAAGCAGACCGGCAAGGCTGATCAGCAGGCTGGCGGTCAGAAAGCTGTGAAAGGATTGCAGCTCCCGCTCACAGTCAAGAAAGATATACATAGAATCACCATTGGAGCAGGTGACCTGACGGTAACGGTAATTGCCTACATATCCGGAGACCCTTCCCCTGGCGAATAATTCCTCAGCATAGGAACCGGCGGTCTCGGAAGAGATAGCCGCAATGTTGGTGACATTGGTATCCGCAATGGTGGTGGTAGTACCTGAGGTAGCAAGGGTTACGGTGAAATATCTGGTGTTAAAGGGTGCCTCCGGGGAAAAGGTATCCTCCCTATGCGGAGGGACATCGGCTGTCAGCGGATGATTGTCATTCGATGGATGGTTGTATGTCGGCTTCTCCGGTTGTGGAAAAACACCCTCATTGTCGGCCAGAATGTTTAAAAGCTGTTCTGCACTCTGCTTTGTGCTTTCATAATTTGTGATATTGATGGTACCCATGATGAGCAGCAGAACCAGAGTGACTGTAAGCATGGATACCCGGATGAACTTACCTTTTAATTTCTTAAGCATGTGCGACCTCCACAGAATACCCCAGATTACGTGTAGCTTTAATGGTTACGGTTGAATGCAGCTGTGTCAGCTTTTTTCGGAGATTGGAGATATATACCCAGACAACATTCAACTCGGTATTGCTGTCATATCCCCAGATTTTGTCCATAAACTGTTCCGTAGAGATGATCTGACCGGGGGATATGAGAAGCATTTCCATCATCTGAAAGTCCTTGTTGGATAACCGGATATGGTTTTCACCGCAGGATAATTCATAGGTGGCACGATTTAAGGATAAATCTCCGAAGGTGAGGATTGAATGACTCATATCCTCCTTGCGACGGGTGATCGCCCGGACTCTGGCAAGTAGCTCCTTGGTGGAGAAGGGCTTGGTCAGATAATCGTCCGCACCCAGATCCAGACCGGTAACCTTGTTATCAATCCCGCCGACGGCAGTCAGCATAATGATCGGAACGGCATTACCGGCAGCCCGCACCTTTTTCAGAACGGTCAGACCATCCATTTTCGGCATCATAATATCTAAAATAGCCGCATCATAGTTGCCGCATTCCAGATAATCCAGAGCATCCTGACCGTTGTAGACGGCATCCACAGAGTAGTTGTTGTGTTTAAAGATAGCAGTTAAGGCTGCTGATAATTCTTTTTCATCTTCGGCAAGTAACAGTCGCATGAAACATCCCTCCTGACAATCCTATTGAACGTATGGTTTATATCCGAAAGCTCAGTGTCATAGCTTATTGGTATCTTAGCTTATAAAATAACACAGAAACCTTAAATGAACTTAAACGCTTATTAAAGTATACAATAGGAAGAAATGAGTGTAAATACAGGAAGGATTTAAATTCCTTGAAAAAGTAAGAGGAATATGGCATAATCGAAGTTAATAAATGTAGTTTTAAGTTTGGGAGAATAGTCAGCAATGAAAGGTCTTCGTTCAAAGCATCGATATTTATCATTATAACGAAAGAACAAAGTACTAAGCATCGAATGATCTGGTCATAGAGGGATAGCGGGTATTGCTGATAAAGGTGAGGTAAAATGCAAAAACGAATGGGATATACACCTGGAAATCGAAAAGTATCGATTATTGGTGCAGGCTATGTCGGTGCGTCAATCGCATATGCTCTGGCACTGAAGGACGTTGCGAGAGAGATTGTGCTGATAGATGTCAACCATGAAAAGACAGATGGAGAGGCGAAAGACATTCGCCATGGTCTTCCGAATATGGGTACAGCTGATCTTTATGCCGGAGATTACAGCGACTGCGAAGACTGTGATTTGATTATCATCACAGCAGGACGTGGTAGAAAGCCCGGAGAGACCCGGTTGGATCTGGCAAATGAAAATGCCAAGATTATGAAAACAGTTGTCGAGGGTATTCGGAAGTATTACACAAGGGGGATTCTTTTGATTATTTCAAATCCCGTTGATGTGTTGACCTTTAAAGCAACGGAATGGATGGGACTGCCAAATGGAATGGTCTTTGGCTCTGGCTGTATGCTGGATTCCTCTCGCTTTGTGAGAAGTGTGGCAGACTATGTTGGGCTTAGTACCGGTGTTGTTAATGGTTATGTGATTGGTGAGCATGGGGACAATCAGATTCCACTTTGGAGTCGTGTGACCGTTGGTGGTATTCCGATTGCGAAATACTGTGAGGAAGCCGGTCTTGAATGGACAGACAAGATGAGGAATGAGATTGCAGAAAAAACGAAAATGATGGGGACTCAAATTATTGCGGCGAAAGGACGGACCCATTATGGAATTGCTACATGCGTTTGTCAGCTTGCTGATGCAATCGTGAATCAGCGGCCAACGATCTGCTCTGTTAGTTCTGTTTTAATGGGCGAGCACGGATGCCGCGAGGTTGCCTTGAGTGTGCCAAGCGTAGTGGGTCCAATGGGTGTGCAGCAGAGAATTCGGGAAAAATGGACTCCAGAAGAGTACCGTGGATTTTTTGATGCGGTTGAAACTGTCCGAAAGACCATACGAAATATCAGTCTGATCAGAGAACCGTAATAAAATATCAGAGAACAAAAAAGATTCAGCACAAATGTGACCAGCGACATGATTATGAAAGAGAAAGAGGTGGAAAATAAATATGAATAAAATTTCGATTCCGATGGCCATTTTTGATGTGATCCCGGTGGTACTCTTTTTGATTGCCAACTTTAAGCTTATGGATAGTTTGTATAACAAGATGACGAATAAGGTATATGCTCTTTTTTCAGGTGGAGCGTTGATATTGTTTGCCGGAGCAATATGTAAGCTGCTTTGGAAATTCTTATATGCATTTGGTCTATGTGATTATACGATGTTATCAGAATGCTTTTTCCCAATGCAATCAATAGGTTTCATATTTATGTGTATAGCATTTACTAAAATGCTTAAGGACAATAAAAAATCAGGAACTGGTGCAACTGCTCTTAATGCAGTTGCCATTCCGACAATCACAACAAAGATGCCATTTCTGCTGCTTACGTTTGTTTCAATGACATACTTTTATGTTATGCTCGGTATAATAGCTGTTAAGATTAAGTGTAAAAAGACTATTATACTGATGGTATTATCGTATGCAGGAATGCTTGCTAACTGCTTTGTAGGCTCGGCATCGGACGGCAGTCCGATATACCACTGGATTGCAGAATTTGCACACTTGTTTGCAGAAATATTCTTATTGTGGAGTGTTATTACACTTAGTAATTCGGGTCTTAAAGAAGAAGATTGTTTTGTAAAAAACAAATAATAATTTAACAGAACTTAAATGATCGGTCAAATCAGTGCTGAAATTGATATAAAGAGGGGCTTGCATTATAGCCCCTCCTTATGTATCGCAACACCGGACTAGACCGATGGTTTGTGTTGGTCTTCCTGCAGTGATTGGAACTCTTCATTGTCGAGCTTTCGCATGATTCCACAATTCGGACAGAGTATGATTTTATACCCCATAAGATATGGGAACACAGGGATATAGCAAAAATGGCAATAACCCACTTCCTTTGCAAGGACTGCATTAATGGAGTGACCACAATTGGTGCACGTCATTTGTCCAAGATCACGTATCTTTTTGATTTTCTTTCTTGTTCCATAAACATACATCATAAGGCAATACCTTCCTTTCTCCGCATAACATCTGCAATTACGTCATTATAAACGTCAAGTATCTTTGGTGAATTTGCTGAATTCCGCATCTGTGATGACAAGAGATCGTAGGTACCGTTAGACATTTCAATCTTCAGCCAGAACCATTCAAAGGAATAACCGTCAGGTCGGATGTTGGTTCTGTAAAGTCTTGTAACAGAAGAAATCGGTATCAGGTTAAAGCTTATGACTAAGGGATTGTAGTTGCAGATATAGGAATCCGTGACAATTATCGAAAGATTCTTAAATTCTGCTGCATTGCCTGCTCGGACCTCCGTGCGGAATGTCTCGTAAGCAGTTCCGGAAATGCCGTTTTTTTCTAGTGCTTTCTGAAATTTTTCTACAGTTTTAGGATCATCGTCAATAACCTTTTCTAGAAAACTTTTCATAATTAACCTCCTCATTTTATCTTTGCTTCACTTGCTATTATATATATATATATAATAGCAAGTCGAAAAAGCATAGAATATAAAAAGATTATGTGGTAATATATAAACACTATATTACAATTGATAAAGGAGAGCAGATATGGATAATAATTATTATAATGCACCGATTTCGCAGAAGAGTGGTCTTTGTACGGCAGCGCTGGTACTCGGAATTGCGAGTTTTTTCGTGGATCCGTTGTATCTGGTCAGTTTAACCGGATTGATTCTGGGAATTGTCGGAATCAATCAGAAACCAACCCCGACCAATAAAAGCTGTGGCGTCTGGGGAATTATATTAAGCAGCTGCGGTTTTGTTGCACAGTTAACATTGGATATTATACTTTCTATTTTCACGGCAGGCATTGGTGTATTTTCATTTTTCTGCTGATCTCTGCGGTCTGGAAGACTCTCTTCGTTTTCTTCATTTAAAAGATAATCTAAGTACGATATCTGGAAATCAAGGATGACAGACAGAATTTATTATAAAACATGATGCCGTTTTGATGCCGGATCGTTGTATCTATTATGTAGATATCTGTTAATTTAAATGAACAAACAAAACGATACATGAATAATAGTATAAGAAGCAATGCAGGGATTTGAGGAGAGTGGAACCGGTTGAACAGAACGCATAACGGAAAGAAAAAACAGAATATGGGTTTTCGAATATGGGTTGTGTGTAGCTTGATTCTGGCGCTTGGATTAATTTCCTTTTTGCAGAATCACTATGATACATACTGGAAGAAATCCCAGAGCATGATTGTAATTGAAGTGAATGGTTGTGAGTCGCAGACCGCGGAGGAACAGCTACAGATTAAGCTAGAGAAGGCAGTAGAAGGATATATCAATCTGGGACAGATGATTAAAACGGCACCCTGTTATTCTACGGAGGATGCGTTGAACCTTGTATTGCAACATGATGCGGAGATTACGGCGGCAGCTCAGAAATACGGAGTAGAGAAGGCCATGATTCAGGCAGTCCTGTTCCAGGAGATTCGTTTCTATGGGATAGAGGATCCGGTGGCGGATGCATGGGTATCCCTGACTTATGCGGAAGAAGACAGGCAGACAGAAAGTGGAAGTAGGATGGCAGGAGAGTTATCCCTGTTTCGGGTAATACATAAGCAGGATTCTTCGACCGGAATTGCACAGATTTATGCAAAAACTGCAATCGAGGCATATAACTGGAAATATGGTACGGAATACGATCCGTCAGATATTGCTACCTTAGAGCAGTTTTGGATGGGTTTGCAGGATGATGCCTGTTGTATCGATACAGAGGCAATGGTTCTGGCAAAGATCATGGATGACCAGCAGGTCAGCACACCATTGACAGAGGATGAGACCAGACAGGTCATGGCACGGTACAATGGCACGAACAGTTGGGCACAGAAGTATGGGGAGGTAACGGCCCAGTATTATGCAGCATTTCAGGAATATAATGAAATAGATTGACGATTTGTACAGTTTGGATTATGATTATCCGGAACAAGAATGACTGTAGAATTGTTGCAGGTGAGAAAATGAATAATAAGAATGTGATTTATAAGAAGGCACTGCTCCTGGCGGTTCCGATGATGGTTCAGAATGGAATTACTAATGCGGTAAGTCTGGTCGATAACCTGATGGTCGGACGGCTGGGAACAGAGAGTATGACGGCTGTTTCCATTGCGGGACAGCTGATTTTTGTGTTTAATCTGGCTATTTTCGGTGGAATATCGGGACCGGGGATTTATGGAGCACAGTATTACGGACAAGGGAATACGAAGGGATTTCAGGATATTTTCCGATTAAAGCTCTGGATCTGTATTTTGTGTACGCTGGCAGGGATTGCGGTATTTTTCTTTGGCGGCAGTCAGTTGGTTAGTCTATATCTGCATGGAACATCTGCGGATATTGATGCCGGGGCAACACTGGAATATAGCCTGCAGTATCTTCACGTTATGCTGCTTGGCCTGATTCCGTTTTCTATTACACAGGTATATGCCAGCAGCCTGCGGGAAACCGGTGAGAGTATGAAACCAATGATCGCCGGTGTGGCATCGGTAGTGGTGGATGTGGTATTTAATTATTTCCTGATATATGGAAAGTTCGGGTTCCCACGGCTGGGCGTCCGAGGTGCGGCGATCGCTACGGTACTTGCCAGGGTAGTAGAAATGACAGTTGTGATCGTGTGGTCTCATGCAAAACGGGAGAAGCATACATTCTTAAAAGAGATTTACCGGACGATGAAGCTTCCGATGCATGAAATGGGGATTGTGATCCGGAAGGGAATTCCGATCTTTTTAAATGAGTTTTTATGGGCCGGCGGAATTGCAGTGTTAACGCAGTGCTATTCCATCCGAGGTCTGCAGGTAGTAGCGGGACTGAATATCTCCAATGCCATCTGTAATCTGCTGAATGTGATATTTGTAGCGATGGGAAATGCGGTCGGCATTCTGATCGGACAGTATCTGGGAGCATCGAAGTTTGAAGAAGCTAAGAAGAATTCCACGAAACTGATGTGGTTTACCGGTGCTATGTGTCTGCTCCTGACCGGTATACTGGTATTATGTTCCAGGGGATTCCCGGCATTATATGATACTACACCGGAGGTTAAGAATCTGGGACGATGGTTTATTGTGATAACGTCACTCTTTTTTCCATTGCAGGGATTTTTAAATGTGCTTTATTTTACGTTGCGGTCAGGAGGAAAGACAGTGATTACATTTTTGTTTGACAGCATATTTACCTGGGTGATCCCGGTGCCGCTGGCATTCATACTGTCTGCCTATACACAGCTTCCGATTCTTGGTGTGTATGCAATCGTGCAGAGTCTGGATATGATCAAGGTAATTGTGGGTTATATTCTGGTAAAGAAGGGAGTCTGGATCACCAATCTGGTTGATTGATAGGTTTGCCGGTCAGACGGAAGAAATAAAAGCAATGAAGATAGAGATTAAGCTGTGAAATAAAAAATGATAAATATGAAAAAGAAGGTTGATGTCAATGACGAAGAATATGACGGAGGGGAAATCGTTTGGACTAATTATACAGTTTGCAATCCCTTTGCTGCTGGGAAATCTTTTGCAGCAGACGTATAACATTATTGATGCGGCAATCGTGGGACAGACGCTGGGATCGGATGCACTGGCAGGTGTCGGCGCATCCAGCAGTGTACAGTTTCTGGTGCTGGGCTTTTGTATAGGAATCAGCTGCGGATTTGGTGTGCCGGTATCCAAGAGCTTTGGAGCCGGTAACATGAAGGAAATGCGGAATTATGTCTATCATGGGTTCCTGCTGACCGGCGGCTTCGCAGTTATTCTGACTGTCCTTTGTGCGTTGCTATGCCCGCAGATCCTGCATCTCCTGTCGACACCGGATAATATTTATCAGGATGCATATCGCTATCTGCTGGTAATCTTCTTAGGAATACCGTTTACACTGTTATATAATTATCTGTCCAGTATTTTGCGGGCAGTCGGAGACAGTCGGACACCATTCGTATTTCTGGCAATTTCTGCGATCTTAAATATCGGGCTGGACTTTTTCTGTATTCTGGTGCTGCATTGGGGTTGTGCCGGAGCGGCAATTGCAACGATAACTGCACAGGCAGTCAGCGGAGGTCTGTGTCTGATCTACATTTGGAAAAAGGTGGACACACTTCAACTGCGGAGAGAAGATTGCGTCGGAAAAGGAAATGCAATCCGTACTATGTTGATTATGGGTGTACCGATGGGACTGCAGTATTCGATCACGGCAATCGGAAGTATGGTGATGCAGTCCGCCAATAACGGACTTGGCAGTGTGTATGTGTCAGGCTTTACGGCGGCAGCCAGATTAAAGCAGTTCCTGATGTGCCCGTTTGATGCGCTGGCTACCGCAGTGTCTGTATTCTGCGGACAGAATCTGGGCGCCGGGAAACCGAAGCGGATTAAACAGGGGATTCTACAGGGGGTTGCGGTCGGAGTCGGCTATGGACTTCTGGCAGGCCTGATCATGATTTTTGCCGGACGGGCAATGGCAATGATCTTCATTAAGCCGGAAGAGGTTCTGGTTCTGGATGCGGCACAGAAATACCTTCGGTGCATGGGGTATTTCTTCTGGAGTCTGGGTATTCTGAATGTGTGCCGTATGAGTACGCAGGGACTGGGCTATTCCGGACGTGCGATATTCTCCGGTGTAACGGAAATGATTGCGAGAAGTGTTGTGAGTCTGGGATTTGTCGGGACCTTTGGCTACACTGCAATCTGTTTTTCTGATCAGACGGCATGGGTATCTGCATGCATTTATATTATTCCAACCTGTATTCTCTGCATCCGGAAGGTAAGTAAGGAGCTGGAGAAATCCGGGAAACTGCAAGAGGAATAGTGAATATGACAGATAAAATCGAAAACAGGCAACAATAAATAGAAAGCAGTAACGGGTCGAATCGAAAATAATGATCCGGCAGGAGTAACATAGGAATATAGAAACAGGGAAGAAACAAAAACAAGAAGATAAACAATAACAGAGAAGATAGACAGAGACAAGAAGGAAATAGAAACTGGAAGGTAAACAGAAACAAGAAGGAACCAGAAATAGGAAGATAAACAGAGATAGGAAGGAAACAAACAGGAGGAGCGAGCATGAGTCAGGCAATCGTAACATTGAAAAAGGGTGAGGGCCGTAGTCTGAAAGCCGGCGGACCATGGATCTACGATAATGAAGTTGAGAGCATCATGGGTGATTTTCAGGATGGCGACATTGTAATCGTACATGATTTTGACGGATATCCGATGGGAAGAGGCTATATTAACCGGAAATCCAAACTGATGGTTCGGATGATGACACGGGATAAGGATGCAGAGATCGATGAAGCATTTATCCGTATGCGGGTGAAGAATGCATGGGAATACCGGAAGCAGGTAATCGATACCGGTAGCTGCAGAGTGATTTTCGGCGAGGCGGATTTCCTTCCGGGAATTGTGGTAGACAAGTTCTCGGATGTGCTGGTTGTTCAGTCTCTGGCACTTGGCATTGACCGGTTTAAATTATTGATCATTGATACCCTGAAGGAGCTTATGGCGCAGGATGAAATCCGGATTCGTGGAGTCTATGAGCGGAGCGATGCCAAGGTCCGGGAACAGGAAGGCATGGAGCGTATTAAGGGATTCATTGGAGATCCGTTTGATACCAAGGTGGAAATCGTTGAAAACGAAGTTCATTATATGGTAGACGTAAAGGAAGGGCAGAAGACAGGCTTTTTCCTGGATCAGAAGAATAACCGGAAATCCATCTGGAAGATCTGCCCGAATGCAAAGGTGTTGGATTGCTTTACACATACGGGTTCCTTTGCGTTGAATGCGGGAATGGCAGGAGCAGCCAGTGTGTTGGGTGTGGATGCCTCCGAGCTCGGAATTGCACAGGCAGAGGAAAATGCGAGATTAAACCATCTGGAAAACAGAGTCCGGTTCCAATGCGCAGATGTATTTGAACTGTTGCCGGAGCTGGAGCGGCAGGGAGAAACATTTGATGTGGTAATCTTAGACCCACCGGCATTCACGAAATCCCGCAATTCCATCAAGAATGCGGTCAAGGGATATCGGGAGATTAATCTGCGAGCAATGAAACTGATTCGGGATGGCGGTTATCTGGCGACCTGTTCCTGCTCTCATTTCATGGATTATGAGCTATTTACACAGACCATCGGACAGGCCGCACGGAATGTGCATAAGCGGTTAAGACAGGTAGAATTCCGTACGCAGGCACCGGATCATCCGATCCTCTGGGCAGCGGACGATTCGTATTATCTGAAATTTTATATTTTTCAGGTGGTGGATGAAAAATAACCGCCTATGCCAGATTGTTTGATTTTAATTTGTTATAAATATACTGGATAACATCTTTTCTGGTAATAATACCGATAAACTTCTTGCTGTCATCTACGACCGGAACGAAATTCTGATTGGTCATGGTGGAGATCAGATCCTCCATGTCTGCATTAATGGACACCGGATCGTAGCTGACGGCACGAGGTACCATCAGCACATTCTCATTCAGGTTCACATTAGGTCCTTCCTCAATATTTGCCTCGCAGTAACGCAGGAAATCTCCTTCGGTAATCGTTCCGATATACTCACCTGTCTCAGAAATGATCGGAATTGCAGTATAGAAATGGGACTGAATCTTCATCAAAGCCTTTTGAACAGTCGTATCTGCTTCGATATAAATAATTTCGCTCTTAGGAATTAGAAAAAATAAAATATTCATGTGCAAACCCTCCCAATTATATAGATAAAAATCTCATTAAAATCAACCTTATACTTGTAATTATAACGAAAGTCAGGGTATTACACAATGTAAAAACAAGAAAAATATGAAGTTTTTATAACATATTTCTTCAAAAAAAGTCTGATAATAGAAGAAACGGTTGTTAATTATCTGCAGCTTTGTTAAAATGAAAATATCGAAAGACAGGAGGTAAAGGGATGGATACTGAGAATATTTTTAATCAGAATGTAGATTATCTGATTCAGATCCGGGATGAAGTGGTACAGTGTAATCAGCTGGAGCAGCATCTGAAGCAGTTAAATGATAAGCAGGACAAATTACGAAAGGCAGTCTCACAGGAAGAGAAGTCGATTCATGATGAAATTATGACTACGATCAAGAAACGAAAGAATGAAATTGAGAAGACCTATGATGACCAGCTGGATGCCGGGCGCAAGAAGATCAAGAAGGCACAGGATGAGAAGAGCAAGGAGAAGCAGGAGCGTGTAGGGCAGCGGGTGAATGAAGAGACTGCAGATGTGAAGGAACACACCAGACAGCTGAAGACGGAGCTGGCAACCTTATTTAAAAAGAATCATGTGCCATCTTTCTGCCAGTCGGAACTATATTATATTTTGTTTATGCCAAAAGGATTTAAGGAGATTCTGGTGTTGATCATATTCATTCTGATCGGACTGGCAGGTATTCCATACGGCTCCTATCGTCTGTTCAGCGGTGTTATCTTTGCAGGCAAGAAGTTTGCGGAAGCACCATACTTTATGGCAATCGTAGTTGCACTGTCCTTGCTGATTGTGCTCGGAATATATTTCCTTGTATTTAATCTGACGAAGGTTCGTCACAGAGATGTGATTGCAGAGGGAAGAAAGATCCGGAATCAGATGGTTGCGAATGATAAGAATATACAGGCAATCAAGAATGCAATCAATAAGGATAAAGATGAGAGCCAGTATGAACTGGGTGAGTTTGATGTCCGGATTGAGAAGCTGCAGGGAGAACTGGATGCGGTGGCACAGCAGAAGCAGAATGCGTTGACGGAGTTTGAACAGCAGACGAAGCAGGTGATTACGGATGAAATTAATGGCAGACGTCAGGGCAAGGTGGAAGAACTGAAGCAGCAGTGTGAAGCAACTGGAGAGGAACAGGGACAAACAGAAGCAAGTCTCAAGGCGGCTTCTCTGAAGATTGCAGACAGTTATGCGAAGTATTTTGGGAAGAATATATGCAAAGAAGAAACCTTAAATGACATTATTAATATTATGCAGACGGAACAGATTGACACGATTTCGGAGGGAATTGCAATCTATAAGGGAGAGACGCCACACCGTAATCAGGAATCTCTTCCAGAGGAGGAAAGTAATCCTCGGCGTGGTTGATTCCCAGAGTAATACAATCGACTAATTTCATAACGGTGCAGAGCCGGGTATTCTGAAGAAGAAATGCACCCGGTCTGCCGGAAAGATTTACAATCCCGGTGATGGAAATATCTCCTATCTCCGGGAGATTTTTTGCAATTCCCTGACCGGGCTTTAATGGACCCTGCCGTAAAGTCACATAGCCGATATGCTCCTTTGTTCCGAGAGATGCATCGATGGCAATCACATATGGATCTTCATATTTCTGATAGATACGTTCCATAGTTTCAGCCAGATTAATGGCATGAACCGGATGATCCAGATTCCCATAAATAATAAAATTATTTGCAGACGTACAGAGCTGATGACCGACCAGAGGACCTAAAGCATCACCGGTCACCCGGTCCGTTCCGATACACAGGATAATAACCGGCTGTGTTTCTTTTCGCGTGCGTTCCAGGATCGTATATAATTCTCTGCCGAGTGCTTCATAGGCATATTGTTCCGAGGCATTAAAATAAATTGTCTTTCTCATAGTTATACCCTTATTTATTTCAGATTTGCAGTGAACCGGAAAAGGATTCGAACCGCAGGTTATATTTAAGTATAGACAATTCGGTAAAATTTAGACATGAAAGGATTTGTCATATGGAGAAGGAATGTACTATATTGTGGAAGAAACATCCGGATAATGTCACAAATTAAAAGTAATTGCGTTTAATACTGTCAATCGAACGACAGGATTTGATAAGGAAACTGATTTCTCAGTGCTATGATTCAGGTAGCAAGGAACGAGGGCTATGGAAAGGCGGGAGAAATAGAATGATAGAGGTTATTTACGATCATGGTAAAAATACAGAGCAGGGAGAGGAAATCAAGGGCATCCGGCTTCCGAAGAATATCCGGCAGGTGGGGACACCAAGGAGTGGAAGAAGGATTTATGTGGAAGATTATGTGATCACGTATCTGAATCAGCTGGCAAAGCCGAGCAATACATATGCCAGAGGAGCAATTTTGCTTGGAGAATATAAGCAGGTGGAAAATCAGGGCGTTATCTTTATCAGCGGAGCACTGGAAGCACAGAATGTGGAATTTGACATTGATGAGATAGAGTTTACCAATGAGGTGTGGACAAAAATCTATAATGATGTGAAACTTTTCTTCCCAGATCTGGAAGTTGTAGGCTGGTTCTTATCCCGCATGGGTTTTTCCACGCAAATCAATGACAAGATAACGAAGATTCATCTGGAAAATTTCCCCGGACGCGATAAAACACTGTTCATGGTTGATTCCCTGGAAGAGGAAGAAGCGTGGTATCTGTTTGAAAACAATGCATTAAAAAAACAGAGTGGATATTACATATATTATACCCGGAATGATGCAATGCAGAATTATATGATGACCCAGAAGAATCATATGGTAGAAGCTGAGACCGATGTGGCACAGCGGGATCAGGAATTGTTGCAGAAATACAGGAGTCGTCTTGAACAGAGGCTGGAGCCTCAGAAGGAGAAACGGGAAAAACCGGTAAGCTTTTTATATGTGGCAAGTTCACTTCTGACCGTAGCATTTCTGGCACTGGGCATTACGGTTATCAATAGCTATGATCGGCTGAAGGATCTGGAAACGGCATTTCACCGGATTGACATTATGTCTGAGAATACAACAGAGACTCCGATGACAAATGTAATCTCCGTAGGTGCCAATGTGGAGCCTCTGGATTCGGAAACAGATATGACAGAGTCTACCGAAACCGATGAGAATACAACACAGGCAGACAGCTCCTCGGATGCATCGTCGGAATCCGGTGAGGCGAAGTCAGAGACAGAAGCTTCCACACAGGCGACGGAAGCGGCGAAACCGGTGGTGGCAGACGGGGCACCGAAGTATTATACGGTGCAGGACGGAGATACCCTCTCCTCTATCAGCTATCAGATGTATAATTCGATTCTTTATGTTGATAACATCATGGAAGCAAACGGAATGAAGAACGGAGATGAGATCTATGTCGGACAGCAGATTTTAATTCCGTCAATTCCATAAAAAGGCTAGTCTGACATTCTAAAATATGATAACATATATTAAAATATAACGATAGAGAAGGGATCACATGGCACGACAGAAGAAAACATCGAACTCTGAACCGGAAATAAAAATGGAACGGAAGATTTTGAAATTTAATACAGTAGAGCAGGAGGAAGGAACACCGCAAAGACGTCGTCCGATTGGTCTGGTTATTTTTCTGCTGGTGATTATATTGATAGTGGTTGGAGCTGGTATTTATATGAATCGTATCACCTACTATAATGACTATGAAGTAATATCATCTGCAGAAAGCTCGAACGCAACGCAGATGGAATATCTTGCATATAACGGCAGTCTGATCAAATATAGTAAGGAAGGAATCAGCTATCTGGATAAAGAAAGTAATCCGGTCTGGATGGAGAGCTATAACATGAAGCAGCCAAAGGCTGTAGTAGCCGGAGAGTATATTGCAGTTGCAGATTTAAACGGAAATAATGTATATATATTCAATACTTCCGGAAAAGTGAGTATGACGGAAACTCCTTATAAGATCTGTACAGTGGATATTGCAAAGCAGGGCGTATTTGCAGTGATTCTGGAAAATGAGACTGAGGACTTTATTGAAATTTATGATAAAAATGGCGGTAGCATTGCAGAAATGAGGACAACCATTGCGGACAGTGGATATCCGTTGGACATCGCCTTGTCCGAGGATGGCCAGAAATTGATGACCAGTTATATTACAATACAGGGAATCAAGGTACAGAACACGATCGCAGCATATAATTTTGGGAATGTGGGGCAGAATGAGACAGATCGTCTGGTTGGTGGTTTTAATAATCTGGGCGACACGATTGTTCCAAAGTTGGAGTTTTTGAATAATGATACTGCATGTGCATTCGGTGACAACCAGTTCATTGTATACAGCATGAAGGAAAAACCAAGTGAGAAAGCAGTCATCAAGGAATTTCAGGGCGAAATACAGAGTATTTTTTATAACAGTCGGTATATTGGAGTTGTGGAGCTGAACACAGGTTCAACGGAGGAAGGGCAGGAGACAACAGAAACTGTGCGTTACCGACTCCGGGTATTTGACACAAACGGGAACCAGAGGTTTGCTAAGGAACTGAATATGTCATATAAGAATATTTATGCAACCGAAAAGGAGATTATCATAGTAGGAGATTCGGAAGCCAGAATTTATGACTTTACAGGAAAACTGAAATTCTCCTATGAATTCACAGGAAATGTAAACAATATTGTGCCGACCGGAGTAAATAACCGTTATATTATCGTGTATGATAATTCCAATGAGATCGTGAAGCTTCGATATACCAAGGAAGAGGAGCAGAATACGAAATGAATATCTTTGGTATGATACTGATCATAATAATAGGGCTCTGCCTGTGGGGAGGATTCCGGCGTGGGTTGTTTCGCAGCCTTCTGATTACGGCGGCCATGATTCTGTCTATGGCTGGTGCCGCATATGCGACTCCGGTTGTAGGGCAATGGATTCAGGGGCATACACAGATAGACGAAAGGATAGAAGCATATGTAACGGAGAAGCTGCAGCTGGATCCTCTGCGGGAGGATGGCAAAACTGCACAGATGCAGATGATAGAAGAACTGCCATTCCCGGAAGGAATGAAGATGGCGGTTATAAATAACAATAATATAGAAACCTATCTTGCGTTTCAGGTACGGAGCTTTCAGGCATATCTGGCACATTATCTTGCATGTGTGGCAGTCAACAGTCTATCTTTTATTCTGATTCAACTGGGAATCATAATTATATCTGCAGTACTTCTGCACATTTCAAGAGATATGACGGAAATTCCGATATTTCATGGAATTGATAAAACGGGTGGCCTGTTGCTGGGAGCGGTGCAGGCATTGACAATTGTATGGAGTGTATTTGTTTTGCTGGGGGCAATCGGAAATACAGCTGTTGGATTATGGGCATATTCCGGAATCTGCGACAGCCCGGTGCTGAGTTTTCTGTACGATCATAATCTGTTGTTAAACACGATCACGAATATGACAAAGCTGCTCTTCTGATTTGCTGGGACCGGGTCGATTCACCGGGAACTAAACATATGTGAAATCAGGAATTGAAAATTAAAAATAAAAAAATGAAAAAAATTGAAAAAAGTTGTTGACAACCTATGGGGTGAGTGATATTATAGTCCTTGCTGACGCGGAAAACCGCAAAGCAAAACAATACAGAACCTTGATAATTAAACAATAAGACAACCCTGAAAATTCTAAAAGAATTTCAG
>CAVFXS010000050.1:0-10673 GCA_963626805.1 Bacteroidales bacterium H4 | reverse complement strand
TGGTGCTCTGGGAAGACATAACTATTTTTTAATTACATTTTGCGGAAACTCAAGGCCGGAACAGAGTTGCGGTTTAGAAAAAATTTTTGTATGATGATAACATAGAAAAGATAAGATATAACAGAAATTGAAACGGATCGGAATGCATAGGAAGGAAGCGAAAGCATGATACAGGTAGAGCATGTAACTAAGAAGTTTGGAAAAGAATTTACGGCGGTGAATGACTTAAATTTCACCATTAACAAGGGAGAAATCGTAGGCTTTGTCGGACAGAACGGAGCCGGTAAGACAACAACGATTAAGATGTTAACCGGAATCCTGAAGCCGACAGAGGGAAAGGTTTCGATTCATGGCTATGATATGCAGAAGGAAGCACTGAAGGCAAAGGAGGCACTGGCATATGTCGCAGATAATCCTGATATGTTCTTACGGTTAAGCGGTATGGAGTTTATCCAGTTAATGGCAGATATCTATCAGGTGCCGGAGGCAGACCGGCAGCCGAGAATCCAGGCACTGGCAGAACGGTTTGAGGTTCAGGATGTACTGGGACAGCCGATGAGTGATTATTCCCATGGCATGCGGCAGAAGATGATGGTCTGTGCGGCACTGATTCACAATCCACCGGTCTGGATTCTGGACGAGCCGATGACCGGTCTGGATCCGAAGGCTGCCTATGAGCTAAAGAACATGATGCGGGAACATGCAGCAGAAGGTAACTGTGTATTCTTCTCCACGCATGTACTGGAGGTGGCAGAGCAGCTGTGTGACCGGATCATTATTATCCGGAAGGGAGAGGTTGTGTTTAACGGTACGCTGGATGAGTTACGGCAGGCATATCCGGGCAAGAGTCTGGAAATGATCTTCCTTGAGATTAACGGTGAAGCAGAGGAGGCAACAGAATGAAACAGGTCTCTTATTTATTAAAGCTTCTGCGGCGTGGTCAGGATATGGAGATGCCGAAGGACGAAAAGAATAAACGTACCTATACCGTATTTGGCGGTGCAGCCCTGCTGTTTATCATGATTCCGTGCTGTATCATCGTAGGTGCAATTGCTTATTTCATGACGCTGGCAATGATCGAGGCAGGCGGAAAAGACGAGGGAATGTTGTTCATTGTGCAGTTCATTTCAGCCTGTGCCATGATATTTGGTCTGAATGTTATTATTAATGAGTTTTATTTTTCTTCCGATCTGGATTACTTACTTCCGTTACCGGTGCGGGCACATGAGCTGATTCTTGCCAAGTTCTGGGTGACCTATCTGGCAGAGAGCGTAATGGAGTTTATGGTAATCTTCAGTGCTTATATCGGTTATGTGCTTGCAATCGGCCTGAGTCCGATCGGTGTGATAACCGGAATCCTCGGAACGATAACATTACCGGTCGTTCCGTTGGTCTACTGCGGTATCATTAGTATGATCGTAATGTATCTGTTTCAGGGGATCCGGAACCGTAAGGTATTAAATGCGGTGATGGCAGTACTGACAATCCTTCTGATCCTGGGAGCATTTCTGTCGTTCCAGGGGCTGGAAGGATTCTCGATAGAGACCTATGTAGAATCTCTGACCAGTGGTAATAATGCATTCTTAAATACTATGAATATTATCTTTTATCCGGGATACCTTCTGGTTCATTCGGCTGTAACGGGATCGTGGCTGGAGGTGCTGTTTTATCTGGGATTGACCGTAGGATTACTGGCACTCTTCATGGTAGTTGCAAATATCATCTATCTTCCGGGACTGTATAGCTTTAAGTCAGTAGCAAACAAGAAGGAACACAATACACATGCAGCAAAGGGATTAAAGAGCCAGTCTGTATTTAAGACCTATTTCAAGAAGGAAATGCGGACGATTCTGCGAACACCGGCATTTGTATCCAATTGTGTGTTGATTAATTTCTTCTGGCCGGTGATCATTGTTGTGGTATGTATGATGCAGAAGGGCAGTGGCAGTATACAGAAATTTATAGACATGTATCAGGCAGGCAATGTGATGGCGGTGGTGCTGACATTGTGTCTGTTCCTTGGACTGGGAGCTCTGACTACAGCCGCTAACGGACTAGCATCAAGCTCCTTTACCAGAGAGGGAGCACATATAGATTTTATGAAGTATATACCGGTTTCGTATTCGCTACAGATTCATGTAAAGGGACTGATCAGCCTGCTGTTCAGTTATCCGAGTTATCTGATCGATGTTGTGATCCTGGCAATCATATTAAAACTGCCGGTATCCATGGCTGTTTATTACGGAATTGCGGGAGGACTGATGGTATTCTTTATTACCTGTCTCGGAATCCTGCTGGATTCCATACATCCGAAACTGATCTGGGAAGATGAGTTAAATGCTCTGCGAGGAAATCTGAATGTCTTCTTTAATATGGCATTTGCAATTCTGGCTGCCGGCATTATCTGTGGTACCGGATTTTTACTGTATCTGATTCCGCATTCCGGTGTTCAGTTTATATACCTGTTCTATATGATTGTCTTGATGATTCTGGATATTTATATGTATAGATTTACCGTCAAGAGATCTGTCAGACAGCTGGAAGATCTATCAGTATAATACATAGTTTGTGATTAGCACATAGTAGTAAGAAAGCACCGGCGATCGAGAGTGGAAACTCTGATTTCCGGTGCTTTTATGCATATGAATATTTAGTCTGGATCTATTGAATGATTTGTCCAATCGCTACCGGTCTGGCTTAACTTAGACCTCGCTGGCAGCTGCCTCCTGTAACGGAGTAGCATTGGCAGCTATAGCTTTTTCAGCATCCCGCATATTCTTCTGAGCCGTAGAGAGCATAAGCTTGATACGGTTTAACTGATTAACCTCAGAAGCACCTGGATCAAAATCAACGGCTACAATATTGGCCTTCGGATAAGCGGCACGTAATTCTTTAATAACACCTTTACCGACAATGTGATTCGGCAGACAACCGAATGGCTGACAGCAGACGATGTTTGGCACACCGGTCTTGATCAGCTCGACCATTTCGGCAGTCAGGAACCAGCCTTCGCCGGTCTGATTACCAAGGGATACGATCGGCTTCGCATATTCAGCCAGTTCTTCAATGTGTGCAATGCTATTAAAGTGCTTGCTGGCTTCCAGCTCTTTTCTTGCAGTCGAGCGGAAGATATCCAGATACTTGATTACCAGATTATTGATCGTTGCAGACTTCTTCGTCTTACCCAAAAACTCATGCTTATAATTGGCATTGTATGCACAGTAATCCAGGAATCCGGACAGATCAGGCATGACAGCCTCAGCACCTTCTGCCTCCAGTAAATCGACGATCTGATTGTTTGCACATGGCTGGAATTTCACCAGAATTTCGCCAACCACACCGACTCTTGGCTTTTTCAGATTTTCTCTGATCGGAAGGGCATCAAACTCTCGGATAATGCTCCGGATGTTTTTACGGAAGCTGCTCATGGAAGCACCGTCATTGATTGCCTGAATACAGATCTTTTCCCATTTTTCATGCAATGCATTGGCGGAACCCGGAACCTGCTCATACGGACGCATATGATAGAGACACCGCATGAATACATCACCGTAAATAACAGCCTGAATGGAAGCACGAATCATGGTGTAGTTATATTTGAAGCCCGGATTGCTTTCCAGACCACCGGCATTAATGGAAATTACCGGTACTTTTTCAAAACCGGCTTTCTTCAATGCACGACGGATGAATCCGATATAGTTGGTTGCACGACAGCCACCGCCGGTCTGTGTGATTGCCAGAGCAGTCTTGTCCAGATCATATTTACCGGACTGTAATTCTTCAATCAACTGTCCAACAACCAGAATAGAAGGATAGCAGGCATCATTATTTACATATTTTAATCCAACATCCACTGCGGATTTATCCGGATCCGGAAGCGTTACAAAGCTGACACCACTCTTACTGAATGCCGGCATTAGCATGCTGAAATGAATTGGTGACATATTTGGAGCAAGTACTGTATAACATCCCTTTTTCATTTCTTTTGTAAATAGCTTACGATCATATGCGGAAGAGACTGGATGTGGTTCGATTCCCTTCTTGTTCCGCACCTTTACCGCACTGATCAGGGAACGTATACGGATTCTGGCAGCACCCAGGTTGCTGACCTCATCGATCTTTAATACGGTGTAAATCTTGCCGGAACCGGATAAAATATCATTTACACAATCCGTTGTGACGGCATCCAGACCACAGCCAAAAGAATTCAACTGAATCATCTCTAAATTTTTGCTGGTCTTGACAAAATTGGCAGCACGATATAAACGGCTGTGATACATCCATTGGTCTGAGACGATCAGAGGGCGGTCTACCTGACCTAAATGAGCTACAGAATCCTCTGTCAGAACTGCAATGCCATAGGAATTGATCAGCTCCGGAAGACCATGATTGATCTCGGGATCTACGTGATATGGTCGACCGGCAAGAACGATACCCATCCGGTTGTTTTCCTCACAGAACCGGACTGCCTCCTCACCCTTTTTCTGCAGATCGGCCTTTACAGCCTCATATTCTGCAAAGCCTGCATCTAAAGCTTCTTTGATCTCTTTCTTCTCAACATCATAGTATTTTGAAAACTCCTGATACAGACGCGTAATCAGTGCCTCCCGGTTATCCAGTGCCATAAACGGACGGATATAGGTGATATCGTCACTCTGGATCTCTTCCATGTTATTCTTGATATTCTCCGCATAGGAAGTAACGATCGGGCAGTTGTAATGGTTATATGCATCCGGTGTTTCATTTTGCTCATAAACAATACATGGATGAAAAATTGTTTTTATATTATGCTTCAGAAGCCACATAACATGTCCATGTGAAATCTTGGCAGGGTAGCACTCGGACTCACTTGGAATGGACTCAATACCCAGTGTATAAATATCCCGGCTGGAAGGCGGAGATAAGATAACACGGAATCCAAGCTTTGTCAGGAATGTATACCATAACGGATAGTTCTCATACATGTTCAGGATTCTTGGAATACCGATCTCACCACGGTAAGCTAGTTCCGGTGAAAGCGGTTCATAGCCGAATAGCTTTTTGAACTTATATTCAAATAAATTCGGTACATGATCCTTATTCTTTTTCTGACCGATTCCCCGTTCGCAACGGTTACCGGTAATGAACTGACGACCGCCGGAGAATCGATTGATGGTAAGAAGACAGCTGTTGGTACAGCCCTTACATCTTGCCATGGAAGTTTCATATTTCAAATTGTTGATCTGATCGATGGAGAGCATGGTCGTTTCCGTCTCACCATCGTAATTATCACGGGCAATTAGAGCAGCACCAAAGGCACCCATAATACCGGAGATATCCGGACGGATCGCAGTGATGCCGGAGATCAGCTCAAAGCTTCGCAACACCGCATCATTATAGAAGGTACCACCCTGAACAACGACATTCTTTCCGAGATCTCTCGGATCGGTTAGCTTGATAACCTTAAGCAATGCATTTTTAATAACAGAATAAGCAAGACCTGCAGAAATATCGGATACGTCTGCACCTTCCTTCTGTGCCTGTTTTACTTTTGAATTCATAAATACGGTACAACGGGAACCGAGGTTGATCGGATGCTCTGCAAACAGTGCTATTTTAGCGAAATCCTCAATCTTATAATTCATGGACCTGGCAAAGGTTTCAATAAAGGAACCACAGCCGGAAGAGCAGGCCTCATTTAACATCACATTATCAACTGCCTGATTCTTGATCTTGATACATTTCATATCCTGACCACCGATATCCAGAATACAGTCAACATCCGGTTCAAAAAAGGCGGCTGCCGTATAGTGGGCAATCGTCTCAACCTCGCCTTCATCAAGCATCAGAGCAGCCTTGATCAGTGCTTCACCATAACCGGTGGAGCAGGCACGAACGATCTTGGCACTGTCCGGCATCTGGGAGTAAATCTCCTGAATGGCACGGATACTGGTATTTAACGGACTGCCGTTGTTACTGCTGTAGAAGGAGTAGAGCAGGCTGCCGTCTTCGCCGACCAGAGCGACTTTAGTCGTGGTAGATCCGGCATCAATTCCGAGGAAGCAGTTGCCCTCATAGGTAGCCAGATCTCCCTTCTTAACGGTATATCGATTATGGGATTCGCAGAAATCCTGATATTCCTTCTGATCATGGAACAGAGGATCCATACGGTCAACCTCCATCTCAATCTGAATATCGCTGTGAAGCTTCTCATCCAGAGACTTCAGACTGGTAACGCTCTCTGTATGCTCTGCATTCAGGGCGGCACCGATGGCAGCAAACAGATGAGAATTATCAGGTGCAATAATATGCTCCTCTGTCAGGTTCAGATTACGTACAAATGCGTTCTGTAATTCAGACTGGAAATGCAGCGGGCCACCAAGAAAAGCGACATTCCCCCGGATTGGTTTACCGCATGCCAGACCACTGATCGTCTGGTTTACAACTGCCTGATAAATAGATGCGGCCAGATTCTCCTTGGTAGCACCTTCATTGATCAGAGGCTGGATGTCTGTCTTGGCAAATACACCGCAGCGGGCAGCAATCGGATAGATGGTATCGTAATTCTTGGCATACTCATTCAGACCAGCCGCATCTGTCTGAAGCAGAGATGCCATCTGATCGATAAAAGAACCGGTACCACCGGCACATACACCATTCATACGCTGTTCAATACCATTGGTAAGATAAATGATCTTGGCATCTTCACCGCCAAGCTCGATGGATACATCTGTCTGTGGTGCATACATCTGAAGTGCATCGGTCACACAGACAACCTCCTGTGAAAACGGGACATCTAAGATCTTGGCAATTGCAAGACCGCCGGAACCGGTAATGGTCGGATTGACGTCAAGCTCACCCAGTTTACTACGGGCATTCTCGACCAGACGTGCAAGAGTCCCCTTAATATCAGCATAGTGCCGTTGATAATCTGAAAATAAAATATGATGTTTGTCATCGAGAACTGCAATCTTAACGGTTGTAGATCCGATATCAATTCCAATTGTATAATTCATGTTTCTCCGCGACAAAGCTGTCGCCCTCCTTTATAACAAAATAACCTCTTTGCGCACCTGATTATTATAAGGTAATTTGTCGAAAAACTCAATAACCAAAAGCTGGTGAGAAGATTAAGAATCTGTAAATTCACAATACATTATAAGCTGCATATTCTGATTAGTGAGAGTGCTTTTGCGGAGTAGTTCAAAATGTATAGCAATTCAAAAAATTGCCGGGGCTTTGTTTATGTTGTAAAAGAAGGGGACACACTGTATAAAATAGCCAGAGACTATGATCTAAAGCTGATCGACGTCATGAAAAACAATCCGTATGTGAACGTGTATAATCTGCAGGTCGGTGATGAACTGTGTCTTCCGGTAGTGCAGGATTCCAAGGTACCGGGTGGAACTGGAGAACGGTCGTATATCACGCAGGAGGGGGATACCTTAAAAGACATTCTGGAGCTGTTTGACGCCACGTTTCAGGAGCTTGCGGAGTATAATCCGTCCATGCAGGAGCTTCCGGTGCCGGCAGGGTATGTTCTGCATTATCCGGTCATGAGTCCGAGAACACCGTCGTAACCGGGGCGGTATACAGACGGAAGCATGCTGATCATACAGGACTTCATTTATGGGATGCATAGAGATTGATATGCATCCCATGATAGTTAAATTGTCTATAAAGAGAATATTAAGGTTTTAGAAAGCAGGGGAAGCAGGCTTGCGTTTGAAGATTGAATAGGATATAATTAAAAAAGCTATGTAAAACAATATTGATAAGAACAGGAAAAGGAAGATAAGGCATGCAGTGGATCAATAAGCTGGAACGAAAATTTGGAAAATATGCAATTAAGAACCTGATCATATACATTCTGGGCGCTTATGCAATCGGATATGTATTGTATTTTATGGACAGACTTGGGATCGCACCCGGTATTTACAGCATTCTGGAGATGGATCCGGCAGCAATCTGTCACGGACAGGTCTGGCGGCTGGTGACCTGGGTATGTACGGTACCGCAGAGTCCGAGTCCGTTTTTGATATTTATGTTTATGTTTTATTTCTGGATCGGGCGGACTCTGGAGAATGTATGGGGCACCTTCCGGTATAATCTGTTTATCTTTATGGGTCTGATATTGATGACAATCGCACCGATGCTGATCTATCTGATCACCGGTCTGATCGGTGGATTTGATCAAGCCATCAGTCTGTCATCCAGTACGTATTATCTGAATCTGACATCGTTTCTGGCATTTGCGGCGATCTTCCCGGATCAGCAGGTGTATTTTATGTTCCTGATCCCGGTAAAAATGAAGTGGCTGGCAATTCTGGACGGTGTATTGCTGGGCTGGAATGTTATACAGTATATTTTGCTGGCAGTGGCAGTACAGTCACAGGCGGACAGAGTATTTTATATCTCAGGTGCGGTATCCATTCTGCTTTCGGTCGCGAACTTCCTGGTATTCTTCCTGGCAACCAGAAATTATCAGAAGTATTCTCCGAAGGAAGTGAAACGGAAGCGCAATTATAAGAAGCAGGTCAAGGCAAGCACTGCCGGTCATGGCGGTGCCAGACACTACTGTGCGATCTGCGGAAGGACAGAGCTGACCAATCCGGAATTACAGTTCCGGTTCTGTTCCAAGTGTAAAGGTAATTTAGAATATTGCAGTGATCATATTTTCACGCATGAACATAAGAAATAGAGGAGAAGGACATGCAGAAGCAGGAGAAGCTAGTTATTAAGCAATTGGAAAACAAACAAAATATGGAGGAAAATCTGCCGAAATATGCAGAGTTCATGAATTATTACTACTATGAGCACGCATTAATTCAGCTGGCAATGAATCTGTATACATTTCACGAAAGAAGACAGGATGTCCATCGGGAAGAATCCTATGTAGAAGAAGCACTGGATGTGATCCAGCAGTTTACCGGATTCTATGTTCTGGACAAGAAGTATGGGAACCGGAAACAGGATTTAAAGAGAATCAATGATGTAAGAAATCATGTAACGGCAAAGATGCGTGTTCTGACCAGTTATACGGATGCACTTCAGATTTATGAGTACATACTGAACCGTCTGGAGTTTTCTTATGAGCTGGTGGACGAGGACGTGGATCTGGAAGCTTATGGTCAGAAGGTATTTAAATATCTGTTCCAGGATAATGATAAGATGGTAGTCAACAGCAAGATCCAGATGGTGGTATCCCAGCTGCCGATCCGCATTACCAAGAACCGATTCTATGAAATCCTGAACGAGAGTCTGAAGATCTATACAGGTGCAGAATGCAGTACGGTAGATGATTTTGCAGAAACGATCCGGGCGTGCTCCGGATTATATAAGCCGGAGGGATTTGAGACAGAATATCCGGTATTATATGAGACATTAACCTCTTATGAGCAGCTGGATTATATGAATCTGACAAAGGATGAGTGGAAAGAGGCTGTAGACCGGTTACAGGATACCGCTTCTTACATTGAGGATATCGTTTCCGATTATCTGATGCTGGAGGAGATCATTAATAATCTGTATGCGATCATGACCGCATCGGTCTATGTAACGAAGGACAGTCCGGAAATCGGCTATGCCACGAAGGTATTGGAGTGTGTTCTGGAAGCGATGGCGAACGAGACACCGATTGACGAGATGGCAGAAGACTGTTTCTTTGCTCTGGAGGGTGCGCCGGAAGCGATTACCGAGAATCTGATGAAATGCGAGGGACTGTTGTTTGATCTCTGGTCCGGAAATCAGGAGATGCTGGAACAACTGAATCTGAGTGAAATCTATGCGGATCTGAACCGTATTTCGAAGCTGTTATGTAATAGTATTTTTATAGATCTGAAGCCGGATGAGTTACAGCCGGAGATTGCAGACAGTCTGTATATCAAACAGATTGAGGATGAGCTGGTAGAGGAGTTTGCAAGAAGCTTTGCAACACAGAACAAGCTGATCAACCGTGCCAGAATGGCAATGGTGCTCGGCAATGTTCCGGTATTCTTTAACAGCCAGCAGGAGATATCCGATTATCTGAATTATGCACTGGAGCATTGCAATAACAACAGTGAGTTAAAAGCAGTTATGAGTATCATTGATGAGATGATGGAGGAATAACAGGAATTTCATGAAACTGTTTAGTCGTATGTACGTCCGGGGAATTCCGGATCGGAAGGTGATTCCTACCATGCGGAAAATGAAGCGAAATCAGTCGCTTTCATCGATTTTTTGCATTACACTTCCGGTATTTCAGGACGGAGTTTTGGAAATATATGAATATGAAGAGCTGCGCCAGCCAATCTATGATGAGCTGGAACACCCGGCAATTGTGATCGGAATCACGGATTCCAGGGAGGATGCAGAGGAACTGGTACGACTGATCGTGGATGAGGTATATCAGAATACCGGTGGATTTGCCGTTGGGGCATATCTGGGACTGGATCCGGGGAGGTGATGAATTGGTACATGTAATATTGTTAATACTGAAGGTACTGGGCATCACACTTCTGATTCTGCTTGGAATTGTATTACTTCTGGTGCTGTTACTGTTACTGGCACCATTTCATTATACGATCGATGCGGAATATTATGGGGATGTGAAGGCTGTCGGACGGATTCAGTGGCTATGCTTTGTTCTGGATTTAAAAGGAGTATACGGGAATAATAAATTTCTATATTATCTGAAATCCTTTGGCTTTATG
>CAVFXS010000049.1:0-21582 GCA_963626805.1 Bacteroidales bacterium H4 | reverse complement strand
ATACAAAGAAGCAACATTCGCCAACTTCTTCTCCTCATATTATACATAATTAACTGATAAAATCAATAAATTTTATGTAACTTTTTTGCGGGTAGTTAAAATGTAGTAAAGAAAAAATGGAATCGAATATATAAAAAAGAAATTTTGGTTGACAAAAATAAGACACAATCCATAATGTTATTAAAGAGCCGGGGATTCCGGGATCGGAAACCGCCGGATACAAGATGATAAAAAGAATCAGAAACAGGGAGGCAGCAGTGATATGGGAAACGAGACCAGAATCCGGACAGCGACTGTGGAAGATGCGGAAGCGATACTTGCGATTTATGCACCGTATGTAACGGGTACGGCGATTACGTTTGAATACGAGGTGCCGGGAATAGAGGAGTTTCGGGAACGGATCCGGCATACCTTAAAGCGATACCCTTATCTGGTGGCAGAGAAGGACGGAGCAATCATCGGTTATGCATATGCAGGACCATTTAAGGAGCGGGCGGCCTATGACTGGGCAGTTGAGACTACGATTTATGTAGATACATCCAGAAAGAAAATGGGAATCGGAAAGAAACTGTATGCGGCACTGGAGCAGGCTCTGGAAAAGCAGAATATCCTGAATCTGAATGCATGTATCGGGTATCCGGAGCAGGAGGATGAATACCTGACAAAGAATAGTGTGGAATTCCATACGCACCTGGGTTACCGACTGGTGGGTGAGTTCTATCAGTGCGGATATAAGTTTGGTCGGTGGTATAATATGGTATGGATGGAAAAGCAGATCGGAGAGCATACAGATAGTCCGAGACCGGTCATTCCGTTTGAGGAGCCGGAATGTCACAGCTTTGAGTCGTGCGTGGATTAAGCCATAGAAGGTAATAGAAGATAAGGAGATCACGGAAATGATAGAAATGACAGAATGGGAAAAAGCACAGAACGGATATTTATATGATGCGAATTATGATAAGAAAATCGTGGAACTGCGGACAAGGTGTGCAGTTCTGTGCTATGAATTTAATAATTGTAGGCCGTCGGATGTGGAAAGACAGCAGGAATTATTATCGGAAATCCTTGGAAGTATCAAGGGAACTCCGGTTATAACAGCACCGTTTTACTGTGATTATGGAGTAAATATTTCAATCGGTGAGAATTTCTATACCAATCATAACGTTACGATTCTTGATGGCGCCAGGGTGACCTTTGGAGATAATGTATTTATTGCACCGAACTGTGTATTTTCCACGGCCGGACATGCAATTGACAGTGAGCAGAGAAATCAGGGATTGGAGATCGCTCTGCCGATCACAGTGGGAAACAGTGTCTGGATCGGAGCGAATGTAGCGGTGCTTCCGGGTGTGACGATCGGAAGTAATACGATTATCGGTGCCGGAAGCGTTGTGAATAGGGATATTCCGGATGGCGTGATTGCGGTAGGAAATCCATGCAGGGTTATTCGCAGGATTACAGAGGCAGATAAGAAGAAATATCCGATCTTTCAATCAGAAGAGTAAGAGACCGGTAACCGGAAGAGCAGGGATCGGAAAGGGCATATTGAGAAGAGTATATACGGGAAAAAGGTAATTCTGATCACAGCAATGGCAGATACGGAAATGAATTCGGCACTGGGTGCGAATGCCCCATTTAAAGGGATTACTGATTTTATGGAATGGGAAAATGCCGGCATCGTAAATGTAAAGAATGCATACACGGCAGCAGATCTTACACAGGAAGATCTGGAAGCTGTGAAGGATGCATAGAATTCAAAGGAAGCCGCTGGGAGGAAAGAGGGGATGAGAGGAACCATGAAACGAACTATGATTCTCATATCGGCAGGGACGGGATTGCTGTTTGGTGTGTTCCTGTTTTTATATAACAAGACATCCATGGACGTATGGGAGACTCTGGCAATTACGGCAGGAACCATCTGTTATCATTTTGTTATGCGTCTGCTGGTGGGGTATGTCTATCTGATCGTGAAACGGAACCGGGCGGATTATACACGGAAATGGTATCAGGCACATGCATGGGAGCAGAGATGTTATGACAGATTAAAGGTGAAGAACTGGAAGGCTAAGATGCCGACCTTTGATCCGGATACCTTAAACCCGGAGCTTCATAGCTGGGATGAGATCGCGCAGGCAATGTGTCAGGCGGAGCTTGTACATGAAACAATCATGGTGTTCAGCTTTCTGCCGGTGCTCGTCTCCGTAAGGCTTGGCGCATTCTGGGTATTTATGCTCACGTCTTTTGCGGGAGCCTGTTTGGATGGCTGCTTTGTGATCATGCAGCGGTATAACCGGCCGCGAGTGATTAAAATCGCCCGGATGGAGCAGAATAAGGATAAGAAAAAAGAGGAAAAGAAGGAGCAGGAATGAAGCAGGAAGAGGTACTTGGTGCACTGATCGGGCTGACCGGTGCGATCAGCAATAACGGAAAGACCGCAGATACAGACCGGATAGTGGCAGGAGCATTGACTGGGGATGATTATGAGAAGAGCATCCGGGAGCTTCATGAGGAGAAGAATCGCATTGCACCGGATTGTGCTACATGTAAGACTCCGTGCGGAAGTACTGCGGACTGTGACATGCGTCATTTCTGGGAGTGCGAGGAGCCTGTAAAACGGCATAAGCAGGAGATTCTGGAACAACTCCGGAAAATCGCGGCCGATTATCTGAGCGGGCTGGACGGAGCGACAGAAGATTCAGGACTGCCGGATGCCTGTTACCGGGCCATCGGGAGCCTGGGGTGGCCGATGGATGAGAGCGCCTGTCAGAAGGTCCTGCTGGAATTGCAGCCGGACGGGGAATGAATGGGAGAAGTCGGGTCTGTGAGGAATTGGCAGGAGCAGACTGGTTGAAAATTCCGAAAAGATTTCCGAAAAAATGATTGTACAAAAAAAATATACGTGGTACAATACACAGGTAATATTGAAAAAGCGATGACGGAAAGAGTACTGGGGCAGGAACATTCAGAGAGAACAGCACAGGGTGAGAGCTGTTTATGGAAATGTTTCAGGAAGACCATTCCCGAGCTGTGCGTAGAAGGAGCAGACAGGCTTTGAAGCGTTACCGTGTAGCTGACGTTACAGGCCATGAGTTAAAATTAAGGTGGAACCGTGTATAAGCACCCTTAGGTATGTGAATCATATCTGTGGGTGCTTTTTTAGTTCAGAAGAAAGGACAAAGGAGAATCAAAATGGTTAATTTTAAGGAAGATGAACAGTTAAAGACATTGAATCATTCCTGCGCACATCTGATGGCACAGGCAATCAAGCATCTGTATCCGCAGGCAAAGTTCTGGGTAGGACCGGTTGTAGCAGAGGGATTCTACTATGATGTGGATCTGGGCGATGACGTTATCCGGGATGAGGCAGACCTTGCCGCAATCGAGAAGGAAATGAAGAAGATTGCCAAGACCGGTAAGAAGATCGTGCGGAAAGAGATTTCCAAGGCAGAAGCAATGGAAATGTTTAAGGATGATGAGTATAAGCTGGATCTGATCTCCAATCTGGAGGATGGTACGATTTCCTGCTATGAGCAGGGCGATTTTACAGATCTTTGCAGAGGTCCTCATGTAGATAATGTAAAATTATGCCGTTACTTTAAGCTGATCCGCCATTCCGGAGCATACTGGAAGGGTGATAAGAACAATAAGGTGCTGCAGAGAATTTACGGTGTCTGCTTCCCGACACCGGAAGAGCTGGAGGAGCATCTGCGGTTGCTGGAGGAAGCAAAGGAGCGTGACCACAGAAAGATCGGTAAGGATATGAATCTGTTCATGGTAGATGATCTGGTAGGCCGTGGACTTCCGATGTTCCTTCCGAAGGGTTATGTGATCTGGCAGGAGCTGGAGAATTATATTAAGCAGAAGGAGCGGAAGTTAGGCTATCTGCATGTAATGACTCCTTGCGTTGGTACGGTTAATTTATATAAGACATCCGGTCACTGGGATCATTATAAGGAGAATATGTTCCCGGCTATGGAGGTGGAGGGTGAGTCCTTCGTTCTTCGTCCGATGAACTGTCCGCATCATATGATGATTTATGCAAATCGTATGCATTCCTATAAAGATCTACCGATCCGTATCGGTGAGATCGCACATGATTTCCGGTTCGAGGCGAGCGGTACCTTAAAGGGAATCGAGCGTGGCAGACATTTCTGCCAGAATGATGCACATCTGTTTGTAACACCGGAGCAGATCGAGGATGAATTCTCCAAGGTAGTGGATCTGATCTTCAGCACTTATAAGGATTTCGGTATTACAGATTACCGTTGCGTGCTGTCCCTGCGTGATCCGGCAAACAAGGTAAAATATCATGATGATGATGAAATGTGGAATACTGCTGAGAATGCACTCCGTAAGGTATTGAATGACCTTGGAATCGAATACACCGAGGAAATCGGTGAGGCAGCCTTCTACGGACCGAAGCTGGATGTTAATGTAAAGCCTGCAGTCGGCAATGAATACACATTGTCAACCTGTCAGTTAGACTTCTGTCTGCCGGCTAAATTCCAGCTGACTTATATTGATAAGGACGGCGAGAAGAAGACTCCGGTTGTTCTGCACAGAGCGATCTTAGGTTCACTGGACCGGTTTATGGCATATATTCTGGAGGAGACCAAGGGTAATCTTCCGACCTGGCTGGCACCGGTACAGGTAAAGGTTATGCCGGTTAAGACAGATAATGAAGAGCTGATGGCATATGCACAGGAGGTATGCGATGCATTGGATGCGGCAGACGTCAGAGTAGAGCTGGACGGACGTGCCGAGAAGCTCGGATATCGTATGCGTGAGGCACAGGTTCAGAAGGTACCGTATCTTCTGGTTATCGGCTTTAATGAGATGGAGGGCAAGACCGTTTCTTATAAGCTGCATGGTGAAAAGGATGCAACCGTTATGCCGTTAGATGAGTTTGTTGAGAAGATTCAGGAAGAGATCAAGAACAAGGTAAGACGGTAAGACGGATTTGCACAGATGCCGGATGTATGAAGGGCATAGGTGAAATATACCAGGATAAATATAGCAGGATAGAAAGAACATCCCGGGCTCAGAGACATTGGACTTTGAACCCAGGATGCTCACTGGAAGGATCTGGCAGATCAGCTTGGCGTTGCTCGGTTTCACACTATCATGTAATGGAAATGTCAGATTACGGAGGGTTGAATGGTATGGAAGAGGAAGAGAAGAAACCGTCAAAGGCGAAGGAAGCGTGGAACTATATCGGTGGCTCGATTATGATCTTTATGTGCTTTGTCGGAATCTATCTGATGACCTATTATCATAGTGTAGATGTGGAAGAGTATCTTGACGACCGGGGACAGGTGAAGGTAGAGAGCTTTGATTACGGAACCTTCTATGATGGACCGGGAGAATCAGAGGCTATGATCTTCTATCCGGGAGCGAGGGTTGCAACGAATGCGTATACTCCGTTAATGCAGGAGCTTGCGGAGAATGGAATTGATTGTTTTCTGATCGATATGCCGTTTCATATGGCGTTTATCGGAAAGCATTTTGCCGGTAATGTGCTGAAAGACTATGATTATGACACTTGGTATTTTGGCGGGCATTCGCTCGGCGGAGCTATGATCGCAGATTATGCGGCAGAGCATATAGAAGATGTGGACGGACTGCTGTTACTGGCGGCATATCCGACAAAGGACTTATCGGATGCGGATATACCGGTCATTACGATCTATGGCAGTGAGGATGGTATTCTGAACATGGATAAGGTTGTGAAAGGTCGGGATTTACTTCCAGAGGGAAGTGTGGAGATCTGTATCGAAGGTGGAAATCATGCCCGGTTCGGAAGCTATGGCGAGCAAAAGGGCGACGGACAGGCAACGATTTCCGGAGAAGAGCAGAGACGGCAGACCGTAGAGACTTTTCTGCAATATCGCTAATGTTCAAAGGCAGAAGATTAACGATATTGCAGAAAACAGCCCTGTGCAACGTCTGTTTATCCCATAAGCCATTTGTATTTTGCAACACTGTAAACACGATGCAACTCCAGCCGAAGATGGCAGCGACCCACTGGAAAACATCATGGAGTGCCGTGACACCGAATGCTAGCGGGTGGTGTTGATTTCCGTATGTTCCAGTTCCAGAAGTCTGAAATGATTCTTGCGGAATTCAATCAGCCCCTCCTTCTGCATGTTGCTGAGTTCTTTTGAGAGCGCACTCCGGTCTACATTCAGGAAATCGGCAAACTGTTCCCGGTTGAAGGGAATGTCAAACTCAGTTGTATCGAGAGAGCTTGCCATACCGGAGAGGTAGTAGCTGACCCGCTCCCGGATCTTCTTCGGCGTAATGTAGAAGATATGCAGTGACAGAGTCAGGCCGCGGCGGGAGGATAAGAGCAGCAGATTTTTTAACATCTGATGCTGCCAGGCGTAATGATCATACCGACCGGACATGATTGCCTTTACATTCAGAAGGAAAATTGTGGAAGGCTCTGTAGATCTGGCATCGATCATCAGACGATGACCGGACAGGGCATAGGTTTCACCAAAGACCTTACCCGGAAGGACGGAGCTCAGGATACTCTTGGATCCCCAGTAGTCCACACTTTCCACGATGACATTTCCGTGAACTACAATACCGAGCTCCTCGGTAATCTCGCCGGATTTGAAGATAAGTGCATTCCGCTTATAATGGCGTTCACACAGGAGATTTAACTCCTTCATGGTTTGGAGATCTTCTGCGGTGAGGCCTGTAAATGCCATCATTTCCAGTACTTCATTTAAATCATAATCTGCTTTTTCATTTTTCATAAGTAGAAACCCTCTTTTTCCCGCATTTTTAAAATAATACTATTGATTTTTACCCTTCATGTATAGTAATCTATATATGTTGTAGGTAATGTATGTTGTAGTCGGCTATAGAGCCATTTTAATCTTTGTTAAATTAATAATAATTTTCAAAATGGTGGTTATAACAACCGAATTTATAATTGTATTATAATATACTTATCATACAAAAGCAAGGAATGTAAATGTTACTGTAATCCCACATTGTGATAAGAGTTATTTGCATTTCATATGATTAAAGTACTATAAAGTCGAAAGGAGATTTTTTATGTTACAGAATCAGGAATGGGAATCATTCAAAGGAAGACTTTGGAAAGAAGAATGTAATGTCAGAGACTTCATCCAGAACAACTTCACACAGTACAACGGAGACGAGAGTTTCCTGGAAGGACCAACCGACGCTACTAACAAGCTTTGGGACAAGCTGCAGGCTCTTCAGAAGGCTGAAAGAGATAACGGTGGTGTATTAAAGGAGGATGCAGATGTTGTTTCTAGCATCACAGCATACGGTCCTGGTTATATTGATCCGGAGACAAAGGATCTTGAGCAGATTGTAGGTCTGCAGACAGATGAGCCATTGAAGAGAGCATTCATGCCATATGGTGGTATTAAGATGGCAGAGGAAGCTCTTGAGATGTATGGATACAAGCCGAACGAGAACTTCCATAAGATCTTTACAGATTATCACAAGACACACAATCAGGCAGTGTTTGATGCTTATACTCCAGAGATGCTGGCTGCACGTCATACTCATATTGTAACAGGACTTCCTGATACTTATGGACGTGGACGTATTGTGGGTGACTACAGAAGAGTTGCTCTTTACGGTATTGATCAGCTGATTGCCTGGAAGCAGGAAGATAAGGCTAATTGTGGCGATGGTAATATGTATGATGATACCATCCGTCAGAGAGAAGAGTTAAGTGAACAGATCAGACGTCTTCAGGAAATGAAAGTTATGGCTCAGTCATACGGTTATGATATTTCTAAGCCGGCTTCAAATGCTAAGGAAGCTGTTCAGTGGTTATACTTTGGATATCTTGCAGCAATCAAGACTCAGAACGGTGCTGCTATGTCTGTAGGTCGTGTATCTACATTCCTTGATATCTACATTGAGAGAGATATTAAGGCTGGTAAGCTGACCGAGGCTCAGGCTCAGGAGCTGATCGATCATTTTACAATGAAGCTTCGTATGGTTAAGTTCGCAAGAATTAAGTCATACAATGAATTATTCTCAGGTGACCCTGTATGGGCTACGTTGGAAGTTGGTGGCATCGGTGTTGACGGACGTTCAATGGTTACAAAGAACGACTACAGATTCCTGCATACTCTTGAGAACATGGGACCTGCACCGGAGCCAAACCTTACAGTATTATATTCTTCAGATCTGCAGGATAACTTCAAGAAGTACGCTGCTAAGATTTCTGTAAGAACAAGTTCTATTCAGTATGAGAACGATGATGTAATGAAGCCAATCTGGGGCGATGATTACTCAATCTGCTGCTGTGTATCTGCTACACAGACCGGTAAGGAAATGCAGTTCTTCGGAGCTCGTGCAAACCTTGCTAAGTGTCTGTTATACGCTATCAACGGTGGTAAGGATGAGAAGTTCTTAGATAAGAAGACCGGTAAGCCAATGCAGGTAGGTCCGGAATATGCACCTATTACATCTGAATATCTGGATTATGATGAAGTTATGGCTAAGTACAAGAAGATGCTTGACTGGTTAGCAGGTCTGTATGTAAATATCCTGAACCTGATCCAGTATATGCATGACAAGTACTACTATGAGTCAGCAGAGATGGCATTGATCGATACCGATGTACGTCGTACATTCGCAACTGGTATCGCAGGCTTCTCACACGTTATCGATTCCCTTTCAGCTATCAAGTATGCTAAGGTTAAGGTTATCCGTAACGCAGAGACAGGCTTAGCTGAAGACTTCGAGATCGAGGGAGACTTCCCTAAGTATGGTAATGATGATGACAGAGCTGATGATATCGGTGTATGGTTACTGCATGAGTTCCTGACAGACATCAAGAAGAGACATACCTACCGTGATTCAGAGCCTACAACATCTATCCTGACAATTACATCTAACGTAGTTTATGGTAAGTTCACAGGTAACCTTCCAGACGGAAGACGTGCTTGGACTCCATTTGCACCAGGTGCTAACCCAAGCTACGGCGCTGAGACATCAGGCCTTCTTGCATCTCTGAACTCTGTTGCTAAGATTCCTTATGAGTGGTCACTGGATGGTATTTCTAATACCCAGACAATGAACCCTTCAGCACTGGGTCATGATGAAGAAGAGAGAGCTGAGAAGCTTGTAAGCGCTATGGATGGATACTTCGATCAGGGTGCTCATCACTTAAATGTAAACGTATTCGGTAAGGAGAAGCTTCTGGATGCTATGGAGAACCCAGATAAGCCAGAGTATGCTAACTTCACAATCCGTGTATCTGGATACGCTGTTAAGTTTATTTCACTTACACGTGAGCAGCAGCTGGATGTTATTAACAGAACATTCCATGATTCTCTTTAATTAGAAGCAGTCAGGAATATCTGATAATTAAGTAACTGACAAAAGAGAAGTCCCGGGTAAAATTATCCGGGACTTTTTTGAAGAAAAATAAAAATAATTCAGAGGTGGATCATGCCGGAGAACAAACAGATTTTAGGATATATTCATTCAACAGAAAGCTTTGGAGCCGTAGACGGTCCAGGAATCCGATTCGTCGTATTTCTGCAGGGATGTAAGATGAGATGTAAGTATTGTCACAACCCTGAGACATGGAATCTGGTGGCAGATTATAGTCGTCTTTATTCCGAGGACTTAAGTGAGACAGAGCGGGAAGAACTTGCGAAGAGAATTGAAGAGAATACAAAGATGCTGAAGGATAAAGGGATTAAGCTTGAGGCCAGAACTCCGGAGGATGTATTAAAGCAGGCACTTCGCTATAAACCATATTGGAAGGGCGATGGAGGAATTACGGTCAGCGGTGGCGAAGCACTGCTTCAGATTGATTTCCTGATTGAATTCTTTAAACTGGCGAAGGCGGAAGGAGTTCATACAGCAGTCGATACAGCCGGTAATCCATTTACAAGAGAGGAGCCATTCTTCTCAAAGTTCCAGGAATTAATGAAGGTAACAGACCTGTTTATTCTGGATATTAAGCAGATTGAGGATCAGAAGCATAGAGATCTCACCGGGTTTACCAATGCGAACATCCTGGATCTGGCACAGTATCTTTCCGAACAGGGAAAGCATATGTGGATTCGCCACGTACTGGTGCCGGGAATTACAACTGATGAAGCGGATTTAAGAAAGACAGATGAATTCATCCAGACACTTCAGACTGTCGATAAGGTGGAAGTACTCCCATATCATAAGCTTGGAATTCAGGAATGGGAAAGACTGAGAATTCCGTATCAGTTAGAGGGAATCGACCCACCGACAGCAGAACAGTTAAAGCTTGCAAAGGATATTCTGGAACGATAACTGAAAATAAAACAGATCGCCCCACGGCTTTTAGGCTGTGGGGCGATTGCTTTATAAAGAATCGGGACGAAGAATTAGCATTAAATGAGAAAATGTGACAAATAAGAAGCGTGACATTCCAACCTGTATCAAGTATTTTACAATCAAAAAAGTGAGATATATCTCATTTTCATAAAAAGGCGAAATTTGATAGAAGAAACATGGAGGTTGTTATGGTTTTTGATGAAAAAGGCTTAGAAAATGGCAAGACACTGCTTTTGCTTCCGGGTACCTGTTGCAATTATGAGACGAATTTCGGCTCCGTTATAGAGGAACTGGGGGAGCACTATCATCTGATCTGTGTAAATTATGACGGATTCGATGGCTCCGATCTGATCTTTCCGGATGTGATTACAATTACGGAAAAGATTGAAATGTATATTGCGGAGAACCATGGTGGAAGCGTGGATGGAGCACTGGGTTCTTCTCTTGGTGGCAGCTTTGTCGGACAGTTGATTCAGCGGCAGGTGATCCATATGGATCACGGTGCGGCAATCGAGTATAGCCTTGCCAATATCCAGACAGTATCCGGAACCGAAGATAGCAGGCTGTTGCAGTTTGAACGGATGGAGGATATGCTGGCATATGCACTGGATCAGTTTTATCTCCTGCATAAGAAATATTATGCGATACATGAAGAAATAGAAAGCTTACGGCATATTGACGCGGATGTGAAGGCACTTTATGATGGGATTACCGAAAAGGCAGTCGAGGGACTGATTGAAAAGTGCCCGGAGCAGATGCAGGCGCTTCCTCATTTGAAGGAACGACTGTATGTGGCAATCGGCATTCTGGATCATTATGCACATCTGCAGATGGATGAGGACCGATGCAGAGGGCTGGATATGGAGCAAATGAAGAAATTAAGTATAGAAGCTGCAGTAGCAGTGATAGGAGGCTAATATGCGATTATATACAATCGAGAAAAACGGAAAAGAATGTGTAGCAGTGGGAATGAAGGATCAGCTGTATACTCTGGAGGTGCTTGGTATCGCGGTGAGGGATATGAATGATCTGATTCTCAGATGGGAACAACTGGAGGGAAGCATCCGGGAGCAGCTGAACCGGGCGGCGGCTGATCCGGTGACCGGATATCGTGTACTGGCACCAATCCGCAGACCGTTACAGGATGTTGTGTGCCTTGGTGTAAATTATCATGAGCACATTGAGGAGACAACGGATGTGATCGATTTTACCAAGACGACAGATACCGTCTATTTCTCTAAGCGGGTAATCCGCTGCAGTGCACCGGGAGAGAAGATTCCGAACTATATATTTGTAGATAAGCTTGATTATGAGGTTGAGCTTGGCGTGGTACTTAAGAAGAATGCGTTCGGAGTAAAGAAGGAGAATGCAAAGGATTATATATTGGGGTATACGATTATAAATGATGTCAGTGCCAGAGATCTGCAGCTTAAGCATCAGCAGTGGTATCTGGGAAAGAGTCTGGACGGCTATACACCGATGGGACCTTGCATTGTTACTACTGACGAGATAGCCGATGCACATGATCTGGATATTGCCTGTTATGTAAATGGAGAAAAACGTCAGAGCAGCAATACCGGCTATATGATCACTTCCGTGGAGGAGGCAATTGCAGAGCTTTCACAGGGAATGACACTGGCAAGCGGTACGGTGATGGCAACCGGTACGCCCGGCGGAGTGGCAATGGGAATGAAGCCACCGGTATTCTTAAAGAGCGGAGATGTGATCCGCTGCGAGATCGCACAGATCGGTGTGCTTGAAAATACAGTGGAATAATCCGGATGCAAGTGCAGGTTAGCTGATCGTAGAAGGGAGTAGTAGCATGGGATTGTTTAAGAAGAAAATCACAGTGCAGTCATGTGACAGAGAAAATAAGAAACCGGTGATAAGAGCGAGCATCTGTACCGGTGAGCAGGTGGCAGGCTTTAAGGATATTCATACCGGAAAGATCGAAGAGGTCATGCTGATAAAGGGGCCGGCGGATCTGGAAAGATTTAAGGAAATGTATGGGATTGAAGAGAAAATTACAAAGGAATACTAAGAATCGGGTTATGGAAAATAGAATATAGTTTGACATAGAAATTCTCAGATGATATTATTTTATTAGAGGATATAAACCAGAGTTTGCAAGTTATGCAGATGCGGACACTCTGAATGTCTACAATGCATTGAAGGTGTATTTAGAATATTAGATTAGATAGAGCAAAATGACCGCTTAGGTTTAGCAGACTGGAGCGGTTATTTTGTTATGTGTTAACCGTCTGCGGGCACTGGCGGCGGCAATCGAAAAAGGACTGGCTTAGGGATTATCATGGATATTACAGTAATAAGATCAAACAGAAAAACAGTGGCGATCCAGGTGAATGCAGATCTGACAGTAACGGTGAGAGTGCCGCGACGTACCTCCCGGAAGGATATTGAGAGAATTATAAGGGAGAAAGAACCCTGGATCCGAAAGCATATAGAGCAGATTAGGGCGAAAAAGGAAGCATATGAGGCTATGGAGACTTCACATCTGACGGATGAGGAAATCCGGGAGCTTGCGGATAAGGCACGGAAGTATATCCCGGAGCGTGTGGCATATTTCGCAGAGTGTATGGGCGTTACATATGGCAGGATTACGATACGCAATCAGAAAACCAGATGGGGAAGCTGTAGCAGCAAAGGAAATCTTAACTTTAACTGCCTTCTGATGTTGACACCGGCGGAGATTATAGATTATGTTGTTGTACATGAGCTTTGTCACAGGAAGGAAATGAATCATTCGAGGGCCTTCTGGAATGAAGTTGAGAAGGTACTTCCGAATTATAGGGAATGCGTAAGATGGCTGAAAGAGGAAGGAAGCCGGATCATGTGGAGACAGAAATAGCGATTTGTGCTTAAGAAGAATGAAAACAGGAGGATATTATCATGGAAAGAGTCGTTAAATTTTTGAAAGAGGCAGAAACATATTATTTGGCAACGGTAGAAGGTGATCAGCCGAGAGTAAGACCTTTTGGAACTGCTCATATTTTTGAAGGCAGATTGTACATTCAGACCGGAAAGGTAAAGGATGTTTCAAAACAGATTCACGCAAATCCTAAGGTGGAAATCTGTGCATTTAAGAATGGAGAATGGCTTCGTGTAGCCGGAGAACTTGTAGAAGATGATAGAAGAGAAGCAAGACAGTCTATGCTTGATGCGTATCCGTCTTTACAAAAGATGTATTCGGCAGATGATGGTAATACGGAGGTGTTCTACTTTAAGAATGCGGTAGCTACATTTTCAGCATTTACACATGAACCGGAAGTAGTGAAGTTCTGATGACGAAGGACGAATGGTACAATCAATTATTTGAGCGGCTTGGTAATTCCAAGTTCCGGAGCAGTTTTCATCTGAAACAAAAAGAGATTGATTATATCAATGAAAAGGGACTGGATACCATCAGGCAGCATGCAAAGGATTTTATTGCAAAAAGAGAAGCTCCGGCATATATACCCAATGATGGAAAGCAGACTCCGACCAAAGGACATCCGGTATTTATTGCACAGCATGCAACAGCGACATGCTGCAGGGAGTGCATTCGAAAATGGCACAAAATCCAGCCGGGCAGGGAGCTGAGTCAGGTGCAGCAGGAGTACCTGGTAGATGTAATTATGACGTGGATTCAGAGGGAACTGGAGAGGCAGGAAAGGGAATCATGAAGCTGAAGAATGTTTTAATAGTGGTTGACGATATGGAAGAATCCATTCGTTTTTATAAAGAAATGTTTGGATTGCAGGTAATTATGAGACAGGAAGGCAATGTAATACTGTCTGAAGGACTTGTATTGCAGGATGTAGGGATATGGGCTGATGTGATTGGAGAAAATGCGATATCATTCAATAATAGGACGGAACTGTACTTCGAAGATAATGATGTTAAGGGACTTGTAGAGAAACTTACTTCAAGTGATATTCCGGTGAAGTTTAAGACGGAATTGACAGAACTGGCCGGTGGGCAAAAGCTGGTAAGATTTTATGACCCATCGGGAAATCTTATAGAAGTACGGGAAAATTGATGCATTTGATGAGAGTTTGTACCAAAACAGAAAGTATGATGATATGACCTCACTGGATTGGTGTCCGGTGAGGTTGTTTTATGTTAAAAGAGTGAAACATAAATGCTCAATATTGGAATGAGTGAGATGAGGATTGCAATCAAAAAATATTACCTAAAGAGTAATGAAAATGTTGAAAGAAAAAGAAGGGTATGATATATTATTGTTACCATTATGGTAATAAAAAGAAAAGGAGATGGATATAATAAATTGAGTATGACGATTTTGTATAAGAATAAGACTGTTAAGGAACAGTTTTGCTCTAAATACAAGAAGAAATGGAGATATCCAGACCAAGTAAAGAAAAAGCTTGAGGCTGCAGAAAATTTTATTACCAATTCAGACTCCTTGTTGGATATTGCTAATTATGTTCCTTTTCATTTCGAAAGGTTAAAAGGGGATAGAAAGGATGAATGGAGTATTAGACTTGGCAATACAGGATATCGTGTAACAATGATTCCCTGTGATGATTTTGAAAATGAAATCGTTGAGGGAGACATAATGGCTCAGTGTAAAATGATAAAAATAGTTAGAGTAACGGAGGTGTCAAACCATTATGAATAATATAAGAGAATATAAAGATGTTGTGGCATTTCATCCGGGTTACTATATTGCGGATATTATTGAGGATATGGGTATTAGTCAGGCGGAATTTGCTGCCAGATTAGGTACTAATACAAAAACGCTTAGCTATCTGTTAAATGGCCGAGCAAATATAACAAATGATCTTGCAAAGAAATTATCCGTTATGATGGGAACAAGTCCCGATGTATGGTTGAATTTACAAAAAGCTTATGATCAAAAACTGATTGAAATACAACAAGCGAAGGATTTTGATAAACAAGCAGAAATCGTAAAGCTGATTGATTATAAATATTTTGTAGAAGTAGCAGGCCTGCCAAATACGAAAATAATGAAGGAAAAGATAACATACCTATGTAGCTGGTTTAAAGTGTCGGATTTGAAAATTATGCTAAAACCAGATTTCTTAGTAAATTATAGAACTGGTATTAGTGATGTAAATGAAAAAAATATAATAAACTCCAAAGCATGGATTCAAACTGCAATTAATTTTTCAAACAGGATTGAAACGAAACCATATAATGCTGAAAAGTTAAAGACATATTTGCCAGAACTTAGAAGTATGACGATACAAGCACCAGAGGTATTTCTGCCAAGAATGCGAGACATATTTGCAGAATGTGGAGTTGCATTTGTTCTATTGCCTAATCTCAAGAATTCCGGCGTTAATGGTGCAGTTAAGTGGATAAATGATGAACGGGTAGTTCTTGCTATGAATAATAGAAGACTTGATGCTGATATTTTTTGGTTTTCACTTTTTCATGAGGTAAAGCATGTATTGCAAAGGAAGATAAAAACAGTATTTGTGAGTTATGATGAGAAAGAAATGGAAGAGGTAAATAAGCAATTAGAGGAAGAGGCAGATAATTTTGCAACAAATTATCTTATTCCTGCATCGGACTTTAGAAGGTTTTCTCCAACTAAGTTTACATCAGACGCTGAAATTCTTGCGTTTGCAAAGTCTATTGGCATACATCCGGGGATTGTGGCAGGTAGATTACAACATGAAGGAATTCTGTTACCAAATAGATGTTCAAAATTCAAAGAAAAGTACGATATAAAGATTAATCATACTGCATAGTTCAAGGCAGGTTGATTCTGATTTGAGCTATAATGTGTGGAAGCGAGCTGCCTAAAATATTGTGTCGGTGAATTAAAATGTATGGAAACAAAAGAGGAAAACAACTGAACAAATATGTACCGGATTATGTGGTGTTTGATCTGGAGACAACAGGGATATCAGCGAATTATGATGAGGTGATCGAAATTTCAGCCGTAAAGGTGCGCGGAGGTAAAATCGTCGATGAATTCAGTACGCTTGTCAATCCGGGAAGAAGGATTCCGTATGGTGCCAGCGCAGTGAACCACATCTATGATGAGATGGTGGCAGACGCACCGGCGTTTGAAGAAGTATTGCCACTGTTCCTCGAATTTATAGAAAATGATATTCTGGTCGGACATAATATTGCGTCGTTTGATATGAAATTTTTGTATCGCGACTTTGAGAAATATATGGGACAGATATTGGCAAATGATTTCGTGGATACATTGCACCTTGCAAAAATCGTATTCCCGAATTGGAAGCATCGGAGATTGGGGGATCTTGCAGAGTATTATGGCATCTCTACGAAAGGCGCACACCGTGCATTGACGGACTGTAAGATGAACCAGAAGGTATTTGAATTGCTTGGAAAAGAACTGTCCGGTGAAGGAACGACGAATGCACGACCGGCTGTTAAATTGTGCCCGAAATGTGGGATGGCAATGGTAAAACGAAATGGAAGGTTCGGAGAATTCTGGGGCTGCGGTGGCTTCCCGGAATGCCGGTATACAGAGAATATTTAATGGGTCAATACAGGGACATAGCAGGCCGCTTTTTCTGGGAGACTGTTATTCAGGAATTCAAGCAGCTACAGGTCGGAAGCATGCTGTGGTTGTATTGACAAACAGATATAAAATATATACAATCCCATCTTTGACACTTTATAAAGCGATAATTATTCCGGGATTTCTATTCCGGTTTCATTTAATAAAGCTTCAAGTAGTTTTTCTCAATGATTTCAAGAAGATCATATCTTTCCTGAGTAGACAGCTTTCGTATCAACCATTCGTCAATGATAAGAAGCTCTGTCTTGCAGTAAGTGTTGATTACCTTTCGGAAAGTACCATCTTGCTTGGAAAGTGATACCTCATCTAACAGCTCAGGCATCCGGATATATCTTACTGTTTTGAATTTGCGACATGCTGCATTGCCAAGTGCACATGCTATGTAAGTCTTACCTGAACCAGTTCTCCTGTAACCTCATCGTAAATATCAATGGTTGCACCAGCCCAGTCTACCTCCATTTCATCACCTGGTTTATGTTGGATACGCATTGTCGCCTTGGTGATACGGGCCCACTTATGATAATCTATGTTCATGCACTATGTAGCGGAAGGCGTGCACTGAAACACCGGAAAGCATGCACTCGATGACCGTGCAGTGTGCACTGATTCATCGGTATTTACAAAAGTTACAAGTTGTTTACAAAGTTACAGAAATGATTGAAAATATTCCTCCAAAGGAATATAATATCGTTATATGGTTTAATGGCGCTTAGTGGATAATTACGGAGGCAAAGAAATGGAATTATTAACAACAAGCGAGATGGCAAAAAAGTGGGATATTTCAAGAAGAAGAGTTACAACACTTTGTGCGCAAGGTCGTATAGATGGAGCGATACTTAAGGGGAATACATGGCTTATTCCAGAATATGCAGAAAAGCCAGATGATCCAAGACGAGTCCGTAAAAATGGACAGAATAAGTAGTAGATTTAGTATAGAGGTATTATTACGCAAAAGTATGGGAGGTTTGGTCGTATGGCAACTCATATGAGTATAAGATTAGCATGGCATAGTGAGGGCTGGAATGGCCATTTTTGTAAGAAGCCATGTGAGAATACTTTTTGTATTGGACAACATTCATATCCCGGTGATTTGATTGCTGACACTAGAGATTTAGAGTTTGAAACGGAGCACGCGGGTGAACCTTGCTCTAAGTATCCTTGTGGTGCAGCTTGTGGTTTGAGTGTTAATGCATTTGGTAAAGATTCAATTACAGTAAAAGTTGATCCACCATCTTTCTGGAAACAAGGAGATGCTGATTCAATTAATATTACATTGCCACCATCAACTGTTTGTACTTGGTGTTATGAAGCTATGTATAATGATGACGTAGAAACAAAAGGTGAGAGTTCACAGAAATATAATTATGATAAAAGGAAGGCTGGTGCAGAGAGATACTTTGCGCAGTTTGAACCAGAGAAATCCTTGATTTTTTATTATGCTGGATATAGCAATCCTTTTAGCGAGAACGAAGAAAATAATTATGTTATTGTGGGGGTTTCCCGTGTAAAGAAGATTGGTGATACATATTATTATGATAATACAAGCGAGGAGATTAAAAGGAAGTATTCAGGCGGATTTGTATGGCAGAAGCCGGTTACTTCCACATATCCTAATGAAGGTTTTTGCATTCCTTACTGGAAGTACATGGATGATGAAGATTTAATTGAGAGACTTGTAATAAAGCCTCTGAATAGATCTCCATTTAAGTATGGAAGCAGAGAGGTTAGTAATGACGACGCTATTGAGGTTATAAATCAGCTAATAGCAGTTGTAGATACTTTAATTGAAATAGAAGATGATTCTGAAGACTGGAGTAAGAGAAAAGAATGGTTGAATAGTGTCTTGAATGAATTATGGACCGCTAGAGGACCATTTCCAGGTTTCCCATCAATTATGGAATATATTGGACTTAGTGAATTTGTATCGAAGTATATTGGACTCACAATTGATTCAGAAATGAAACAGTTTAGAGATGATGTAAGGTCGTTCTTAGATGGAGTAATTGATGAAGTTGCAGGAATTGTTCCATCTAAGGCTGATATGAAAAAGATTAGACGAGAATATCAGTTGCTTGGCAAAACGACAATAGATTTTATGTTTGATATATTGGCTCGTTTTGATCTAAGGGCAGACCAGGTTAAAGCGATTATTTCTGACGACAGGGAGAATGTATCTATCACAGCTTCTGTTGAAGAGATGGCGGAAAATCCATATATCATTTTTGAGCAGTATGTTGGATATGACTCAGACGACACAATTCCGTTTTATAAAATTGATAATGGAGTTATACCTTCGCCGGAATATGGAATTGATGAAATCTTGGATAATGGATCAACAGAAAGATTTAGAGCTTTCTGTGTTGACGAATTAAATAAAATAGCTGCGCATTCTTTTGGTAGAGCTGAATCTATATTGCAGGTGGTTAATGCAAGAATAGATCGTTTGCCAGAGTGGAAGCGCTATGTGTATAAGATGCAGAATTTTAATGTTGAACAAGATATTTTAGACGGTGCTCTTGTACAGAAAAAAGCTGAAGATGATGTTTTGTATCTTTATCTTAAGTCAACATATGAAGATGAGAGAACTGTTGAACAGGCATTAAGAGATCTTGCAGAACGCTCTGACATTCAGCTCAAGATGGCAATTACACCAGAAAAATTTAAGAAGGGATTAAAAGTTGAAGATTCGCCGCTTGTGAAAAAAGCCCCAGATGAGTATGAAAATATTCTGGATCATCAGGCTGATATTTGTATGCAGATATTTGCAAAACCGTTGTGTGTTCTTTCGGGAGCTGCGGGTACCGGTAAAACAACGGTTATAAGGGCAATTCTTGAGAATATCGATAGAGTACATGGTGCTGGAACAAGCTTCTTGTTAATGGCGCCTACTGGAAAGGCTGCAGAGAGAATAAAAACTCAGACAGGCAAAAAGTCATCTACGATACATTCTCATTTAGCTAAGTGTGGATGGATTAATGAGAATTTTACATTAAAGCGTATTGGAGGGTCCACAAGTGAAGATGTAAACACTATCATTATAGACGAATGTTCAATGATTGATTTGAACTTGTTTGCAACACTTATGAGGTCTATTAATTGGAATAGTGTTCAAAGATTGATTCTCATTGGAGATCCGAACCAGCTTCCACCTATTGGAAGAGGTAGGGTATTTGCAGACACTATCGACTGGTTAAAAGAAGAATTCCCAGATAACGTAGGAACGTTAACTGACAATATTCGTCAGCTTGTTAATACTGTTGAAGGCAATGGTCGTGGCATACTGGATTTAGCTGATATTTTCATTCAAGAACATCAACAGATGGACAATGGAGATGAAGCAGCTAAGCTTAAAGCGGCAAGAGAAGATCTGTTTGAACAGATAGTCGAAAATGGTAATGGAGACATTGATAAGGACCTTGGCGTTTATTTTTGGAATGAACAGGAAGAACTCGAAACCCTTCTTTCAAATGTTATGCTGCGAGATATGCAACTATACACGGGAATGGAATTAGACCCTAAAAATGTTGATAAACTCTGGCATCAAATGATCAGAGATGAAGAAGGAAAGAGTAATCCAGAAATAATTCAGGTTATTTCACCATATCGCGGAGAGTTTTATGGAACCGGTTCTTTGAATACATTGATGCAAAGAACATTTAATCCTAACTGGAGTAAGAAACAGCTTGATGGAATTGGATATTACGATAAGGTAATTCAGTTTAGAATAGACCACAGTCAGATCCTGTGTATGCTTACCAAGACACATCGAGAAAGAATATAAAATCTGAGATTTTTAACGGTGAGATTGGACTTACCATGATTCATGGATTAGATTCGTATGCTCCAAAGGGACAGCAGCCTAAGTATAAATGGCAGGGTAATGTTGAAAGGTTGCAGGTTTCATTTTCAGGAAAAACCAGACAAGGATTGAGGTATAACTTTGGGAAAAATCTTGGACGGGACGCAGAGGGAAGGTGGATCCCTGAACAGAAAGTAATAGATAATTTGGAATTAGCCTATGCGATAAGTGTTCATAAATCTCAAGGTTCAGAGTTTGATTATGTATATATAGTTATTCCTCACAAGGAAAGCCATTTATTGTCGATGGAGTTGCTTTATACTGCTATAACTCGTGCACAGAAAAAAGTTACTATTTTTATTCAGCAGGACGTAAGTACGCTTACAACATTGAGTCATACGGAAAAATCTGCTGTTCGAAAGATTAATTCATCAGTATTTAAATTTGAGCCTTTACCAGACGTTGTTTTGTATGCTGGTTCAAAGTGGTATGAGTCTGGAAAGAAGATAGCGACACTGTCACAATATTTTGTAAGGTCAAAATCTGAAGCTATTATTACAAATTTACTTGTAGATAGAGAAATACCATTTAAATACGAAGAGCCATTATATGCTCCTGACGGAACGATGTTCTTGCCTGATTTTACAGTTACTTTTAGAGGAGAAGCGTATTACTGGGAGCATGTTGGAAGAACTAACGACTCAAAATACATGGCACACTGGGCTAAAAAGGAAGCTTGGTATAATAAGCATTTCCCAGGCAAATTATTAACTACGTTTGAAGGAAACGAGCTTACTACCGATGCGGTTACATTGATTAAACAACATATGTAGGTGTGAGAATTACTGTAGAAAAGAGCTTCCTGTATAATTCAAAATGTAGACGTTGAAAAATAAAAATACCTCAGAGT
>CAVFXS010000048.1:0-44257 GCA_963626805.1 Bacteroidales bacterium H4 | reverse complement strand
CATTAAATGTCATGCTGTAAGCACACGGATACAGATTCATCTCATGCAGATCCTGATGCACATATATATTCGTCATGATCCGGCGGCTGTATGGATTATTCTTCAGATCATAGATCACACGATCTACCTGGTCCATCATTCCTTCTTTATACTGATGCTTTACACCCAACTGATAGCCATATGCCTTTCCTATGGAACCATCCGCATCTGCCCATTCATCCCAGACGTGACTGTGCAGATCATGAATGTTATTGGACTTCTTCTGCCAGATCCAGAGCATCTCATCCACCGCAGACTTCACATATGTCTTACGAAGTGTCAATGCCGGAAACTCCTTCGACAAATCATACCGGTTGACAACACCGAATCGTTTGATCGTATAGGCATAGGTGCCATCCTCCCACCTAGGTCTCACCTTTTCTCCTTCTGTGCTATGTCCATGCTCCAGAATGTCCCTGCACATTTTTATAAACAAATCATCCGCTAAACTCATATTTCCTCCTGTATATCATGAGAAAAGCTACCTAAAACATAAACTCCGTCCGGTAGCTCATCTACTCATCGAACTAATAACGCAAAAAAGCCATCTTGCTGTTTTGACGCTTCTTTTTTATCTATCGTTGTCATCAACACAGCATTGGAAAATGCATTCCGGATTGCTTCCAATAATGCTTGGGAAATTTCTCCAAACGGATACAGATTCACAGCATCACTACCATAATTCAATGCATCGTTTACTTCTGTTAATGTCATAGCCCCCATTGCACAGAAAATATCCCGATCCTTACAGAAAGAGCCAACCTCTTTGATCACATAATTGGTTACAATGAATCGTGCTCCGCTGTCCGCTGCAAGACTTGCATCCTCTTTATTCATAACATCCGCAACTCCGATATAAAGATCCGGATATGCTTCTGTTATTTCACCTAAAATCTTTGTTGCATCCGGGATCTGATAAGAAATCACAAAGCCTTCTTCTCCATCCTCTACCAGCTTCTTACAGGTATTATAGGCTGTCCGATAGGACATATCAGTCACCAACACCAGTTGTTTTCCACGAATGCCCTTCTGCACTTCATCCTTCTGAATACTGTTACAACGCATCTTTTTCACATCCGGTAACGACTTGTAATTATTGAGTACAGTATCCGACACCTGCATATATACCAGTAATCTCCGGATATATTCATCGTACTTTCCGGCATTGTGAATATCTCCCCGTAAAAACGCATCCAAAGTCGGTCTGGATATATTCATTGCCTGAGATAATGTCACCTTCGTACATTTTCGATCTTTCATGATCGCTTCAATATTACCGCCAATTCGTTTCCTGTCAACAAATAAATACTCGTATTGCACGCCTTTTCATCCTTCTTTCTATGCTGTTTTATCTATATTCTGTCCGGCAAGAAAACTTCCCTCAATTGTTTTTCTTCCCTTATCGTATGGGTTGGCTTCTGTATATTCGATTCTGGTCCTAGTAGTTCCTCCGGCAACATATGTCCGCCCACATTCCGGACATATACCAAGCTTCAGGGATACTGTTGCTGATAACAGTTTTGCATTTCCCCCGGTTGCCTTCTGTCTGGCATTTGCAATATGCTCCTGCTCATGTGACATAACCGTCGTATAGGACTGTCCCGGTGCAATATGTCCCGGTGCTTTAAACGAAACATCTGCCTCATCAGAACCGTCTACGTATTTCCGATTCTTACAGGTCTGACATTCTACCGGTTTTACCTTTTCAGAATTTTCGACATTGTTTTCCGTATTTACCGGTGATACATATGTGACATTGGAAACACCCACTATATACCGGTCACTTGTATTCAGTCCGTTTACCATACGTTGCTCCCTTCACCCAAATTAAGAACCTCTCCTATTTGAAACGTTAATTAATATTATACAAGTGAACGTTTAAAATGACAAGTGTTAATTCAATTCCCGCGACTCATGCTACCTCGCCTCCGGCTCGGTATTCGTTGCACTCATATATGCCTTGCAAGTCACCTTATCGCGACTCATGCTACCTCGCCTCCGGCTCGGTATTCGTTGCACTCATATATGCCTTGCAAGTCACCTTATCGCGACTCATGCTACCTCGCCTCCGGCTCGGTATTCGTTGCACTCATATATGCCTTGCAAGTCACCTTATCGCGACTCATGCTACCTCGCCTCCGGCTCGGTATTCGTTGCACTCATATATGCCTTGCAAGTCACCTTATCGCGACTCATGCTACCTCGCCTCCGGCTCGGTATTCGTTGCACTCATATATCCATGAAAAAACGAAGACTCCTGCCTGTAAACAGGCGGAGCCTTCGTTCCTTCATGTCTGCATGAGTCGCTATGCGTTTACATCATTCCCATGCCGCCGCCCATCTGAGGGGCTGCCGGGGTATCTTCCTTAATTTCTGCTACGACAGATTCTGTTGTTAACAGGGTAGACGCTACAGATGTTGCATTCTGCAATGCGGAACGTGTTACCTTTACAGGATCAATGATTCCGGCATCTACCATATTCACATAGGTTTCATTTAATGCATCAAAGCCTACACCAGCTTCTGATTCATATACCTTATTAATGATAACAGGACCTTCCAGACCTGCATTGGATGCAATGTGATATAACGGGGCTTCCAGTGCCTTCAGAATAATCTCTGCACCCGTCTTCTCATCACCGGACAGAGTTGTTGCCAGCTCTGCAACCTTCTTGCTTGCATGGATATAAGCAGATCCACCGCCACAGATGATGCCTTCTTCAACAGCTGCTCTGGTAGCTGCCAAAGCATCCTCCAGGCGAAGCTTGGCTTCCTTCATCTCAGTCTCAGTAGCTGCACCTACACGGATTACACCTACACCACCGGATAACTTAGCCAGACGCTCCTGTAACTTCTCCTTATCAAATTCAGAGGTTGTATTTTCAAGTTGCATCTTGATCTGTCCGATTCTTGCCTGAATGTCTTCCTTTGCACCTGCACCGTCAACGATAACAGTATTTTCCTTTTCAACCTTAACGCTCTTTGCACGACCAAGGTCTTCCAGTGTAGTATCCTTCAGATCCAGGCCAACCTCTTCAGAGATTACTTTACCACCGGTCAAGATTGCGATATCCTCGAGCATAGCCTTTCTGCGGTCACCATAACCAGGTGCCTTGACAGCTACCACATTGAAGGTGCCTCTTAACTTATTTACAATCAGAGTTGTCAGTGCTTCACCTTCCACATCCTCTGCAATAATCAGAAGACGGGAACCGCTCTGCACAATACTCTCCAGTAATGGAAGGATATCCTGAATATTTGAAATCTTCTTATCAGTAATCAAGATGTATGGATTGTCCAGTTCTGCAACCATTTTTTCCATATCTGTGCACATATATGCAGATACATAGCCACGATCAAACTGCATACCTTCTACCAAGTCCAGCTCTGTCTTCATTGTCTTTGACTCTTCAATTGTGATTACACCATTGGAAGAAACCTTTTCCATAGCATCTGCTACCAGCTGACCTACTTCTTCATCACCGGCTGAAATAGATGCAACTCTTGCAATCTGTTCCTTACCACTGATCTTATCACTCATATCTTTTAATGCATCAACTGCTGTATCACATGCCTTCTTCATACCTTTTCTTAAGATAATCGGATTGGCACCAGCTGCCAGATTCTTCATACCTGCATTAATCATAGCCTGTGCCAGAACCGTTGCTGTTGTTGTACCATCACCGGCAACATCATTTGTCTTGGTTGCTACTTCCTTAACGATCTGTGCACCCATATTTTCAAATGCATCTTCCAATTCAATATCCTTGGCAATTGTAACACCATCATTGGTAATCAATGGTGTGCCATAGGCTTTGCTCAGAACCACATTCCTTCCTTTGGGGCCTAATGTTACGCGAACAGTATCTGCTAACTGATTTACTCCGGCTTCCAAAGCCTTTCTGGCTTCTGCACCATACTTAATTTCCTTTGCCATTTTAATTCCTCCAATTCATTCTGTTATGATTTATATTTCCATTAATCTTCAATAATTGCCAGAATATCTGCCTGCTTAACGATGGTATAATCTTCATCCTCAAGCTTCAGCTCTGTGCCTACGTACTTGGAATAAACAACCTTGTCTCCAACCTTTACCTGCATTGGAACAATCTTTCCATCCACCTCTGCTCCAGATCCTACTGCAATCACCTCTGCCTGCTGCGGCTTTTCCTTAGCCTGTCCAGGAAGTACGATTCCTGACTTTGTAGTCTCTTCTGCTACTAGCTGCTTTAATACAACCTTGTCACCTAATGGTACTAATTTCATTTTATATTCCTCCTTATAATATTTCTCTCGTTTTAATAGCACTCATCTTCTTTGAGTGCTAACACAATTATTATTGTATCCATTTTTTAGAAAAAATCAACCCTTTTATCAAAAAATAATTATAAAATTCTCACTAACATTTTATTCCTATATTTTTTAGATTATTCCTATTATAGGAAATGACAGACTGCCATTTTTCATGTATAATTATTAATTATACAACAAGGAAGGATATTCTTCATGAAAGAACAATTATTTACAATCCCGGTCAACGATGCGTTCCGCTCCGACTGCGAATGCCCGGTCTGTGCGCTGTATCAGGATCTGGAACAAAATGCCATTGACTACACTATGGGACCTAGTTATATGGAGGATGACAATCGTGCCATGACAGATAAACTGGGATTCTGTCAGCATCATATTCAGTTCCTCTATCACCAAAAGAACCGGTTGGGACTGGCACTTATGTTAAAAACCCATACCGATAAAACGATCCGCGATCTGAAGGAACGGGCCAGAACCTCCCCTTCTGTCAACGGACTATTTAAACGCAGCAACGGTCCGTCTCCTGTCACTTCTTATATTCAAGAGCTGGAATCCCACTGCTTCATCTGTGAGCGTATGGAATCTACCTTTTCCCGTTATATTGATACTATTTTTCATTTATGGAAAAAGGATGCCGATTTCCGCTCTGCCGTTGCCGGCTGCAAAGGGTTCTGTACCTGGCACTATGGTATTTTATATGACGCAGGTGCCTCTAAGCTTGACAAAACACAATATGCAGATTTCCTTACCTGCTTAAATAAAGTCTACTTTGACGGAATGGAACGTGTAAACGATGATCTCGAATGGTTTATTAACAAATATGATTATCGTTATGCAAATGAACCATGGAAAAACTCCAAGGATGCAATTCCACGTGGCATTCTGAAAACAAACCATATACAAATGGAGGAATGATTCGTATGAATCATTCCTCCACCATTAGCTCCAACCTTCTACTGTCGTATTGTCATATTGTATTCAAAATTTCACAGTTAATTCGAGGACTCATATACTTCAAGCTTGATCTTTTCTTTCAAATCTAATGCCTTATCCTTTATGCGCCTCGATGCCGTTCTTGAATTCAGAACCGATGCCAGCATTTTAACAGAGTCTTCTATTTTTCCTATATCATGAGCCAAAACTGCCATAATATACCTCAAAGAAATCTCATCCATGCCACACATCGGAAAATTCTCCTTTGAGAAAGCCATCAAGAAACCCTCATATGCTTTCTGTATACATTCCCGTTCTTCCTTTTTCAGCTCCTCCTGTCTCGGATCTGCTTTATCCAGCGTCTCTATTTCTCCACGAAGAAGCCATGCCATCTTCAGAAATATATATGCCTTCTCACTACTTTTCGCATTTCTCTTTAATGCACAGATCAATGCAAGTTTATGCCGAAGCAATGCTCCCTCATAAGACATACACGATCCTTTTTCCTCCGGAAGTCCTCTGAAATTTGCACAAAACTCCTGCTTAATTGTCCGATACTGTGCCGTTGTCACCGGCTTAAAATATCTGGTAAGTGCCGTATACCCACATTTACTGCAAGTAATTGCATCATATTTCAATGGATCAATATGATTCTCATAAATCGGTCTGAGTTGATCATCCTGATCAATCAGCTTTATCTTACCTGTGCGAACTGCTTTTACCTTGAACTCAGAATCACAGATCGGACACTGATAGGACTTATCAAATAAAATATCTTCTTCCCTTTTCTCCGAATCATGCTTTTTCTTTTCAGCGTTTTCTGTCTCATGTGCAGTCTTTGTCTCATCCTGAAAGACCTTTTCCATATCAACTCCGCCCAACCCCATTCGTTCAACATCTGAGAATAATCCCATAGTAACTACCTCCTGTTCCAGCTCCTGACACCAACTAATTCGGCTTATAAGAGCTCTTCAGAGAAACGATCCGGTTAAATACCAGATGCTCCCCGTCTGTATCCTTTGTATCTACACAGAAATATCCGTTTCTCATAAACTGGAAGGAATCTCCTGGCTTTGCCTCCCGGAAATTCTCCTCTAGCTTACAGTTTTTCAACACGGTAAGTGAGTTCGGATTCAGATTCCATGATCCATCTTCATTCCGAACCGGTTCATCATCCTTTACAATGTTCTCATATAAACGTACTTCCGCATCTACGCAGGCACCTGCATCTACCCAATGGATCGTACCCTTTACCTTTCTTCCCTCAAATCCGGAACCGCTTCTTGTCTCCGAATCATAGGTACAATGGATTTCTGTGATATTTCCCTGCTCATCCTTCTTAAAGTCTACACATTTCACAAAATAAGCCCCCTTTAAGCGAACCTCATTTCCAGGGAACAACCGGAAATACTTCTTCGGCGGAGCCTCCATAAAGTCTTCTCGCTCAATATATAATTCTCTGGAGAATGGCACCTTACGCACACCTAATTCCGGATTCTCCTGATTATTCTCCACTTCCATGTATTCAACCTGTCCTTCCGGATAGTTGTCAATAATCAGCTTAACCGGATCCAGAACTACCATCATACGATTCGCCTTCATCTTTAAATCCTCACGAATACAATATTCAAGCATCGCATAATCACAGGTGCTCTGCGCCTTTGAAACACCGGTTAGACTCATAAACAGCTTAATCGACTCCGGCGTGAAACCACGGCGTCTTAAGGCACTTAAGGAAACCAGTCTCGGATCATCCCAGCCATCTACAATACCTTCCTCTACCAGCTGCTTGATATAGCGCTTTCCGGTAACAACGCTCTTTAAATATAGCTTAGCAAACTCGATCTGCTTCGGCGGGTGCGGATATCCCAGCTCCCGGACTACCCAGTCATATAAAGGACGGTGATCCTCAAACTCCAGTGTACAGATAGAATGTGTAACACCTTCAATCGCATCCTCGATCGGATGTGCAAAATCATACATCGGATAAATGCACCACTTATCTCCTGTATTATGATGATACATATGTGCCACACGGTAAATAACCGGATCACGCATATTGATATTCGGCGCTGCCATATCAATCCTGGCACGCAATACTTTGCTGCCATCCTCAAACTCACCGTTCTTCATTCCCTCAAACAATGCCAGATTTTCCTCAATTGAACGGTCCCTGTATGGACTGTTCTTACCAGGCTCTGTCAGAGTTCCGCGATACTCCCGGATTTCCTCTGCCGACAGGTCACAGACAAACGCCTTTCCTTTCTTAATCAGCTTCACTGCTGCTTCATACATCTGATCGAAATAATTGGATGCAAAGAAAAGACGATCTTCAAAATCAGCTCCCAGCCACTTCACATCTGCCAGAATTGAATCAACAAACTCTGTCTTCTCCTTGGTTGGATTGGTATCATCAAACCGCAAATTAAATTGCCCATGATATTCCTGTGCTAATCCATAATTTAATAAAATAGACTTGGCATGTCCGATATGAAGATATCCATTCGGTTCCGGTGGAAACCGAGTAACGATCTTCTCATACTTACCATCTTCCAAATCTTTATCAATAATCTGTTCAATAAAATTCCTTGAAATAATTACCTGCTCTTCCACGAATCAATCCTCCTGCTAGCTATAATCATTAGATAAGTATACCATTTCTGACATAATAAGTCTATGAAGAAATCAGGGAAATACCAAACAATTATAAAGGAAAAATAAGAAGAATTAAATTCCACCTTTGAAAGGGGCATGATGGTCTAAAAAATGTCCGCATTCCCTGCTCAAAAAAAATCTCAAATGTGAAAGTTAGTCCTTGACATCCTCTCTCTTATTTGGTATATTAATCACGTTGCTGAAATACAGCAAGATGCTACTATAGCTCAGGTGGTAGAGCGCATCATTGGTAATGATGAGGTCACGGGTCCGACTCCCGTTAGTAGCTTATTTTTATGCAATCTAAAAAATGAAAAAGTAGCCACAAGCCCTTATTTCACAAGGGTTTGTGGCTTTTTCTTTAGAATCATCCGTGTACCATTTTGGAGTTTTCCTGCCCCTCTTCTGCCCCTTGGCGTCCCTACTTATGGCCCTGTTTCTTCATTATAATAAGCTGATCATACAGTTCTGCTGCCGTATGCTTTTTCAGCCAGTCAGTCCAGTATTTCAATCCGGCGGAATCAGCCTCCCGCTTCATCACGTTCCGGTATGCATTCTTAACAATGTATTTCCGGCACTCTTCCTGATTGGCGAATGCTTTTTCAATGTCAATCAGAACGGTCTGGTCCCCGATCTGGCCTATCCAGTAATTAAGACCTGACGGATCTGCCTGCCGGCCTGTGTACGTTACGTACAGACCCTTCACGTATGCTTTCTTCTGCTCTGCTGTCATTCCTTCAAAATCTCCTTTCTTTTCCGGTTCTGTCTTCCTGCTCATTTCGGTCATGTTCTGCTCTACCATGGCCAGAAATCTGTCCCAGCCAAGCTCTAATGTCTTGTGCGGGCAGTTCTTACCGCTCCAATGCTTGTGTGTATAGATGTCCTTCGTACTCCATCCATATTGCAGACAGAGGGACGCACAGAGCCATGCTGCGTTTTTCTCCGCCTGCAGGAACAGGCTGAGATCCTCGGATGTGCTCCTGCAAATCTCGATAGCGATTGTCCGCCGGTTGCCAGAACCGGTCGCACCGTCCCCGGCATGCCAGCCGTTCCGGTCGAGCGGCAAAGCCTGAATGATCTCCTTCTCATCCACGGCAAAGTGATACGATATTTCTTTGTCATTTCCGGCCATGTATGCGATTTCATTCGCTGCACTGGCCGAATTGGCTGTATTATGCACCGTAATTCCGATCGGACTTAATGTATACGGGCATTTAATTGAATATTTTTCTTTTGGAATCAACCTCTTAATAATATCCATCCCGGCCACCTCTTTATTCATTCTTTCCGAGCTGCTTGATCATCTGATTAACGTACGTGCTCAGACCGGCGCACAGGATTCCCTGAACGATTGATGTGAATACCGCCATCAGGATGTCAGATGCTCCACTAAAGTGGGATGTAGCCAATACGTACAGCGTTGCCAATGTAATTCCGGCCAGACCGATTGCAATCGGAATATACTTATCCTTGATCAGCTCCGTCTTCTTCAGTCCCAGACCGATCATGTACAGCGCTACGGCTAAAATTACCAGTTCCGGCTTCACATAATTTAATAATACTTCCATCATACTTCTTTCCTTTCTGCTGCCTCTGTCGGCAGACTTTCAAATTTTTCCTTGATATCATCCATAACACCGTTGGCACCAAGGGAATGATACTGGTTATACATATTCGTAAAGTTTTCCCGTGCGTAGATTGGAGCATAACCCTTTGCGTTGTAGTGATTATACGTCCAGTAAAGACGGTCACGGAGAAGTGCCTGAATTCCAAGCTTTGTTGCTTTCGCTTCCGCCTCTGCTGCCTGTTTACTGACTCGCTGAATCCTCTTCATCTGAAATATATTATTCAGCATACATACGATGATTGCCACCGCTCCGGTAATGATTGCTTCTAACATTCCATCACCTTCTTTTCATATCTGAACCCCTCTTCATATTTCTGGCATTCCGTATATTCAGAATAATCTCCAAGCAGTGCTCCGCTCAGGCGGTATGCCTTGAATCCGGAGTGATTCTCCTTCAATGTATCGCCTGTCAGTATCACAGAGCTTTCTGTTGAGTTAAATTCTACCGTGTGGACAGCCGGCGAATCGTTAAACTGTACTCTTATCATGGCTGCCTCCTATTTGCAAAAATATTCGAAATGCACATATACGCTTTCCGATGGTGCTAAATCAATACCGTTCCCGTTTTTCCGGAAATAGCCAATCCTTAACACCTGTCCCTCGCCTTCTGGTGCGATACTGACCTGCCCTACGATTGAACCATTGAAGTTCACGTAATTTACCTCTGTCGCTATAGGCTTGAATGCTTCCGGAACTCCCAATATCATTGTGTATTCGTTATACGGGATATCCTTCTCGCTTGTTGTAGCCCCCTGTCTCTTCAGGTATACATGGACGATATTTCCCTGCTTCCTGAACACAGCTGTGAATCTATCTCTCTGAATTTCGTTTATATCGCTAGTTGGACTATTCGCATCGCCAGTCACAGACACAGCTGTGACTTTCCACAGATCCTGTATAGCTTCTTTCACGGCCAAGGCTCCGGCAAGCTGATTTGACAGCGTATTTGCCATCACCTCCTCTTGCGTGTCAAGGATATTGAGCGAATTCAGATATGTGTTACATGCAGTCTTAAACTCTGCCTCGTACTGTTCCGCAAGGGTCTTATACGTCGGTATCGTTTTGAATGCTTTTCCCAACCCGGTTAATGCTACCCCATCGATATGTACCCTGTACAAGAGCATCTGATTCACCGCATCCCCGGCGAGGATGTCCCCGCTTGTCTTTGTCGGAGCTGCCGGTGTTCCATCCGTTTCTTCCCCTTTTAACACCTGCAGAGCGGCCGTCTCAACGCCTGTGCTTGTATCTTTCGTATATGTCATGACTATGAGGTCCATTCGCTTCTTCCCAGCCGTGCCTGTGTCGATCGTTACGTCTTCATAGCTGTTTGGTTCAATCCGGATGTGTCTGCCCTGCATGAGCAGATCTCCGTCCTGAATTCGGACAGTGTTGTTGTTCACGATTGAAGCTGCAAACTGGTTTCCCATTTCCATCACGAATTCTCCGGTTCCAGCAAAAGAAGCATTGAAACTCCCCTGATCGGCAGAATTAATATGTGCCTTTCCTGCATATCCTGTAACTAAATGTGCCATCGTTCTCCTCCTAACATTCGCTTGTATCGACCGTTCCGGTCATTGCTTCGCTATCATAATCTATCGATACAGATCCATTAGATACTGTTACGATCTTTTTTGTAATGCTTGCTCTAACAGCTATCCCTGTGTTCCTCTCTACGGCTCCAATGATGTCTCCGATATCATACGCTTCTGCATTTGCTTCAAAATCATAATCAATCGTACTCTTGCCCCATGCCTCCTGAAGCTTCTCTGTTCCTCCTTTGATCAAGTCTTCTCTCGATTCCGCATTGGCATAGTCATATGTTTCGCAGATTTCCTGCAAACCTGTCAGGGTCTGTGTTCCGGATATGTTCCCTTTTGCATCTGTGTACAGATGCACGACCATCCGGTCTTTCAGCTCGCCTGTGCCGAGACAGATCATGTGATTGATTGGATGATAATCTTTTGACACCTTAAACGAAATCTGATCCGTGTCAAACTGCTCATCTGCAGAGTAATCTGTAGTCGGTACAACGGACAGCTCTACATATGCTCCGTCATATGACAGCTTGAGCTTTGATCCTGATGCCCTCAGCATCTTCCGTATCCCGGTATATGCTTTTACATACCGATCCATTTTATAAGTTATTTGTATCCCGGAATTGCCAGCAGCAACCCGGAATAGAGTCGAAAGCCCTAAGCGGTTAATCAATGTGCCGAGTACTGCATGTGCATCCCCGGACAGCGTCAGGTAATCCATCCCGGCATCCGGCTGAATGATCTTTGATTCCAGGATTCCATGCCATGTCCGGCCGGAATAGGTTAATGTATCACTTCCTGTGTCTACAGTTACGGTATCTACAATCCCGCCATATTCCGTCCCATCCATGTACAGATAGAAACCTTCTTTGCATTTGTTGTTCTGTAAAGCGACCTCACATGTAAAGTTATTCTCGTCTTTTCCGTATGCAAGATCCCACTTGTAATCCTTTAAGACCCCGAGGTCTTCTCTGTCTGCATCCGCATATATTAAATCCATTTCGGCTCGCTCCTTTCTTCAAGTAGCGTGATATCAACCTTGAAGTCAGAGCTCAGCGCCACATTGGACGTTCCTGACGGGATTTTTTCAAAAATGTAAGAATCCCGATCCCGGCTACCGAAGCAATTCACACTTTCTCCGTTCTGCTTTACAAGCTCTATCGTTTTTTCTATCGAATCAATCTGCAGATATTCATGATCTTCCACAGAGGTATTTACCTTGTAAGTATGCCCGCAGATTGTTACTGCCGGCGATCCTGCCGGGCCGTATATGATCATCCGGAAATTTGATGAGACAAATCCCGGATTCACCAGCTGTTTTCCCAGAATGTTTGATGTGTAATCATATGGGAAATCGTTCTTATAATCCAGATCACCGTCTACACTTCCATATCCGAATACATGTGTTTCTTCCCGGATCCAGAACGGATTATCCGTTTCAAACGTAAGACTTGTCACAGAGGTCTTTCTGTTTTCAAATCCAGAGGTAGCGGATTTTGTAATATAGCCCTTTATGTAATAGTCACCCAGGACAAGACGTCCCGGGCTGACTGCAAGGATATCCTTTTCGCACAACTCAAACAGCCGGTTACGAAGATTGTTTGCAACCTCCGGATTCTCATCCGCAATCCGGATAGGTAGCTTTTTGGATGCCGTCGTTCTTTTGAATCCGGTATATTTATCATTTTTACTGATTATATCCCAGGCAAAATCCCGAACATCATTCTCATCCACGTACATTCCGGCTTCGCCAAACTGTATCTCTTCACTTAAATGATTCACATATTTGAATTGTTCCACCATTTAGACCACCGCCCTTACTAATCTACCAAATTCCCGATTATTCAATGAAATAGACGTGTTATCCATTCCCTCTGCAATTTCTTCCCCGATATTTCCAGGCAACTTATCTATCGCATCCATCAGCTTCGCAAGCATATTGTATACAGCTCTGTCATCCACATATCCGGATGATACAGCCATATTCCCCGCATAGGATGCATTTACTGCGATATCCGATTCGATTCCGGCCATCGTGCTATCGTTCAGCGCGGCGACCGCTTTGTTTACCTCATCAATATTGCCGGTGATACCTTCGGCCAATCCGAGATCTAACATCTTGCCGACCTCGTCACGAAAGATTCGAGACGGCGAATGGATGCCGAAGATCTCTTTTACGCTCTTGATCAGCGAACTGCCAAGCTGCGCCACACTTCTTGTCAAACTGTCCCATGCACCCTTAATACCCTGCCACAATCCATCTACAATCTTAGGCCCCATGTCCTGAAATTCGATAATTGTATCTCCTAATGCTGCAATCAGTGCATCGATGATTTCCGGAACTGCTGCGACCAATGTCGAGATAATTGATGGCAGTTCTGCGATGATAGCCGTAAAGAGCTGAATACCTGCGGTCATCATATATGGCAGCATTTCCGTCAATCCGGTCACAAGCGCAGTCACAATCTGCGGGATTGCCGTTCCGATGCTCTTGATAATCTCTGGCAGAGCCTTGATCAGAGATACAAAGAGATCCATACCGGCATGCATCATCTGCGGGATCATACCGTCTAAGGACTGACATAAACTCAGGATGATCTTTGGCACCGCCTCAAGTATCTTAACGATAATCTCCGGCAGAGCCTTGATCAGAGATACAAAGAGATCAACACCTGCAACCTGCAGATCCATATACATCGTCACAAGCGTGTCCAAGATTGATGTGATAAGTTCCGGAATGATACCAAGGATTGTCGTAATGATTCCCGGCAGATCAGACACAAGCGACGTAATCAGCGTGAAGCCTGCTTCGATAATTAACGGAATAGCTTCCATGAGTGTCGTGAGAATAGAGTTGATAAGTTCCGGAATTGCAGCTACAAGTACCGGAATTGCCTCCATAATGCCTGTCACAAGTCCGATGACTAACTGAAGTGCTGCAGTGATCAAGGACGGGATACTCGTAATCAGCCCCTTCACTAACGTCACTACAATCTCAACTGCCTTGGGAAGAAGCATCGGCAAAGAATTACCAATACCCTCAATGATCTCATTAATCATCTCCGTGCCTGTATCTATTAATTGTGGACCGACTGCTTCGACTAATGACACGAATACATCCGGGACAGCCGTGATGATATTCTGCAGCGCAGGTGCAATATTGTCCAGGAATGCGGTCGCTGCATCTTTTATCGCATCAATGTCGCCCGTCAAGTCATTTCCTAGCGTCATGTCTGCTTGCAAATTTTCCCATGCTGCTTTCAGTGCATTCATAGATCCTGAAATTGTACTCAACGCTTCCGCCTTCGTCGTACCTGTTACGCCAAGTTCTTCTTGCATCTTATGAATTGCCAAAATAGCCTGATCAAACGACATATCTGCAAAAGACTCAACAGAATCATTAACTACTCCCATATCTTTTGCAAGTTTCAACATCTCTGTCTGAGTTCCGCCATATCCAATTTTTAAATTATCAAGCATTGTTGCATTACCCTTTGCCAATCCTTGATATGCATTCTGGATTGACTCGATACTTGTTCCGAATTTATTGGCATTGTCCGACATATCCGTCATTGCCATATGAGCATATTCGGCGGCTTTGGCTGTGTCTCCGCCAAGACCTTTTAGCAGTGATGCGCTAAAACTTGTAGCCTGTTGCATATAATCGTTTGCTGACAATCCTGCCGTAAGCCATGCTCCTTTTGCATTTTCAAGCATCGTCTGCTCACTTTGCTCCAATGCTGCATACTTGTCTTTAACATCTTCCACACTCTGTCCGACTGACTTTGCATATTCCTCAAGCGACCTTCCGCCGGTACCGAATAATGTCTCGATACCTCCAATAGACTGCTCCAGATCTGCGCCCTTCATGATTGTATCCTTGATAAATTCACCAACGCCAAGCGCGACAAATGCCGTTTTTATGAAAGACCCGATGGAATTTCCAAGTGATTTACCCGTCTTTTCACCGGCACTATCCGCCTCCGGCTCAAGCACTTTTGACAGACTGCCCTTGATTCCTTCCGCTGACGGGAGCACCTGCACATATGCGGTTGCTAATTCAATTCCACTACCCATCTCCTCACTCCTTTCCGATTATTTTATTCCTTGCTTTTTCAAACTCCTCGCCCGATGAATATACCTCGAAGTTTCTGCTCGTATCTTCTGTCTGTCCTAACATCTTAGGTGCAATCATAACTGGACGATTCCTGTTGTTACGTCCATCCTCTGTCTGCGCCCACACTAGCCATGATAGCTTATCATAGATGCCTGCAAGCAGGATCGTCTCAGTCTTAGCATGTGCGCCGGCAATCTTCATTTTAATTCTTGACGATTCCGGTAACCCTACAGCAAAAATCGCCACCCGACTAACGGGCAGCGATTCATAGTCATATATTCCGTATGTCTCTGCTAGATCACAGATCAGAGCATTCTCGTCGATGCATATCATATGTGCGAGGATTAGGAGTTTTTTGTTTCAGGTTCTTCGCGGAGCTTGGCAAGAATCTCCTTGGTCTCATCGTACATAGCCTCTGTATCGATGATACCGTTCTTTTGTACGTGTTCCATTAGGCGAGCCTCGCCCTCTTCTCCGATAATCAGCGGGATAAACTCCATTGTCTTAACAAGCTTCTCAGCTGCATCAACCTTTGGATTCTCCATCGCTGCGATTGTCTTAAGAGTGCGATAGTCCCTTGCGATTGCCGGATTCACATCGCACTCAAATCCTGACTCTGTAATGATATGCTTCATGGATTACTCTCCTCCTGTAGTCTTGTTCTGGATATACTCATAATGTGTATTGCCCGATGCATCTGGTTCTGCACTAATCGTAGTATCGTAACCTACAAGCGAGCCGTCTGCATAAGTGATATCACCGACCGCAGTTACAGGAGCTGACGGAACAACAATTCTCTTAAGCACTCCGCCTTTGAGAACCATATCCACTACCCATGAGCAAGACGCTTGTTCGTCTGAATTTGCTTTCACAACAATTCCAGTATCTAAGTCACCGCTTACATTCGCATCGCCATATATCAACTTCAATACATCAACATTCAAGGCTTCGATCAGCTGGAACTTAAAACTATCTGGCTTATCGGTCTGCGTTGTCAAAACGGTATCACCGCCCCATGCCTTAATCGATGTTGAAGAAGGACTATTGCTGTTGACAAGTCCAGAATCACTGATATATCCAATCGCAACGAAAGCATCATCTAATGCTGCAGTTGCCGATGTTGGCAAAGCCGTTCCGAGTGGTGCACGATGAATCGCACCGCCAACCGCCGGCTTGCCTGCTGTTACATTTTGTGTGTTTGTCATTTCAATACCTCCTAATAATAAGTAATCGTATAGACTGCTTGATACCGATACGCCTTATTGACTGCATCTGTATAATTGTAGTCTGAGTTACATTCGCTCCGGCACACCTCATCGAGGAGTTGAAGCTCATCCAACGCCGTCTTGACCTGCTCGTTCAGCTTTGCAGCTTCTGTCAGTCTTTCTGCATACGATTGGATGATCATATTTGCAGTCCGGATGTGCTTATCACCTCCGGATCCTGCCTTTTCCACCAGAACGTACCTCTCCGGCGGTCGCTCCGGTCTTTCCATATATGCCGGTACATCCAGCACATCGTTCAGATAATTGATTACAACCTCTTCAATCATCTCGAAGACATCACCGCCTTCAGAATAGAATTCGTGTCGGCATTCTCCTGCTGTGCTTTTCGAGACACGGCAAAAACAGAAGCTCCATTACGTTCTGGGTAATGTCTGGCCTCTGCTTCATATCCATCCCCAAGTTGCGCCTGTGCAGATTGTGCAATCCTCATACAAGCTTCGGTCATTTCCTCAGATCGAAGTAAACGCCGGACGCCTGCTCGATTAAGCGTCAGCTCCATTTTACTCATATCGCTCTACCTTCACCTTTCTATTCCATGGTCCCGGAATCAGATCCGGAATGCCTTCTGTCGGAATTCCTACACATCGCCATGTCTTACCGAAAAACTTCACAAGCTGGTTCTCCCACTCATGATCATCGTCCTTCGGGATTGCAATCTCATATACAACCTTTGTGCCGGTCATGTTGAGAATATCGGTCTGCTCCGTACTAGATACCGGAGATACAAGGATGTTCTCAACGTCGATGTAATTCTCCCGGTATACCGGAGCATTGAACTCATCGCGTCCGATCTCCGTCCGTTCTGATAGTTGGATTGTGATTCCCTTAAACATATACAACCTCCATCTTACAGTTGCACCGGTGCAACTTTCTCATTCTGCAGCTTCCTCGTTCCAGGGACTTGCGAATGACAATTTGTTTCCAACGCCTAACAGCTTCTTGTCCAGCTTAGCAAGATACAGCTCTCCGACCGATCCATTCCCCATGGTAAACGTCTGGGAATAGCCCAGAGCCGAAACTGTACCTTGTGTCGCTCCGATTGGGAACTGCGAATCATTGCATTGTCCGACCGCCCGGATCACCATATTGCAGGATACAACCTTCTTTGCTTCCTCCGAAGCCTTCTTGTTGTAAGCGTCAATAATGACTGCTGCGTCTTCTAGCAACAATTCGCATGAGCTCTTTTCGCTGTCGGACATTGTCTTTTGACACCGCTTCTCGATGTCTGTTACCTTCGCATAGCTCATAAGATCACCTCTTACTTCTTTGCGGCCGGCTTTCTTTTTGGCTGCTTGCTCTCTGTTTCTGCCTTTTCCGTATCATTTACCGGATTTTCCGTATTACATTCTTCATAAGGTGTAAAAACAGCAGAGTCGAGCTTTCTGCCCGACTCTACAATAACACCTGTATTCTTATACAGATATTTCATATGTTTCCCCCTACTTAACCAGAACGAATGCATCCTTATCCATGATACCTACACCGTATACAATCTCAGCGCGTAATGCAATCTGATTCATTCTCTGCAGGTCACCAAGTCCATCCGGATCACCAAACTCAATCAGGTGGGCACCGATGCTTCTCTGTACGCCCCAGCGAAATGCGTCGAACTGTCCAACGATACCGAGCAGGCCAGATACTTCAACAATCTCGTTCTTTGCTGATACCGTATCGCCAACTGCTGCAACCATGCCCTCGAAGTTGGTAAGTGTCTGACCGAATCCAATTGAATCGTACAGCTTTCTGCCATCTTTATCTCTCATGGTTGATAATCCAAATGCAAGCGAGGTGTCCATAGCAATCCCGGACGGTGTATAACCGGCATCGATCACAAGACCTGCTGCCGCCTCGATTGCTTCATCATACTTCTTGTCCGCTACAGTTGCATTCTGTGTACAATCAACAAAGCCTTCCTTTACCAGTGCAGATACTGTACCGGTCAATGGATTGATCTTGTGAATTGCTGCAAGGTCTAATGCACGTCCAAGTGCGATACCCGCATTCTCGGCAAGATCCTGAAGAACTCCGATTTGGACGTCCTCATCCGCCCACTGAACCTCGTTAGAGTATCTCATAGTTACCTGCACCTTGAGTGGCGTGATTGCCTTCGGAGCATATGTGGTTGGTGTTGGAGACTTCTGTACTCCTTCGCCTACCAGCTCCGCCTTTGGTGCTCCTGTAAGCACCCATGCTGTGGTCGTTCCAAACTTCTGTGGCTTAGCACCTGATAATCTGGCCAGCACCGATCCGGTCTGTGCCTTCTTGAAGATGCCCTCCGAAATGTTATTTGGAATGCTAAAATCTGTTGTAATTAATGCTGCCATATGTTACTCCTTTCTACCAAATAGTGATTCGGCGAAATCAGCCCACTCCGCGTTATCGCTGTTGTCTGATCCGCCCTTTGTTCCTGTGTTCTTCTTGGCTCCAGGATAGCTCTTTGGTTTCGCAAACTTTAAGATTGCATCTGCCTGAGCCTTACAAGTCGCCTCGTCTGAACCGCTTAACAGCTCGACCGGAACGCCCGTCTCCTTGGATACCTTTGCCTTGATGTCCTGCAAGGCTGTCGCCTTTGTCATCGCATCAAGCTTTGCCTGCAAATCAGCCGCCTTTTCATTGGCCTTCTGAAGCTCCGACTTATTTGCCTCTTCCTGTGCATCATACTTTCCAGCCTTCTCCTTCAGAGAATCATAATCTGCATACTTCTTTCGCTCATCCGCAAGACGTGTCTGCACGATCGCATTCAGCTCATCCTGTGTGAATGTACGGTTTGTATTCTGCTGGTTGTTCTGATTGTTATTTGTGTCGCTCATATTTACCTCCTTAAGCTATAACCTCGTTTCAATGGCACGAGTTGCCAGAATCCTCGTTTGAGCCACGAGTTGGCAATAAAAAAGGACTATGGTGTTATCCATAATCCTTGATTAACTATTTATTTTATCCTGGCCACAATAGCATAACTAAACTAGCGTTTTTCTTTGCCCATAAATAATTCAAAACTTTTTTTTGCTCTCTCTGTGGCTTTTTCTGTTAATTCGTATTTTCCTTCATTATTTATCCTGTACCACTCTTTATTGGTTTGCCAATATAAGTTTTCCATATTCATTGTCATAATAATCATCTCCTTTAAATTATACTATCACATGTTTCAATAAACTTCAATGCAAATTCACTATTTCCAGATCCAAATACACTTGAAAATGATTCAGCTATTATTTCTCTTCCATCTACATAACTTCCAGCATACTGAGATAAATTTGCTTTTATAAATTCTAATAATTCAACATCCTTTTTCCCAGTTATTTTTTCTGCATTTTTCAAAATATCTATTTGATATTTGTTCGCAACAACATGTCCTAATTCATGATATATAATAGAATGATAATCCGTTCCTTTAACAAACCATCCTTTATCAACCAATTTTGCATATTCCTTTCTCAAAACATCAACATCCCTAAAAGCATTAGCATTTATGTTGATTATATGTCCTTGGGTTTCTGCAAAATCCTCATCATCCAACAATTCCGAAAGGCGTATTGTAAGTCTCTTTTTTCCAGAAATAATACCAGGATATCTTTTTGCAACCTGTTCTGCATCATCTACCAAATCTTTTATTGTTGATACGATTCCATCATATTGCTTAAATCCCGTTAACTCTATACCATGTTCTCTAGCATACTGCATTAACTCTTTATATTCTTCAATTGATATTTTTGTTCGCTTCTTCGGCCAAATTGTACTATTATTCATTGCCATTTTTTTCTTTTTATTTTTGGCATTTTCATACATCTCCCGATATTTCTCAGGATCATACCCTTTGACTGTACTCTTTCCATCGAATCTCACCACATACTGGCAATCACAATTTGCATGGATATGTTCAGCATGTCCGCCCTTCAGCTTATCCTTCGATACATATTCCCATCCTCTAGATGCAAGCATAACGCAGAAGGCGCAAGTATCACCCGCCGGGACCCATGCAGCTTCCGCATGATCGCGCTTCGCATTCTTCAGCGTTGTATCAGCTCCTACCTGCTTTACCATACGGCCAACCGCACGCGGAACCTCATTGACTGATCTTCGCTTTGCTCCATTGACCGCTTTGGCTACTTCTCCATAGGATGGCATATCAACCATTTCACCCGCAGGAACCAAGGCATGTTGTGCTTCCGCAAGCTCATCGTACAACTTACAGGCTAATGCACCGGAGCTTTCACCGTAATGCATGACCAAAGCATTCGCATAGTCCAGGAAAGCTTTATAATCTTCTGTTCCATGCTTGTCGAGCCATTCCCGCATAAGATCTTCTGCCTTCTTGCTCACGCCTGACATTGTATCCCGATATCTATTCCAGCTTTTCGTCGTTATCTCCATTATCGAACTCCTCTGCCAAGATCTTCTCGCCTCTAGCTCGTGATTCCTGCGACTTAATCCTCCGAATGTCCGCCTGATCGAAGCCGATCATCTCCAGGAAGGTGTCCGTTTGCCCGAAGCCTTCTCTTGCTGATGCAATCTTGATAGCTGCATCGGCTGTCACTGCCACACTCGGCATAGCCGGATTCTTAAAATGCGCAATTACCTTTGTATCTTCTTCCTCTAATCCATCCGGAGTTGTTCCAAGCTCAATCGCCATGGCCATTTGCGCAATCTCATATAGTGCATCCGCATTACCGGCATTCAACTGCTCCGCAAGCAGGATCAGCGTTTGTGACTGTGCGAGGATTGCATCGCTAGATGTCGGATTGGCATCATTCACCACTCCGGTATCTGTTACAGTCAATCCGGTAGCTGCACTGTACTGAGTGGCCAGCATCCGGATCATCTGTACATGAGGCTCGATGCTTCCCTGCTGGAGCTGTCCGAAGCTCGGCTTTTCTCCGGTTTCCGGATTCGTTGTTCCCATCAAGATAGAGCCGACGTATTGCTTAAACTTATTGTCAACCAATGCATCATACTGTTCGTCTGTCACTCCGAGCAGATACTTCTGCGGTGAGGTAGCGAATTCCAGTCCTATCGTTGCATTGGCTACCGTCCGCACATAGCCTTCGATCAGATGACGGATAGGTTCTTTCAATCTTGACTGACCGAACGGCTTATCTCCGGTTGCATCCCATGTAAGAGCAACCATCAACGGTCTTCCGAATTCGTGTGGATTTTCTTCCGCACTCCATCCGGTTCCAGTTCTTTCAAGCTGCCAAATAGCTGTATCTGTATGAAATGTGATATATTGCGGACTCCACTCAAGATCTGATTCATCTTTCCGAGAATCATCAAAGACAAATCCGCAATCAATGCCGCCTTTCTGACCGTCCCACATAGCAGCCGCACAATTCGGAGAAAAGAATCGGATCTTTGCATCTCCTTCGGATCCTGATACGGCAGCGAATGCGCATCCGTACTTCAGCTCCTCGCGACATGCCTTGTTATACTCCGTCTGCATGTGGTTTCTCCGTGCGATCTCCATCATCACATCTGCAGATCGACCGTTCTCATCCACATAGCCATCAAACATCGATCTGCTCGCCAGCACATCGACCGTCTTAGCTCCCCATGCACATCCGATCTTCAGCTTTCCGATCGTGTTTGGCAGAGCAATGCCAAGATTGACCTCTTGTAGCGAGATCTTACCGTTGTAATATCTTCTCTTTTTACGATTTGAAGATCGATGGTTCTTATAGATCTTCAACAGCTCGTTGAGCTTTCTCTGTTCTTCGTCTGGCAGTCCTTTTACGATTCCGAAGTTTAATTCCATTATCCGATCCTCATCTTTCTGTTTGGATTCCGCTTTGATGTCCTGCATCCCCACAGGGCAAGTGCTGCTGCCTCAATCGGTGTTGAATTATCTCCACCGAATCCCCATCCACCCGCTATCGGTCGCTTTGTCGATTCGGTTGCACTTGCACTCAGCTCCTCCTGGAGCATGTACCATGTGACTGTCTGTTCATTGATTTCATTCACAAGCTGACTCGCGGATGCTATCATGTCTTTTGCCGACGGTCTTATGACGGATCCCTTGAATTTCCATGTTCCTTTGATTTTATCTATTAAAAAATCCACTCCATTACGTCCGTCAATGACAACGCAGGAAGCGGATTTGTATCTCTGATTCAGCCAGTCGGCCAACCATTGTATTCCGGAGCTTGTGCTTTTCTGCTCGATCAGTGATATTCGTGCAGGTCCATCATCCGGACATACAGCCCCACATAATGTTACGATTGATCCATCCGGTGAGAACTTCACGCCGTATGCTGTCTTGCCTTCCGGCTTTAGCTCCTCGGACATACATGCTTCCCACTTGTCCTTCTCAATCGCATAATCCTCGATATTATTAATCTGCTGCCACCATCCGAGGCGTTCTCTTGCAAATGTATCCTCACTCATCTGTTCCAGCTCCGCCTCAATCGTGCTTTCTTTTATTCTTCTTCCCAGTGCAGGGTTCGTGGCCGCCCATCGTGTTCGGTCTTTCGTGTTTCCAATCTCCGTCACCGAGAACTCTGTCCATGCAGTTGCATGTGTGTCACCTTTAAGTGCTTTATTCCGCAATTCCCGGAATACTGTTCCGGTACAATTCTCATCCGGCGGTGTTCCAGTATAAATCGTCTGCGGATTCTTGGATGCTGCCAATGCCGGAATAAAAGACGCTTGCTGTTCTACCGTAAGCTCCTGAGCCTCATCGAAGATCAGGCAATCACCGTGGAGACCACGTCCACCATTTCTTGTTCTGGCCACGAATACAACGCGTGCGCCGGATTTCAATATGATTTGCTCTCGACCTAATGCATTCTTGATCTCCTTGACATATTTCATTAAGCCCTTAGACTCGAATATGCCTTTGATCTCCATGAATGTCTCGGTTGCTGTCTTTTGAAGATGGGCCGTATAGATAACCCACTCATTGTACAGGAGCATTCCAGAAACGATTCTACCAGAAACAACGTTGGTTTTTCCATTTTGTCTAGGCACTGAAAGCCCTGCAGACTTCGTCGCCCAGCCTTCTTCATCTTCGCGAGCCATCCAGTCATCAAGCACATTACTCTGCCATGGATCCGGATGCATACGTGCAGCATTTAATATCCGGACAGCATCCTCGCCATCTGAATATTCATGTTCCGGAACGATCCTAACGGACGGCATCTGACTTCCCATCAGCTTTTCTCGCCGTGAGCAATTCACCGATTTCGTCATCGTCTCCTACTCCTTCTATTTCCTCAATCTCCCGAAGCGTTTCCCTGTATTGTCTGCTGAGCTGCGGCATCAGCTTCGGACCATCTTCCATTGAGGTACACATATCAATCTGCTTGGCCAGTATAATCTTTAGATTTTTAAGCTCTGCCAGCCTGTCTCCACTGCCGGCTACCGTTACCATTTTCTTGGCTCTGGCCATGCTGTATCACCTCTTGAAATTTCCTTGTGTGTAAATTGGCGCTGACGGCGCGGGGTAGCTTTATAGCCGGGAGGGGGGACCCTCCCCCATCCATTCCGAAGGTGCTTACCATTCCCCATCCTTGACATTCATTTTGGGGACTTTCCGCTGGAGCTCAACCATCGTCCTATTGCTCTTTGAAGCGTTACAACAGTAGTGCGCAGCTTGAAGATTGTTCCAATCTTGAGCTGCCGCTTCTCGCGAGGCATAGCCAAACTCCTTCCAGCGTGACACTGGCAAGATCTCATCAATTACGAACGACAACGGATGATCACTGTTGCTCGGCTCATCATAGTGAATCGGTCCGAGCCTTCCATGGCAGATTCCGCAAGGAGCATTCATGGCTTTAATCCTTGCCCTGTGCTTCCGTCTTAGATTGCCGTTCGCTGATCGAGGATTGCTTGCCATGTCTATCCTTCTTTCTTTTGTCCTGCTGCCTCTGGTGTTTCATCGATCTTGCTATCGCTATCTCGGCAGTAGGATCCTTGTAGTGCTCTCTGTTCATCGTCCCTCCATGCATCAAAAAAGCACCATGCTATAGTGTGCATGATGCTTCTTTGGGTGTGATTAAGATTAAACATTTGGGAGGAATGTGTGATAAGAAATTTGGGATTCTTATCTTCTAAATCCAATATCATATTATCACCATCGAGTGTGACATTCTATGACATCTTTTCCGGAATCACGAAATTCAAAAGTGCATTGCCATGAATCCTGATCACATGCCTTGCCGAATAATTCATTTTATTAGCAATATCATTCCATGATAATCGCTCTATGTACTTCGCATGAAGTACCTCACTCTCCGTTCCATCCTCCATATCAGCTATTGCTTTAATTATCTCTAGCAGGATATCCTCACGCTCTTTCTGCGCCTGGATGATCCTTGTCATCATCGCATCGAGCTTGATCATATAATCTGACAGGTCAGACTGTGATAAGCTTCCCTTTGGCATATCAGTATACTCAATAGCTTTCGCGCCTTCCATCTCTGCCCTCAGTGTCCTCTCCTGGTCTTGTAAAGCTCTAATCTTAGCACATTGCTTGGCATATCGATTCAGATATTCTTTTTTCGCTTCATTATCGTTCACTCTTCTTCCCCCTGTCCATTTCAATTTCCTCTTGCTCTTTCTTAAATGTCTCAAAGGCATCCACCCAGACGCCATCTCTTGCAATCAGCAACCCACCTGTTTTTGCATCTATTGCTTTGTACTTCTCGGTTTTCAGCCATATCTCGAAATCATCTATTGATTTTATGTCAGCCATTATATTACCTTTCCCCCATGCCTGTATGGTCTGCTCTTATTAAATTCATGCTTTTCAACAATAGCTGTTGCCAAATCAATTCCGTAATGATCGCACATATCCATAAGTCGAATCACCACATCCGCAAGCTCTGCCGGAATTCCCTCCATTTTTCCATCACTCTCTCTGTAATAGGTTTCTGTTGGCTTGTGCCCCGATCTGTACTCTTCCAAGGCCTCTGATAGTTCGCTGTGTGCCAATGCAATCAGCTCTCCAAATGTTCTTTCCTCTCCATCCCACCATCCGTGATTTCTGGCATTCTTTCCTACTTCCGCCTGGAGATTTCTTATACTTTCAATTGCTTCATTCGTCATCTGTTTCTCCTTTCTTTTATTCCGTTTTTCCCACTGCACCCGCTGATATGACTGAAGGTTGTCCATTGGCAGTTTCGTTTCTTTACCAGTGCAATACTCCGTACAATTGTCTGCCTCACACAGTCTCATATGCCCTGTGACGAGAATGTACTGGCAGAACGTTCCTCCTGTCAATTTGCACCGATAGATGCATTTACCACACTGTCTTGCCATCGTTATTCTCCTCACACGGTTTCACTTGTTCATTCTTCCTCGGTCTCCAGCAACATTCCATCGTTCCTGACGGTGCATTACTAATATGAGCCCACCAGATACATCTTCCACAATCCACCAATCTTTATTCCTCCTTTTTCATTTTGTGCAGGTCATTGACCACCTCAATGTTAAATAATATTTCCTTTTGTATCCGCTTCTGATTGAAGCCATTCTAAATGTTTATAGTAACAACTACTTAAAGAAGGGCAAAAACCTTTACCATTAACAATACAATCGTTACATCTTGCTCTTTCAGTTAAAAATCCAGCCAACTCATCATCTGACATATTTCTGATATAATCTGCGTTGGTTTTCAAAACGTCTTTTTTCACTTCATCATTTCTCCTCTATGCAAAGCACAACTGTTTATTCTTTTCTTCTACTATTTTCATATTTGGCATTCGTTCCGCAATACAGATCTCTGGCAGATTCACTCTCACCAGCACCGCCGGTATTGGCGGACATACCGCATTGCCACATCTACGTACCTGCTCACTCCGTGGATACGTCTTGCCTGTATAATCGTGATCTATTATGTAATCATCTGGAAAACCTTGACAGCCGTACAGTTCCCGTGGCTCCAGCATCCGCAGCCCGATGTCCACAATCTGATAATCCGTTCCGTTGATTGTTACCAACCCAAAGCGATCCTGTGCCGTCACGGTATCTAAAGGATCCTTTATATCTTGTCCAGTTCCCTGCCCATAATATTTAATTAAAAATGCTCTTACTTCTCCGAAGTGACCTCCTCCTGCATTTGCAGTAACCGTTCCTAACGGTTCCCTTATATCCTGTCCCACTCCGCTTTTGTAAAACTTGCTAAGAAATGATGTAACCAGGCCGTATCGATTCGATCCATCCACGGTCATGATCGGATCTTTAATCGCCTGTCCCCGAACTTCTCCCTGTGCTGTCTCGGAATGGTACTGAATCAGCGTCGGTGTCATAAGCATATGCTGATTATTCGATGTGACAGTATGTATCGGTTCCCTCATGTCGCTTCCGAAATGGTTTTCCCTATTCACCGATAAGTATGGTGCCAACTTAGGCTCAATCAGACAATGCTCATTCTTACTTACTATGGTTGTAAGTGGTTCTCTTACATCCTTACTCCTATCAGCAGTAAATCCCGTCTGTCTGATCTGCACCATATACGGCTCCCGAACATCGTTAGGTCTACGATCACCACCGTGGTTGCACTGAATAATAAACGGCTCTGGATTCTCCAACACGAATTTTTTCAGACCTCGTGCGATCCGCTCCATCGTCTTCGGAGCCAGCGGCCGCACCGCCCGGATTCCATATTTTTCTTTGATTTCCTCGGATGTATCGAAGATTGATGGACATGGCTTAGAAAAATCAATCTGTGTGTATGCTCCCACATATGGTTTTAACAAGCCTGCCTTTACAGCTTCACTGTCTGCCGGTGCATGTGTAGGCTTCGGCCAGATAATCGGCTTTCCATCACACCTGGCTATCATGAAAAATCTCTTTCGCATTGTTGGCGTTCCATAATCTGCTGCCACAAGTTCCCGGAAATCCACTTCATAACCTAAATCAGTAAGTTGTTTTACAAACTTTTCAAAAGTCTTACCCTGTTTGCTTTTGATAGGATGATGCCCCCGGTTCAACGGTCCCCAGGTCTTGAACTCCTCCACATTCTCCAACATTATCACCCTTGGCCTGACCAATCCGGCCCATCTGCAGGCCACCCATGCAAGCCCTCGGATAAACTTATCTTTCGGCTTACCACCCTTGGCTTTGCTGAAATGCTTACAGTCCGGAGAAAACCAAGCAAGTGCCACCGGATGGCCGCCGCAGGCCTTCACTGGATCAACCTGCCAGACATCCTCACAGTAATGTTTCGTGTTTGGATGATTCGCCTTATGCATTTTTATAGCAGCAGGATCATGATTGATCGCTATGTCAACGCTATAACCAGTTGCCAGTTCAATCCCAGTAGAAGCTCCACCTCCGCCGGCAAAGTTGTCAACTATCAGTTCTCCATTTATCATGCGTCCACCCCCATATCCATAAAGTCGAATAATGTAGGTGCACTGACCTCTTCCTCTGCTGCCTTCAGATATCCAACACCATCCCGGAAGTAATCCGGATTCAGCTCTATACCATAACCTCTCCGTCCCATTAGTAGCGCCTGCCGTGGTACCGTCATAAGACCGCCAAACGGATCCAGAACAAGATCTCCTTTGTTTGAATACCGGTTAATAATCCGTTCTACAATATCTATCTGTAATGGACATACGTGCATCTGTGCCCTTCGCCGACTCTGATTTGTATTCAGTGTCTTCATCCGGTTAATATCATCCCATACCTCCAGATCATTCCAGGATCCCGGAGCTACGACCATGAACACCGCCGGAAGCTTTCCCTGTTCATCCAGTTCATTTGCCAGTTTCACATGCTCTTCATAGTTGTATATGTGACTTCTTGAATATTCCCGGTAGACCTTCTGCAGTTTATCAACACTGACGTTCTTCAGTTCTTCTTTGCTGATCAGGCGATCTCCGGAGCTTCTCCAGTATCCGTGCGCATCCAGCTGCCATTGTCCTCTTGTGTACTCTGCTTTATCCTTTACTACCGGATCATCCGCATATGCCTTAGATCTGTCAGTCGGAAGCTTTCGAAACAACAGGATATATTCCGGACAGCCAACACCCATCTTGGAACCATCCTTGCACTGTTCTGTCCACCCGAGACGGTATGTCTGATTGTTCTCTCTGACCACATCCGTTACAACCGTAATCATACCGAAATACTGAAACCCATGTTTCATGTAATGTTCAATACAGCACGCATGAAAAGGCTCAACCGTAGGCATCCCGGTTCCGGTCGCATTTCCGAACAGAATCCGGTCCTTCACATGCACAGCTGCAACTCTTCCCGGTTTCAACACCCGGAGCAATTCCGGAGTTAAGAAGTCCATCTGTTCAAAGAAGCTATCCGTATCTTTGTTGTGCCCAAAGTCGTTATAATTGGCACTGTATTCATAATGATTCCCGAAAGGAATGGATGTGTGAATCAGATCAACACTGTTACTCTCCATTCTTCGTACCTCTTCCACACAATCATCATGCACAGCTGTCCAGTTGTTTCCTTCTACTCTCACGGTTTCCACCCCCATTTTCCTTTCTAATCGTTCTGCTATGTTTGCATTTGATAATCCATATTTCTTTACGATATCCACCATCTTCTGTACCATGTGGTTATGATTTTTCCACTTTTCTTCCAGTACCTTGCGGATATCCCGTTCATTCTCCATGTAAATGATGTCGATCACTACCGGCTGACTCTGCAGAAACCTGTAACATCTGTGAATGGCCTGAATGAAATCATTAAATTCATAATCAATCCCTAAGAAGATTTCTCTATGGCAGAATCGCTGGAAATTACATCCGGATCCGGATATCGATTTCTTTGTTGCAAATAATCTCGTTCTGCCTTCCGAGAAATCAATCACACGTTTTTCACGTTCCTCATAATCCATGGATCCATAAATATCTACCACATCCGGTAAAGCTTCTTTGATTGCCAGGCGCTCCTTCTCCTGATCATGCCAGAGCAAATAATGATCATCCGGATGTTCTGCAATAATTTCAACCATTTTTGCAACACGCTGATCAATGCTCTCACGCTTGATCTTTGCAGCCTCTTTCAATCCTACTGCTGCATTTGTAAAGAGTTCCATCTGGCCATCTTTATCAACCGCATCCCCGTAGTGAATCGGTATCTCATGCCATTGCACAACCAGTTCCGGTAACTCATAGCCTTTATCTGAATAATCCTGATTGAGATCTGATGGCTTTGTAATAAATAATGCCCAGCTGGATACCCATAGCCAGAACTCATCCTCCTGGTTCGGGTATAAGGTCAGATTGTTTGCTTTTGTGCTATCTCTCTGAAAGAACCTTGTTAATGCCTGCCCTGTATCCATTACCTCCAGATAGCCGGCATAATGAATCAGTTCCTTGTACTTATTCGGCGAAGGTGTTGCTGTCGCAACCAGTTTATACGGAACTCCCTTAAACTTCTCAAGAAATTCCTGATATGTCTTCGATCCGAATGAGCGAAGCACCGAGGCTTCATCCAGTGATGTAGCCGTAAAGTAATCCGGTCGAATATCACCATCCCGTACCCTTTCGTAATTTGTGATTACAATCTGACTTTTTGATGCCTTTACCTCATCCATTGTCCTGCAATACTCCGGCTTCTCATACCCCAGAAGTTCCACAGCATCTCTGGTAAACTCCTGTTTTACTCCAAGTGGAAGTACGATCAATGCTCTTTCGCCGGTATACTCTGCTGCCTGATGGCAAAATTCTATTTCCTGCACCGTCTTACCAAGTCCAAATGATTCAAACAGCGCCCTTCTGCCACCCTTTAACGCCCAGGCTACTGCATCCTTCTGATGTGGATTCAGTGCCGGATTCAACTTATCTTTGTCAATCTGAAAACCGCTATCCTTAGCGACTTCGATTTTCGTTTTCAAAAATTCTAAATATTCCATGTCTCCGAAAGGAACCGCATATGCTTCACTCTGGCCAGAGTTCCGACTCCTTTCCGTTAATTATTAAATATCAACCGATTCTGTTTCCTGATCTGCTTTCTTCGTTCAATAGTTTTATCTGAATTACCGGCAGTTTCCAGATTTCTCACCAAAGTATCATAGTGTTCCTTGCACACTGCCTTGCCAGGTAAAGCTTCCTTTCCGCATATGTAACACAATCCATACAGTTTTCTCTCCGATCTGTTAAGGCCATCTCTCCTTCTTTCATTTCTCTTCTGGTTTTTAATCCTGCACTCAACACAATAACATTTACTATTGCTGCAGATTGGTCTTCCACAATCGATACACAAGCCTGCCGCCTTTCTTCGTTCTCGAAGGGTTTTATTATACGACCGTCGATCTGCTCTTTTATAAGTCCCAACACGCCTACGGCTTTCCTGCGTTGAAAGATTCTGTTCCAAACATACTTCACATCTAACACGATGAGGTGCTGCTTTTTCTTTTTTGCACTGAACACAGATTCCTATTGATTTATACCATTCATAATCTGTCATTATTGCCACCTCCTGCGAGGTTCTGAACCTCATTGATAAAATAATCATCAAGCTCCTGACTGCTATAGGATCTCTGTTCAAAATTATTAAATGTATTCTGTTTCTGCTTCTGGTCCTTAATCGGGAAAAGACCAAGCCAGCTATTCATTACCGATTGATTAAGAATCCTGATTGCCAGCTGATCATCATTTCCGGCAAGTGTCTTTAATTTTCCCTTTGCTAATTCAATAGCTCTGTCAGTCATAGGTTTCTTGATAGACTTCCTCATTGCAACATAATCACTGAATGCCTGATTAAGAGCTTCGTTTGAATAATATGTGCGGTCACGCGCCTTATTATATTTCTCTACTCTACTCTTCTCTTCTCTACTCTGTTCATTTCCGGATACATTAATTGAATTTCTTCCGTCAGAAATTGAATTTATGACCACATTAGACCGATTTTCGGGTATACTTATTAAAAGGTACTCTTTTTTCATTTCAACTTTTTCACGCTTGGATGTTGCGTTCAAATATCGTTTCTGTATCCCTGACGATGTAAGGATATGATATTTATTGAAAAGTTGTTCTGAAAAAATGCCCCTGCGGATTGAAGCTGATACCACATTCGTTATTAAGTTTTTGGGGAAACCGGGTAATGAAGACTCATCCGCATTATCAAGTTTTCCAAAGTCACCGCCATGGGAAATGCCGAGCTGCATCGCCCAAAGAAGTGCTGTATCGGGTGTCCATTCACAGTAGTAACCAAACCCCGCATATATGCTCTGGTACAGTTTGACGACTATAGCAAATCCCTTTAATCCATATTCAGCTTCAATCAGTTTAATCTTATCGTCCATGTGGCAGTCCAGATCAAAGTAGTCAAGTCCGACTTTGTTCTGTCTACCCGCCATATCTACCTCCTATATTTCATTAATCCGGATACCATACCGCTCAAGCATTAATTTCCGCTTGATTATGTAATCCTTTGTTCTAAAGCCTTTTGTATCCTCAACTACTGTTTTCCCGTTCTCTTCGTATACGAAATCCGCTATATACGCACATTCCCTTTCAATCAGCCGACCTTTATGTATGCCGCCCCTGGCCCTACCGTATCAGGTTCCCTCTGTTCTGGTATCAATACATATTTAACCTGCATCTGCAGATTTTTGATCAGCCCTGCCTTTTCCATCATTCGAAGTTCAGCATATCGTTTTGCTTCCTTTCTACTGTCAAATGGTATTCCATCCAGTGTAGTTTTATGGTTTCGATATTTTCTCATATCAATTACCCCTAGTTGAACGGAAGATCTGCTTCGGCGCCGTCCGGAATGCGCATAAAGCCATCCTCTGTGACCGGACCTGGTGCCGGCTGGGAGCCTGCCTGATATGCCGGTGCGGCACCGTTTGCTGCTGCAGCATTCTTACTCTCGGCAAATTCGATTTCATCTACAATAATCTGTACAGAATAAACCTTCTGTCCGTCCTTATTTGTATAATTGTCATTCTGTATACGACCAGTTACAATTACCTTGGTTCCCTGTCTTAAATACTTCTCAACAAAATCAGCCTGTCTGCCAAACACGGTACAATTAAAAAAGTCTGCGTCCGATTCGCCTTCCCTCTTCCATCTTCTACTTACTGCAAGTGAGAATCTCGCAATGGATGTCTGACTTTCACCCTGAGAGCAACGAACCTCCGGATCTCTGGTCAGTCGTCCCATCATGATTACTTTATTCATGCATTTATATCCTTTCCTGTGCCGGACTCCAAGGAACCCGGCACATAATTTTTAACCAAATAATGCAGCACCAGGATCATTCATCACAGATGGCTGTTCTGCTGCCTGCTGTGGCTCATCTTCCTGCTCTGGATGATCCGGTACGGTTTGTGGCATCGGATCTACGTCAACGACTTCCGTATCCACATAATCCTTTGTTCCATCGTCATTAATAACTGCCATATCCGAGTCCATTGCCGACATCATCTCAATGCTCATGATTCCCCACTTACTGATCAGCTGACGAAGCATCGTTTTGTATGCCATTCCATCAAAGTCTTTTTCCCAGAAAGTATATCCTTTCTTTGCCTGATACCCTTTGGAATATTTCATCGCGTGTGCTTCCATCTGCTCCTTACTCCAGTAGATAGCCTTTCTGAATCCGTTTGTCAGTTCAAAAAATGCATAATAGCCAACCGTTTCAGCCTGTTCTCTCGCATTCCAGTCTTCAACCATGAGGTTGATTTTAATATCCTCATTCAGCGGATCAAAATATTCCAGTTCACCTTCTTTGATAGCCATAACATTCAGCTTTTTATACTGACCGGAACGGATAGCAAGCTGAATATAACCTTTGTATCCCAGCTGGAACTGCGCTACCTTGCCTTTATTCTTATCATTGAATGGAACCAGATAATAATGTCCTAACTGTGGGGATGGTGAAAGTTTCAGTGATTCTCCAAGCAATGCTCCGGACAGAATACTCTGATTGGTACATTCCTGAAGTGTAGGATTCGTATTAACTGCTGATATAATTGCTGATATAAACCGCTGACCATCTTTTCCACCGATCACACTGTTAATCTGTTTCTTAACTGCATCCTGTGTCAGATATGCGGTCAGTCCTGCTTTCTTTGTTGTTAAACTATTCTGTACTGCCATATTTCCTTATCTCCTTTCGCTTATATAGCCTTAAATTCAATATTATGTGATGTAAAGAATGCCTTAAGGGCAATTGCATCTTCAGTAGATAATAATGCTGCAAAACGTATCCACTGCTTATCCTGTTTCTGATCAACCTGCACCACACCTGACTGCTGTGGTGCCTCTGCATCCCGTTTCTGATCTGCCGACTGTTCTACAACTTTACGTTCTGCCTGCTGCTGTGCCAGTTCTGCCTCATGCTCTGCCTTCCTCTTCGCTATATCAGCAAGCCTCTGGCCTTCCTGGATTGCTTTTGACAGATCAAGAGTCTGCTTATACGTTTCCATTGCTTCAAACGAAAACTCTGGCAGTCTGTTGATTGCCAGAACATCATTCCCAATCTGGAACTTTTTTTCATTCATAAAATCTTCAATCTTTTTCATGCTTGTCCCGGCATTCAGCCACTTCTGATCAAAGATATTCTCCAGTTTTACAAAACTCTGAAATCCGATTGTTACGAATAACTCCTTAATACTCTCTAACTTCTCCGCCTTCTGTTTCTCTTCGTACTCTTTCACCTGTTTATCAATAAGCTGAATCGGCTCATTAACGATAGCAGTCAGCTCATTAATCTTTGATTCAAACTCTTCATAAGGCTTTAAGCACTGCTTCTTCACACGGATTCGCTCATCAGACAAACTCTTTACAAACTTATTCAGTGCCGCTCTGTCTGCTTTTGCTTCCTTTACCTGGTCATCTGTGTAAACCAGCTTCTTATACATTGCAACTTTCTTTGTTACCTGTTCCTTCAGTTCTTCAAAGTTAAATTCAATAACCTCCGGCATTGTAACCGGTTCAATTCTTAATTCCATCCTGTATCCTCCTTATATATCCGGCAAGATAACCGCCGGTTCCTTCTTATTCTCAACCTGCCACCAGAATCTTCGTTCTGCATCTATAAGATATTCTATATCCTCCTTTACATCCGACCTCTCTATATGGTAGTGTCGGATCTGCTCCGGTATATCCATATTCGTATATCTTAATAGCGCTACCAACTCAACAAATTCAAATCCAGTTACCATCAGGTAATGAAGCACCTGAATATAATAATTATCCGGTATTTGATCTCTCCACTTATCCTGCTGTAAACTATTCAGAATCGTTGTAGTCTTAATTTCCAGGATTCCATTCCGACCGGTTGCTATCTCTGTCAGCCATCCATCAAGGCTGGCATGCGCAAATGGATAGTCAGAATTGAAAAACATATTGTTTTCCTGATATCCAACCTTATATTCCTGATAATCCAGGGCAAATAATGCCCGGATATGCGGTTCTGCCAAAGTTCCGTATAATACATACGGTTTCTGGCTGATATCCTCCGCTTCCATCTGTTCTGTTTTTATCTTCCATAAATCCACATTGCTTCTGTATGGATTTTTACCAATAATTGCAGCCGCATCACTTCCACCTATTCTCTTACGGTTAGCCAGCCATTCTTCCCGGCTTGCAAGTACTTTCATTTCAATCATTGCTTTCAGCTCCCGACTGTGCTATATTTGAATAGAAATATGTTGCTTTGAGTATCCTTGGAAGGTCGCAATTCCTTGGATACTCTTTCTTTTTCTCTCTGACAATCACAGCTTTCTCCCGGATCTAAATTTGCTCCACACAAAGAGCATGTATTATAATAATATCTCCGCTTCAATGTTTATCATCCTTTCCCCGGTATGGATCATTCGCTACTCCGACCAGTGTCAGCCAACTAACTGCCAGACAACACAAAATGAACGGAATCCATGTCGCACTGTCCAGCGCAGTCGCAGATATCAGAAACACAACTGCAGCTATGTAGCAGCTCAGCTTTATAATTCTGGTACGTCGCTTTTCTCTTCTTCCTCGCATGGCTCCTCCTCGCATTCTCTCTGTTTAATCTCAAATGTGCTACAACTTTCATTTAAATTCTTATCAAATGCTATCTCGAGTATCTCGGCAAATAGTGCAATCAACATACTTTCTGTCACTTTCTTTGCTTTTTCTTCCGTATCCTCAATCTCCTTCGATACTTCAAAGAAGCTATTTGCAGCAGATGTAAATGCCATTGCAGCTTCTGACAGAAGTTGCAGCGGAGATCCCTCCATACGTGTATTACTATTTTCAACATGAATCATTTCTTTCTTCCTCCTTATTTATCCTCTCATGCCTTCTAATGCCAGCTCTTTATCTGCATATATCGCCAGCTCTTGTGCTACCTTTGCCGGGTTATACGGCGGCAGATTCTTTCTCAAATTCTTTTGAGTCAATCTCTCACGCATCATTTCGTGATCCACCCAAACAAGATAATTGACCTGCAGATACTTTCCATTTCCGCCGATCACATACTGCAGGCCTTCATATCTGCCTCCTGGAAGCATTTCCTGCCTGATTTCAGCAATACGTTTATCGATCGTACGAATTGACATTCCGTACATCTCCTGTAATTCCTTTTTGGTTCTGATCAATTTAATATCAGACATCGCATAGAGTTTAATTGTCGTTCCCATGTACTCTCCCTCCTTTCTTAATAATTCAAGGGGTAGGTAACCTCACGATATATGTTTCCTTTCTTTGTTTTATCTACTTTTTGTAGAGTTCACAGGTAAAAAAATATTGTCTTGTGGAATACCGTATATATCGCTGAGCATTTTCATTTCCGGTATACCTAAAGATGCAATTTTTCCCAGCTCCCAATTGATAATTGTTTGTCGGCTCACTCCTAACTTTTTAGCCACATCCGCCTGTGTTAATCCAGCGTTCACCCTAGCGGCCGCCAGACTGATCTGTAACTTTTCCACTCTTCTCTCACTCCTTCCATTGACTTTTGGTTATGATACTGCTATATTCAAAGTAACACTTGGGGCGGTTAGCAGGATATTTAGGTATCCGCCCCTTGTGGGTGCCTTAATTCGTGTTACTTTCTAACTTCTGTTAGAATCTTATCAATATGTTCTACTGTCTTTGATTCTCCGTTGTTTCTGGCAACTTCTCGAATCGAAACAAGCATCGCGATTAAATCCGCTTTTGTCATATTGTCCTCCATGAAGTTCTCCTTTCCTGCTTTTCCCTTGCTACTCTTACATCTTAACTCTACTTTTTGTAGATGTCAATACTTTTTGTAAACTTTTTTAACTTTTTGCTTGCCACATTCTACATTTTGTATTATAGTAATCATAACATCTGTTGGAGGTGGTAATTTATGAGTGAAGATCAATATAAGGCCATATTTTCAAAAAATTTAAAATATTATATGTACATTAACGGTAAAACACAGATCGATCTTATTAATGATCTTGGTTTTAACAAATCAGCGGTATCCACCTGGTGCAACGGAACAAGGCTACCAAGAATGGATAAGGTAGAGCAACTTGCCAGATATTTCGGTATATGCCGTTCTGATTTAATTGAGGAAAAATCAGATAGAGACCAACTTGAAGATGAACATTCCTACTATACAAATCCTGAGACAGCAAAGATTGCTCAGGAGATATATGAGAATAAAGATCTGTCGCTCCTCTTCGATGCGGCCAAGGATGCCACTCCGGAGGATCTACAAACAGTTCATACTATGCTGATGGCACTTAAGAAGAAAGAACGCGGAGAAGATTAAGTCCTTCATATTGGACAGCTATATTGGTATGGTTATTAAAAAATCTAATGAGGGAGTGATTTGATTGGAAGATATATTCGTATATTACGCTGATTTAGGATCTGTCAAAGCTACATGCACACACAATGAAGACGGAAGCTATTCTATCTTCTTGAATTCTCGGCTCTGCTGGGAGCAACAGGTTACTGAATATATGCATGAACTGCAACATATCCTGTCAGATGATTTTAACCGAAAGCACGAAGATATTGACGTGAGCCGGCTGGAATATTATGCACACCGATTAATAGGATAGTTTTGTATATTATTCATCCTTAAATGCATATTATTTATTATTTGCGCTCATTGGTATTCATTTGCGTGGATACGGTATATTTTAATTTATAAAATTTCAATTTGCAGTATTGACTTTCAAGTACAAATGCGCTAAGATATCCATAAAGTTAAGTATTGGCTGGTTTCCGGCTGCGGAGAGCTTTGGGCATTTGTCCAAAGCTCTTTTTGCGTATCAAGAAAGGATGTGACCGTATTTAGTATGAGTGATCCACAAGAATATAAAACCATTAATGAACAGATAAATCTACTAAAGGCTAGAAATTTATCATTTGAGGATGAAAAATATGCAAGGCATTGTTTAAGAGAATACGGATACTATAGTATAATTAACGGGTATAAGGAGCCATATCTTGACAACCCAAAAGGAACCGAAGATCATTATAAAGATGGTGTTACCTTTGAACAGATTTTATCTCTATTTACCTTTGACCATCATGTCAAATCCGCGGTTATGATTAGTATGCTTGATTTTGAAGAACATCTACGAGCCGTTACAGCAGAAATCATTGCTTCAGCGTATACATCTAATCACAACGAATATTTAAAGCCAGAGCATTATCAGGATCGTAAATTACGTAAGAAAGCAAATGCAAAATTTTCCAGAGCTAAAATTCTGGAAAAAATGACCAAAGAATTATACAGTGATCATGACCCAATAAAATATAGCATGGATAAATATAATAATGTACCTCCTTGGATTTTATTCAAAGGGCTTTATTTTAATACCCTCGTTAATTTTGTTAGGATTCAAAAAGGGGATGTGAAAACTCAAATCATGTGCCGTATGTATAATATCAGAATACCGGATGATATAAACCCGTCCGAATTAAAGAGCTTATTTACAGATTCCCTATTTATTTTTCTGGCATATAGAAATGCTGCAGCACATGGCGGAAGAATCTATAATTTGAAACCATCTACTCAAATCGAATTTAACAAAGGGTTGAAAAATACGCTTGCAAAAATGCTCACTCAAGATGCCGTACAGGGTATTGAAAATTCAAATGGCTTGTGGCAAATGGTAGAATTACTTGGGTTATTTTTACATAAAGAACCTTATTCCCTTACGCTGAACGCTATAACCGAAGCATTAATAGATCATTGTTCAAAATATCCTCAGGATATAGAGTATATAACAAATACTACTGGAATTAATCTTGATAATATACATATTAGAACAGAGGACGTTGAACATACCTTGAGGGATTACTTGAACTTAAGGACTTCTGCTACCAGCTTGTCAGAAGCTGCAACAACAACTGAATTTACTACAGATTCTAATTAAAAACCGCCCCTCCGGCTGGAACCAGAGAGGCGGAAAGCAACTATACCGGTTAATGATATAATCGCTCCAGACAAGCTACATTGTATCACAAACCCGGTATTAAATACAAGTACCGGGCATTTTTATGCCCGAAAATAGAAAGGATGATATATATGTGGAGTGAAATTAATCAACCGGGGAAGGTAAAGTACGTAGAAAGATACATTGACCCCTTAACACTAAAAACAAAGAAGGTAAGCATCACCCTATCCGGTAAGGATACGGCTGCCAATCGAAAGATCGCACAATCAGAGCTGGCAAGGAAGATTGATGCCGCATCTCAAAAACGTGAGCAGAAGAACGTCACTCTTGATACGTTACTGCGAGCTTATACTACATATCAGTCACACACTGTCAAACGTTCAACATACAGAAGAAACAGTGGTACACTATCACACTTGGTTGACTTATTTGGCCGTGATGCTGTCGTGAACAATGTAACCGCACAGTATGTCAAAGACACTTTAATTTCCGCCGGATATGCTCCCGGTACAATGAATGAATATATCAAACGATTCAAAGCAATGATTAACTGGGGATACCTGAATGATTATTGCGATAATCCGGATCTGTCAAAGAAGCTGCGGTGCTTTAAGGATACCCCGCATAAAGAAAAGATTAAGGATAAATATCTGGAGCCGGAAGAATTGAAAAAACTTCTCGCCTATATGGAGAAACGATGCCCGCACTGGTACTATTTAACTGCTTTTTTATCTCTGACCGGTCTCCGGATTGGAGAAGCACTCGCCCTGGAGGTATCCGACATAGATTCCGGTTATATTCATGTAACAAAGACATATGATATGATAGATGGTATCATCACTCCGCCGAAGACGCTGACGTCTACCAGGGACGTCTATATACAGCCGGAACTCAGATCCCTGCTTAAAGAATACAATCTGTGGAGCAAATCAAATCAGATACAATCCGGTGTCCGGACAAAGCACCTCTTCTATCATGCATCCGGTGAATACGTTTCATATGATTCGTATAATAAATACCTGAGAGAGGCTTCTGAGGCAGTTCTGGGGCGCAGAATCACGCCGCACACGCTACGTCACACACATGCGTCAATGCTGATGGCAAATGGAGTAGATATCGATACGATATCCCGAAGACTGGGGCATGAGAATAGCACGATCACACGGGAAATCTATCTTCATGTGATGAAAAAACTGGTTGAAAATGATAACGAACAGATTAAAAATGTACAACTCCTATAGTTGCCCCTTTTCTGCCCCTTTTATAAAATCAAAGGCATAAAAACAGCCTGAATTCCTTGCAAAATAAGGGATTCAGAAAAATACTCATATTCCCGTTAGTAGCTTATTTTTATTGGTAGGGCACCCATACCGAGTTGAAGCATAGCGGAAACGAGGTTGCAGCGCAGTCTTCCGCGTTTTGCGATAACCGAGCCGCCAGGCGAGGTGCATTGCGTCCCCACTGTGGACTTCTATATCACTTCGAACTCAGCTTTTTCCGGATTCTCTGAATCGCATTATCCACAGATTTCTCACTCTTTCCCAATTTCTCAGCAATCTGTCCATATGCCTGTCCGTTCAGATATAACTCCAGTACCTGCCGTTCATATCGGCTAAGCAGTGTATTTATTTTCTCCAGAATTCCACCGAGTTTCTCCTGCATCAGCAGATTGGTCTCCGGATTACTATATTCCTCTGCTGCCAGCAGATCCATCAACGAAACATCTGCCTTATCCTGGGAATAAAATGATATATAGGTATTCAACGGGTAATGCTTTTTTCGGTTAGAACGCGTAACAGCTGTGCAGATCTGCCGTTTCACACACAGTACAGCAAAGGTACGGAAGCTGCAGTCCTTCCCCGGTTCATAGTCCCGGATTGCCTTAAATAATCCAATCATCCCCTCCTGCACCAGATCCTCAGAATCTGCACCGATCAGATATACCTCTCTGCTTTCCCGTTTCACCATATTCCGATACTTGTCTAACAGGTAATCCATTGCTTCATGATTTCCACTGTGAATCTGTGCGATAATTTCTTCATCTGTCATATTTTCATAGTCCATTTTCAACTCCTCTGTCCTGTTGCACTTTTACTACCCATATTATATATTCTTTCTGCTTCTGTAGCTTTTCAACCCTTCGCTTCTTCTCCATGAAGTGCCACTTCCAGTCTACCTCTTCCCTTTTCCTTTGCACTGTAAAGTGCGTTATCAGATTCCTCATATAATTGGTTGAACGTGGCCTCTGTCTTAGCGATCACCGCCCCCATGGAAATACCGGTTCCACCTTCTGCCGATTGCACAGTCAGATTCACCTTATCAAAAATCTGCTGTGCACGTTCCCGAATCACATCTTCCGGTACATTTTTACTGAAGAACAGCATAGCAGCAAATTCATCTCCGCCCATCCGGCAAGCAAAATCGTCATCTCGAAGAGATATCAGCAACGCCTGAGCCACCATGAGCAGATACTTATCTCCCATGTGATGCCCGTAGGTATCATTGTACTGCTTAAACCGGTCAACATCCATCATAATCATCATGGCATTCGTTGTGCCCTGCAACAGCTTCATCTCCATATCGCTCCGGAATGCCGCATGATTCAAAAGTCCGGTAAGCGGATCCGTACGGTAGGTGCTCTCCCAGTTTCTGAGTCTTGCCTCTGCCTTGCTCTGCTCAACATCCGTCAATATTTTCATTGAATATGTATTGGACACATCGGAAATTACGATTTCGGAACGCGGAGCCTGCACTGCCGAGTCATAGAAAACTCTCCCATAGCAAAACACATACATATCCGTTCCGTCCTTCCGGTGGATCCTGTGTTCCTGAAATACAAAAGTGCTCTTTGCAATATTTGCATTCGTTCGGCACAGATACTCCGTGCGTTCTGCCTCCGGGATCAGATCCAACTGGTTCATAACATTGTTCTTGACATCCTCCTGCGTATATCCGGTCAGCATTTCAAAGTTATCATCCACAGATATAATATTCCATGACTCATCAACTAGATATCTGCTATAAGGTATCGTATGCACACTGAATACCTCTTCTAGAAGACTGTCATCCGCCGTTCCCGGCTTCACACCGGATTCCTTCTCTTCTATTCTGGCAATATCACTTTCTTTTATCAGATCTGAATATTTTTCTGAAACCAGTTGAATAAACTCAGACACAATAAATGGATCAAACTGACCTCCGGCACATCTTCTGAGCTCCTCCACTGCCTCTGAAACAGGCATTGCCGGTCTGTAAGCCCGGTTATTGGTCATTGCATCAAATGCGTCCACCACTGCGATTACACGGGACAGGATCGGGATGCTCTCCCGGCTCAATCCGTCCGGATATCCGTTTCCATCCCATCGTTCATGATGACGTCTTATCTCCTCTGCAATCTGCTTCAACTCCATATTACTGTTTGCAATCTCATATCCCTTTTCTACATGAGACCGCATGATCTTCCATTCCTCCTCTGTAAGCTTCCCCGGCTTATTGAGAATCTCCATCGGAACTCCAATCTTCCCAATATCATGAAGCAGACAAAGCAGCGCCAGCTTACTCTGCTGAATATCTGTCATTCCAATCCTTTTACCAAGCTCTGCTCCCATAATCTGAGTCCTGCGCACATGCTGTTCCGTGTCGCTGTCACATTCCTCAAGCGCACGGATCAATGAAGTAAGCATATCCGAATGAATTGATTGCTGATCTACCAGCTTCTTGGTACGCATTGCCCTGGCTGTATCCTGTATCGCATCCGTAATATTCTGACTATCATCCATTACCATACTTGCGGCATACTGTATACTTCCATCATACAGCTCTCTCACCTCTGACAGACACCGAAACATCTCCTCTTCGTTGCTCCGACTGCATAATACAATCAGATTGGCATCTGCTCCCCTGACATAATAGGACCTTTCCGGAAAACATTTCCGCATGATATCCGCAAGCATATGGATCTTCTGATCCCCCACATGGGTTCCCATCGTACTGTTAATCACCGACAAACTGTTAATATCACAGATGGCCACGCCTACCGGAAATGTGAAATGCTCCTGTTCCTCAACTGCCAATTGCTGAAAGCTTTCCCACTTCTGAAAACCGGTCAACATATCTGTCTCTAATGCAGTATCCGAAAATACAAATATTCGTCCAAGCTTATGTCCCTGCTTATTATCAAGCTGCCGGATATCGCACCTGAACGGATGCTCCTCTTCTTCTCCCTTAATATAGCATTGAAGAGAAAAACTCTCATCCTCTGCCATAAGATTCACAGAAAACTTATAAGTTTCCAGAAAGTCCTGTAATTTTTCACATTCTCCAAGTTTCTCTCCCAGAAAATAATCTGCTCTTTCATTATGTAAAATCAGATTATCACCATAATCAAACAGCACGATTCCCTGACTGATGTTCTCAAACACATATGTTTTCAACTTATTCAGCATTCCATGCGTTGAATAATTGAAACAACTCCAATAAATCAGGAATGAGATCAGACTATATCCACAGATCGAATAATCCAGAAAATTATACATATTTTCTCCCGGCATAAACAGAAAAATAGCATTTATAAATACGATTGCTAAGATTCCTAGAATCACATATCCATATTGAGCCCGGTATTCCTTTGGAATCCGGCACATTTTTCTGATCAGCAGGAAAAGAACCGCAACCACAAGTGCATATGAAAAAAACAGATGCATATAATATAACGGCTTCATATCATAACTGTACTTTGTAATAAACATGTCCTGTCCGACATATCCGATTGCAATCTCACAAAATGGATTAATGGCAAAAATCACCAATTCATATATTGAATACAGACAACAGATGCTAATGACTATCCTTGCAGTCTTTGAGATTTCACCATTTATAAAATATATCACAAAGATAAGAAGACATACCAGCATAAAATCAATACTGATAAAATAAATGCTCGACATCACAGACATCAGCAGGTATGTCTCGTTCAAAATGCTGATCAGATAACTGACATCCACAATTGCCGCTGCAATACAGGCAAATCCAAGAAATCGTCCTGTCGTGTGGTTCTTTTTTAATGACTGAACTCCTAAATAAAAATCCGTAAATGCAATCAGAATAGAAATCACTATATATACATCTAAAATAATCTCATTCAAGCAACTCTCCTCCATATCAGAAACTCGTACACCCCAATACATATCTTCAGTAAGAAGAACCTATTTTATGTTACCACTTTATTACAAATGAATCAATCATTGGTTTCTTGAGTTTCCGTACTTTTATCCACAATCCCCTGCTTTCACAGGCTCTGCTATAAACAACTTTCAAAAAATGCTCAAAATATAAGGAATCTTCATTCTTTTTGATGTAAAATTTAAGTGACCAAACAAAAATCTACTAAACAAAAAGAAGGAGGATTCCTCATGGTCAATTTTACATCAAATACTTATCAAATGAAACGGGAAATTTTAACTTTCTCAAATA
>CAVFXS010000047.1:0-7401 GCA_963626805.1 Bacteroidales bacterium H4 | reverse complement strand
TCTTTACCCTCTTTATCCACATTCATCCCCGAATTATCCACATTAAAAATCAGCCTTTTGGTATTTCTTCGTACTTTCCATCTAAAAAGTTTGTGCAATCTTCCCTTTTTTGCCGAATAATACTATTTTTCTATTTTCGGTCTTTATCTGACAATTTTCGTACATTATCGCACATTTTATCCCAAATTCAGTTTTTACATTTTAAATGTTATTAAAACAGATCAAACTGATCGCATCACGAAAAAAACTGCCGATAAATCTCATACGGAAATCTACCGACAGTCTGTCTGATTCATTCTTAAATTCTATTCTTCATCCTATGGAAGAATTCTGGTTGCACCGCACGGTGTCTGATAATATGCGTTTGATACGATAATACCGGTACGCTCCGTACTTGCATGAACAATCTGTCCATTACCGATATATAAGGCTACATGACCGATTGTGGAACCGCCGTTGTTATAGAATAACAGGTCGCCCGGCTGTACCTCATAGATACCGATATTCGTTCCGTTATAAATCTGATCTCTGGATGAACGATTTAGAGAGTATCCGAAGTGAGCGAACACACTCATTGTAAATCCGGAACAGTCCGTACCATTTGTCAGACTGGTTCCACCATATACATATGGGTTACCAACAAACTGTAATGCATAATTTACAACATCTGCTCTTGTACCGCTTACAACACCCGGATCAGCCGATGTCTGAGGTGCGGATGGTGTAGAAGGTGTCTGTGGCTGTGCTGCCGTCTGCTGTGCCTGACGTGCAAGCTCTGCCTTTCTCGCCTGCTCTGCTTCTTCCTCTTCCTTGGAAATTGCAATACCAAGATCATACTCAACATCTATAAACTCATTGGAAACATATCCTGTGAATTCCTCAGAGATCAAAAGCTTTGTCCATCCGTCTGCGGTCTCTACCACCTCGTAAGACTCACCCTCCGGAATCATAGTCAGACAGGTACTGTCTGCGCTTGCCTCTTCACGAACCTTCAATGTCGTGGTATTAACAGTCGCTACCTTATCACAGTTTGCCTCTGCATAATCCCCGGCATCGTCTCCGAATACTACATATTCATTCTTTACGTAACCGGTTACGGAGCCTGACTGGATCTTTGTCCAGGTATCACCCTGCTCCAGCACCTCTGCAGCTGCTCCATGCGGAAGCTTTCCGACCGCTTCTGAATTCTCATCTGCTTCTGCCCGGATGTTCATGTAATCACTGACATTCGCCATTAATTTATTCTCAAACTGCGGATATCTGGCTGTAGACTCCTGAACCGGTTCTACCGTAGAAGCCTCGGTCGATACCTCAGCCTCTTCCGTTGCCTCTGTGGTAACATCCTGCGAGGTCACATACTGGTCAATTGCCGCATCAATTCCCGCAACTGCAGTATCTCTATATGCATCTGCTGCTTTCGTATCTGTTCCGAATCCCAGCAACATTGCTGTAGCCGCTGCTGCAATTATTGTATTCTTCATTATCTTGCGTATCATTACAAATATTCCTCCTTAATGAACCGCCAATTGTTACAGATCTATTACAAATAATCGAACTAATTATAACAAGCCAACCCATAGAAGTCAACTGATTTTGTCGTTTTTTCACATTCTTGCATTGATTTTTCTTATTTTATTTGCTATGATATAGGTACTAATTGGAGGTGGTGACATGGATATTCCAGCATTATCAATTGCCATGTCCACAGACCGGGTTCAGACAGATTGGAGTCTGGCGCTCATGTCCAAGACTTTGGACACCATGGAAGCGAATGGAGATGCGCTGGCAAAGATTCTGGAGTCCTCTGTTACACCGAATCTGGGACAGAATATTGATATCCGATTGTAGAAAAGGTGCAGTTTTCACTGTACCTTTTCTCATTATCATTCACTCTGCCTTCTATTATATATACTAAAATATTAAATATGAACAAGTAAGCGAAGCAGTTCCTGTTATACGATTACGGATGACTCTTCGCCAGAAAGGATTTCTTATGATCAAAGATATTTTTCAGACCGACAGGACCGTTTATTCCTGCGAGGTATTCCCACCGAAAAGAAATGACGATATTTATTCTATATTTAAAACACTGGACGAGATCCAGACCTGCAGACCTGACTTTATCAGTGTCACCTACGGAGCCGGCGGAAGTACCAGTAAGAAAACTTCTACTATTGCCGCCTATATCCAGAATATCTGTGAGATCGAGGCACTTGCCCATCTGACCTCAGTTGCCATGGATGAACATTTTCTCCGTCACATGGTTGCGGAATTAAACAAAAAGGGCGTCCATAATGTTCTTGCTCTGCGCGGGGATCAGCCACGGGATATGTCCGATGAGGATTTTGCCAACCGGCATTTCAAGCATGCCAGTGACATCATTCCGATCATCCGCGATGCCGCCTCCTCCGATATGTGTATTGCTGCTGCATGCTATCCGGAAAAGCATCCGGAATCTGCATCCGTGGAAGAGGATCTGGAGCATCTGAAGTTAAAGGCAGATACCGGTGTCCATTTCTTTATTACACAGATGTTCTTTGATAATCAGAAGTTCCTGCAGTTCCGGGAAGCAGCCCGGGCCCATGGTATCCAGACTCCGATCACTGCAGGCATTATGCCGATCACCTCTGTAAAGCAGATCGGAACCAGCATCCAGTTATCCGGTTCTTCCGTACCGACCGAGCTGAGTAATCTGTTTGCAAAGTACGGTGATTCTCCGGAGGATATGAAGAAAGCGGGCATTGATTATGCCATCCGCCAGATAATGGAATTAGTCGAGAACAAGGTTGACGGCATTCACCTTTATACCATGAATAAGTCCGATGTTACCAGAGAAATCTTCGGGCAGGTAAAACCGCAGTAATGCAGTAGCTTTTAATTTTTCTTTACATATGGTTTTTAATACTATATAATATAGCTGTTATGTTGTCAGAACGAAGAGAGGATAATACTATGGACGGACTGTCATTTGATGAAATAAAAAAACAAATTCGTGATGCGATTCAAATGGATTATATTGAACCGGCTGATATTCCTGCCATTGAGCTGTATATGGATCAGGTTACAACTTTTATGGACAAGCATCTGAGTAATAACAAGAGAACTCCGGATGATAAGATTCTGACAAAGACCATGATCAACAACTACACGAAGAATCATCTCCTGCCGCCACCGGAGAAGAAGAAATATTCCAAGGAGCATATCATTCTTCTGATCTATACTTATTATCTGAAGAATTTCCTGTCCATTGGAGATATCCAGAAATTACTGGCTCCGATGATCGAGAAATATTTCCATGCTTCCGAGACAGACTCCGTAACACTGGAGAGCATTTATTCTACCGTTGTGGAACTGGCACAGCTCCAGTATCAGATGGATAAGCAGGAGATTTTTAAAACCTATGAGATCGTAAATCAGAAGATTAAGGAGGAGCATCCGGAGCTGGCTTCCGATGCTATGAATTCCGCTTCTTATCTTCAGGATTTCACCTTTGTTGCTTTACTGAGCTACGATATATATTTGAAGACACAGCTGGTCGAGAAGATCATTGATGAACTGGTACCGGATCAGGGTACCGATTCCTCTGCAGAAGCTTCCAAAAATGCGAAGGAAGAAAAATAATACAATTATGAATGAATAATAAAAGGCTGTCCGCCGACAATTCTGATCGATCTTTCGATTCATTGCCGACTGACAGCCTTTTTGTTTTGATTTTGTTTTAATCTCGTAGTATGCTATTTACTTCCGATTTATCTATGCCTATACCGGTTCAGTTCTCTAGGTCCTTCTCTGCATCTGCTGCTGGATCCAGCCGTTCCAGTGCAGTCTTCAACCCATCGGTTCCATAATTCAGTATCCGGTTCACACGACTGATCGTGGCCGTCGATGCCCCTGTTTCATTCGTTACCTCTACATAGGTCTTTCCCTGCTCCAGCTTCTGTGCTACTTCGATTCTCTGTGCCAGCGATAATACTTCATTGACTGTACACAGATCTTCAAAAAACGCATAAAATTCTTCTTTTGTCTGCAGTGTCTGAATCGCATCAAACAACAGTTCAACTGCATCTGTATGAATGGTCTTTCCCATATTCTCCACCTCTTCCGGTATATTCTGGTCTATTCCTGTGTTGCCTTTGTGTTTTTCGGTTCCTTCTGAATCCAGACAGATACTGCTGCACGATTCACATAAAAATCGCCAAATCCGTTTTCATCAATCTTAATATTGTACTTTGCATTCTTCATTGCATCCACAAAATGCTTACCTGCAAACTGCTTGCCAATATACATATGCTTCGTACCGCCGGTACCGTCAGAGATGACAACCGCACATCCGGAATCCTTATGTGCCGCATCTCCTTCTCTGGTCCAGCCGATCACATTCGAATCATCCAGATAATCATGCTGTGGTCCATATGCATGCTTCTTCCGCAGTCGTAACAGCTTATCCAGAACCGGCTTCATCGGTGCGATCTGATTATTCGGAATCCCTGCATAGTCTCCGTAGAACAGACATGGATAGCCATTCTCCCGAAGCAGGATCATGGCATATGCCATAGGCTTAAACCAGTCCTCTACCCAGGACTCCAGGGACTGTCCCGGCTGACTGTCGTGGTTATCCACAAATGTCACTGCCTCCATCGGCCGTCTTGCTACCAGCGTATTATCAAAAATGGTACGCAGATCATAATTTCCATGTGCCCGTGATGCATCATGGAAATGCAGATGCAACGGTACATCAAATAAACTCATTATATTATTGACACGGTCCAGATAGGACTCCAGATGATTCACATCCCAGTGCCAGTACTCTCCGACTGTAAACAGCTCCTTGCCGGTCACTTCCCGCATCTTCGGCAGCCAGTCCCGATAGAAGCTGCTTCCGATATGCTTCACTGCATCCAGGCGGAATCCATTCACACCGGTCGTATCCAGATACCATTCGCCCCAGCGATAAAGCTCCTCCTGGACCTCCGGATTCTCAAAGTCAAGATCGGATCCCATCAGATAATCATAATTTCCGTTCTCTTCATCTACATCCTGATCAAAGGTCTTACCCTCCAGGCGGTAAATACCTCCCTGTCTTGCATTCTGATCCCAGTCGATTCCATCAAAATGTGTCCAGTTCCAGGTGAAATCCGAATACTTCCCTTTCCGTCCCGGAAATGTAAACTTCGTCCATCCAAGAATGACCTTCTTCTCACCGATCATCTGATTCCGGTCTCCTGCATTAAACTCCTCTGCCGTCACCTGCTCTGTCTCATCGGCTCCCATTTTATGATTCAGCACAATATCCGCATAGACATCAATTCCCTTGGCCTGTAATGCCTTAATCGCTGCCAGATACTCATCCTTTGCACCGTATTTTGTAGGGATCGTGCCCTTCTGATCAAATTCACCCAGATCATATAAGTCATATGCACCGTATCCCACATCATGGATTCCCTGCGCCCCCTTATATGCCGGTGGAAGCCATACTGCACTGACACCCATGGTCTTTAGCTTTGAAACATTGTCTTTCAGTGTCTTCCACAAAGAAGCATCATCCGGTAAATACCATTCAAAATACTGCATCATCAATCCGTTTTGATTCATACCTTTAACCTCCACTGTTGCTTTTCCTTTGTATGTGCTTTACAGCTTTAAATCAGTCCTGTACATAACTATACATGATGCCCCCGGAAAATTCAAGTCCGTTACTTTCTATTTGCCGCAATCGGGTATTGATTTTTTCAATAAAATCTACTATGCTTAACAGGAATTGAATCTTAAGATTGAGAGGTAAAACAAATGAGTGCAAACGAATTAAAGCCAATCAAAGAAGGCAAGGTACGTGAAATCTATGACAACGATGACAGTCTGATCATGGTTGCAACTGACAGAATCAGCTGCTTTGATGTGATCCTCAAGAACATCATCCATAAGAAGGGTACTGTTTTAACCCAGATGTCTAAGTTCTGGTTTGATTTAACTTCTGATATTCTTCCGAACCACATGATCTCAACGGATGTAAATGATATGCCGGAGTTTTTCCACAAGCCGGAGTTTGACGGAAACAGTATGATGTGCCGGAAGCTTGAAATGCTCCCGATCGAATGTATCGTTCGTGGCTACATTACGGGAAGCGGCTGGGCAAGCTACCAGAAGAACGGCACTGTCTGCGGTATTACACTGCCGGAAGGTCTGTTAGAATCCGATAAGCTGCCGGAACCGATCTATACTCCTTCTACCAAGGCTGAGATCGGAGATCATGACGAGAATATTTCCTTTGAGCAGAGTGTTGAACATCTGGAGAAGGTTTTTCCGGGCAAGGGACTGGAATACGCTACCAAATTAAAGGATTACACCATTGCCCTTTATAAGAAATGTGCGGATTATGCACTGACTAAGGGCATCATTATTGCGGATACCAAGTTTGAGTTTGGTCTGGATGAGAATGGAAATATCGTGCTTGGTGATGAGATGCTGACACCGGACAGCTCCCGTTTCTGGCCAGCAGAGGGTTACAAGCCGGGACAGAGCCAGCCATCCTTTGATAAGCAGTTTGCACGTGACTGGTTAAAGGCAAACCCGGATAACAACTGGGAGCTTCCGGAAGAGATTGCACAGAAGACGATCGACAAATATCTGGAAGCATATGAATTACTGACCGGTAAGCCTTTAGCTTAATTCATTGTTTTGAATAGAATTACATCGCTTACATTATAACCATTACAAAAGGATCGGCAGAGAAGACGAAACTCTCCACTGCCGATCCTTTTCTTTATCTCTTACTGAAACTTTGCAATTACTTCTTCATTTGCCTTCATGGCATTCTCTTCCATCTGACGTCTTTCCTCTAACAGCTTTTCCCGGATCTCCGGATGCTTCACAGCCATAATCTGAAGTGCCAGATATGCAGCATTCTTGCTGCCATTGATTGCAACGGTGGCTACCGGAATTCCGGATGGCATCTGAACGATGGAATATAATGCATCCATGCCATCTAATACGGAGCCTGAAAGCGGTACTCCGATAACCGGAAGAACCGTCTGGGATGCTACCACACCCGGAAGTGCTGCTGCCATACCGGCCGCTGTAATGATGACCTCTGTGCCATTCTGATTGGTCTCTTCAATAAACTCAGATAATCCGGCATGCGCCCGATGAGCTGACAGACATCTCACATCTACAGTCACACCATAATCCTTTAATATTGCTACCGCCGGTTCCACCTTTGATAAATCACTGGTAGAGCCCATAATAATCGCAGTTCTCATAATTTCATCCTTTCTTATGCCTTCTTCAGAAGCATTCGTATATTTTTCATTTATTTTAAAGCAACTCTTCTTTTTTTTCAATAGTAATTCTGCTTGAGTTTCCGTACTTTTATCCACAATCCCCTGCTTTCACAGGCTCTGCTAT
>CAVFXS010000046.1:0-129338 GCA_963626805.1 Bacteroidales bacterium H4 | reverse complement strand
CGTGCCAATGCCTAACATTCGCAGGAATCATCACAACACTTCCTTCGTGCAGACTCACTGCATCCTTTCCTTCCTCCTGATACCAACCCTCTCCGGCTGTACAGATGAGCAACTGACCGCCACCGCTTTTCGCATGATGGATGTGCCAGTTGTTACGACATCCTGGCTCAAAGGTCACATTGGCTGCAAACAACCCACTCTTCGGATCTGTAAGCGGATTTAAAAATGAATCACCGATAAAATACCTGGCATATGCTGTGTTTGCTGCGCCTGTTCCAAACATATTGTGCTGTTCAAAAGCATCCTTGTTTTCAAATTTCATGACAATACCTCCTTGATTTCAAGTCTTGAAGCACACCATTTCATGTGCTATACTCACAATAGTCCCTAAACCTTACTTTAGGTCAAGATATTTTTAAAATTATTTTTGGAGGTATATCATGTATACGATTGGACAGGTCGCAGAAATGTTTGATTTACCCATTTCCACGCTCCGCTATTACGATAAACAGGGCCTTTTCCCGAAGCTTGCACGAGAATCCGGCATCCGCAAATTCAGTGATAATGAAATTGAAGCTCTCCGAGTGATTGAGTGCCTGAAGAAATCCGGTCTTGAAATCAAAGATATCAAACTCTTTATGGAATGGTGCACGGAAGGTTCGGCCACTTATTCCAATCGTTTTGAGCTTATTCACAAGCAAAAGAAACGCGTTGAAGCAGAAATCCAGCAGTTACACAAAACGTTAGATATGCTTAAGTTTAAATGCTGGTATTACACTCAGGCCATGGAAGATGGCAATGAAGACAAAGCAAAAGCTCTAATTCCAGATGGTCTTCCAAAGGATATCCGCCAGGCATATGACAATTCGCATCAATAATACTGCGTATTTGCAACACAAAAGCACCCCGCCACAGTGAGGTGCTTTTGCTTTGTTCTGTATTTATTTGTGAATATCTACTCTTGTGCTGACTGTAAAAGGGAATGTAAACCAAAAACTTGCTGTCACTGTACCATCCCAAAATGTTTCAATGCCTCCACAATCGCCTCTTCCTTTTCCTTCGGACATTGCGGCTGTTTGGCATCCTCCGACTTTGACTTATTATAATTCTCACGTTCAATGATGCCATGCTTCTGCTTCACCTGCGCAATATAAAGGCTCGACACCTTCATTCCATCGTTGTGCTCTGCCACATACTGTTTAATTTCTTCATAAGTGGCTTTACTTTCGGCTGATGTCAAATCCAATTCATCCATATCTACAGTTACATTCACATGATGCTTCGCTTCATGAAGTTTGGACAAAAGACATACCGTCTCAACATTTGCAGTCCCCGGGAACATATCCACGCAGCATACCTTCTCCACCCGGTATCCCTCCGCCTGCAATGTCACCAGATCCCGTGCCAGACTGGTGGGCTTGCAGGATATATATACCAGGTGCTTCACTCCATAACGGATAATCTTGCTCAGTGCTTTCGGATGGATGCCATCCCGCGGCGGATCCAGCACGATCATATCCGGAAGCTCTGTCAGCCCATCCAGCACCTTCATGACATCACCGGCAATAAACTCACAGTTATCCAGATGATTTAGCACCGCATTATCGCGGGCAGATTCCACTGCTTCCTCTACGATTTCCACACCGACTACCTTCTTCGCTACCGGTGCCAGCATCTGTGCGATCGTACCGGTTCCGCTGTAAAGGTCAAATACCACCTGATCATCAATATTCCCTACATATTCTCTTGCCTTCTCATATAACACCTCAGCCCCCAGTGAATTCGTCTGGAAGAATGAGAATGGTGTGATCCGGAATTTCAGTCCCAGAATCTCTTCATAAATATAGTCCTGTCCGTATAACAGATAGGTCTCATCACTCTGTACCACATCTGCCAGTCCGTCGTTTACCGTCAGAAGCACTCCGGCAATTCTTCCGTGAAGTGTCAGGGCCTGCAGCTTCTCCAGCCAGCCTGCCGTATCCAGATACTCCTCTATCTGTTCGCGGGTCGCTGTCCCACTGCTTTCCGGCTGTTGTGCGAACATAGATGCATCTGCGATCTGGCTGCTGACTACCAGATTGATCAGCATATCCTTGGATCTCCCCGTCTGACGTACCACCAGATGACGCAGGCTTCCCTCATGACTCATCTTCTTAAAATAAGGGATGCCTTGTTTCGTAAAATGCTCCAGCGTACATGCCAACACCTGATTGTAATCCGAATCCACGATCTTACAGTCCGTTACTGTAACCAGATCATAGAAGCTCCCCTTTTTATGCAACCCGAGTGCTAACGGTCCATCCTTATATTCATCTCCGAATGAAAACTCCATTTTATTCCGATACCCTTCTACTACCGGACTTCCAATGATACCTTCCCATGTATATTCCGTGCACACCTGATCGATCAGTCTCTGTACCTGATCTGCTTTGATCTGCAGCTGCATTTCATATGGAAATGTCTGATATGTGCAGCCGCCACACTGTCCGAAATGCTTACATACCGGCTCTGCCGTTTCCTGTGGAGATTTCTCCAGCACCTCCAGCAGACGCCCTTCTGCCTTTCCGTTTTTCGCCTTGGTGATCCGGATGTGCACCTTCTGTCCGGCAAATGCTCCCTTTATGGTCACCTTCCGATCTTCTATATATGCAATTCCCTTATTGGGAAACTCGTATTCCCGAATGATTACTTCATGTTCACTGCCCTTTTTCATGCATTCTCTCCTGCCTGTTTTCCTTATTCTTTCTGTCGGTTCCAATCATCTTCAGTCATCAAACAACCGACCAAACCATCCCTTTCTGGATGCTTTCTTATCCTCTTCTTCCAATTCCTGCCAATGATACTCCACATTGCCCTGTTCATCCATTTCCATGAGCATAAATGTTCTGGCTCTGCCCTCCTGTCGCGGATATGTGAGACTCCCCGGATTCAGCAGCGTGATATCCTCACCCCGATCCAGATATGGATAATGGGTATGCCCGAACATCACGATATCCATCTGGTTCATTGTCCCAAACATTCCCAGCCGATTCAGATCATAGTTCACCATATAGCGATGTCCGTGTGTCAGAAATATCCGCTTGCCGCACAGCTCGATCGTCATGTGATCCGAAAGTGCCAGCCCACCGTCATTATTCCCTGCAACAATATAAGTGTCACCATCGATCAGAGACTCCAGCTCCTCCACATCATCCTCTACATCACCCAGATGAATCAGCACATCAATATATCCGGTTCGTTCTGCCTGCTCTACCGCCCGCACAACATAGTCATTTCTTCCGTGAGAATCACTCACTACCAAAATCCGCATTTCAATCCTCCTACTGTCGGCTTCCACTCATCCTTCGACCACATATTCTACGCAGTCTCCGATCTTCATCAAATCCTCAATCCGGATACTCTACGTAGTTCTCCGCTCCTCCGCTGAACCGTCAATCGTATATCTTATTCTGCCTTCTCCAATTCTTCCCGCATGAGACGCAATGCCTTACCTCTGTGACTGATCGCATTCTTCTGCTCCGGCGTCAGCTCTGCACTGGTGCAGCCATATTCCGGCAGAAAAAAGATCGGATCATAGCCAAAGCCATTTGCTCCTGCCTCATGATAACCGATGATGCCCTCCATTGCAGCCTCTTTTACGACCTCCCTGCCATCCGGAAAAACAGCTGCGATCGCACACATGAACCGTGCCGTTCTTTTATCATCCGGCACTCCCTCCAGTCGGTCAATGATCATCTGATTCTTGATCGAATACGGTGTATCCTCGCCGCCAAACCGATGAGAGAAGACTCCCGGCTGCTTATCCATATAGTCTACCTCCAGACCCGAATCGTCTGCCAGAACCAGCTCATGACAGAGTGCATGAATTGCCCGTGCCTTAATCAGTGCATTCTCCCGGAAGGTAGTTCCATCCTCTACGATATCCACATCGATTCCGGCTTCCTTCATTGATAATATCTCATAATCCAGACCTGCCATAATCTCCCGGATTTCCCGCATCTTGTCCTTATTTCCCGTTGCAAATATTAATCGTTTCATCTCGTACCCTTCCTTATTTTTCTGTTTTCTTATATTGCTGTTTTTTGCAATTTGTATTTTTATTTCTTCAATTCATACTTTCGTTTTCGCAATTTGTATCTCTGTTTCTTAACTCTTGCTTCTGCTTTCTTCTCTTTTACTTCTTGTTCCTATCGTTCGTAAATGCTTTCAGACACAGATTGCAGTCCTTATTTTTCTCCGCACTCATCCATTTATTCCCATACAGACTGATATAGCCTTCTCCGTCTGTAATATCGAACTCTCTGGTTCTGGAATCTGCATTATATTCAATCGCTACCGGATGTACGGAACCCGGTGTCTGTATATGCACAACCACCGCAAACTTCTGATTGTCCTTCAGCTTTACCGCATCATCCAGCCGGACCGTATAATAACCGGCCTGTTCAAAGCTACCCTCTGCTACCAGCTTCCGGTCATTCAGACTGTCTTCATCCTCGAATTCCGGCACCACGTACACCTGATAGGTCGTGTCTACATCCGTTGCATAGAATGAGACCGCTGCCAGCTCTTCGTCTTCTCCTGCCCGATACACATTAGCGAAATAAGCTTCCTCCTTCTCATAGCCGAGCTGTCCGCGCCAGCCCAGAAGGTCGGACTGATAGATATGGTCAAAATTATCGGCTCCTCCGAGCTTCGTATATACCACATTGGTAGTTCCGATATTTGCATCCTCATAAGATACATAGAAATAACCATCCTCACCAAACTCCGTGCCCCAGCTGTTCTTGCAGATAAAGGCTCCGTCATTTTCCGGCGTGATCGTAAAATATTCCTTTGGGAAATCATCATCCCAGCCTACAATGATAATGTCATGATTACAGGTAGCCTCCTGATTATAGTAATATGTTGCACGCTCCCGGTTATAGTAGCCGGACCAGCTGTTTGCCGTCTTCATCTGCGTATAAATGGAGGTTTCAACCGCTCCGTATTTATAAATGGCTTCTTTGATCGCCACATAATCCTTCGGTGCCAAGATCTGTGCCTCCTCCAGATGCTTTCTCGCTTTCAGGTTCGGGTTCGTCTCGCCATCTCCGTATGGATCATCCGACTCATACACCGGTCCCTGCCAGCTTGCCATATAGGCGATTGCCATCGTGTACTCGCCACCCTCATTCTGTCCCAGACTGAAGCTGTTACACAGACTCATATGATCCGGTGAGAATACCAGATTCTCCTGTGGGGTCAGGGTCGTTTCCAATGCCGCCAAAGATGCAAATGCCCAGCAGGTACCATAGAGTCCCTGATCCCGCACCGGCGTCACTCTTCCAAGCTCTCTCATATCATAACGCTTCGGCAGCTCCACCTCTGCCGCAATCTGCGACATCGCTGCCGAAGCCGTCTTATAGTTCATTGCAAAATTATAATTAATATACTGCGCAATATCCCCGATCGGCACATACAGCTTATCCGAAACCATCTGTACCTTATCCTGCAGCTCTACAACCTGCCCGTTAATATTCGCCGCTGCACTGTTTGTATACAGACTGATAGAATTCGAACCCTTCTCGATCAGGATATTTCCGTTCTCATATACCTGCGTAGAACAATTAAACGCATCCGTCAACTGATCCACCGGAAACATCAGGCATCCCTTCGCACTCACATATGGCTTCTCCTCCACAAAGGATAATGTCTCCTGTCCGACGACAACCGACACGCCCTTCTGATTGTCCATGTCCGCCAGATCACTTAAGAATTCACTGGTAAAGCCTTTGGCTGTCGTGCGCTTCACCTGAACCTCCGAATGTCCGGTCAGCGAAAATATGATCATGATTGCAAATACCAGTACGAATATCGCACCAATTAATTTCTTCAAGTGTACAATCCCTTTCTGCTAAATACGTCTCTCTTCCGGCCGCGGCTGTCTCGGCGGCTTCGGTCCCAGATACTGATAATAGTATGCCTTGATCATACCATTATAAATCTTCCGATTCTTCGTTGCTTTCTTCCCCAGATATTTCTCAGCCTCTGCATAGGAAGTGATGATATACTTTGACCAGGTATCCAGCTTATCAAAGCTCTTACCGATCATCCGGTACAGATCCGGGAGCTCATCCTGCTCCTCCAGTCGTTCTCCATATGGAGGATTGGTAATGATGAATCCGTACTTTTTCGGATTGCTTAACTCTGCCACACTTCTCTGCTGGAAATGGATCTGGTCTCCGACTCCGGCAGCTCTCGCATTTTCCATTGCACATTTCACGATACTATTATCAATATCATATCCCTGAATACTCATCTTAACATCCCGGAGTATCCGGTCCTCTGCCTCTGCAACCGCAGCCTTCCATGCGGACTCCGATGTGATGTTTGTCCATTTCTGTCCGGTAAATGTCCGCTTCATTCCCGGTGCGATCCTCGCTCCGATCATGGCCGCCTCGATTGGGAACGTACCGCTTCCGCAGAACGGATCCACCAGAATCCGGTCTTTGTTCCAAGGTGTCAGCATAATCAGTGCGGAAGCCAGCGTTTCAGAAATCGGTGCCTTACCAACCAGCTGCCGGTATCCCCGCTTATGCAATGAAATACCCGATGCATCTAATGCAATACTTACCATGTCTTTATTAATAAACACCCGGATCGGATACTCGGCTCCGTCCTCATCAAACCAGTTCACATGATACACGGTCTTTAACCGCTCCACAATTGCCTTTTTTACAATTGACTGTATGTCGGATGCACTGAACAATGCGCTGTTCTTCGTGGATGCCTTTGACACCCAGAACTTCGCATCCTTCGGAAGATAATCCTCCCAGTGCAGGGCCTTGGTTGCTTCAAATAATTCATCAAAGGTTTTCGCCGGAAAGCCGCCAACCTTCACCATAATACGCTCTGCTGTACGGATAAATACATTCGCACGGGCGAGTGCCTCCACATCCCCACGGAACGTAATTCTGCCATCCTCCACCTGTACGATCTCATATCCCAGATCCTGTATTTCTCTTTTCAGCACCGACTCCAGACCGAAGTGGCACGGTGCTATCAGCTCTATCTTATCCATATTCTGATTCTACTCTTTCTATTAATGTCCATTATTCTAGTTTATTGTACGTTTCTCTCTGACAACTGTCAAGAAAAAGCCGGCGTTACTGCCGGCTTACCGTTAAATCTTTATTATATTGCTCGATTCCTCCCACCGTGTTGATCACCCGATATCCCTGGTCTGTCAGAATCCGTGCCGCTTTTATGCTGTTAGTACCATGTTCACAGTATATGATCAATACTCGATTCTTTGGAATCCGTACTCTTCCATTTTGTATTTCTTCAAAAGGAACGCTCATAGCCATCGGAATATGACCACTGTTAAACGCCTGTCGGCTTCTTACATCTATAATAATTGCATTTTCTTCCACAGCCTTCTGGATGATATGACGAATATTAATATTTTCAATGGTCGGTACCACGATATTCACCACCACTTCACTTTATATCTTATCATATTCGTCCAACTGCTATGGTGTTCCTTACTTAAATAATAACAGCGGCGGAAATATCTCCGCCGCTGCTTTTCTGGTATTTTAATAATAATAACTTGATGAAGATCCTGCTAAACCTGCAATTGCTCCAGTAGCTATCATGATAGCAATCACTATCAATCCGATAATACCCAGAACCAATCCGATGATTCCCAGTACCTTACCTGCCTTTGCCTGCTTTGGCAATTCCGGATACTCTTTTCCAAGCTGTCCGCATAATACAAGGTCTATGATCGCACAAATCAGACCAACACCTCCACAGCCAAATACAATTGACGCAATTCCCAGAATCAATGCTGCTATTGCTTTTCCTGGCGTACTTTCCATAATGTATCTCCTCTCTTTTTTTTATATCTTACCACATAAAAATCATATGGGCAATATCATTTATATATTTATATATTCATAGCTCCACCACAATATTCGCAGCAGCCATTCGTATCCGGAATCGTGGTTGCACCGCAAAATGGGCAGACCATAGCAGTTTTAGGAGCCTTTGCTTCTGCAATCTGATCTCGGACGTTTTGTCGTGCATCAGATAGTAGATTACAGATCTCCGTTCCCATCTCCTTATATTGATTATATTCTGTTCCCTTTCCAATAACACTTGATTGGTTCAATAAGAATTTTATTTCATCAAAATATGCATGATTTACACGAATAATCATATAAAAATTATATTCATACTCATATCTCTTCGGATTGTAACTTACTTCGTTTCCGTCCTTATCCTCGTATGTAATCTCATGTCTCTCTTCATCAATATCCAAATCGCATCCGGTCACCTGTGAAAATGCCAATATATCCGGATTTTCTTCCTTTATATTTCTCGTTCTGGAAACCATAAAAAGATTCTGTTCTTCATCAACCAAAACCTTAACATTTCTTCCCAGTGACCGCGTTGTATGAAAAGCTTCCAGCTTTGCCTTGTTTTCCTCTCTATATAATAACTGTTCCTGTATTTCAGCAACTGTACTGTTTTTCCGATCACTAAACCATGGAGATAACAGAGATGCACATTCCTTGCACATATTACCATCTTCCAGTTTTCGATTTCCAAAAAGTCCGATATCTTCACCACAAAATGCACATGTTTTCTTTTCAAACATTTTTCCAAATAATCCCATTGCTAATCCTCCAATCTGTCTAAATCCTATCACCATCATCAAACGGGTCTCCACATTCCGGGCAGAATTTAGGTGGCTGTGTTGGATTTTCCGGCTCCCATCCACATTTATCACATCTATACTGCGGTACACCTGCCGGTTTTGGAGTACCACATTCAGAACAGAATTTACCCTTATTTATTGCCCCACAGGCACATGTCCAGCCTACAGCCCCCTGAGGTGCCATTTGCTGATTCGCCGGTTGTACCTGCTGTGAATTCATCTGTGGTGTCGTCTGCTGTCCCATCTGAAATAAAGAAGCTGCATTTACTCCACCCATCTGTCCAGCCATATTCATTCCCATAAATGCCATTGCCGGACCGGCACTCTCATTCTGAGCTGCTGCCTGCATGGCTGCTGCCTGAGCTCCTACCATATGTGCCGCTGCCATATTAGGATTTCTGAAGGTGGCATTTCTCTGAAGCTCTTTAATCATCTGCTCATCTTCATCACTTGCCTTTACAGATGACAAGCCAAAGGAAACCATTTCAATACCTCTTAACTCTCTCCATTTCTTAGAGAGTATCTCATTCAAGGCATCTGCCAATTCAATCGTATGTCCGGGTAAGGCTGAGTATCGAATACCCATATTACTAATCCTTGCAAATGCCGGCTGAAGTGCTGTCATAAGCTCTGTCTTCAGCTGCCCATCAAGCTCTGCACGATTATATGCCCCCGAAATATTTCCGCATACATTGGTATAAAACAGAATCGGATTTGTTATCCGATAACTATACTCTCCAAAGCATCGGATGCTGATATCTACATCTAATCCAATATTTGTATCCACTACCCGAAACGGAACCGGGGTCGGCGTTCCATATTTATTCCCCAGCAACTCCTTTGTATTAAAATAATAAACTCTCTGATCCTTTGGAGCCTCTCCGCCAAACGCAAAACGCTTTCCGATATTTTTAAATACTGCCGGAATAGTGTCACTTAGACTTCCACAAAATATGGAAGGTTCCGTAGAACTATCATATGTAAACTCTCCCGGTTCCGCACAAATATCTACTACCTTTCCCTGTTCAACAATAATCATACACTGACCATCAGCCACCGCTATCACTGAACCGTTAGAAATGATATTATCTTCCCCTTTTGTATTAGAAGATCGTCCACCAATCTTCTTCTCTCCCTTAGTAACCAATACATCAGCAGGAAGAGCTTCGCAATAAAAGAACTCCTTCCATTGATCTGACAGTACACCGCCAGCTGCACCCGCAATTGCTTTTATTAATCCCATAGTATACTTCTCCCTTCGCACTTACCAAATTACATTTTTCGTCATCTAACCACTGATATTTTACTAATTTCATTCCAAAAAAATAACTGCCTAAAATGGCAGTTACCTCTGAACTTTTACAAATCTTCTGCTACCAGCTTTCTAAGAAGCATCTCTGACACCAGTTGCATCGTATCCTCATAACCCGTTTTCTCTTTCATACTATCAATATGGAATCGAACTGTACGGGGAGATATAAATAGGTGGTCTGCAATTTCCTGTCTGGAATATCCTTCTGACAGCAGACGTACAATTTCAAGCTCACGTTCTGAAAAATCGGTACTATACGCATCTCCAATCGAAATAATGGGTGTCCGATCCGGATATGCCGTCTCGCCATTTCTGACCCGATTCATAACATCTAACAGTTCTACATTCCCATACTCTTTATACCAGAACCCCTCGCATCCTGCCTCCATTGCTTTTTTTATAAAACTATATTCAGGCAAGGATGTAATCACTATTATTAAAATCTGCGGATATTTTTTCTTTAATTGTCTGGCGATCATCAGACCACTTATATTGTCTGCGGTACACACATCCATCAAAATCATATCAATACTATGCTTTACACAATATAATTCTGCATTTGCCGCACTCTCAATCGAAGCAATTATCTCATATTCTGCCTCTTCTGCAAGCAGTCCCTGAATATAATACCTGGATTGTCTGGAATCATCCACTAATAAAATTCGAATCATTCTTTTCGCCTCCATTTATCTTTTGGTCTATTTGCTGAATATAGTTACCTAATCATGATTAACCAATCGCACTACAAGTTCGAATCTCGGTTTTAAAATAATTCGCATCTCTCCACCGACAGCCTCCACCTGCTGTCTGATTCCAGTCAAGCCGCCCCCTTCTTTTAACTCCGCCTGACTGTCCTTTCCATTATCCGTTATGCGAAGCACCCAATGTGCATCAATGTCTGTAATATATGCATATACTTCACTGGCTCCTGCATGGCGGACTGCGTTAATAACTGCCTCCCGCAATACGATACGTAATATACCGGCCTGAGCATGATTCGTTTCTCCATCCTCCTGCAGCACTACACAGCAGCCAAGTTCCTTCGCAGATGTCAGAATCTCAGTCAATAGCTGTTGATCTGTTGCTCCCTGCTCATGTTGATACCCTTGTCCATCATTCTCACTCAGATAACAAATCGCATTCTCCCATATCATCACACCATCAAGTATCTCTTCTTTTGTGAGGGTCTTCTTCTGCAAAAGAAGTCTGGTACTTAAAATTGCTTTCCCCAAATCATTATGAATCCGAATTTTAGAATTCAGCACGGCTTCCTCGTGCCTTATAACTTCCACCATATCTGATAACTTCTGTATTCTTTTTCTCTGCTCCAGAAGTTCCTTCTGCTTAGATTCCAATTGCCTGTATAACTGGCAATATTCGGTGATTTCAGCCAGATTTATCTGTTCATAATTCTCGCCCTGGATCTGTATCTGCTCACTGACCACCTCCCAGCTTGATCCGTCTGACAGTTCTATAACCGGGCGGTCTGTTCCTGCATTTTTTATCATCTGCTGTGCCAGATTATCCTGTAATACCCGATATAGTTTTTGCTCCGACAACACGGTGTTGCCCGTCAAGTCATCCAATATCCGGTACATTCTATGGTTCGCCAAAACCACCTGCCCTCCCTCCCGAAAGCATGCTACCGCAACCGGAAGATTGTCAATTCCTTCCCTTATAGATCTGGCACTAATTCGATTTCGCTCTCTCTGTCGTAATTTCCAGCTCATAATAAAGAGCCCGAGGGCTGAAGCCATAATCATCCCCCATATCATCCATACCGGAATCTCCCCTGCCATCCCATTTCTGTTTTCATATTTCTGAAGTATACGATATTCTCTAATTAACAAAATTAATTCTGTAGTCCATACACTGAGCCATACCAGTAATACAATACTCTGAATTCCGATATTCCAATTATATACCTGTTGTATAAGCAAGATTAATCCTGCCGTATAAAGAATCAGCATACAAGATAATAAACAAACCTGTTGCATCGCCGAAAGCATTTGAAATGTATACATCTATCTTACCTCCCCCGGAAGTCTTGCTGAAAATAGATATTCTGTTTTTTCTTCTTTTTTAAAAAAGTATGCCACCTTTTGTTTCTGTAATAGCTGATCGAGTGTTCCCGGCATTCGTACATCCTTGATTTTCTCATAGCTATGAATAAATATAGATAGTTTGATTATCTGATGGGGATCTTCTGTCAGTATAACGTACAACCGGTCTGCTATAAATAGAATCTGTTCTATTACCTGTTCTAATATATCATAAAGCAAAACCGCCGTCTCTTTATTCAGACTTCCCTGTAATTGCATTGATAAAGATGCTTTCATTTCACAGATTTCCAGGTTATCAAGACTTTCTTCAAAGCAAAAATGCAATTCCTCAACCGGAATCTGTCCCATGCTCTCCCATATCATTAACAGGTTGCACCGACGTTTCACATATACGCCTTCCAGATTAATACGAAGCAGCTGCTTTCTCTGATCCTCGTTATCCTTCCCTGCCTTCAGTTCCTCTATCCCCAGCAGAATTTTATCACAGGTTCCTCTTGTTTCCTCTGCTACCAGCTGATAAATCTGATTCATCTTCTGTATACGTATCCGTCTGGAATCCATCTCATACTCCTGCTGCATAAGTTCTGTCTGTTCTCGCAGCACTCGTTCCATCTCTTGTTTTTCCCGGATTATTTCATTTATCTCTGTAATATCTTCCTGCCATACAATATATCCCCCCTGTATCGGAACACTATGTAATTCTGTGTCTGTATCCAATAATATCATCTGCCCCTGAGTAATTTCCTCCAGATAGTCAGATATATTCAGTGTATGATGCATAGAATGATAATATATTTTGCCTTTTTGATCAATGATCAACATCTTTAATCTGGAATACTGAAACAATGATTCATAATTCGTATTTACCGGAAATACTCCAATTGCTATGCAGCTTTCCCATATACACGCATGGGACAGTGCAAATGCCGCTGTTAATTCTACAAATCCAAATATTTCACTGTTAATAGCATACAGAAGATAATAAACTCCTGATACTCCCAATACTATAAATGGTATTATTTTCTCTCTTCCAATATTCAATATCAGGCTTTTCTTTAAAAGGATCAAAATCGCACTACTTTCAAGCACGCCTATCCATATTGCGGCGCAAAGATAAAAAATACCCCTGCTATACTGTTCCGGGCTTTCTCTATGTATTCGAAATGCTAACTGATGAAATTCATTCGTCAGAATTCCAAGAATCAATAAAACAGCCGGTATCCAGAGTAACTTCCATCGAATAGGCAGATCATAATCTTCCCGCTTTCCCATGTATAATGCTGTATAAAAGCCAAATAGCGGAATCAAAATCATAGGGATATAATATCCATACCATGCATAACGCCGAATCATCCCATCCCATAGCAATCCAAACCGAATGGAGCGGAGCAATAACCAGAAGCAAATCAAAATTGCAGTCCCACATAAATAATGCCGTATTTTTTTCTGCATAATTCGACGATGCAAACTCTGCAGCCAGATAATATCAATGCTGACATATAGTACATAAACCAATAAAAACAAAGCCACACTCCAATACAGGTTCTCCGTCCGAATTGCTCGAAATATCGATGCAGCTATCACACAAATCAGTGCAGCTATCATTTGTACTATCTGTTTCTGAATTCTACCAACCCGCATCTTAATCCCCTTTGATTCTATAAGCAATTATGAAAAAAGACCGGAATCTTTTCCGTGATTCCGGCCTTCCCTCCTCCATAGTAATTCTACTCGTAATCCTTAGTTGCTTTGCTGCTGTTTGCAGCCTGGTTGCTCTTAATAGAATTGGAAGCCTTATTGCCTGCCTTATTCTTAGAGCTGTTCTTTGCATTACTTGCAGAATCGGTGCAGTTTGTCTCGTTTGAGTAGTTGTTCTCAGACATCTTCATGTCCTCCTTTAATGTAATAAATACTTGTTACAACTACATTGTTGACGGACTGCAAGTGTTTTATACATTTATTTTAACTGGTTTAATCTTTCTTCTACCTGAGCTAACATCTGCGTGTACTTCTCCAGCTTGCCCTTCTCTTCTTCGATCTTGGCTGCCGGTGCCTTCTCCACGAACTTCGGATTATTCAGCATACCCTGTGCTCGTTTGATCTCGCCCTGCAGTCTCCCCTGCTCCTTTGTCAGACGCTCGATCTCCTTCTCGATGTCAACCAGATCTGCAAATGGCATATAAAGTGCTGCGTCATGGATCAGGACGGATACTGCATCTTCTGCAATTCCGGTCTTGTCTGCCTGAACCTGTACCTCACTAGCATATCCGAGTGTTGCAAAGAATACCTTACTGTTCTCGAAGATATCCCGTACGCTCTCCTTCTCTGATACGACATAAACGGTTGCCTTCTTGCTTGGAGCGACATTCATCTCGGTCCGGATATTCCGGATACCACGAACGGCTGCCTTAATCGTGTCAACGGCTGCCTCATCCTCAGCAAAGTTCCACTCTTCCCTGAACTCCGGCCACTTGGAGATCATAATGGATTCCTCCTCATCCTGCAGGTTGCAGAAGATCTCCTCTGTAATAAATGGCATATACGGATGCAGAAGCTTTAAGGACTGGATCAGAACTGTCTTTAATGTCCAGATGGCTGCTGCCTTAGTCTCGTCCTCATCATTCCACAGACGTGGTTTTACCATCTCGATATACCAGTCACAGAACTCTTCCCAGATAAAGCTGTGAATCTTATCTGCAGCAATACCCATCTCAAACTTCTCCAGATTCTCGGTTGCTTCTTTTGCCAATGCATTTACCTTGGACAGGATCCAGCGGTCTGCCTGTGTAAGCTTACTTAAATCAACCTCTGCGGTATCTGCCTTCTCCATATTCATCATAATGAATCGGGATGCATTCCAGATCTTATTTGCAAAGTTCCGGCTTGCCTCTACACGCTCCCAGTAGAAACGCATATCATTACCCGGTGCATTACCGGTGATCAGTGTCAGACGCAGTGCATCCGCACCGTATTTATCAATAACCTCTAACGGATCAATACCGTTTCCAAGTGATTTACTCATCTTGCGTCCCTGATCATCCCGTACCAGACCATGGAATAAAACATGATCAAACGGCAGCTTTCCGGTCTGCTCAATGCCGGAAAATACCATACGGATAACCCAGAAGAAGATGATATCATATCCGGTAACCAGTACATTCGTCGGATAGAAATAATCCAGATCCTCTGTCTTCTCCGGCCAGCCTAGAGTGGAGAATGGCCACAGTGCAGATGAGAACCAGGTATCCAGCGTATCCTCATCCTGCTTTAAGTTCTTGCTCTGGCACTTCGGACAGGTACAAGGTGTCTGTCTGGCTACGATCGTCTCTCCGCAATCCTGACAATACCATGCCGGGATCCGGTGTCCCCACCACAGCTGTCTGGAAATACACCAGTCACGGATATTGTCCAGCCAGTTATAATAAGTCTTATCCATGCGCTCCGGAACGAGCTTTAATTTACCGTCTACGACTGCCTGCTTTGCCGGCTTCGCCATCTCTTCCATCTTAACGAACCACTGTGGCTTTACCAATGGCTCTACAGTTGTCTTACATCTGTCATGCGTACCTACCATATGGGTATGCGGCACTATCTTTACAAGCAATCCCAGTGCATCCAGATCTGCGACCATGGCCTTTCTGGCCTCATACCGATCCATGCCTGCATACTTGCCGCCCAGCTCATTGATGGTCGCATCATCATTCATGATATTGATCTCTTCCAGATTATGACGCTTTCCAACCTCGAAATCGTTCGGGTCATGTGCAGGTGTAATCTTTACACAGCCGGTTCCGAACTCTTTATCTACATATGCATCTGCAATAACCGGAATCTCACGGTCTGTCAGTGGCAGCTTCAATGTCTTGCCAATGATATCCTGATAACGCTCATCCTCCGGATTGACTGCTACTGCGGTATCACCCAGTAAGGTCTCCGGACGTGTGGTAGCGATTTCAACAAATCTGCCTTCCTCACCGACTACCGGATACTTGATATGCCAGAAATGACCTTCCTGCTCCTCATGAACGACCTCTGCATCCGAAATGGTTGTCTGACATACCGGACACCAGTTTACGATGCGGGAGCCTTTATAAATATAACCCTTCTCATACAGGTTACAGAATACTTCCGTAACCGCCTTGTTATTTCCTTCGTCCATGGTGAATCGTTCCCGATCCCAGTCTGCGGAAGAACCCATCTTCTTCAACTGATTTACAATCCGTCCACCGTACTCTTTTCTCCAGTCCCATACACGATCCAGAAACTTCTCACGACCCAGATCATGCTTATCGATGCCTTCCTTTTTCAGAGCCTCGATAACCTTGACCTCTGTTGCAATTGCGGCATGATCTGTACCCGGCTGCCATAATGCATTGTATCCCTGCATACGCTTAAACCGAATCAGGATATCCTGCATGGTATTATCCAATGCATGTCCCATATGAAGCTGGCCCGTAATATTCGGTGGCGGCATCACGATAGTAAAAGGTTTCTTACTCCGATCCACTTCCGCATGAAAGTACTTCTTTTCCAGCCACTTACTGTAAATGCGTTCCTCAATCTCCTGCGGATTGTAGGTCTTTTCCAATTCCTTGTGCATAATTCTCCTCCTGATTTATAAACCTCTTCTAACCTGCAACTCTTATACAAGTCTTATTAGTATTTAAACTTTATCTGTTTAATACTACCGCTATGCACTGATAAAATCAAGTATTTTGTTCTGGTGCCGCCAGGTCATAATGTGCATCAACGGCTGCTCCTAAACGGCAATATGATATGAGGTCAGGACCTCCTTTGCCTGCTCCTTGAGCTCCGGATACTCCGTAAGGATTCCCTTCACACAGGTAAAGCTGTTCTGTCTCTGATCCTCATTGTTCTTCATACCCTCACGCAGCCTCTGTCTGCGCACATTCAGGGAATGCTTCACCTCTACCATCTCACGCTTATCCACCAGTGCCATCAGCTGTTTCAGCCAGATCTCTGCATCCCGCACACCGGCTTTCCGCAGTATATCCAGCAGTTCCCCCTGATATACCTTAAGATCGCCTGTGCTTCGCTGATACTGCTCTTCTTCCGCTACCATTGCCTGATACTGCTCCCAGTCATACGCCAGCTCCTTCTGCGTATTTATTTCATACTTGGCATATAAATAATCCAGACTGTTCGTATTATTCAGCCACTTGATCTTCACCTTATTCTGTAACAGGATCGCCCGGTTATGCTTCCGGTAACATAGCTTCCGCTCGGTTTCCGCCCGGCTATAGGATGCGAAGATCAAAAACTCTGCGATCATTGCTGCGATTGCAATCGCAGCTCCCGGAATCGTCAGCTCGATCTGATACTCTATGGTCAGGATCAGAAATCCGACGATCGTCACAGCAGCCAGAATACCGATTACAACGGCACTGTTCCGCAAGGTTTTCTGCTTCTTCTGCAGTTCTTCCTCCTCATATTGCAAGGAGCCCTTCTCGCCCTCCAGATATTCCAGATCCCGCTTGATCTTTCCACGCATGGTCTCCAGCTCCTTTAACCGATCCAGTGCCTCCGGTATATCCTTTTCCAGCCGCATCAGAAGCTTATAACGCTCCCCTGACAACCGCTTGGGTGTACGTTGCAGCTCCCGGCGGTTCTCCTCCAGCATCAGGATTCTCCGTGCATCCTCCTCCAGATTCTTCAGATTGCCCGGCTCCATCTGTTCAATTCGCTGAATATCCGAGAAATACATGGTCACAAGCTCGTATTCCCGCTTCTGATCCTCCAGCTCATAGGTAATATCCACGATCTGCTCCAGATGATGATTCAGCTCTGCCTCTTCTTCTTTTTTCCCCTGTTCATCCGCATCTATGGACTCCAGACTTGTCGGTTCTTCCACCTCTGTCTGTCCAAACAGCTGCGCAATCTTCTTAAAAAGTCCCATACTGTCTCCTGCTTATACAATCTGCTCCCTGAAATCTTCCTTCCACTGATTGAGCATCATATCGATTCGCTGATTAAATGCCTCATAATCGCCCCGCTCTTTATTATACAATGCCTTCTGATAGCGGGTGTAGGCGGCTGTGCTTTCTGCATCCTCTGTTGCATCCTCCAGCTGCATCTTCAGGTGCTGGAAGTCAGCCTCATCCAAGCCAAATGCTCTGGCCTCCTGCTCTACAACCGCCTCCTCTGCTTCCTGTAACCGAAGAGTCATATATGCCTCCAGAGATGCCTGCTTCTGATTCCGTTCAAATGCCTCCAGAAATGCCAGCTTCGCATTTGTGACTTCCATATTCTTTGCCAGTGCCACGCCCTTGTTATGATATACATCACCGAGGAATCGTCGATCCTCGATCTGATCCTCTTTCCGAAGAATCGTATTATAAAGCGAGATTGCCTTCAGCAGTCTCTTATACATCAGGAAACTATCTGCCTTTAACTTCAGCTTTTCTTCCTCCGGCAGCAATGCCACAAGCTCCTGCTTATCACGGAACTGCTGGATCTCCGCCGGCTCATAATAATTTCCTGCGGAAAGAATGGTCACCAGAAGCTCCGTCAGAGATACCTCTGCTGCCAGCTTCTCCATCAGCCGGTTCGCCAGCTCCTCCATCTCAAGCTCTGTCTTGATCCACTGCACCAGCTTCCCCTGAAACTGCTCCGGATTTAACAGTGCCACATTGTTATAGATATAAAAGCACAGCTCCTCGTAGGAATATACCTCTACCTTTGTATTTGTAAACCGATATGGAATTACCGCCTGCCTGGTCTGGCATAGAATAATTCTTCCCATAATTCTGATCCTTCCTGTCTACTCATCTTTATCCAGCACAAAATCCTTACGATAAATCTTATTCGTTGTCGGATATAGTTTTCCAAATCCTTCATCCCGAATCACAACCGAGCCCTTGCACCCGCTGTACATCTCAACCTCCAGCGAAAGCCTGGTCGTCTTATTCGGTCTGGATGGCAGTCCGTGAATCTCTATGATCTCACGCATTGCCTCCTTTGTATAATGATTCTTATATAACAGCTCTACCCGGTTGGTGTCATCCAGGCAGACATATATTTTTCCATGCACGTTATACCACTCTCTGCCGCCTCTGGCAATCGGAATAAAGGTACCGGTACTGTCTCCGCTTAAAATTCCGATATCACTGTGTACCATATCCTCAGCATTTACGATATATTTGGCCGGATTAATGACATTGGAGCCGATATATGCCGCATAGCAGGCACCCTTGGTATAAATATTCTGTCCGACAAATACCCGTCTGCCGTTACACAGTGCATTCTGGGATGCATTCGCCCATACCTCCGAGAATCCCACTCCGGTCAGATAAACCGAAGACATATAGGACTCCCGCAGCACTTCATTTACGATCTCCAGAAATCTCTGGTCCAGCTCCCGCTTATCATCATAGATCCGGTAATATCCCATCTGCTCCCGGTAGTCTCTGTGAATCACCGTTACCACCTGCGGAGTCGTTCTTCTGGCAATATCTACCCGATAGAAATCCATTCCCTCCGGTCCGTAGTCAAACAGCCCGACGCTGTTATTCCGAAGACTCTCCGGCTGCTGGAAGATAAAATGCAGATACGCACTGGTATGTCCGATAATAAAGAATCTGTCACCATATAACTCCAGCTCATCCTGCAGCATATGCAATACCCGGAACAATGCATGCGAATACTTGTAAACCGTTACGACCAGCCGCTCAATCTGTGCATCCTCATAGCGGTTGATAAAGTCCATGATATGTCCCTTCAGAATCAGAAGCAGTACATCCTCATAGGTATAGTTCTCCTCCCGGAAAGTCATCCGCTCCGTAGATTCCAGCTTCTCCACGACCTGCTCCAGCATGGTTCCTTTCTGATGGAATCGATGCTCCAGTGCATCGCTTCCGATATACCACTGTCCCTTTTCCTCTCCGAAAAATGCCACATTCGGCAGCAGATAGGTATCGACGGTATTCAGCTGGCAGATGGACTCCGGCTCTTTTGTCTGCTGATTAAAAAAGCTTAACTGCGTATATTCCGCACATACATCCATTCCCAAATAAAATTTCTGCATGAAGCTGTCCCCTTTCTATAAGATCCTCATGACCTCTTCAAATACATGGCTGTATTTCATATATTCCTCCATGGATGCAGTCAGCCCTTCTGCATCCCGCATTTCCTGATGAATCAGCATCTGATTCAGCCGTTCAAACCGGCTCTCCGGTGCATCCTGTGAATAAGCATCACTCCGGATACTGTCACTCTCGATCAGGGTTACCTTACCGGTATATTTCTCTGCAAAATGATATAACAGCTGCTCGCCATGGAATACTACAAATTCCTGTACATAATAGCCCGGAATCCGTTCCTCCATCCGTGCCGGATGGAAATCCAGTGTCTGCAGTTCACTGGTTCCCACACTGTAGTTTACGATCACTTCCTGACGTTCCTCTCCCTTATAGATCAGATAGGTCTTCAGGAACAGCTCCTGTGGCAGATCTACAATATCTGCAAAGGACTTAAAGAACGGAAGCAGAATGCCCCGGTTCAAAAATCTTCCTACCGTAGCGGCAACATAGGTCGTTTCTTCCTGTGTCAGCCGGATACACTTCGACAGATACCAGAGCATAGCACCATGGCAGATATCATCCTGAATCTCTCCCTTGCCAATCTCCAGCATCAGATACTCAAACATGGAATCCGGTACCCATTCTTCCCGGATAAAGTACAGATATGCCATTCGTTTTAAGAAGGCCTTGGTAACCATTCCCCGGTGTCTTCCCTTATAATAAGACCGGAAAATATCCATTGCATTATCGAGGCTTGCATCTGCAAATATCAGCTGTGCCAGAATATTCTCCTCCAGCTCTCTGGCCTCTCCCAGCACAACCATGGCTACCTCCCACAGCTTCGCCAGTTCTTTCGTATCTGCCTTGTAATAGAAAATCAGATACTGTATCGTCCGGTCATTATACTGTCCCTTCTGATACAGATAGATACAGAGCGAGGTCAGTGCCTCATCCCCCATAATGTCCGTATCTGTAACAATATACGATGCCAGACGCAGCAGTCTGGAGATTTCCACATCTCCATATCCGAATCTCCGGATGGCCTCATATGCCTTCCGGTTCATACCACGCATAATATATCCGGAAATAATCTCCGCACTGTGGAGCTTATCCAGATAATCCAGATCTACCTGTAGCAGGTACTTTTCCAGAATATCTCCGTCATAATTCTCCAGATAGTACTCTATAATCTGCAGCAATGCCTGCTGCCTTGCCTGATAGCTTAACTCCTGACACTCCAGAATATCTCGTGCCTGATTCACATCTCTGGCATCCCGCAGATGTCTGTGCTCCATTTCACTGTAAATATATGCCAATAACCGGGCATCGGACGGATTATAATGCCGACAGGTGTCTAAAAACACTCCGGTATTTACCAGTCGTTCCAGCCGGTACGGCATGGTTCTCACATACCGGTTTCCTCTGGTATCGATCAGTGTCACAACTGCGGAATCCGTTACAATATCAATATAGGCCCTGCCGTCAATAACCGGCACCTGCTGTTCATCCTTCAGCTCCTTATGGGTTACAACGACCGCCTTGATTCCCGGATTCGTGCAGGTCAGCCGCCGTTTGAAAATAATATTGGTCAGCCTGGCCGCATACTTCGGATTGATCTGCTTCGGATTCAGAAACTCCTTATAAATTACCAGCAGAAATTCATGAATCGCACCCTTTACGATCTGTTCTTCCATAAAATTCTCGATCACAGGCGCCATCTCGCCATATAGCTGCGGATAGGTCGTCTTATTCCGAATCAGATTGGCATACAGATATGCCTGCTCATATTCTGTTAATGTATGACTGTAGATCAGATATCGCAGCACGGCCTCCGGCAGTACCGGATATTCCTTCAGATTCATACTGCGGATATAACATTCATAAATACCGATCAACTTTAAGCCCTGACGGATCCCACGATCAAAATAATCGTGATACTCCTCTTTACAGCAATTCGCCCGGATCAGCATACTGCAGATCACATTCAGTGCGTTCAGCTCCGGCTTCTGTGTATCGATCTCCTGCAACAGGCGGAACAGATTCTTCTGGAATCCATGCTCCTTTCCCGCCAGCTCTACACAGATATGCAATACATCATCCGAAATGTATTCGTGATGCATACCCCAACGGATCGCAGATATCTCCAGAGCATCCAGCTTCCGAAGCATCAGCGGTTCCCGGTTAAACATATCACATAATTCATAATATAGGATCGGACTGTGGATTCCCTGCTCATAAAGCTTCTGGATCTGCGCATAGACCGGTCCCTTCTCCGTATCCTGAGAATCATCCAGAAATGTCAGCAGCCAGAAATAGAACAGCTTCTCGCCCTGTGTTTCAAACTTCTCCCGGATCATGGCTCTGGCTCTCGCAACCGAATCCGCATCCTTATAAGCCAGTGCTTTCAGGTATGCATAATAGCTGGATGCCTGGCTGCCCTCTACCATCCGATCCTGATCTGCATCGATCCGCTTAAACTCTTCCTCCACCATGATCTGATTGCCCGCCAGAATGTTCATATGGAGGATTCCCAGACGATACAGCTGGTCCTCCTTACAATACTGCACCAGATTCCGTAAGGCATATAGGGTTTTCTCTACGTATTTATCCAGTGGCAGCTTCCCGGTCCGGAAGTCCAGATAACCGGTGATCAGACTGCACTGATGTACCTTTATAATATGACTGTTGCGGAACAGGTGCGGCGGTTCCGGCTTATTAACCGTCTCCGTCCGGATCGCAATCTCCACCACAACCCTCTGATATGCAGTCTCGATCGTGATATGTCCCAGATTAGAATCTCCATCCATATATTCCGGAAATACCATATATTCCAGTGCGTATTTATTTCCGATAAAATCTTCCATACTGACATAATGCTTCAACGGCTTTATAAACCGCACATCAGAGGTCACCTCTGCATTCAGATAGCCCCAGGTGTTTCTCACCAGCTGCAGACTGTGTTTCTCCGACTCCTCATGGTATGCCAGCTGCTGTCTGTGTTCCGGAACTTCCAATGATAACGAACGTTTCTTATGCGTATAGGTCAGAAATTCCTCCATAGCCTGACTGGCAGACAGACTTCGAGTCAGACTGTTATAGACCTCTGCATACATCGGCTCCCGCTCCAGAAATGCACGGTAAAACTCCTGCGAGGTGAACAACCGGACTGCCTCATTCCAGTTATTCTCTGCAAGGCTTGCAAACTGGAACATATCGTCCAGCTCTCCCATAGAGCTCTCCACTGCCGGTGCCGTGATCTCTATATCATATGGAATACGGAACTCGCCTCCGTCTGTCACCAGATAGATCATACCATTGATCTTCTCACCCTTCTCCCACTTACCGGCATCAAAGATCAGCTCGACCTCCTGTGACTTTCCGATAAAATTGTGAGGCTCGATCTTAAACAGGTACCGATTATCATATACCATCGCTTTCATCCGCTGATCATTTACAGCCTGTACGGTCAGTGTTCCCTGATACCGGGAACCCGCTTCTATGTTCAGTTGTAAATGATCGGCAGATATCTCTACCTGTGGACGTCTGACATCAAACTCGCCCTTTGCATACTGTTCAACTTTTTCTTTCATCTACAACACCCTTGCCAATCCTTCCTGATATGGTCTATAATAATCCATAACATAATTAGCTATATTATACCAAAGATTGTCGAAATAGAAAAGAAGGAGAGGGATTTTTTTATGTTACAGCCAGCAGATCAGTTTCACGGCAGTGATTTAGAGAAAGTAGAACAATTATACGGAATCAAGCGGGCAGATATCCGACCATTTGCCTCTAATGTAAATCCTCTTGGATTATCTCCGGTTTTAAAGAAGGCTCTGCAGGAGAACCTCGATGTTCTCACCGATTATCCGGATCGGGACTATAAAGAGCTGCGGGAAGCTATTCATGCCTATACCGGTGCTGAGGCAGACCATATCCTGCCCGGAAGCGGCACAACAGAGCTGATCGTTACATTTATCCGGACAATCAAGCCAAAGAGGACTCTGGTTGTAGAACCTACCTATTCCGAATATAAGCGTGATCTAAAGGCGATCAGGAGTGATGTGATCGACTATGTTCTTTCCGCAGAGGATGATTTCAAATCAGATCCGGTCAGGCTCTGCGAGCAGATCGATGAATCTGTAGACTTAGTAGTGCTGTGCAATCCAAACAACCCGACCTCCACCTGTTTAAGCATCAGCCAGGTAGAGACCATCATTAAGAAATGTAAGGAATGCTCCGCATTTCTTCTGGTTGATGAGACCTATGTAGAGTTTGTTAAGGATGTATCCTTGGTCTCCGCAATCCCATTGGTGAAAAAGTACAACAACCTGATCGTACTCCGCAGTGTATCAAAGTTTTTTGCAGCACCGGGTCTCCGTCTCGGCTATGCCTGTATATCAAACGAAAAACTGCTCCACTATCTGCACAAGCACAGCAATCCATGGTCCATCAGCTCACTGGCTGCCTATGCCGGAACTGTGATGTTTACCGATCAGGACTATATCTGCAAAACCCGCGATCTGATCTCTCAGGAACAGGGTCTGATCTGTTCTACCCTTCGTACCAGAGGCACTTTAAAGGTATATCAGCCGACAACCAACTTTGTCCTGCTGCAGATCCTGAAAGACGGCGTGACTGCTTCGGATGCATTTGAGCATTGTATCCGGAAGGGTCTCATGATCCGTGACTGTTCGAACTTCATCGGTCTTGGTCCGGAGTATATCCGCTTCTGCTTCCTAAACCCAGAGGATGATGACCGGCTGGTTAACACTCTGTTAGAGATTTTGTAAGCAGCCTTGCCTGCTTTGGCGTTTCCCCCTTGAATTTCTTATATATCCGGATAAAGTGGCTTGCATCCGCAAATCCGGTTTCCTGAGCAATGTAGCTGATCTCGTAATCACTGTAAAGCACCAGCTCCTCTGCTTTGGATATCCGGATATATTCAATATACTCTTTACAGGAACGCCCATATTGTAATTTAAACAGTTTCGCAAAATTCGAATAACTCATTCCACTCAGCCCGGCCAGCTCCTGTACCCGGAGTGCCTCTCCGGAATGTGCATCAATATATTCCAGAATGTGATCAAAAAACTGTTCTCCGGTCTCGGCCTTATCCGTCCCCTGAAGCTCCTTGCGCTCCGGTGTCCAATTCCGAATCATGCGGATCAGCATCGTTGCCAGATTGGAATAAATATTTAATTCATACCCAAACTGTTTCTCCTGCTGTTCCTTCAGGCAATCCAGAATTAATGTTCCCAGACCATAGCTTTCCTGCCTCTCCCGATCAAATATCATTGGATCCCGTTCCTGTACCATAGCCAGCGTCTTCCGGATCGTCGGCAGGTAAACTCCCGGAATCCGGATCACATTCAGATCAAACTTCACCACCACATACCGAATCGGAAGCTCCCCATGCATCCGGATCCGGTGGAGCATCTTCGGCGGAAGTACGATCATCATCCCCGGAGTCAATGTATAACGATACTTCCCGCAATCCACATGAATGCTTCCCTCTGTCACATACAGAATCTCCATAAAATAATGCCAGTGACCGCGTACATAAAACGTAAGATCCTGTACATCCTCCAGATAAATCTGATACGGTGTATTCATGACATCAATATATTCAAATAATTCCATATCCGGTCCACACCTCCTGTTCCCAGTTTACCACCTCGTTTTTCATTTTTGAAGAGATTTGTTCTATTTTTTGATTTTTATGTTCTAGATTGTGCATATTATGATTCCTATAATAAAGTCATAAATTAAGCAGTTTACAGATTGGTTTTATAACTGCTCATTCAAATCTGAACCAGATTCAAAACATTTATATTATAATTTACAATGGAGGTATTACAATGTTACGTGAAAGTGTTATCAACAACTTAAACAACTGTATCCTGCCTTTCTGGGAGGGCATGATGGATCCTGACTTCGGAGGTTTCTACGGCATGCTGGATTTCGATCTGAAGCTGGACAAGAAAGCCGTTAAGGGCTGCATCCTGAACAGCCGTATTCTGTGGTTCTTCTCGAATGTTTATCTGACAACCAGGGATGCTTCTGTGCTTCCTTATGCAGATCACGCCTTTGAGTTTTTAAAGACCTACTGCATCGATCAGGAGAACGGCGGTATCTACTGGTCCATGACCTATGACGGTAAGATTGATGACTCTACCAAGCACACCTACAATCAGGCATTTGCAATCTATGCACTGGCTTCTTATTATGATGCAACCGGCTGTCGGGAAGCACTGGATATTGCCATGGACTTATTCCACGTCATCGAGACAAAATGTCGGCTGGGTGATGGTTACGGCGAATCCTATACCATTGATTTCGTTCCGAATGTAAATGATAAGCTGTCTGAGAATAACGTCATTGCCGATAAGACTATGAATACACTCCTGCATGTCTGTGAGGCTTATACCGAGCTGCACCGGGTAGCTCCAAACGAAGAAGTACGGAAGCGTCTCTACTGGACCGTGGATGAGTTTTATAACTCTGTTTACTGCCCGGAGCGTCATCGTCTGGAGGTATTCTTCGATTCTGACATGAATTCCATTCTGGATCTTCATTCTTACGGTCATGATATCGAAGCAACCTGGCTGATCGACCGTGCTCTGGATGTTCTGGGTGACCGTGAATTATCTGAGAAGCTGGCCCCGATGATCCTGGACCTGACCGAGCAGATCTATCAGGTAGCCTATGAGGATCATTCCGTTATGGCGGAGGCTGAAAAGGGTGTCGTATTAACCACCCGTATCTGGTGGGTACAGTGCGAGGCTATCATCGGTTTCTACAATGCATATCAGAAGACCCGCGATATGCGTTATCTGGATGCCGCTGAGAACATCTGGACCTACATTGAAGAGCATCTGCTGGATCCGCGCGAAGGCTCTGAATGGTACTCAGAGGTAGACGCTGACGGTGTTCCGTCCAGCCGTCTTCCAATCGTAGAGCCTTGGAAGTGTCCGTACCACAACGGCAGGATGTGCATGGAGATCATGCGCAGAACCGCTTTCATGGAGCCGATAAACAAGAACGCAACCAAAGAAGTAAAAACACTGCTCCGTGACCTTTACAAGAACGCAGGCAAGCGTCTGATCACCGGACAGCATACACAGACCATTCCTATGGAGGAACGGGTTCACATCCATGACCTGACCGGATGCTATCCAAAGCTGCAGGGCTTTGAGCTCCTTTCTTACTCTTCCAATATCAATTATGACGATATGGATGATGTATGCCGGGCTGAAGTAGAGGAGAACAAAAACACCGTAGAGACAGCTCTGAACTGGGCAAAGGAAAGCAATGGCATCGTAAGCTTCTGCTTCCACTGGTTCTCACCAATCGGCGGCCGCGATAAGGCCTTTTATACCCGCAACACGGATTTCAGTCCTTATCAGGTATTGATTGAAGGGACAGACGAGCGGGCTGCATTTTTCCGTGATCTGGATCTGATTGCCGATCAGCTGGCAAGATTCCAGATTGAGCATATTCCGGTACTCTGGCGTCCGTTCCACGAATCAGAAGGCACCTGGTTCTGGTGGGCATCCAAAGGTCCTAAGATTGCCAGTGAGTTATACAAGCTGATGTATCATTACTTTACAGATGTGAAGCACCTGAACAACCTGATCTGGGTATGGAGCTGCCCATCCAAAGAGGGATATCCGGGCGATGATTATGTAGATATTGTTTCCTGGGATATTTATGTAGCTCCACATACCGTTACAGACTACAAGGAACAGTACGAGGAACTGACCGCCAATACCAGTTGTGAGAAGCTGGCTGCACTGAGTGAGGTCGGTGTGATTCCTGATATCACCATGATTCAGGAAAGCCGCGTTCCATGGTCTTACTTCATGACCTGGTCAAAGGAATTCTGCCTGACCGAGGAGCACAACTATGATGAATCCCTGAAAGCATTATATGCCAGCGATTATACAATAAAATTAGGAGAGAGCCTGTAAGGACTCTCTCCCTGATAAAGCATTCACGATTACTCTCCAAGTAATACTAAGTCAAAGACGTATGCGGCTTCCTTTGCGGTATAGCTGCGTACGTTTTTTTCATTACTTTCCGGAACTCCATCGAGGTATACACATCTGCCGTCTTCCCCGATCAGAAAATATTTCAATTCTCCGGTATAATCCACATAGATCGGATGTCCGTCATAGGCCTCTCCGGTATCCTCCAGCCGCTCCCGGTAATCCGGCACCGCTTCAAAATGAAGTACGGCATAGGTATTCCAGTTCGGTATCTGTACAGACATATAAATGCTTACATTGTCATGATTTGCATCTCCGGTTGACGGGGAACAGCATAAAAAGCCTGACTGATTGACTCCTTCCCGATATGCCAGCGTATACCGATCCATAACCGGATTCATCCGAAGTCCTGTCATTACATCCGTAAGAGTTTCTCCCTTATCTGCCGGTACAATGGCGGTTCCCATCTGCGCCAGTGTCTGACACAGGGCATCCATTCCGATCACCTTTTTATTCACCAGCTCTGTCCAGTTCTCGATCTGATAGGTCAGATCATATACCTTCAGATACATCTGTTCATTCTCTGCAATCTCTCCGTCCTGCTGCCGGTAAATCGACACCCTGTCATCCGCATATGCCGTCACCAGGCTGTCAAGCTCCGGCTCTGTCTCCGGATTCAGGATTCCGACCTTATGTCCCTTTACATTCAGCATGAACTGGGTCTGCAGATCATACACCTTCGCCTGATTATATAGCCACAGATCTTCCGTCTCCGTAAATACATAGGTCTTATCCCCGGATGTGAATGAAAAATGCTCTCTGGTTCCCGGATTCTCAACCGTTTCTCCCGGTGGTGGTAACTCTTCCTCAATCTTCCGATACCCCGGTGTGCCGGTCGGAAGCAGAATCTCTTCCGAAGCTGTTACCTGCTCCGAGCCTGCGTCCACCCCTACCGGTATATCCGATTCCAGTGTTGTCTGCCCACAGCCTGTAAGCAATATACAGACTCCCAGTGCAAGCACACCTTTTATTCTCCTCATGAAATCCCCCTTGTCATATTACTCGGTTTCTTCCTGCGCGGACACTTCGATTCCGAGCTCTTCCAACTGCTTTGGATCCACTACATTCGGTGCCTCACTCATCAGACAGGAAGCATCCTTTACCTTCGGGAATGCGATCACATCCCGGATGGAATCCTGCTGTGCCATCAGCATTACCAGACGATCCAGACCATAAGCCAGACCGGCATGTGGCGGAACACCATACTTAAACGCATTTAACAGGAAGCCAAACTGATCATAAGCACGCTCCATGGTAAAGCCAAGTGCCTTGAACATCTGCTCCTGAATATCATCCTGATGAATACGGACAGAACCGCCACCAATCTCCGTACCGTTTAATACAATATCATATGCCTTGGCACGTACCCGGCCCGGATCAGACTCAATATACTGTAAATCCTCTTCCATCGGCATCGTAAACGGATGATGCATAGCCTGATATCTTCCAAGCTCTTCGCTCCACTCAAGAAGCGGGAACTCTGTGATCCATACGAACCGGTACTCATCCTTATGAAGCAGCCCCAGCTGATTTGCGATCTCCAGACGGAGTGCTCCTAATACATCATACACCAGCTTGCTCTTATCGGCGGCGAAAAGAAGCAGATCGCCCGGTTTACCCTGCATCCGTTCAACCAGTGCTGCCATTTCTTCTTCCTTCATAAACTTTGCGAAGGATGACTTATAGCTTCCATCCTCCTGAATTGCAATATAGGCCAAACCCTTTGCACCGTATCCCTTTGCAAAATCAACCAGTGCATCGATCTTCTTACGCGGCATTGCTCCCTGACCGTTTGCATTAATACCACGTACGCTTCCGCCATTTTCAATCGCGCCCTTAAATACAACGAACTCGCAATCCTTTACCACATCGGTAACATCGCACAGCTCCATACCAAACCGTAAATCCGGCTTATCGGAACCAAACCGCTCCATCGCCTCTTTGTAGGTCATACGCTGAATCGGAAGCTGTACATCTACATTCAGTACCTCTTTAAATAATTTTGCGAGGTATCTCTCATTAACATCAATGACATCATCCACATCTACGAAGGATAATTCCATATCGATCTGTGTGAATTCCGGCTGTCTGTCTGCACGCAGATCCTCATCCCGATAGCATCTCGCGATCTGAAAATAACGATCATAGCCGGAACACATCAGCAGCTGCTTATAGATCTGTGGGGACTGTGGCAGTGCATAGAACTCGCCCGGATGAACACGGCTCGGAACCAGATAATCTCTGGCACCTTCCGGTGTAGACTTACACAGGGTCGGAGTCTCGATCTCAATAAATCCCTCATCAGCCAGAAATGCTCTGGTTAAGGTCGTTACCTTACTACGCATCATAATATTGTGCTGCAGATCCGGACGACGCAGATCCAGATACCGGTACTTCAGACGAAGCTCTTCCTTGGTCTTGCTGTTCTCCTCGATTGGGAACGGAGGGGTCTCTGCCTCTGCCAGAATCCGGATATCGGTTGCAATCACTTCAATATCACCGGTTGCCAGATTTTCATTCACAGCTCCACCTCTGGCTGCAACCGTTCCCGTAATTGCTGCCACGAACTCGGAACGTAACTTCTCTGCCTTGGCGAAGCTCTCTGCTCCGCACTTTGCCTCTTCAAAAATCACCTGTAAAATACCACTTCTGTCACGAAGATCCACGAATATGATTCCACCCTTATTCCGGCTCTTCTGTACCCAGCCCATAACAGTTACGGTATTGCCGATCATTGTATTATTTACTTCTGTACATCTGTGACTTCTGTGAAGTCCCTGCATTGACTCTGCCATCTTTCTTCCTCCTTAACCTGACGGTCATCCTCTTCTATCTGTCTGTCCAGTCCGCATCCGCTTACATACGGTCTATAAAGAACTCGCGGAACTCTTCATAACCTTCTGCCTGCATCTGCTCCTTCTGGAACTTTTTATTCTTCTTCATGATTGCAATATTTACGATAGAACCATCTGCTCTTGCCTGCTTTGCCTCATCCAGGATTTGAAGCAGCTTGTCCTCCGGCATATTCTTCTCGATCAGATATGCCGTCTTCTTTCCGGTACCCGGAATCTGGAAGTCACGCTCCAGCAGCAGCATAACAATTCGCTCAAATCCAATCGAAAATCCACAGGCCGGTGTTGCCTGTCCGGTAAACTTACCGATCATCTCATCATATCGTCCGCCGCCACCGACAGAGCCGCCGAATTCATCCATGGAAATCTCAAAAATCGGTCCCGTATAATAAGACATTCCTCGTACCAGCGTCGGATCAAATGCCATCTTAAACTCTGCACTCTTTGTACTTTCCACGCTGGCAATGATCGTCTTTAAGTTCTCTGCGATCTCAGCCGGCAGGAAATCACCAAGGGTCTCCTGTAAATACTGTACACCGGTCGTGTCTGCGGTTACCTTTTCAAATAAATCCAGATATTTGTCTACCGAAGCCTCTGCATACCCTTCCTTCAACAGCTCTTCCCGGACACCATCCAGTCCGATCTTGTCCATCTTATCCAGAATGATAAAGACGGTATCATAATCTGCCTCCGGGAATCCGCTGTATGCAGCCATTGCCTTCAGGATCCGTCTGTCATTGATCCGGATCGTAAAGTTCTTAAAATCCAGTCTGCCGAGCAGTGTAGTCGTTGCAAGGATCAGCTCGATCTCTGCCAGAATGGTAGGCTCACCCAGAATATCAATATCACACTGCATAAACTGTCTGTATCTTCCCCGCTGCGGACGGTCTGCCCGCCATACATTTCCCATCTGAAGGGCCTTAAACGGACTCGGTAATTCGTTTGCATGATTGGAATAATATCTAGAAAGCGGAACCGTCAGATCATAACGCAGACCGCCGTCCACCAGATCCAGCTCTTCCTTCGCTTCCTCAAGCTTTAACTTCTCGCCACGCTTCAGAATCTTAAAGATCAGCTTCTCATTCTCGCCGCCCTGCTTGCTGTTCAGGTTCTCAATATGCTCTACACATGGGGTCTCTACAGAACAGAATCCAAATGTTTTATATGTCTCCTTGATCAATCCGATGCAGTAATCACGGATCGCCATCTCCTTTGGTAAGATGTCCTTCATACCGGTAACCGGCTTCTTTTTCATTGCCATATATCTTTCCTCCACCTATTTATTTCACAGCTTACTCTTCTGCCGACAGCGTCAGCTGCTGCAGATGCGATTTGCCATCCATTTCTTCGATTTCCTCTAGCTCTTCCAGAGTACTCTGCGTATGGATCACACTCTGAAATGCAAGAAATACCCGCATATCAAAGTTCTTCACTTCATCAATTAACAGCCGGATGGCTGTATTTATATCAAATGCCTTCCGATACGGACGATCTGCAATCAGCGCCGCAAATACATCACATACCCGCAGGATCCTGGCACCCAGCGGGATCTCCTCGCCACGCAGATTAAACGGATAACCGGAACCATCATAGTTCTCATGATGATATAACACCATGTTACAGATATTATCCGAAAATCCCTGCTTCCGCAGGATCTGCTCTCCCAGCTGGGCATGCCGCCTGATATACTGAGTCTCCTCTATCCGCATGGTATCCTCCTGCCGTCCGTAAATATAACGGCTGATCTTCAGCTTTCCGATATCATGTACCATTCCTGCCAGTGCGATCTCCTGTACCTGTTCCTCCGGAAGCTCCAGCTCCCGTGCAAGCTTCGCCGCAAGATCACTGACACACATGGCATGCAGGAGTCCGGCATTCAGATCCTCGCTCAGATATTCATTTATCATCTCACCGGAGAAAATATCCCGTTCCATTTCCATATCTCTCACCCTATCTGCTTTCCGGATGCAACTCTGTTTCCTTCTGCACAAGGCCTGTCGCCTTCCGCTGTATCATCTCATCTACCCGTGCAATGTATTCATCTACATTCTTTACATTCTCGATCCGCTCAATGCGGTTCTCATCCGGGAATACCAGCTTGGTCGATGTACCTGCACCTAGTGCTATAATATCCATTTTCTCTTCCATAATCAAGATATTATACAGACATTCTTTCCCCGGAACCGTATATCCTACGTTTTCCAGATTTCCCGGAATGTTCTTCTGCCGGTATAAATAATACGGCTGCATGTTCATCTTTCTTGCATACTCGTCTGCAAGCATCAGCATCTCATTGGTGCTTCCGGTAATGCTGTCCCGGTACTCCTGCATCCGGATATTCAGCTCTGCTGCCCGTTTGATTGCAAGAGAATGAACGGTCAGGCTGTCCGGTCCTAAATGCTCTATCTCATCGAGGGTATGACGAATCTTCTCCAGATTCTCTCCCGGTAAGCCAATGATCATATCCATATTAATATTATCCAGTCCGCACTCTCTCGCCATACGGAATGCATCCACCGTCATCTGGGAAGTATGTGCCCGTCCGATGAACCGAAGGCTCTCATCATTCATGGTCTGTGGATTAATGCTGATCCGGGTCACCTTATGCTCCCGCAGCATCCGGAATTTCTCCCGGCTTAGACTGTCCGGTCTTCCGGCCTCTACCGTAAACTCCCGCAGATGTTCTGTCGGAAATGTCTGATAGATCCGGTCGATCACAGCCGCCAGCTGTTCTGCCGTTAACGAGGTTGGTGTGCCACCACCGATATATACCGAAACCAGCTTCTTATTCTGATAAGCCTCTGCCACATAGTCTATCTCCCGGAACAACGCCTGCAGATACTCCTCTACCCGATTCTGATACTGTGCGATCGGGTATGCCGTAAAGGAACAATACAGACACCGGGACAGACAAAACGGTATGCCCACATACAGGCAATACTCCTCCCGGAAATGAAACCTCTGAAACAGCTCCTGCTCCTTCTTCGCCACCTCATAACAAATCTCACCCTTCTGTCTGGTCGTCAGATAGATCTGCTCGTATTCCTTTATGATCGGCTCCCTCTGCCAGCCTTCCTCCAGTCTGGCCGTTGCAAACTTCGTCGGACGGACCCCTGTCATGCTGCCCCACGGAAGCGTCTTCTTACAATACCTGCTCAACAGATAATAAGCAGCCGCCTTAATTGGATTTCGCGCCTGCTTTTTATCCGGATAATAACACAGAGCCGTCTCCTCATCCAGCTTCTTTCCCTGTTCCCACAGGCTCAGCCGAACTGCCTGCTCCTCCAGATCTGCTTGAAAAGTCAACCGTGTGCTCTCCGGATGAAGTACGATCTTCTCCCCCGGAAGGAACGCCTGTATCATTGTCCGAAAATCATTATTATAATCATCTACATTCTGTTTTAGATAAATCATTTCAATTCCCCAGCCTACTGAATAAACGGATTTCCGTTTCGCTCTTTTCCGATCGTTGTCCGTTCATTATGTCCCGGATATACCGTAGTCTCATCCGGCAACACCATCAGCTTTTCCCTGATACTGCTGATCAGCTTTCTTTCATCCCCGGTCGGGAAGTCGGACCGGCCTACACTTCTTGCAAATAATGTATCACCGGAAAAGAGAAATGCATTCTCCGGAAAATAATAGCACATACCGCCCTTGGTATGTCCCGGCACCAGAAAGCATCGGATCTTCGTGCCCAATAGTTCTATCTCCTGATCATCCTGTAATAAAATATCCGGCTTCACCGTCACCATCTGACCGCTCAGCATGGTTGACAGATTCTTTCGCGGATCATTTAAAACATCCGCCTCCTCTGCTGATGCATAGACAGGAACCTTATGTCCGACCAGTTCCATCAGCTCCGGCAGTGCCCCGATATGATCATAATGTCCATGTGTCAGCAGAACTGCCACGCAGTTTAACTGCTCATTGATCAGAATATTATTAAGAAATCTGGCATTGCTCGCCGGGTCGATCAGTACTGCGTCTCTGGTCGCAGCATTGTACACGGTATAGCAATTGGTCATAAAATCGCCCAGTTGATTGGTAATGACGATAAGCTCCTGCATATTGTACTCCTTTTCTTTCCTTTTCTATAACGGTTTCTACATTCTCCCGCTTCCGCTATATCAGCCCATGGTCCGTTCAATATCAATAATATCATCAATATTACGGATCTTGGCAATTACCTTATTCAACTGATCCACGCCCCGGATCTCAAATGCCACATTGATCGTAGCCTTACCCTGACGATTCGTCCGCAGCGTCATACTGGTAACATTAATCAGCATTTCCGTAAATACCTTCGATATATCAAACACGATATTCCGACGATCGATTGCATATATCTTAATATCTGTGACATACATGGCATCCTGATTATCATCCTGCTTCTGCCACTCTGCCTCGATTAATCGTTCCTTCTCTTCTTCTGTCATACCAAGCACATTGACACAATCGCTCCGGTGGATGGAAACACCACGACCTCTGGTCACATAGCCAACGATCTTATCACCCGGAACCGGACTGCAGCACTTTGAAAAATGCACAGCCACATCATCAATTCCCTTAACGATAATACCACCCTTTGCATGCCTCGGTCGATGAACAACCTCCATACCCTCTGAGGATATCTGCGATAAAATCTCTTCATCACTGACCTGCTTGCAGTGATCCCGCTCATACTCCTCTACCAACCGGTTCATGACCTGTCCTTCCTTCAGTCCACCGTGACCGATGGCTGCACAGACAGATTCCCAATCCCGGAAATTATACTTCTCGGTTACCCTGGCAATATATTCCGGCTTCGTATAATCACTCAGCTGAAGTCCCTTGGTCTTGCAATATGCATTCAACAGCTCCTTACCACGAGTAATGTTATCCTCTTTATATTCCTGCCGGAACCACTGATTAATCTTCGTCTTTGCCTGTGTACTTTTTACGATATTTAACCAGTCACGACTTGGCCCCTTCGCATTCTGTGATGTTAGAATTTCTACCCGATCACCGTTCTGGAGCTTATAATCAATAGTTACCTGCCTGCCACTTACTCTGGCTCCAATCATCTGATTACCGACTGCCGTATGAATGCTGTATGCAAAATCGATAGGTGTAGATCCGGCCGGAAGATTCTTCACATCACCTGCCGGGGTAAAACAGTATACCTGCTCTGCGAACAGATCCAAATCTGTCTTAATAGCACTCATAAATTCCTTATTATCATCCGTTTCCTGCTGCCATTCCAGAATCTGGCGCAGCCATGCGAGTTTCGCTTCCTCCTTCTCTTCTCCGGTACTGCCCTGCATATTCTCCTTATATTTCCAGTGTGCCGCAATACCGTATTCCGCAGTCCGGTGCATGTCAAAGGTCCGGATCTGAATCTCAAATGGCTGACCGGACGGTCCGATCAATGTTGTATGAAGAGACTGATACATGTTTGATTTTGGCATTGCGATATAATCTTTAAATCGTCCCGGAATCGGTGTATACATCTCATGGATGACACCCAGTGCCGCATAGCAGTCCCGTACTGTTTCCACCTTGATCCGGACCGCAAATATATCATATATCTGATCCAGCGTCTTATGCTGGTTTACCATCTTCTTATAAATACTGAAGAAATGCTTTACCCGTCCATCAATCTCCGCCGGAATACTGGCATTCTCAATATGCTTCTGTACATCCTGAACAATACTGGCAATAAATGCTTCCCGCTCTGTAATCCGTTCATTGATCTGACGTGTCAGATCTTCATAGACCTCCGGCATCAGATATTTCAGAGATAAATCATCCAGCTCTACCTTAATCTTGGAAATACCCAGACGATGTGCAATCGGCGCATAAATATCCATCGTCTCCCGGCTCTTCTCAATCTGCTTTTGCGGAGACTGATATTGCATGGTCCGCAGATTATGCAGACGGTCTGCCAGTTTTATGATAATAACCCGGATATCCTTTGCCATAGCCAGAAACATTTTCCGCAGATTTTCTGCCTGCAGCTCCAGCTTATCCTGCGAAAAATTCAGCTTAGTCAGCTTGGTGACGCCTTCTACCAGCAAGGCTACCTCCGGCGAGAATTCCCTGGCGATTTCATCCGCCGTCATAACAGTATCTTCTACTACATCATGAAGAATACCGGCCACAATCGTCTCCTTATCCATCTCCAGCTCTGCCAGGATAATTGCAACGCAGAGCGGGTGAATAATATAAGGTTCACCGGACTTCCGTTTCTGGTCCTTATGTGCCTCACTGGCAATATGATAGGCTTTCTCAATCATGGAAATATCTGTGGACGGATGATATTGCAGAATATGCTTAATCAGATCATGATACAGCTCATCCGGCGGTGTGAAATCAGCAGGGGTACTCAGGGTTTTCTCTTTCTTCTTACCAACATTGACACCCCCTACCAGATGCTGATTGTTCTTCAGCACCTCTTCCATTTTATTTTCAATTGTCTGTTCTGTATCCATGCTTTCTGTTTTGTTCTCCATTAAACCGCCACCACACTTTCCGGAATTCTGCTATCTTTTATTGTTACAGTATAAAAGGATTCTTACGAAAAATCAAGGGCAGCCGGCAAATAGCTTTTCACAACAATCTCTAATGCCCGCATCCCGTTAAACTCATTAATTGCCGGATAATATGCCACATGCAGCACCACATTATTCAGCCACCCCTTTAACATCTGATCACATTCCGCTTCCCCGAACCAGACCTTTATATTGGACAGGAATTCCTCTACTTCAAAATAAATTCCCTCCATTCTGGCTCCATTTTCACTCTCAAACTCCAGCTTTAACAGATTAGCATTTCTCCCCAGTACCCTTGCTGACCGGACTCTTAAATTCTTCTGGGCAAATACCGGCTTCTCATTTCCCTTTCCAAACGGCTCCAGAAGCTCAAGCTGCTCAATCAGATTAAATGAAATATAATCGATTGGCATCGGAACATCAATATATAACTTTGGTTTCAGATCCTCATCATTCAACTCACAGAGCACATTTAATTTATGTCGCAAATATTCCAGATCCTTCGCCTGAATCGTCATTCCTGCTGCCATCGGATGCCCTCCATATTTCACCATCAGATCCTTACACTCCGTCAGTGCCTCATACATATTATAACCATCAATGGACCGTGCAGAGCCTTTCAGCATTCCCGGTTCTGAATCAGTAAACACAATCGTCGGGCAATAATATTTCTCCCGGACTCTGCCGGCAATGATACCTGCCAGACTCTCATGGGTATCCGGAAGATAGATCACCAGCACTCTGTCATCTGCCAGAGTCGTTGTCTCCACCTGCTCTATCGCAAACTCCGTTCCCTTCCGTGTCATTTCCTTCCGTTCATCATTCAGCTGCTTCAGACACTGTGCCTGCTTCTCTGCCGCTTCATAATCATCCGTCATCAGAAGATCCAGGCTCAGCTTGGCATTCTGCAATCGTCCGGTCGAATTAATACACGGTCCAAGTACAAAGCCTACATGATAGGCCTGTAGCTTTTTCTTCTCCAGCTCATTGGCCCGAATCAATGCGCGCAGACCAATATTGCCTGTACGGTTCATTTCCTCCAGTCCCCGCTTTACCAGAATACGGTTCTCATCGGTCAGTTCCATTACATCACAGATTGTTGCCATTGCCACAAACTCAATAAAATTCTCCGCAGCCTCTATCTCAATTCCACAAGCTTCATAAAGCACCTGTATAAACTTATAAGCGACTCCGGCTCCGCAAAGCTGCTTATACGGATAACCACAATCCGGCTGCTTCGGATCTATGACCGCATCTGCCGGTGGAATTACATACTCCTTATGATCATCATCCTCGTCATATTCAAATGGAATGTCATGATGATCGGTAATGACGACTTCTATACCAAGACTCTTTGCATAGGCGGTTGCATCATATGCCGAAATACCATTATCACAGGTCAGAATTACCCGGATTCCTGCTTCATACGCCTCCTGTACCATATTGGTATTCATGCCGTAACCATCTGCGATCCGATCCGGGATCCGATAATCTACCTTTGCATTGCACTGAAGCAGAGCCCGGTACAATATGTAGTTCGACATCACGCCATCCACATCATAATCGGAAATGATACGAATCGGCTTCTGATTTATAATAGCCTCCCGTATGATTGCAACCCCCTGCTCCATATCCTTCATTTGCCGCGGATCATATAATTCCACATTGGAATTCAGATAGCGTTCAAATGCTTCTTCCCCAATCACATCACGGTTTCGAATAACTCTGGCTATAACAGGATCAATATGAAATTGCTCTGCCAATGCAAAAAAATCGGCTTTCTTATTCAGTGATATCCATGTTTCATTCATATATACTTACTTCACACTCCTGACAGGCATCCGAAAAAGGAAGAAGGCTGTTCAGATAAGTGTCTTCCCTATCAGAACAGCCCGGTTCCTCAATGCCCTTTATTACTTCGCAGCTTTGGCTGCCTTTACTTTTTCTTTCTTTGTCAGCCGGGTCCGCATATAATACCACAATGGACCTGTAATGCAGATGGATGAATACGTACCGCCAAGCACACCTACCATCAATGCCAATGCAAATTCCTGAATTGCAGACACCCCAACGATATACAGCACCAGTACCATAACAAACGTAGTCAGGTTCGTATAAATACTTCTGGTAAAGGTCTGTGTAATACTTATGTTTACAATATCCTTTAACGGTGTCTTCTTCTGATCCATAACCTTCAGATTCTCACGGATACGGTCGAAGATAATAATTGTCGCATTAATTGAGTAACCGACAATCGTCAGCATACATGCAATAAAGGTATTACCTACTGACAAGTGTGCGACTGCATATAATGTAAATACAAACATTACATCATGAAGCAGTGCAATCACCGCACTGGCACCGAATCGCACATCCTTGAACCGGAATGCGATATAAATCAACATCAGAATAGATGCTACAACAACGGATAAAATTGCATCCCGCTGCATCTCGCTGCTGACTGTAGAACTGATGTTCTCTGTAGAGAAGTCATTGATTGTAAATGCATCCCTCAGTGCAGACTCGACTGCATTTCTCTGTTCCAGATTCAACTGTGGTGTCTTAATAATAATCGAATTGGAATCCTGCACATTCTGAAGCTGAATCTCACCATCCGAAATACCGGTAGCCTCTGATACGACCGGCAGGATCTCCTGCTCTGCCTCTGCCAATGTATACTGCTTATCAAATTCTACTGTCATGGATGTACCACCCATGAACTCCATACTGAAATTCAACACGTGACCAATGTTCGTATTTGCCTTATTGATCGGCAGGAATACAAGACCGGCAATAATTACAAGTGCTGAAAATATAAAGCAAAACTTACTGTTCTTTACATAATCATGTGACCTGCGCTCCGGAATGGTACCGTAAAGCTTCGGATTCGTTACGCCTAACCGGATAAATGCATTCAATAACAGCTTGGTGATTACCAGTGCCGAGAGCATAGACAGCAGAATACCTAATGCCAGTGTCTGTGCGAAGCCCTTGACGGAACCGGATGCCATAAACCACAATACTGCTGCTGCGATCAGCGTTGTAATATTACCATCTAAAATTGCGGAAAGTGCTTTCGTAAATCCAGCCTGGACTGCCATCTGAACCGTCTTTCCGGTCGTAATCTCTTCTTTGATACGTGTAAATATAATGACATTCGCATCTACCGCCATACCAATGGAAAGCAGGATACCTGCAATACCCGGCAGGGTCAGTGTTACATCAAACAGATTCAGGCAAAGTACCATCAGAATTGTGTATGCACACAGTGCCAGAACAGAAACAACACCCGGAAATCTGTAAACCAGAATCATAATCAGAGCCACGATTATCAGACCGATCACACCTGCCAACAGAGAGGTATGGATTGCATCCTCGCCAAGCTTTGCCCCAACAACATTAGATTGCAGCTCTGTCAGCTCCAACGGCAATGCACCAATACGAATCGAGGTTGCAATCTTGTCTGCGTCCTCATAGTTTTCAATCTTATTGATAACACAGCTGCCGGTTGTAATTGCCTCCTGTACCTGTGGTGCGCTGACAATCTCTCCATTGTATATAATGTAGATCCGATTGCCAACATTGTTCGTTGTAGCCGTTGCAAATTTCTCACGTCCGGAATCCGTAAACTCTAATTGTACTACATAATCTGTAACTGTGCTTGAGTTGTCAATTCCCGCCTGTGCATCTTTAATATCTGCACCGGTCAGAACTGTCTCATACTCATCACCGTTTGCAAAGAGCTGATAATTGGTCTCATCCAGAAACTCCAGAGCACCCGGCTGACCTAATTCTTCCAGAATCTCGGTTGCATTTGTCACACCTGGAATCTCAATTGCGATACGGTTATCTCCCTGCTTATAAACTTCACCCTCTGTACTGTAACCGTCAACACGCTTCTGCAGACGGTATACGGTATCTGCCATATCCTCTGCCGAGATATCATCTCCTACTACGCCGTAAGTAATGCTGACACCACCCGCCAGATCGAGACCCAGCTTAATATCCTCCGCCTTGCCAGAACCTGCCAGTCCGAACACATCTACATATGCCAGCCCTAAGGTCACAAGCAGAAAGAGTATGATTGTCAGTATTGCTTTGAACTTTTGATTTTTCATACTTTCTTTTCTCCTTTTCTTATTGGGCCGCTAACGCAGCCTTTATCATAATCGCGCATTCGATTCGCTTCTTCTGCAATTCACATCCGATATCATATGCATCCAGAATACTTCCGTGGAAATTATAGGAGTTCGCCGCACAGCCACCGCTGCAGTAGAATCTTGCGAAGCAATTCCGGCATTTCTCCTTTGCATATACGTTGCAAAGCTTAAACTCGTCCCGGATTTCTTCTGCCCGAACGCCCTGCCATACATCACCGAGCTTAAACTCGTCCATTCCAACAAACTGATGGCACGGATACAGATCTCCCCACGGAGTAACCGCCAGATACTCTGTACCGGAACCGCATCCGGACAATCGTTTGGCTACACATGGTCCCTGTGTTAAATCTATCATAAAGTGGAAGAAATTAAAGCCTCTGCCTTCCTTCTCACGCTTGATAATCTCTTTTGCAAGCTTATCGTACTCCTCCAGCAGCTGTGGAAGATCTTCCTCTCGGATCGCATATGATTCCTCCGGCGGTGCAACAACCGGTTCTACCGAAATCTGCTTAAATCCAAGGTCTGCCAGATGAATGACGTCCTCTGAGAAATCCAGATTATGATGGGTAAATGTACCACGCACATAATAATTCGTCTGATTCCGTAACTCGGCAAACTTCTGGAACTTCGGTACGATCAGATCATAGGATCCCTTTCCGTTCCGGGTCGGACGCATATAGTCATTGACTTCCTTTCGTCCGTCAATGCTCAGAACGACATTTGCCATCTCCTGATTGGCAAATTCCATAATATCATCATTCAGAAGCACACCATTGGTCGTTAAGGTAAACCGAAAGTTCTTGTTATGTGGTCCTTCCAGACTTCTGCCGTATCGAACCAGCTCTTTTACCACATCGAAATTCATGGTCGGCTCACCGCCAAAGAAATCCACCTCCAGATTCCTACGGTTTCCGGAATTCGCCACCAGAAAGTCCAGTGCCTGTTTTCCGACCTCCAGGCTCATCAGTGCCCGTCGTCCATGGTATTCACCTTCTTCTGCAAAGCAGTACCGGCAGCCCAGATTACAATCATGTGCAATATGCAGGCACAATGCCTTTACAACCGTCTTCCGTTTCTTAAAATCGATTACATACTGCTGATACTCATCCTCAGCAAACAGCTCACCGGATTCCTTCAGTGCCTCTACCTCTTCCAGTGTCTCCCGAAGCTCTTCGGCTGAATACTGCGGAAGCTCCTTCTCAAGAAGCGTTAAATCGGTCTCTACTCCGTTTTCTCTGTTTTTGTCATATAATTCTATTACATCATAGGTTATATCATCCACAACATGAACAGCTCCGCTGCACACATCCATAACGATGTTATATCCGTTATTCTTATACTGATGAATCACGTTTCCAAACTCCTAATTGAATCACTATTCATATCAGCACAAAAAGAGGACAGCCTGGTGCAGTCCTCTCCTTCTGCTTACAATCATCTCGTTTTACAATTATCTCTTGTTCTCACAGGTCTGATTTCCAACGGTGCAGGAAGTCTTGCAAGCTGACTGGCAAGAAGTCTGGCACTCGCCACATCCACCATGAGCCATTGTGCTCTTTAATGTCTTATTGGTCAATGTCTTTATGTGTTTCATTCTAATATCCTCCTTCAATTCGATAGCTTAAATGAGTATATCATACTTTTTTGTGCCATGCAAGAAAAGTTATGCATTAACTCAGCATTCCCCCCAGCATTCCGCCACCGATACAGAGTGCCCCCGCCAGAGCACTGGCTGTCGATACCATATTCAGACTGTTTTTCATGATCATGGATACTCCATATAGTATCAATATGTAAAGTGCTCCCATAATCAGTCCCCAGATAAATTTCCGCTCCTTTACCCTCTTTCCGGTCAGAAATCCCCCCAGAAGAGATGCCAGAACATAAATTGCCAGAATCACAAGATTCACCGCTGTTTCGTTCAGCTCCCATTTATATATGACAAATGCCAGGACTGCCAATGCCACTCCTGTAAATATGTAAGCCGCCACCAGGGATTTGATCACTTCCAGTATTTTCATTGATTTCGACATATTCCGCCCTACCTTTCTTTCCATAGTATAGAATATGTCCCAGCCTGTGAAATAGAACCGGATTTTTTGCAACACATAAGATATTTTATTATGATTCTACTGTGTCTCTACATGCTCCTGATAGGTCTCTGTAAAGATATGGCTTCCTGTCTCTTCATTATCTACATGATAGTACAGGTACTTATGCTGTGCCGGATTCAGTACTGCTTCCATCGATACCTGACCCGGATTGCAGATCGGACCAACCGGAAGTCCCGTATACTTATACGTATTATACAGGGAATCCACTTCCAGATCATCATATGTGACCTCTGATTTATCATACAATCCATTGGTGATCGGATACAGCACGGTCGGGCACATCTGTAGCATCATGCCCTCATCCAGACGGTTGTTGATAACACCCGCTATGATTGGTCGTTCCTCATCCAGCTTCGCTTCCCGTTCTACGATAGAAGCTCTGGTAACCATTTCAAATGCGGTATAGTTCAGAGCTGCTGCCTGATTTCTCATATCCGCATCATACACCTCTGAAAACTTATTCAGCATCATATCCACAAGATCATGTGCCGTTGTGTCATCATAAATATCATACGTTGCCGGGAACAAAAAGCCCTGCAGACGATATGTCACGTTCGCACCCTCCGGTACACTGTCCAGAAAATCATAGGAATACGTATTCTCCTGAACGGCATCCAGGAATTCCTCTTCCGTAAACAGTCCTTCCGATTCTACTCTTTTGGCAATCTGTTCTATGGAGAAGCCTTCCGGTATCGTCAGTGTTGCCTTGATCTCCTTGGCCTTCTCTACATGTCCCAGGATTTCGATCATTTCCTGTGTGCTCATTCCGGTATTCAGCGTAAACTCACCCGGTTGCAGAGAGCCACGATACTCCGATTCCTTCACCCGTTTTACAAATGCAGACGGGAACTGGATCAATCCTTTTTCTTTTAATATTTTTGCGATCTGCTTTGTAGCTGCCCCTTCCGGTATCACTACAACTACATCCTCGCCCTCTGTCGATTCTGTGCCCTGATATTCATCCTGATATATCTTATACTGACTGTATCCGTATATCATGGAAACCAGCACAACGACCAGAACGACCGATATAATGATCAATGGTTTTGGATTCTTCATTTATATCCCCTTTTATACGGTTTCAGGCTCCGGATAATCAACTCCGAAGGTCTCAACGGTTACAGTCTTCATTCTCTGATCCTCTACCGGACGATCCATATAATCTGTACGAACAGATGCTATTTTATTTACAACATCTATTCCTTCTGTAATCTTACCGAATGCTGCATAGGCACCATCCAGATGTGGTGAGGTCTTATGCATAATAAAGAACTGGGATCCCGCTGAATCCGGTGCCATGGTTCGTGCCATAGACAGCACACCCTCTGTATGCTTTAAATCATTCATGAAACCATTCTGTGAAAATTCACCCTTAATGCTATATCCCGGTCCACCTGCTCCGGTTCCGTCCGGATCACCGCCCTGAATCATGAATCCACTGATGACTCTGTGAAAAATCAGTCCGTCATAATAGCCCTTCTTTACAAGTGAGATAAAGTTATTTACGGAATTCGGTGCAATCTCCGGATACAGCTCCGCCTTCATGATATCACCGTTTTCCATTTCAAATGTTACTACTGGATTTGACATATCCTTGTCCTCCTTTTCTTCGTCTTCCCTTAATTCTTAAACATCAATGTCCCAGAAGCCTTCCAGTGTGGCAAAATAATCCTCCGGTGTCTCTGCCCGGCGGATCAGCTTCGTAGAGCCATCCTCACACAATAAGACTTCTGCTGATTTTAACTTACCATTATAATTGTAGCCCATGGCAAATCCATGCGCACCGGTATCATGGATCACTAAAAGATCTCCGATGTCAATCTTCGGAAGCTTCCGGTCTACTGCAAATTTATCATTATTCTCACACAGGGAACCGGTCACATCATAAACATGATCGCATGGCTCCTGCTCCTTACCCATAACTGTAATATGATGATACGCTCCATACATAGCCGGACGCATCAGATTTACTGCGCAGGCATCCACACCAATGTAATCCTTATAGGTCTGCTTCTCATGGATTGCCTTTACAACCAGATGTCCGTAAGGGCCAAGCATGAACCGTCCGAGTTCTGTATAAATCTTGACATCACCCATACCTGCCGGAACCAGCACCTCATCATATACCTTATGAACACCCTCGCCGATTACGAGGATATCGTTCGGCTCCTTGTCCGGTGTATACGGGATACCCACACCACCTGACAGATTGATAAAGCTTAACTGCACGCCGGTCTTTTCCTTGATCTCAACTGCCAGCTCAAATAAGATCTTTGCCAATGCAGGATAATACTCATTCGTCACGGTATTGCTGGCCAGAAATGCATGCATACCAAAGGTCTCTACACCCAGTGCCTTCAGTCTGGAATAAGCCTCCAGAATCTGATCCTTCGTCATACCGTACTTCGCATCCCCCGGATTGTCCATAATATCCGTTCCCAGTTCAAATACACCGCCCGGATTGAAACGGCAGCTGATCTTTTTCGGAATGCCTGCGGCCTTCTCCAGAAAATCAATATGTGTAATATCATCCAGATTGATCGTTGCATCCAGCTGTCTTGCCTTTACAAACTCTTCTGCCGGGGTATCATTGGATGAAAACATAATATCATCTCCGTGAAATCCCATTCTCTCTGACATCATCAGCTCTGTCAGGGATGAGCAGTCGGTTCCGCAGCCCTCTTCCTTCAGGATCTTCAGAATTGTCGGATTCGGAGTTGCCTTTACTGCAAAATATTCCTTGTATCCCGGATTCCATGCAAATGCCTGCTTTAATCTTCTGGCATTCTCACGGATTCCCTTCTCATCATACAGATGGAACGGGGTTGGATACTGTTCTACGATTTTGTCTAACTGTTCTTTCGTAACAAAGGGTGTTTTACTCATGGTATTCATTCATCTCCTGCTATAAGTTTCTTTGACAAGTATAGTATACCTGATCATTATTCGCAATGTATAATATCTGCTGTGTCTACTGCTTTCTTTCGGTTTCTGTCTCCTCCGTCTCTGTCGTCTGTGCTTCCGCTTCCTGTCTGTGCAGTTCATCAAAATCTACTTCTACTTCAAAATCATAATCGTCATTTTCAATCTTTCCGTCGTCCTCTGCAATATAACCGCATTTCTTAAATAATCGCTCATAATTATAAACCAGAAGATATCCGATCGCACCTATTCCAAGGAACAATACAAATGCCCCAATAACAACCGATGATATGCATAAGAAGCCAATGATTCCAAACAGTACCAAAATTCCGATTGAAAACGGTAACCGACTTAATCCTATTAAAAAAGCATTCTGAAGTGTCTTTCCTACCGGATTCTCAAATCGTGCCTGTAACGGAAATACAAATATGAATGTAATAAACCAGAGAAGACAAAGGATCCCGCTGATTCCAAGCATAACACCGGAGAACTGCATCTCTGAATTCACCAGCCAGAAATATACATCCAGTCCGAGTATAGCTGCAATGACCAGCAGAATCAGCCATAGGATCGTTGCTTTCTTAAAGTTTTTGCCAAAACTTCTGAAATACCGTTTGAATATATAACCATCTTCCTTCCGAAGAGAATCCATTGCTGTATAGTAGAAGGCACAAAGTGACGCACCGATCGTCACCACAGGCAGACATGTCATTATAAATAATACACCCGTCAACAGCATATCCGCATATCGGTTAATAGCTCTCCATACAGGATTATTCTCCCCAAAAGTACCATAGTTTGACATTTTTCATTTCTCCAATCCGGAACCGTTAATTCCTTTTAATTCAACTATATCATAATGGAAACCCTATGGAATTACAAGTGAAATTATTATAAAGCCCTTTGATATATTGACCTTTTCCCCAATCCGTGCTAGCATGAAATCGATACCACAGGAAGGAGCTGAAGCTTATGAATATCAATGAAATTGCCAAAATGGCCGGGGTCTCCCGTGCAACTGTTTCCCGCTATCTGAACCACGGATATGTCAGCGAGGATAAAAAGGCCAGCATTCAGGCAGTCATTGATGCGACCGGCTATCAACCCTCCGCTCAGGCGCAGACCATGCGTACCAAACGTACAAAGCTGATTGGTGTGATCATCCCGAAAATCAACTCCGATTCCATCAGCCGGACGGTTGCCGGAATCAGTGAGGTGCTGTCTGCAGCCGATTATCAGATTCTCCTTGCAAACACCGCCAATCATGAAGAAGCTGAGATCAATTATCTGTCTGTTTTTCAAAAGAACCGTGTTGACGGCATTCTGCTTCTCGGTACTATTTTCACAAAGGAACATCTTCATGCTTTTGAACGACTACAGATTCCGATCGTGATCATTGGTCAGTCCCTGCCGCATTATTCCTGTGTATATTATGATGATTTTAATGCTGCCAGGGAATTAACCCAGAAGCTGTTGCCTGCAGCTTCCAAAATAGGTTATCTGGGCGTTACTAAGAAAGATATTGCCGTCGGCACCAGACGGTTTGAAGGGTTTCTGCAGGCATTGACTGATGCCGGGCGTTCCTTTGATTCTTCCTGCTATGAAGAGGTCACTTTTACCATTGATTCCGGCACTGCCGGTGCCGGTGCTTTATTTAAGCGGCATCCGGATATTGATACCCTCTTTTGTGCGACGGATCGTATTGCCATCGGCGCCATTGATTATCTGGAGTCCCACGGATATAAGATTCCGGAAGCTGTCCAGATTACCGGTATGGGGGATTCACAGATTGCCTCTATCTGCCGTCCAAAGCTTACCACCGTCCATTATTATTATAAGACCAGCGGAGAGGAAGCTGCCAGACTTCTGCTCCAGATTCTGGACTCCGGCAATGAATTATGCCGGGAATTAAAAATGGGATATTCTATTATTGAACGGGATTCTCTGCGGTAATTGCAGGGAATCTTTTTCTTTCGGGCAAACTGTACAAAAAATCGAAAGATTATTTGATGATTCTGACGGTTTACATTTCTGTTGTTCTATGTTATGGTTTGAATATGAGAACGATACCACATTGTTTCACACATCAAATTAAATAGTTTGTTTATTTCACAAGCATTTATTATATGGGATTGTTCCCATATCGAGAAGGAGGAATTATTATGGATTATGCAAAAACAGCAAAGGAGCTTCTGTCTGAGATCGGTGGAAAGAGCAACATTGTTTCAGCCGCACACTGCGCCACCAGACTTCGCCTCGTGATCGGCGACAACAACAAATGTAACAAAGAAGCAATCGAAGCAATTGATGGGGTTAAGGGTGTCTTTGAAGCTTCTGGTCAGTTACAGATCATATTGGGCACCGGTGTTGTAAATAAGGTTTATGATGAATTCATTTCACAGGCCGGAGTTACGGAAGCCAGCAAGGAAGAAGTAAAACAGGCAGCTGCTTCCAAACAGAATCTGTTTCACAGAATGATCAAGACCTTAGGTGATGTATTTGTTCCGATCATCCCGGCAATCGTAGCCAGCGGATTACTTATGGGTCTCCTGGAGGGGCTCTGTAATGTATTCCCGGCTCTGGCAGAATCCGGTACCTATACGATTTTCCACTTGTTCAGTAATGCGGCTTTCACATTCCTGCCGATACTAATTGCAATCAGTGCAGCTAAAACATTTGGCGGCAACCAATTCCTGGGGGCTGTTATCGGTATGATTATGATTCATTCGGATCTGATCAATGCATGGTCCGTTGCTGGTATGGATGCCGGCAGTATCCCGACCGCCGAGGCATGGTTCGGTTTATACCACATTAATCTGGTCGGCTATCAGGGACATGTCATTCCGGTTGTGATCGCAGTCTGGTTCATGAGCTTTCTGGAGAAAAAGCTGCATAAGATTGTTCCCGAAATCATTGACCTTTTCGTTACTCCGCTTGTAACGGTCCTGGTTACCGGTTATCTAACTCTGACAATCATCGGTCCTGTATTCTCTACCATTGAAAACTGGGTACTGGGTGCCGCTCAGACAATTGTTACGCTTCCATTCGGTATCGGTGGCTTCATCATCGGTGGTCTCTATGCACTGACTGTCGTTGCCGGTGTACATCATATGTATAATGCGATTGAGGCCGGAATGCTCAGCTCGATCGGTCGGAATATCTGGATGCCGATTGCAACCGCTGCCAATGTTGGTCAGGGTGCTGCTGCCCTTGCCGTTGCTGTCAAGACTAAGAACAAAAAGACTAAGGCTATGGCACTTCCTGCATCCTTATCTGCATTCCTTGGCATTACTGAGCCTGCTATTTTCGGTGTTAACATTCGATACAGTACTGCACTGATCGCCGGTTGTATCGGTGGTGCATGTGGCGGCTGGGTTGCAAGTATCACCGGTATCGGTGCAACCGCTTACGGTATTACAGGTGTTTTCGGATTCCTGATCACAACACAGTATATCTGGCAGTATGCATTGGTTATGGGTGTATCTGCGGCAGTTGCTTTCCTGGTATCCTTTATCTTATATAAAGATCCTAAGACGGATGCCGCTGCAACTACTGATACCACTGCCGGATCGATTACCGCTCCATTATCCGGAACTGCAATTCCGTTAAACGAGGTCAAGGACGATACCTTTGCACAGGAAATCCTCGGAAAAGGACTCGCTATCATTCCGGAAGAAGGAACCGTTGTTGCACCTTTTGATGCCACCGTTGAAACACTTTTCGATACAAAACACGCAATCGGCCTGAAACGTGCTGATGGTCTGGAGCTGCTGATTCACATCGGTATCAACACCGTTGAATTAAACGGTGCACCATACACCGCACTGGTGGCAGAAGGAGACTCTGTATCTGCCGGTCAGGCTCTGATCACCTTCGATATTCCGGCTATCCGGAATGCCGGTTATGATATTACAACTCCGGTAATCATTACAAACAGTGACGACTATGATACCGTTAGCCTTGAACACACCGGTGCCGTTACAATCGGGGAGTCAGTATTGTCCTATTCATAACTGCCTGCCTCTCCATACCCTCATATATCCCTCCGGTTATAATGCAAGTACCGGAAGCGAAACAGAAAGAAGGAGATTTCTATGAATTCAAACAATAAATGGAAATGTGCATATCACCTGACTCCACCAACCGGATGGATGAATGATCCGAACGGAATCTGTCAGCTTGGCGATACCTATCACGTATTCTTTCAGTATGCGCCGGATTATCCGAAGGACGATAACAAATCCTGGGGACACTATATCTCAAACGATCTGTTACACTGGAGATTTGTCGGTGCCGCTTTCTATCCGGACAACCGGCTGGACAAGGATGGTGCCTATTCCGGAAATGCACTGATTGAAAACGGAAGGATGACCATCTATTACACCGGAAATGTAAAACAGGACGGTGATCACGACTATACACATTCCGGCCGGGAATCCAATACAATCCGGGTAACCTCGGAAGACGGAATGCATTTTTCCCCAAAGGAATGCGTCTTAAATAATCAGGATTATCCCGCAAATTATACCTGCCACATCCGTGACCCAAAAGTCTGGAAGGATAGCAATACCTATAAAATGGTGCTGGGTGGCAGAAAAAATGATGATAGCGGTGCTATTCTTATCTATGAATCCATGGATGGCATTCACTGGACTCACGCTCATGATGTAACCTCGCATAACCCATTCGGATATATGTGGGAATGTCCGGATATTTTTGAACTGGATCACCAGTATTATCTTTCCTGCTGTCCACAGGGCATTGAGCCGGAACCTTATCGCTATCAGAATTACCACCTGTCCGGATATTTTCCGCTCAGTGCCACAGATATTCAGACATCCGGTACGGAACAGCCGGAGCTTACTACTATAGATGAAACCCGGTTTCAGGAATGGGACTATGGATTTGATTTCTATGCACCGCAGACCTTCCTGGATAATCAGGGACGCCGGATCCTGATCGGATGGGTCGGTGGTCCGGATAGTCCTTATGCAGAACCATCTCTGGAACAGGAGCACTGGATCTATAACCTGACAGTCCCAAGAGTTATCGGAGTACAGAATGGCAGGCTGACGCAGATGCCGATTCCGGAATTGAAACAATTGCGTTCCGCAGTCCGTCATCTTCAATGCGGAGTTGCAGAAGAACTACCTTCCAACTGTTTTGACTGGGAATTAAGCTCTGTTGCACCTCTGAAATCATTTCAGATCCGTTTTACGGATGATATGGAGCTGACCTATCAGGATGACATTCTCTCTCTGCGTTTTTCCGGAGAAACCGGTGCCGGACGTACCTGCCGTCAGCTGAAATGTGAGGGGATCCGGTCCCTGCGCATCCTGGTTGATCGGTCCGTCATGGAACTATATGTTAACGACGGTACCTATGTCATGACCTCCAGATTCTTTCCAAAGGAAAATCTGAGGGTATGTGCTCAGGGTGCCTTTCGCACAAATCAATTATGGATGATTTCAACTGATACAGTCTGATCTCGAAAGGAGTGTTTTTCATGTTAACTGCAGATGTAACTGCAATCGGCGAAGTATTGATCGATTATACTCCATATGGAGTTTCCGAAGGCGGACAGCCTTTATTTGAGCAAAATCCGGGAGGAGCTCCGGCAAATGTATTAGCCGCTCTTTCCCACCTTGAAAAACGTACCGCATTCATCGGCAAAGTCGGAAATGACATGCAGGGCCATTTTCTCGTTCAGACATTGCGTGAACATGGCATTGACACCAGTGGCATTGTCATCGATGATCATGTCTTTACAACCCTTGCCTTTGTATCTTTAAAGGATGGTGAACGTTCCTTCTCCTTCGCACGCAAACCGGGTGCCGATACCTGTCTCCGTCCGGAAGAAGTCCGGGTCGGGCTTTTGCAGAAGACTCGGTTTCTGCATTTCGGTTCCCTGTCTCTTACCGATGAACCAGCCTGCAGCGCCACCATGCATGCGCTCAACATTGCCAAACAATCCGGTGCCTGGATCTCTTATGATCCGAACTATCGTGCACCTTTATGGGAAAGTGAACAGACCGCTGTCTCACGTATGCGTTCTGTCCTGCCTTATGTAGATATTATGAAGCTTTCGGATGAAGAAACCTCTCTTCTTACCGGCGAGTCAGATCCTCAGGCAGCTGCAGAAGTACTGTTAAATCAGGGAATCTCCTGTGTCATTGTCACACTGGGAGCTGCGGGTGCCTACTTAGCAACAAAGCACGTACAGGTCACGGAGCCGGGCTTTCAAAGCCATGTGATTGATACCACCGGTGCCGGAGATTCCTTCTGGGGCGGAGTTCTGTCAAAGCTCTGTGACTTTGAGACCGCTCCTGCCGCACTCACGATTCAACAGGCGCATTCCCTTCTGCGATTTGCCAATGCAGTAGCTTCCTGTTGTGTTGAGAAGCGCGGTGGCATCCCGGCAATGCCGACTCTGGCAGAAGTACAGGCGAGGCTGCATTAATTCAGCAGCCCGCCATGCACGCTCTTATTTCATTTATCTCCTGGCTTGTGCACTCTGCAATTTCCAAAATATCATCTTCCGGATATCCCCTTTTTAACATATTCTCTATAACCCGCCGTTTGTTCTCCCTTTGGCCTTCTTTTTTACCTTCTTTTTTGCCTTCTTCCTTACCACTGGCATATCCGATTTCTCTTTCCTCCGCAGCCATATCACTCCATGCTTTACACATATCTACAACCTCCTCATCTTTCTCCAATCTGATATCTGTCCCGGTTATCAGATTAATCAACTGTATTGCCTCGTGCTCCATATGGCAGAAGCGGTCCTCATCCTTCTGAATCAGACGTTGCATCTGTTCCTTATCCTTTGAATACTTAATAAAGCCCAATACTTCCCGCATCCGGAATTCCGCTGTTTTCTCTTTGAAATTCAGCAAGAATCCTACCTGTCAGATCAGCCATCCCAGCCTTGAATTATAGAAAAAATAGACAAAATATACTTGCTTTATAGTAAGTATACTTTGCCTAGTGTTATTTGTCAATATTTTCTTTTTGTTCTTTACATTAGTAACGAATTCGAAATCCGCTTTCCTCTTTCAGCTGTGGCTGATCTGCTACTGATTTATTATCAATCCGTATCCAGTTCGTGCCGGCATCCAGATTCTGGATGAACAGCTCTACATTCTCCCGTTTCCCCTGCACTTCCATCTCAACACCACCGTTGTAAAGATTCCGTACCCAGCCGGTCAGATCATATTCCATTGCCAGATTCATTGCATGATATCGGAATCCGACTCCCTGTACTCTGCCTGTTACAATGATATATTTGCGCACCATAACTTAAACACTCCTATAATCAGCATTATATATTACCTCTTCGTCATTCCTTGTGTCCAGAACATTCATAATTATAAGTTCCTTCCCGCATACTAGCAATACTGATCTCCCTCTACAGCGAACTGTACGTTAAGGATATCGTGGAGCGAAACGGCATCGAGTGCGAAGATGTTCTGAATGACATTCTGGACCTCCTTGCTTCGCAGATCAGTTCGCTGACGAATCCGACCAATCTCGCAAATGCCATCGCGTTCATGAAGAACGAAAAATCAATCCTGCGATGGTTTCAAACTATGTGCAGTATGTTATCGATTCTTTCCTCCTTTCAATGGCAAAGCGATATGACGTCAAAGGAAAGACCTATTTCAAGTATCCGAACAAGTACTACTATATGGATATCGGGCTTCGGAATGCACGACTGAATTACCGCCAGTACGATCCCGGTCATATCATGGAAAACATCATCTACAACGAACTTCTGCGGCGCGGGTACTCCGTTGATGTCGGTGTGGTTTGCGACCGCACAGGCGACAGCAAGGTTCAGAAAGAGATTGACTTTGTGGTAAACGATGCAGATAAGAGAATCTATATTCAGTCCGCTTTCCGCATGGATGTGCCACACAACTTTTATGACGACAACGGCATCTTCCACTGTAACCTGAGCGACCTGCTGCTTGATCGGGTAGAATTGTTCTAACAAAATAACTCATATATCTACGAGGAGTGACCTTTCGGGGCCGCTCCTTTTTCATACCATCAGGCACACTCTCATCGAGAACTCAGGACGGTTTTGTGTTTATTGTATACTTAAAATACCAACTATTGCAGATGCGTTTGGTATCATAATCGGCTGACATTCAGGTTAAACACCCATATATGCTACATCATTATAGTATTATCCACTTGCTAAAAACTGTGCTTCAGACCTTCGATCAATCTTGCATTATCCTCTCTTGTCCGAATGGCTACTCGTATATACTCATGTCCATTCGCAACCTTTGCTGTAAGATCCTTTAAAAGGATTCCTTCTTCAAACATCCTAATACATATCTCATGCGCAAATTTCCCGATCACTTCACACATTACATAATTTGCCTGCGTTGGAATCATCCTCAGATATTGTATCTGCTCCAGTTGCTCCATCAACTCTCTCCGGGTATCTCGGAACTCAGTCAGTGCCAGATCATAGTCCTTTCGATATTTTGAAATAATCTGCATGAAAAACTCTGCAAATGAATTGATGTTCCAGATTGGCATATCGACCTTTATTCGATTTAATTCTTCTTCATCCGCTGATGCTATCACGCCCAAACGTAATCCTGGCACTCCATAGGACTTCGAAATACTCTTAACCACATATAAATGTGGATACCGTTTCAGAAGTTCCTCTTTAATCAATGTACCATCTTCAATCCTTTCCCCATTGGACAGTTCAACAAAATCAACAAAACTCTCATCTATCAGAATCTTTATATTTTGTCTTGCACTCCACTCCAGCAGCTGCTTCAGCCCCGTCATTGGAATATAATTCCCCGATGGATTATCCGGATTAATAAGTACCAAAGTCTGAATCTTTCCATCGAAGGCCTCCATAATATCCTTTTCATCATAACGCAGATCTACATTCTCCGGCTGATATATCAGAACCTCCTGCCGACACCGTTCCCTATATTCATTAAAGGATGGACAAATCAGTCCAACCGTTCCCTCTTGCCTTTCCATGAACGCCTTAATCAGCTCTGCTGCTCCATTTCCAAGTGCAATGTAATCTTTACTGACACCGAATACATTCGATGCCACAATCGAATCAACATTTCGTCCTGATGGGTACTGAGAAAGTAGATTGCCGTAATTACAGATCATTTCCTCCAGTAACCGGCGACTTGGAAAATATGGATTCACGAGATAACAGAAATCCAACATATTGGGATACCGCCAGAAGCCTCCATACCGCTTCATCAAATTATCATACCGCTTCCCTGGATCATCCTCAAACAGAGATTCTGCAATATCCAGATCCTGCACATCATCGATTTCATACCATTTCTGGCCACTAAGCCGCTTCACCCGAATCTCGCTCGTATCCAGCATTACGATCAATTTTATAACCGATTCATAATACTCATTCTCACCCATGGCACGCTCATAAGCTTCCAGAAACGGAACATAAATGTTTCGTGAGAAATCCCGACCAAGCTTATAGATATTAACTGTCTTATAGTAGTTTTCCTTTTCCCTGAAATCAAAATACTTTCCGGGAACAAAGTCCAATATCTGATCTTCTTCACCGATTACCATGCAACTTCCGTCCATCCAGCTCTCAAACTTATCGACCAATGCCAGAGATGTCCGTTTATCTTCCAATAACAAATCAATAACTATTTCCTCGAATACCAGATCTGACTCTAAAAGCAGTGTATCCTCACTGCACAAATAATCCTTTGCCAATGAAAGCGAATAAATATTATTCGTCTTCTCATAATCATAATTCCAAACATAGACAAGCGGTGTATGTATATTCAATGTTCCTACAAAGTCTATTAATTCCTGTCCCTTATATCCTACAACCAAAACAATTCTAGCCAGACCCTTCCTGTCTAAAATCTTTAATGCACGTTCAATGATCGACACTCCATTGACCTTCACCATGCACTTCGTATTATTCTCAGTCAAATGCCTGAGCCGTTTCCCCATACCGGCCGCCAGTATTATCGCCTGCATCTCAGCCTCCATCTCTCATTCGCCACTATGACTATCCAATAAGCCAGCTCTTTTGCACCCATAGCCTCTACTTGTATATCAGCATAGGTGCGATGTGTTTTAGCACTTTTTGAAGATACTTCTGACTCAGTTCAGAATCTTCAATTATCTGATCCTGTTCATCCTCTAACCAATATCGATACTCCGTCAGTTCAAACCGGCCATCGTTCTGCACCGGTGCCGGATTCTCAAAGAAAAATGTTACTCCTTTTGCAAATATCGTTGCACGATATGAATCCTTCGGATGAATGCTCTCTGTCAGGACATCCTCCCAACTCTCTGTGCCGCCAAATATCTTTGGTACATGTCCATCATTAGGCACTCCCGGATCTGTCAATTCTGCCAGTTTCCGCATCGTACAATTATAATCCTTGGATGATATCAGTTCATCGGTCACTCCTATACCTGTCGCCTGACTGCCTCGGAACATCATAGCAATATTTGACCGTTCCCTTCCAATAAAATGATCCGGATTCTGAATAAAATACCCCTGTCCATGATCAGCGAATACAGATATTACGATCTCATCCTCCGTATAATTCTCCTCAATAAAAGAATATAAATATTGTAGCCAGCGATCAATATAATGTGCCATCTTTAAATATGAATTAATCTTATGTGGGTTATAGCTCTGCTTTGCAGAGGTCACACTCCGCTCCTCATACACTCGATCTGACAAATCCAGTTCCTTCTGAATCGGTATCGGGAGATCATGCTCATCTGCGATATCATGCAAATCCCCTACTGCAAACCAGCAATACTGATTCGTCTCCTTAAATGTTTCCAAATGATCCAGTGCATCTATCATTACCTCATTTACCTTAAAGCCAGACTTCTGATGCTGATAAATAAACCGATCATATCCACGTGCATGGCCACAGGTAGGTATCATTCTCCAGTCACCCCCCATATAACAGGTATAATATCCTTCATTATGAAAATATTCCGCAAGTGTCGGATACTCTTCCGGCATCGCAGTATCTAATTCGTTATGATACATCATATGATGAGTGGTATCCAATCCGGTTATTAAATTCGCCAGACTCGGATGTGTCCATTCTGCTGCATTATACGCCTGTGTGCATATCGTACCTCTGCTGAAAAATCGATAGGTATTCGGCATATGTTCCTTAAAATCATCTCCATTTAATATCATCTGCGCCAGACCATCCACAAACAGGCTAAGAACCAGACGCTTCTTTTTCGGATCTGCCTGTAACGGAATCGGTCTGCCATAGTAGCTCGTATTTGATGAACATATCGCCGTTCCATTCTTAACAGAATAGTAATTGAAATGACGGTTAGCATATTGAGGGATCATATACTTCTGCCCATTCTGTAGAAATGCATGCACTGTATCAGGCTCTTTCGCTGCAATAGGCAACAAGATCTCTGTATCTGCAGTTATCCCCTTTACTTCAACCTTAACACCTGTACCTTCCGTAACCTTAAGAAATTCAGCTTTGAGACGAACCAAATCCAAACTTTCTTCTCCATCTGTATAATTCCTGCCTTGAAACAAATCCTTATAAATAGCTACATATCGCTTCGTATTCATATTCTCGTATAAATATTTTCCTATCACCTGCTTATACGAACGAAACGAACGCTCCTCGAACCCATATAAAGTCCCCTGTAAATCTGCTATCTGCTTTAATATTTCAATTTTTCTATCTAACTCTTCCTTATCTTGGATTTCCTTTGTTTCGTCCTCAAATATCAGCAACATTTCGTTCGCCTTATTTATAGGTGCAAGAGAATTATATTTATCATTCTCTTTATTATATGCATATAAAATTCCCGCTCTTCCATAACAAATCATTGCAGGAATCCACTCTCCCAGTAATTCATAGACATATGCCAGATTATACTGCATATCTCCATTCAAAGGCAATCTACGAACTCCCTTTAGGGCACAATCTAATGCCCGCTCCATATCTCCACATAGCAGATAATAGTTTTCCTTTAGTGTAAGCAAATCTGCATCGTCCGGGCATTCCACCTCATACTGCGTAAGCAACTCGCTTACTTTATCTACATTCTGATTTTCAATTTCTTTTTCAATCAGCCTTTTATCCATGTAAATATCATCCTCTCTCTCGTTGGTCGCCACCATATTTTCATTTTCATGAATCGCAATCGCCAGTTGTTCCTCTCCTTTTTATCATAACATGTCTCCGGAATTTCAATACTATAACTCCATCTTGATTCTTTGCTATTGTTTCAACATAAATAATACCTCTATCTTTCTTACTCTTTGACTCCTTACATTTTAAAATCTGTGACTCTGCGTATAACGTATCTCCTATGAATACAGGTGCAACATGCTCCACCTTCTCATAATCCAAATTTGCTATAGCTTTTCCGCTAATATCAGAAACTGTCATTCCGACTACAAGACTGAAAACTAATGTCCCAACCACCAGAATCCTACCGTGCTGCTGTTTTTCCGCATAATCAACATTGGTATGCACCGGATGTGAATTCATCGTCAGTAACGAAAACAGGTTATTATCACTTTCAAATATCGTCTTAGAAAGTGCATGTCTTATTATCATCCCTTCTTCAAAATCTTCAAAATAGTTTCCCATTACATTTGCTCTCATATATGTATCACCTCATACCGGAAAGTTTCCAGCATCCATTCTATCAACTCTTTTATCCTGCATTGTTGCCAAAAAATTATATATCGTTTCCCTTGTATCATTCGGATTAATAACATCATCAATATATCCTAAGCGAGCTGCATAATATGGATTTAAGAACTCATTTTTATATGCTTCGATTTTATTTTGGATATATTCCTCCTCGTTTTCTGCTTTTTTAATATTGTTTCTTTCCAGTATATTAATAGCTCCTTCTGCTCCCATCACCGCAACCTCTGCCTCCGGCCATGCCACAACATAATCTGCTCCAATTTCCTTACTACACATTCCCAGATATGCACCACCATATGCTTTACGGATAATCAGTGTCATTTTAGGAACTTGCGATTTGTTATACGCATATAACATTTTAGCTCCATGTCGAATAATTCCATTCCTCTCCTGTTCCTTTCCCGGTAAATATCCCGGAACATCAACAAATGTCAATATTGGTATCTGAAACAATGAGCAAAAATTAATAAAACGACTCGCTTTATCACATGCATTAATATCCAGACTTCCAGCCAATACCCTGGGTTGATTCGCAACGATTCCTACTGTAATTCCTTTCATCGTCGCTAAAAAAATCAATATATTGGGGGCATATTCTGCTTGTATTTCCATCAGAGAATTTTCATCAAAAATCGCCTCAAGCAATGCATACATATTATATACATTTCTCTTATTGCTCGGCACCAAAGCTTCAACATCAATCTGACTATTATATCGATACTTTTTAATTCCGGGCTTAGTTTCTGCATTGTCCGGCAGATATTCCAACAAGCGCCTTACTTTATCTATACACTCTTCGTCATTCTTGCAACAAAAATGCGCCACTCCACTTTTCTTCATATGTACTCCTGTGCCCCCAAGAGTATTCTTATCAATTGCCTCCCCGGTAACCGTCTGAATCACATCCGGTCCGGTAACAAACATACAGGAAGTATCTTCAACCATAAAAATAAAATCTGTAAGTGCTGGTGAATATGCTGCTCCTCCTGCACATGGTCCCATAATGGCAGAAATCTGAGGTATGACTCCTGATGCCTTCACATTATTTTTAAAGATTTCACCATACCCTGATAATGCCTGAACCCCTTCCTGAATCCTTGCACCACCAGAATCAATTAATGCAATGATTGGCACCCTGAGTTTCATCGCCAGTTCCTGTATTGCTACTATTTTTTTTGCATTTGCTCTTCCAATTGTTCCACCATCTACCGTAAAGTCCTGTGCATACAGGCATATTTTTCTCCCATTTATCCTACCAATGCCCGTAACCACCCCATCTCCATTCATTTGTGCATCCTCTGCAGTATTTCCAGTCGTAAATATGTTATATTCCACAAAGGTATTCTTATCAAACATCCTCTGAATTCTTTCGCGTGCAGTCATTTTCCCTTTCAGATGCTGCTTTTCCACCCTTTCAGCACCACCACCAGCATATATGACCTGTTTTATAATATCATTTTTATTCATTTTTCTTTTCATACAGTTGTCTCCTCATATACTCAATATGTGGTTTTTCGTATAGTTTTCCATTATATATAAAAACACCTTCATGACTATTCTCAAAAGCTTGTATTATATCCTTCCACTCATCATACATCTCTAACAAATCAGCATTTATCTTTTCGGCAACTTCCAACTGCCTAGGATGAATATACATTTTTCCATCAAATCCTAAATCTTTTGAATTCTGAATAGCCTTCTTAATCACATTCTCATCCTTATATTCTGTTGTAATGGTATCATATATATCATGTCCATATGCCTTTGCTATACATACAATCTGCGTTTTAATTGGTTCTAATACATGTTGATCATTTTTCATTCCTACCTGGTTACAATAATCCTCTGCTCCAAATGCAATTGCACTTATATTCTTAACTGTACAAAGTTCTCTTAAATTCAGGATTCCCATTGGGGTTTCAATCAAGAGCAATAACTGTATTGTGTCATACATCTCAGTACATTCCTCAATTTCCCTTTTATTCTCTGCCTTCGGTATCACAAAAGTACGGATACCACTATGATATAAGCTTTGAATTTCTGCGTCCATATTTTCTGTATTTATTCTAACTGCAAACTTATCTTTTCTTTTATCTTCCAGATAATTCAATAGACACGATAATGCTTCCTTCTTTTCCTCAGCCCTTATAGAATCCTCTAGGTCGAAAATTATTATATCCGCCTTTAAGCTTTCCGCCTTTTGAATTTTCTCTCTTGTGCAGGGTACAAACATTAAGCTTCTCAATTGTCTCCCCATAGATTACTAACCATCCTTGCCTACTAATTCTACCAATTCTAATACCTTCTCTGCCCGTTTTCTCATTGGTGGTCCTATCATTTTTCCATCCAGCATAGCTACACCAGATCCTTTTTTCTCAGCTTCCCTGATTGCATCAAAAATCTTTCTGGATTTTTCGACTTCTTCTTCACAAGGCATGAAACAGCGATTTGCCAATTCTATTTGGCTCGGATGTATCAGCATACATCCTGCAAATCCCATTTCAAATGACACACTTTCTTCTTTTATGAATCCATCGTCATCATGAAGTTCCAAGTACGGTGTGTCAATTGGCAAAACTCCAGCTGATCTCGCAGCCAGAGCAATTTTAGCTCTCGGATAGTCAAATGTCCTTGGAGGCTCTCCATGAATTCCATGTAGATCATTCAGAAAATCTTCCCCACCAAATGCCAATCCTATTATCCGATCCGAGGCTTTCGCTATATTATACACATCCAAAACCGCCGATGTTGTTTCAATTAAAGGCAAAAGCTTAAAATATCCTTTTTTTATTTCATGCGCCGCTTCATATTTCGAAATTAGCTTATCATAATATCTTATATCTTCATTCGTGTATATTTTAGACAACATAAAGCCATTTATACTATCATTCATACATGTTTCCAGATCCTCTTGCAGCATATTGCTTTCCAAGGAATTTAGTCTTACAAAAATGACTCTATTTTGAAATTCTTCCTTCATCAAATATTCACGTAGTATCTTCCTTGCATCTGCCTTGTACACTTCTGGAACAGAATCCTCCAAATCCAGAATCAGAGCATCTGCTTTTTTTCTTAATGCACTATCCAAAAATTTCTTATTATATGCCGGAACAAACAACATACTTCTCAACACCATAACGTTTAATCCTCCCGATACCTTAATATTTTTGCGGGGTTGCCTACTACAATTGCCCTTGCTGGTACATCTTTTATAACAACTGCTCCAGCTCCAATAACACTATAATCGCCAATTTCAACATGTTCCCGTATACAGGCATTCGTGCCAATGTGTACTCCTCTTCCAACCTTAACATAAGAACCCACAACACTATTGCTTGCAAGCATAGAAAACTCTCCCACTTCTGAATCGTGACCTACATATGAATTTCCCATCAGACAACAATGACGATTTAATAAAACATTGGGACTTAACTGTGCAAGAGGACCTACAAAACAGCCCTCTTCTATTTCGCAATACTCAATAGGCACAACAGCCGTTTCATCCACAAAGCTTAACCATTTATCTTTTTTTATATTAAGTGATGTAATTCGTCGTAATTTATCTTCTGGGTTCTTCAATGTTCCAAAAGCATACATTATTTTTGCTCCCTCTTCCTGTAACATTTCCTTAGCCTGTTCCGGTCTTCCCACAATGGGCAGTTTTTTATACTTTCCAATCATAGTTCCAATTTCCTCGAAATCATTCAAAAACTGTATTTCCCATCCCCTTTTATTTCTATCAATCGCCGCAGCCATAACCAGACCATTTCCGTTTCCACCTAAAATATATAATTTACTCATTTTCTTCTTCACCTACCTCATTTTCTAGGTATTCTGCAATTCGATCTGCTCCAGCTCCATCTACAACCTGATGCATAGTCTCTGCCCTTTCTTTCCTAAGTGCATAGGACGCAATATACTCGTCCAGGCATTCTAGTATTACTTGAACACACCCTTCCGGATCCATCACAAAATTACCTGCATAGAACATCTGATTCTTCTCCTCCCAGATCTCACTGCCAACCTGATTCTCTGAAATCTCAACACATATTGTCGGTATCCCACAAGCACATAATTCATATAATGTAGTTCCACAAGCCGCTATGGCAATATCACAAGACAGCATAAGACTCTTCATATCAAGTACATTATGATGCACACACACATTATCCGCCTCTGAAATCTGCAACAGCTCCGGCAAATTATGATATAATCGCCCTGCTACTACATGGATTTGTATATCTCTATATTTGGAATTTTTTATTAAAGAAGCAACTATACGACAAGTTGCATTCGCCGGATCACTCCCCCCCATTGTAACCAAAATATTATTGACATCTTTTCTTGTTTGCGGAATCACGTTTTCAAACTCCTCTCTGAGCGGAACATACCTCCCACCCATGAGTATTTGTGTTGTCTCAAACCCGCTACCATACATAGCATTTTGATTACGCACGCTATAACTTATGATTGCATGAACCGGATATTTGACATTATGTAAATCATCTATATATACTATCTTTGTATACCTTGAGATTTCACGTAAATAATATTCCGTTATAAAATAACTATCTAATAAAACCACTTTTATCTGATTCCTAATAATGAGGGATTGAAATTTCTCAATTTCACCATCTGGATTATTCCAGTCCGTTGCAAGTATTATTGTCCGAAAACCATGACTGCTAATAACCGAATTCATTTCTGTACCTGCCATTACAAATATGACTTCTACTCCTCTTAACCGCAATTTCTCTGCAATTGCCAAGCATCTCATTACATGCCCCGTTGCTATTACTTCATTCCCATCTGTGCGAATAAAAATACTTTTTCTGCCCATCAATACATTCCATCCTCTACTTCCTCTGGCCTCAATGGATCACCATATTGATATTCTTGTTTAGCTGTTTTTCCCAACAATGTCTCATAGTATTTAGGTGCTATTCCATAGCTCGGGCGTATGCTCTTAATATTGTCCTCTGTAAAAATCTCACCTTTCTTTATATCCTTTATTGCAAACAATGATCTTCTGCTTCGTAGCCCATGCTTCTCATTTTCTGTTAATTCGTATGTTGCATTTCCCATTGCCAGCTTTGCATTTCTTAAGTCTTGCACCATCTGTTTAAATTCGCTCATTTTCATAGAGAATTTCTCATCTGCGCTGCCGATTTCTTCATCCAAACGAACATGTTTTTCTATCACCTTTGCTCCTAATGCCATTGCTGTTATTGGCACCACGCTTCCAATTGAATGATCTGATAATCCTATCGGAACGCCAAACCGCTGTTGCATATCTGGTATTACTTTCAAGTTCATATCTTTATACTTTGCCGGATATTGACTACAGCATTTCAGTAGAATCACCTGTTCGTTTTTCTGCTCATGACATGCATTCAGTGCCTCTTCTATCTCCTTAATATTTCCCATTCCACATGATATAATCATCGGTTTGCCTTTGCTCGCAATATACCGAATCAATGGGATATCTACCAGCTCAGGCGAGGCTATTTTATAGAACTCTATCCCAATCCCTTCCAAGAAATCGACCGATGTCCTGTCAAATGGTGTTGACAAGAAATCAATATCCAATTCCTCACAACGTTTTTTTAGGTTTTCCTGCCATTCCCATGGCGTATACGCTTCCTGATACAAATCGTATAAGCTATGTCCAGCCCATATTCCATCCTTCAATTGAAACCATTGCTTATCACATGGAATCGTCAATGTATCAGCCGTATATGTTTGAATCTTAACACAGTCTGCTCCCGCCTCTTTTGCTTCCTCAATGATTCGGTAGGCATTGTCAATTTTGCCGCCATGATTTGCAGACATTTCAGCAATCACATAAATTCCAGTTTCTATCTTCTCGTACAGTTTCATATTTAGCCTCGCTTATCTAATCCATGTAAAAATTGGTATTTTAACTCTGCCAGCCTCCAGTCAGTCTCATTGTCAATATCTTGAACCTCCAACTCACTAATTTCAAATGGAACAATTTTCTCTGTCACCTTTCCTCTGCATCTCGTATACTCATCTACGCGAAAACAATAAAACTGACCGGCATCATGATACAATACCTCTAAATCTTGGGACCGACTAAATTTATATTCCGGATGCTTCATTTCAATATACTTATCTTTCATTATAAAACCTCTCTGAGGTGGATAGGAAAAGCGAACAACCGGCAATACTTCAATGCACTCTGTATGCTCCAGCTTACTTACTGCATCCTTTAGTTTATCAGGTGTAAGAAATGGTGCCGTTGGATAAATACAGACAACTGTATCAAAATTGTTCTTCAATTTTTCATATTCTTCTAATACTTCCAATATCACCTCTGAGGTGGTCGCATAATCACCCGATGTCTTCGAGCTTCTCAAAAAGGGAATTTTTGCCCCATATTTTCTTGCAATTTCAGCAATTTCCATACTATCCGTTGATACCATCACTTCATCAAACAATTGAGATTCGATCGCCGCTTGAATCGAATATGCTAAAATAGGTTTTCCACAGAATTCCCGAATATTTTTCTTAGGAATTCTTTTGCTTCCACCTCTTGCGGTAATAATAGCAATTCTCCTTTTCATACTTCTTTCCTTCCTCTTAGCACAAACCAAAGTTCTATATATATGTAAGCTCTTTTTTCAACTCCTCGATATCTAACCATTGACTATTATTCCCGGATGTATATTCAAATCCTTCTTCTACCTTCTTTCCTCCCGGAAGGATATCTCGTTCCAGCCTCGCCCAATCATAATGTGGATAGATTATAAAATGCTTCTCGTACTCGTAAGTCGTCCATGAGTCATCCTTCGTTACCATGATTTCATGAAGCTTCTCGCCCTCACGAATACCGAATTCATTGATCTCGCATCCCGGAAGCATGGCTTCTGCCAGATCTCCTATATGAAAGGATGGAATCTTCGATATATAGGTTTCTCCACCCTTGGACTCCTCCAATGCCTTAAAGACCAATTCCACGCCCTGCTCCAATGTAATCCAAAAACGTGTCATACGCATATCAGTAACACCCAGTGTTGTTCCGCCTTCTTCAATGATTTTTTTCCAGATTGGTATAACAGAGCCTCTACTTCCTGCTACATTGCCATACCGTACTACTGAAAAAACCGTTTGATAGTTTTCTCCACGATATGCATTTGCAGCTATAAAGAGTTTATCGGAAACCAGCTTCGTACCACCATATAGATTAATAGGATTAACTGCCTTATCTGTAGATAATGCAACGACCTTCTTTACCCCGCAGTCCAGTGCAGCATCTATCACATTCTGTGCTCCATGAACATTCGTCTTAATCGCTTCAAAGGGATTATACTCACAGGTCGGCACCTGTTTCATTGCAGCTGCATGGATTACATAATCCACACCTGCAAAAGCACGATATAAACGCTCCTTATCCCGAACATCACCTATAAAAAATCGAACCTTCGACATATCCACCTTACTCGCATAATCAGCCTTCATAACACTCTGCTTATACTCATCACGAGAATATATAATAACCTTCTTTGGATTATATCTTTGAAACACCATTTCCAAGAATTTCTTTCCAAAAGATCCGGTACCACCTGTTACCAATATCGTCTTATTATTCAACACCTCATTCTCCTCCTCGTACTATACTGAATCCGCCTGAGTTTCCGGATCGAACTGATATTTTACATTGATTTTCTGCATTACACCCTCCCAGATCGGGAGCAACTCGTTCAAAGCTGATAAAAGATTCTGTATATATGTCTGCATCTTACCATATAATCGTATACTTTCCAGATTCAGATTATCCTCCGCTTCAAGCAGATCATCATTTAATGAAGCATCTACCTCTATCATCCGTTTAACCAGTATCAGGATTCCCTCATCATTAGATACCATATGCGTAATCCCTTCTAGCATCTTATCTATCTTCTTGAGTTCCCTTACATCACAGTTTCCTCGCTGCAAAATATAGATTGCCCGTTTCGTTCCATCGACTCCCTGAAGCAGCCGTTTATGAACCTTACGGAAGAAGTTATATTTCTCTCTTAATTCATCATAGAATTTCCGTTTATCTTCTATAGTCTGCCACACCTCCGGAATCTGCTTTATGAGCTCAGCCGCATCACATTCTGTTATGCAATATCGATTCACCGCTTCCTGTAATGTCATTTGTTCCGCTCCATGGAGCTTTGCTCCGCCTTCGGTCGCATTAACTACATGTACATCCTTTAATTGTGGAATCCTCAGATTGTACCAGTCTATATAATATTTAAAATCTGCCCTTGTCAAAACCTTATCTCCATAATATCCATCGACCATCAGCATATTGTATGCCAGGTCTTTCTCCACTGCCTTTCCCATTCCCACATGAGCTTTTTGGTCGGTAAAAGCCAGATCCTGTCCGATTAATATGATTGTTTTGAATCCCAGCCGCACTCCGATCTGAAAGCATACTGTTCCAACCGATCCACCTCCGTCGAAATATTCGACCGAATGTCCTCTGTCCGCATATAATCTTTGTGCAAAATCATTTGTGGTAGAAAAATACACAGGCTTTACGTCTTCAATTTCCTCTAATGCTCTGCAATCAGAATCTGTCGATAATGCCAATGGTATGTTCTTGATTTCATTTCTTGTGAAATATCGAGTACCTTTCTGTGGATCTGCAGTACATGCCATATCAGGGATGATAGCTCTCTCCAGCAAATAATTCAATGCTGTATCCACACATATTATAAAAGCTCTGCCCTTTGCCTGTCTTAGCACTTCTACATTCTTTTCCAAAGAAGGTCCTGCCGCCACCACTATACAAGGGAGCTCTGCCGGAAACATTCCTACCATACTATCAATTGTCTTACTATCTATCATCCAATAAAAGGCTTCTATTTCATTTTTCAATCCTGCTTTTGCAAAATGTCCCAATGTCTGAAGTTCTGCTCTCTTATTTCCCACTACGCGTCCATATATTTTTCTAACCTCTTGCACCTGACTACAGAATAATTTTTCACAATACAAAAACGTTGTACAATGAAAATTTCTCCAGTTTCTATAATTTATACTTTTATCTAAAATCTTCTCTAATTCATGACCATTCACGCCTTCAACCAAAAGCATTACCTTAGAATTTAACAGAATATCCTCTATCTCATATTCTTCCATAACCTTTCTAAACACATCTATCGATGGTTCATAAACGATACACTTATCAACCGGGCATTCATCGCTTAATATCTGACGTACCGCCATTATATTACCAAGACCTATCAATAGCAGATTTACCTCATCCCATACCTCCCTGAATTGCAATGCATACCGTTCTGCCTCATGCATAGGACTATATGTCGAGCCAAAAGGAATCATCACATCGCCATTTACATATACCAGAAACTTATCTTCATCCAGAGCCTCTCCCACATATATATGAGAATATTCGTCATCATCGCTTACTTTCTCATCTTCTATAAACTTCATTCCATTATACAAATCCAGCCTGCTATTCTTTAATACTAATAAATTCTTCTCATATACTGTCATATCAATCTACTCCATTATCAGTCCAGTAACGGTGTCACTTCATAATTCAGAATATCTGCCACCATCACATACTCTTTTTGTTCATATGCTCCAAGGAGATTTTTCATAATCACTATATAATTCATCTGCTCCTGTTCATTCAATTGTTCAATCCTGCCGGTTAACACTTCAATAAATGCCGGCATTCTCTGTATTCCCTCTATATTCCGATTCTGATAGAAATTATCTGCAATTTCTCCTAATTCTCTCTTTATATCCTGCATAAATTCCGTCCTCGCCTATCTTCTCTTTATACAAATAAAGCTGACACTTTCGTGTCAGCCCTATTTGCAATAATCTTACTTGATTACTGAAGTAATGATAATACACCCTGTGTAGACTGGTTAGCCTGAGCGAGCATAGACTGTGCAGCCTGCTGTACAATGTTAGCCTTGCTGTAGTTAACCATCTCAGAAGCCATATCAGTATCACGGATACGTGACTCAGCATCTGTTAAGTTCTCTGAATAGTTCTCCAGGTTATTAACTGTGTACTCCAGACGATTCTGAACTGCACCCAATGAAGAACGCTGTGCAGATACTTCCTTGATTGCTTTCTGAACTGCACTGATCGTCGCACTTGCTGTGGTATGAGATGATACATCTTTAGTAGCAAGTGACACCTTAACCTTTACAGAAATCTGCATATGGTCATCCTTATTAGCACCGATCTGAAGATATCCAGTGAAGCTCTTCAATTCCTTGCCATTGAACTTCGCACGAGAAGCAATCGCCTTCAGCTCACTGTCCAGCTGATCCATCTCATCCTGAATCGTATCACGATCCTCTGTCTCATTAACATCGTTGGCAGCCTTAACTGCTAACTCTTCCATTCTCTGAAGGATAGAATGCATTTCATTCATGTTACCCTCTGCTGTCTGGATTAATGAGATACCGTCCTCAGCGTTGTCAACTGCCTGATTCAAACCACGGATCTGAGCTCTCATCTTTTCAGAAATGCTAAGACCTGCTGCATCATCAGCTGCACGGTTAATCTTGTAACCGGAAGCTAACTTCTCAGATGACTTCTGAACGACCTTTACATTGTTGCCCAACATTCTGTTTGTGTTGTTTGCCTGAAGATTGTGCTGTACTACCATAATAATTCCTCCTTGAATTTACTGTAGCATCCTTGCTACAGGTACTGGTGGTCTTCGCCACCGTGATAGTTTCCTGCTCTTACGAGCCTTGGCTGATATGATTATCAACCCTTGTATTATATATATCGGACAGCCCGTCCAATACTTAATACCTTTTTTGAATTTTTTTCATTTTTTTTGATCCATGAAATAAGAGTCTGTATTCTGGGGATTTGTCATTGCCTTATAGTACGTGGATGCCACTCTGCTGGAGGTTTTTACCTGCCGCATCTCTTTTTTCTGTCCTGCGAACTTCATCTCCAGCTTCACACGATTGCGTTCCTCCAGTGCCTGAATCTCTACTCCCAGATCTGTCACCTTTCGGATCAGCTTCTGCATCTGAAGAATCTGAACCGCATACGAAGCTCGATTTTGATTCAACTCGTTCCGCACGCCTTCATAGGTTTTCTCAAATCCGGCATCCAGTTCATCCAATTGCTTCAGAAGTGCATCCTTCTGATCCATAATGGTATAGAATGCATCCGGGTCAAATTCATCCTGCTCCGCCAGCTCCTCCTGGCGTCTGCATGCCTCCAGGACCGCCTGTAGCACTGTCTGCTTCTTTTGCAGACTTTCTTCCAGAATTTTCATATAACTTGACGTATAATCCATATCTGCCTCACATTCTATCTCTTTGGCATCCTTGCCGTCCGCATGATCTCTTTCCACGCATCTCGCAGTTCCCGCAGTTCCACCAGCGCTTCCTCCAGAACTTCAGGATCCTTCTTTACATTCGCCTGCACCAGCTTATGAAATATATAATCATAAATCACATCAAAATCTTCTGCTACTTTATATTTATGATCCAGCGTCGACTGCAGCTCCACTATAATCCTTCGTGCCTTTTGAATATTAACATTGGCTTTTCCGTAATCCTTCTTCTCGATTGCCCCCATCGCAATATTACAGAATTTAATTGCACCTTCATATAGCATCAACGTAAGCTCTGCCGGTGTTGCTGTTTCAATTTTTCTGGCTCCATATGCCTGTGCTGCATTATTAATCATACCGTCACCTCAATACTTTATACCTTCATTCTTAAACTGCCCGCCTGTTAACTGGAACTGGTACCAAACAGACTGGACAGACTGGATTGATTCGCCTGCAGTTCAGCCAGTGCAGACTCCATTGCTGCAAACTGCTTATAATAACGATCCTCTACGTCATTCATCTTCTCCTGCAGCTTCTCAATCTTATCATCATAATTGCTGATTTCTGTATCCATCTGCTTGTCATTATAGAATGTCAATGCACTACTGAGACTGGAGCTCTTCATGGCTTTCTGGAAATTTGTATACAATTCGCTACCCAAACCGCTCAGGGTCTGAATTAAAGCATCCGGATCGTTTTCAATTGCAGCTCTTAATTTGTCATCATAGTCCTTATAATCGGAGTCATCCGAATCGCCATTGATATGTAACTGACCATATTCGTTCCACTTACCGGTATTAATGCCGAACGATGCCAGGGAATATTGCTTTGTATTGCCATCCGCTCCTGTATATGCGACTGATTTATTTAATGTAGATCTCATGGTCGATAATAATGAGCTGATTGTATCATCCCGCCGGAGCAGGGACGTCTTGATCTTCTTTTCCCATTCTTCCACTTCACTGTCGGACATACTTTCCTTCTCATCATCCGTCAGCGGATTATAATCCTTCGCACTATCAGCATTGTATAATGTACTCATCTCTTTGATCAGAGAATTATATTCCTTCACAAAATCCTTGACTGCGTTATAAATCGTATCCGTGTCTGTTGATACTGTCATTCGAATCGGATTATCGTTTGTTACATTTCCCTGATCATCCTTTGTCACCGTCACATCATTTACTGTAAAGTTCAGACCATTTAGACTGAAATTATTGGACGACTGCTGGAACGTTGCTCCATTATATACAACAATTGCATCTGACGCATCTATCTTCGTTGCTGACGCTTCATCCAGTCCAAGCTTCGCCACTGCATCCGCATCATCTGCCGTCAGCGTAAAGTCATATGCTGCACCGGACTCCGCAGAATTCACAAAGAACCGCCCCTGTTTCTCATCATAACTGGCAGTTACGCCCATCTTAGAAAACTGGGTTGCCAGACCTTTCAAGGTTGTAGTCTGATCAATGGTGTAGGTATAAGTCTTTGCATCACTGCCACTGCCAACAGTCATGGTATAGGTAGTACCACTTGCAATACCCATATCTGTCAGCTTCGTGCTGCCTGTAACCGATGCCGCTGTATCAGATACTGTCTCTGCATAAAACGCACTACTCGTGGTCAGAACATTCTCTCCGGCATCGCTCTTCTGCTGGCTGACTGTCACTCCACTCTTACTGATTCCCAGTGCTTTTGCCGCATCGTCATCCGCCGTCTTCAATGTATAATCAATACCGCCTTCATAACCGGTTACAGTGTCATCTGCATCCTTTACCTCCTGCGCAGTATTATTCACGAACTCCAAGGCTCCCTTTGACGAATTATAGCTGACCGTCATATGAATGCCTTCATCCTTCATGGACTGATTCATATTATCAATTACACTCTGAAGCGTACCATCTGATCCTGCCTGTGCAGTGATAGTCTTGGTAACTGTGGTCTCCTGTCCATCTGCATCGGTAGTTTTATAAGAGATCTCAAAGCTTTTTCCATCTAATTCCAGATCATACCCCTTGGAATCCTTTAAATCACTCAATTTCACATCCGCACTCTCTGCCGCCGCATAGGATGTGGTATTATATGCCTTACCCAGTAGGCTGGCACCTGTCAGATATGCAGAGCTTGCCAGCTGCTTTACAGATAGTGTATGTACACCATTTACCGCACTGTTGCTGCTGCTTACCTTTATCTTTGATTCATCCGTTGCTTCTACCTTCTTCGCTTTATAGGTACCTACGGATTTAAAATTGCTCAATGCACCAGTATAGAAAGAATAAAGCTTCGTGTTCAAGGAAGCCCATGCCTCCTTCTTCCACTTTAACTTGGTCTGCTCCTTCTGTGCATTCTCAACCTTTGTTTTATGGCCACTGATCATCTGTGTAATCAGGGTCTCGGTATCCAGTCCGGATATCAGACCGGTCATTCTCATTGTCATAGCTATCCCTCCTAACGCTTCTCATCTACCAGGATTCCTGCCAATTCTAAAGTCTTGGCAATCATATCCAATGTTTTCTCTGGCGGGATTTCTCGGATCACCTCACCGGAATCCTGATCTAATACCTTGATTGAGATTCGCTTCGTCGCCTCATGATAGGAAAACTGGCATTCTGTATGCGTCGGTCGGATCTTTGTATTAATATCCCGAATCGCATTCTCAACCTTTTCCTTTGACACTTCCTGAATAGGAATCCCTTCATCAAATAGTTGTTCCTGATTCTCTTGTTCAAAGATATCCTCATTGCCATTCTGCTTTTCCATAGTCTGTGATACCTTTGCATAATTATCTGCTACAGTCACATCCTGTACTCCAGACACCTCTGAGACTACCGGTGTCACATTTTTTGTAGTAATGTTATGAACATTGCCTACCGTCATCCCTGACTCAATTCCACCTACTCCCATGATTATCCACCTCCATGTGATAATAAACAATTAGTTTCATTCTTTAATATATAATATCGACCATATGTGATAATATATTAACACATATGGTCATATTTTTCCATGCTCTGTTGCAAATCTCTACTTCTACAACAATCCTTTCAGATCCTTAATCGCATCTGCCTGTTTGATTGCTTCTTTATTGGCATCTGTGATCTGTACATATAATTCCTTTCGGTACACCGGAACAGATTTTGGTGCATTGATGCCTATCTTCACCTGATCACCCTTGATCTCCAGGATCGTGATCTCGATATCATTTCCTACCACAATGGATTCTCCCAGCTTTCTGGATAATGCTAACATAATCACTCACCCGCCTTTTTCTTCTGAATTACTTTATATACATTAAATTTTGCTTCATAATCCGGATTCTCGACAATGATCTGTCCACCCTTGCAGGTCTTTGAATTGATCACGATCGGTGCTTTCATATTTGCAGTCACCTTCGTCACATCGGACGAAATGATCATTGTCAGAAGTACCACGATATCCTCGTCTGCCGGCTTATCAATGATTTCCAGCCACTCATCTTCAATTATTGGATTATACTCGTCCAGAACAGCAAATGGTTCAATCACCGGCAGCGCCAGATATGGGTCCTCCATAGACTGCAGCCAGCGAACCGCTGTATCAGAGCCCTGTTCCTCATCATAGATAATTGCAAACTTGTGTTTATCACTAATCCCAATAATACCATTCGGAAAATCCAACACTTTACTATCATCAATTGTTACTTCGCCAAATAATCTCGTCTGTGCTACCATATAACCTCTCCTTTACTATTAGAATTCTCCGTTTCTATGTCTCTTCTTTCGCCATCTGCACATTACAGAAAATCCAGCAATGTCTTCTGAAGAACATTACCTGTCACCTGTAATGCAGCATTATAGATAACCGAAGCAGATGAAAATTCGATCGCCTTATCCTCATAGTCCACTTCTTCATTGGAAGACATCAGCTCTGTAAAATTTGTATACTGCTCTGCGACACGGGATGCGATCATGTCAAGCTTCGATGTGCGCGCCCCTGAATCTGACTGCAGGGATGTCACATCCGTCTGAAAGTTCTGGAATACAGAGATGTGCTGATTAAACAAAGTCCGCATCTCCTGATTTTTCATCTTCACTTCATTCTCCGCATCCGTAATCATGTAATTTAACTGCTCGATTGCTGCCGTGTCATTGGAATATTTCGGATTTGTCAGCATCCCCTGTAACTCAGCCAAGCGGGCTTCTGCATCTGCCACTTCCTCGACCTTATCTGCCAGTTCGTCGATAGATCGTCCCATATCATGCGTAATGAGGTTTCGTCCGAGAGTATTTACACGAATCTTCTGGTTAAAATTCACCTCGTACTCTATCTGCTGATCTTCATCTGCAATCTCGAAGTTTACAACTTCTCCGGTTGCCTTATTTGTCTGTACACTATTAAAATAATGCTCCGGTCTCAAATCATTTGCCTTAAATTCTTCTTTTGAGTAGGTGATGGATATATCCTCGGTATTCTGCAGCTTTGTATAGATATTTTTGCCAAATACAATCTCACCGGTTTCCGGAATGTAACGTACTTCATTATCTCCGACATTTTTATAATAGTCTGCCTGTTGTGTACTGTCCAGTGTTCTTGTTACGTTCAGCTTTTGCTCTACGCCTGCCTCATCTATATAGGTGACCGTCGGTGTCTTCGTTTCATCCAGTGAATCATAGCCAAGTCTCAGGCGATATACCGTCTGCTGTTCCGGATAGGAATCCGTTCCATAGGTCTTACCTCCACTCAGATACTGATCCAGATCTGCCGGATCAACCGCGTTTACAGTTACAGTTTTCACATCAATATCACTCTTATCCAACTTCTCTGTAATCTGATAGGAATACTTCGTTGCCTCACTTTCGGTAAAGATCAGACTGGTGTCAGTCTTATATCCGGAAAAAATATAACGTCCGGCATAGGTAGTATCCCCTTCTGAATAAATCATATCCTTGTAAGCCCGAATCGTTTCTGCGATTGCAGATCGATTATCGTTATTAAAGGAATCCGATGCACCCTGTGTGCAATATCCGGACATATATTCAATATAATTGGAAATGCTGGTAATGGAATTTTCTGTCAGTTCCATCCAGGAATCCGCATCCTTGATATTCTTCTGCTTATACTGTTGTAACTGACTGACCGTATTTCTGAGCTTTAATGCACGGACTGCCACGACCGGATCCTCGCTGGCTCGCTGGATCTTCTGTCCGGTTGTCAGCTGCTGTATTAAGGTATCTACTTTATTGGTACTTGTCTGCAGATTTCTCAGTGAATTATTGCTCATCATCTGATTCGTTACTCGCATCTCTTACTCCTCCTGTCCGATTTCTTATACACCCGTTCCGTTAATCAGCTTATCATAGATTTCATCCAGAACCGACATCACCTTACATGAAAGGTTATAACCGTTCTGCTGGATGATCAGGTTAGATGCTTCTTCATTCGAATCCACGCTGGACTCTGACAGCCGCTGCTGATTGATGCTATACACTATGTTATCCTGGTGCTGGGAAGATATCTTACATTTCTTCGTCTGCACACCAATGTTTGAAACCAGAGACTCCAGATACTGACTCGGACTTCCCTGCTTAAATATATCGGTATTGGTAAGGCTGTCCTGAATCTTATGCAGAATCGAGCAGTCCTCCACATTGCCCTGCTCAATCGCCCGTTTATCAGATACTACTACTTTGTTCGGATCTTTCATGACATCATCATGGATGCTCCAGTTCAGAGCAGTGAGCCGGTAGTAGGAGACTTTCTTGGATTGGAAGGACGTGTCGCCGGTCGTACCGGAAAGATCCATATCCTCGCCGTCCACGTTTAATGTATTTAACATATCCAGTCCCTGCTTTCCGCCTGCATCTACACCGGAATTACACAGATCATTGATATACCTGGAAAATGTCCGAACAAACTCATTTAGCTTGCTCATGCAATACGGAACACCCTGAAAATCTACATTTTTACCAACGCGTGCCGTCACACCAGTATTGATATCTGCCGGATTCGCTGCGACTCTGGTCACACCATCTGCTGCAAGAACCTGCAGATTCTGGAATGTATATCCGGTAATCTCTCCGGTTGTATTATCATATTCCGCAACAAAATTATCATAATAATAGTCTTTTCCACCGATGGTAATCTTACCCTCATCCGCTACGTTCAGGGTATTCAGCGTAAAGGTCTTGTCTGTCTTCATCGTCACATACGGACCATCTGCATTGAAGCCGGATGCTACAGCCTTTCCCACAAATCCATTGTTATTGTTTCCGTCCCGAACAGCTGCAAGACCTGCGAGCTTTCCGGTCAGACTGGAGCTGGCAATATCAAACTCATCACCCGGTGTTCCGTCCGCATTTTTCCATGCAAGCTCGTACAAGCCGTCAATGTCCGTCTCGTTCACCTTCTCATCCCGCGGAACCACCATCAGCTGTCTGCACTGCAGATCATCCAATAACATTTCTCCGTTAATGCGGACTATAAATCTGGTTGCCCCGGAATCATGTCCATCTTCTGCCAGAATCGGAACCTCCTCAGTGGTAACATTTACCAGCTCGGATAATTTGTCCACCAGTACCATTCTCTGATCCCGCAGGTCATTGGCATTTCCGGCCCGCAGCTCGATATTGTTAATCTGGTCATTTAACGTAAATAGCTCTTTGGCTATGGAATTGATCTCTCCTACCCGGACTGCGATCTCGTCATTTAAGCTCCGCTGTGTGATCTGCAGATTGTTTGCAATCTCATTGAACAGCTCTGTATAGCTCTTAAAGTCATTCACATACTGTACCCGTGTCGTTGCACTGGACGGGTCATCCGCCAGATCCTTCATGGAGTTCTGAAGCTCTGTCAGCAACGAAGTATATCCGGTTGCGGAATTCATCTCATTAAAATATGTTTCAATCTCATAGGTATAATCATATTTTGCAGAAAATTCTCCGCCTAACGCATTGCTATTCCAATATTTCACATCATAATAGGAATTCCGGATCTGTTTAATGTCTGTAACCGAAACACCGGTGCCCTGCATGCCGGCAGAATTATTCAACCGTAATGCTGAAGATGCTTTTCCGATTACCCTCTGTCTGGAATATCCCTCTGTTTCTGCGTTGGAAATATTATGTGCAGTTGTATTTAATGATGCCTGATAGTAATTCAGACCGGATCTTGTTGTATTCAGTCCTAAAAATGTTGACGGCATTTCTTCACATCCTTTTCCTTTGGGCTTCTAATCCTGTTATCCCAGTTTTTCTATAATATGCTCTATCATTTCAGATACCACGGTAATATATCTGGATGATGCATTATATGCATGCTGATATCTGATCAGATTCGTCAGTTCATCATCTGATGAAACTCCTACAATCTCCTGCCGCTGATTATTTACCTCATTAACCAGACCCGCCTGCTTATCAGCCACAGATGAATAGGTATATCCTTTATTGGCAAAGTCTCCAACCATGGATGAATAATAATTATTATAATTATTCATAACCAGAGTATTCGGATCCAATGTCGAAAAATTCTGGTTCCAAAGCTCCAGCAGTTGATTGGCGATCTCCTGATATTCCTCTCCACTTACCGTTGTCAACGGAAGCAGGGACGGATTTTTTACCAGTGCATCATTAATCTCAAGCTGTCCCAGCGTGTACAGAGAATAATAATCATCGGCATCCTCTTCATTATATACCTGGAAAGTATCTGTTCTGGTCAGTCCATTCTCATCTGTGTAGGTGATGGTCTGTGTCCGATACCGTTCTGTGCCTTTCCGGGTGAACAGCTCTGTGCCCTGTGTCTCGTTTCCTTCTCCATAACCCTTACCGGCCTTGTCTGTATCCAGTACCTGATAAGTATTTCCATTCACGTCTGTGATCGTCTTATTCGGGCACAGCACGTTATTGATCTCAGTCACCATTCCATGGATCAGGTTGTCAAACTGAGAAATCAGACTCGCTACATCCCGGTTACTGAGGGAACGATTATATTCATTCAATGCTATCTGATAATCTGCTTCTGTCTGATACTGTTCCCGGAATGGAATATCCGTATAAGTCGGTGTGTAATCTCCACGTGAAGAAAGCATACCCTTCAAAGAACCGGCATCTGTATTATCACCTTCCACAATTGTTCTTCTCAGATTGAATACTTCACTGTCATCCGCCTTCCAGTATACTGTCAGCAGATCCGAGCCGGCCTCTACCGGTCTGGTATCCATCTCGAATATCCGATCCTCTGCTACCAGCAGATGCTCCTCGGCATATACATTAACAACACCATTCGACTGTTCCTTTATATCAATTGCAACCAGCTCCGAAAGTTCATCCAATGCCAGATTTCTGGAATCTCTGTAATCATTTGCCGCTTCCAGATTTCCTGCTTCACACCTTAATATCTGTTCATTCAAGTCGTAAATCTGCCTTGCCAGTGCATTAATCTGCTTTGTTTTATCCTGAATCTCAGCATTCAGATTCTTCTGGTAGTCCACCAACTGGGAATAAATCTCGTTTGCCCGCTCAATGAACGCTCCTGCGGTTGAAACCAGCGCAGTTCTTTCGGTCATTCCATTCGGGGTCTTCTGAACCTCCTGCACCGCATTCCATAAATTCTTCATATAATCCTGAAATGTACTGCCTTCCGTTTCTCCAAAATACTCTTCAACCTCAGATATAATCCCACTCTTGGTTTCATAATAATTCTGTCGACTGGTCTGAAGCCGGAACTTCTGATCTAGATATTTATCCCTTGTGGTTCTGGTTTCTTCAACCCTGGTTCCCAATCCCGTCTGATTGATTCCAACCTTCGTATATCCCAGATTCTGATAAGCAAGATCCGTAAGAACAACCTGCTGCCTGGAGTATCCGTCAGTGTTCAGATTTGTCAGGTTATGTGCAGTTGTATTAATGGCATTCTGATGTGCCTGTAATCCGGAAGTACCTATGTACATCCTTCCCATAGTTCCTGGCATTCCTTCATCTCCTTAACTCTTGCTATCAAACTGTCTGTGTTCAATTCCTAACATATTACCACTGTAAGACTTCTTATCATAATTCGCCGTCTCCGGTGCCTGCCCTGCCGTCTGGAGTACATTAATGCTGAATTCTGTCATTTCAAGTGCATTCTCCAGCAATTCGCGGTCATGGGCATTCGTTTGCTGGAGTCTCAATACAACCGTACGGAGCCGATGATGTAGCTCACTTAATGGTCTGCTGAACTCCGGCTGTTTCTCCATAATACGGACAATATCAGCAATGGTCATTGTTTTCGGATTCTGGTTCATAACCACAGCAATATTATTCACAATATTCTGCCTCTTTTTTTCCAGGATCAGAATATCATCTACTACATTCTGTTCATGTTCTGTGATCTTCTGCAGAGCCTCAATATCGCCTTTTACAATTGTCTCTGTCTTCTTGTCTGAAACCTGATCAAGTGCTTCATAGATCTCACACTCCTGTTCCATTACCTGAATCAATTCTTCAATCAAACTAGCCATGCTGATCTTTAATCCTTTCTGCTAACAGTTAAAACCCTCGGTTGTTGTATGCGGAAACCAGCTTCTCAGCAAAGCTTTCATTGCTGACCTCATAGGTTCCATTCTGGATTGCTGTCTTGATCGTATCTACCTTTTCCTTACGCACATCCGGCGTTTTTACAAGGGCTGCCTTTGCAATCTGCATATCTTTACCAATAGAAGAAAATGATACCTGATCCATGGTACCTGTGCCGCCGACATTGCTGGTTCGTCCGGTCTTTTTAGACTTTCCTGTACCATATATCTGACTGATCTGGTTATAAGCATCTATTCGCATAATAGCCACCTTCCTCCTTGAAATTCATTCTTCTATACAATATGTATCGTCACTTTCTTTATTTTCTTTAGCCTCATATATAAAAAACACCTGCAACCTTTAATATACTGTCTGACAGAGGTATATCATAGCCACAGGTGTACCATTTTTATTTTGTTTCCGTTTGGTTTTCTTTATCTATCCTCTATGATTATTCGCCCAGTGAGGTCTTTTCGGATACAACTACCTTCTGATCGTAACAGGTAAACATTTCATCCACCTGTTCCTGCTTCATCTTCGGTGTCACAAGACTGACGAGCGGAACCACGACCATGCTGGCAACCATCGCAATCGCTCCTGCATTGATCGGAGATGCAACAAACTTAAAGAACATATTGGATACTGTCAGACCGACACCGACAATAAAGCTTGCCCATACAGCCGCCTTCGTGATCTTCCTGGAATACAGACCGTACATAAACGGTGCCAGAAATGCACCTGCCAGCGCCCCCCATGAGATACCCATCAGTTGCGCAATAAATGTCGGCGGATTTAACGCGAGCACGACTGACAGAATAATAAAGAATGCGATCAGCACCCGCATCATGATCAGCTGTGTCTTTTCCTTCATATCCTTTACAATGGTTCCTTTGATGAAATCAAGCGTCAGTGTTGAGCTTGATGTCAGAACCAGAGAGGATAAGGTCGACATGGATGCCGATAATACCAGTACAATCACAATACCAATCAGAATATCCGGCAGGGTCGATAACATCTGCGGAACGATCGCATCATACATAACACTTCCATCTGCCTTATAAATATCAGCATCCGCATATAATCTGGCAAAGCCACCCAGAAAATAGCAACCACCAGATATGATAATTGCAAACACCGTAGAAACGACAGTTCCGGTCTTTACGGAGTGTTCATCCTTAATTGCATAGAATTTATGTACCATCTGCGGAAGCCCCCAGGTTCCCAGGGAAGTAAGCACCACAACCCCAAACAGATTCACAACATCCGGTCCGAAGAATGAGGTAAATGCGCCCTTCTGTCCCAGGGTAACAGCCGCATCGCTCTCCAGCTCTGCCAGCTGGCGAACCGCCTCATAGAAGCCGCCATGTCCATTCAGAACTGCAACGACTATCAGTACAATTCCAATCAGCATAATGATACCCTGTATAAAGTCATTAATTGCCGTTGCCATATAACCACCCAGAATTACATATACACCGGTCAGCACTGCCATGGTGATGATACACACGGAATATGGAATATCAAATGCCATTGCAAACAATCTGGATAAGCCGTTATAAATAGATGCCGTATACGGAATCAGGAATATGAAACAGATTGCAGATGCCGCCAGCTTCAACGCCTTACTGTCATACCGCTTCCCAAAAAAGTCCGGCATAGTTGCCGACTCCAGCTTCTGACTCATAACACGGGTTCTTCTTCCAAGAACCACCCATGCCAGAAGGCTTCCGATAAATGCATTACCAAGTCCGATCCAGGTAGATGCCAGCCCATATTTCCATCCAAACTGTCCTGCATAACCAACAAATACGACAGATGAAAAATACGAGGTGCCGAACGCAAATGCCGTCATCCACGGCCCAACGCCTCTGCCTCCTAATACAAAATCGTTAACATTCGTTGCTTTTTTTCTGGAACAAATACCAACCGCAATCATAATTGCAAAAAATACCAGCAACAATAGAATTTTTACTGCCATGTTCTCTCTCCTCTAATTGTTTGATATTGGTTATTTTATCACAATTATATCAATAATGCAACGCATTAAAGCGTTATCGCAGCAAAACAATATTGTATCAATAAATTACTACAATAAAACAGGTGATATTTATTTTCCGTCCAGGAATCGCATTCTTGCATTTGCATCCTTCCGTTCCTTTGTTGTCGGTTTTACTTCCTTCTGTTTTAATGCACTGGACACATTATTGACCAGCTTCTGCTTGCATTCTTCACAGAATCGACCGGTCTTAATCATAGCTCCGCAATTCTCACAGGCAAGACCTACCAGCGAACTGTCCGAAAATTCCAGCCGTTCCTGTCGTACCCAGCGCTTGATCTGATTCACGGATACATCATTCTCCTCGGCCACCACTGTGATTGATGCATCCGGATGTTTTCTTACATATTGCTTTACCTCCTGGAATTTATCCTCCAGCACCTTTTCGCAGCCCGGGCAAATCGGATTTCCTATATAATTAAACATTTTTCCACAATTCTTACAATTTCTGATATCCATCGTGATTCCTCCTTTATGTAGCCAGATTACCGCCAATGCAGACACTTGTATAATATACCTCTGTAATACCCCCTGCAAGAAGTGCAAGTGTACACGCCTCAATGGTTGCACCTGTTGTATATATATCATCGACCAACAGAACCTTCTTTAATTCTACATGATTTCCCCGAAATAAAAAAGCATTTTTTAAATTCTCAAATCTCTGCCCATCTTTTAGTTCTTTTTGCGGAATCGTATCCTTAGTCCGAATCAGGTGATTTGGATAGCACGGAACCTGAATCTGCCGGCTCAGCTCCTTTGCAATCAGCTCTGCCTGATTATATCCCCGTCTGCGTTTTCTGCGTGCATGAACCGGTACCGGTATCAGTCCGTCCAGGTCAAGCCCTATCAGTTCCCGTCCATGCCTTTCCGCAATGATTTCGCCGTAAAACTGTGCATACTCCCTGCGATTATGATATTTAAAATCCTCCATGCCTTTCCGGCATCCACCCCTGTAATGCAGCACAGGATAGCCTTTCCGGTAATGCTTCGGCAGTCTGCGGCAATCATAACAATACTCCTGGTCCTCCTGCTCTACTTCTTTCCCGCATTTTAAGCAATATGGTGCCTTCAGATAAGGCAGCTGCTTTCGGCACCCAGGACAGATCAGCAGGCTTCCGGTGTTCCCGGCATCTGCTGACACGATTTCCCGGCACATCGGACATCGCCTGGGATAAATCAGATCCAGCAATGGTGTTTCCCTCATTCTTCTCCTCCCATCTGTTCACAAATCGCCCATCGCAGGCCGGAATAACGTTTCTGCTCATCTGCATTGTCTACCATCTCATGGATCTTATATCCGTTTCCCACGATCACCACGCATTTCTTCGCACGGGTAATGGCCGTATATAACAGATTCCGGTGAAGCAGCACTCTCGGCCCGTTCAGAATCGGCAGAACCACTGCCGGGTATTCACTCCCCTGTGACTTATGGATCGTGATCGCATATGCCAGTTCCAGTTCTTCCAGCATCTTGAAGTCGTACACTACGACTCTCTCATCATCCATCAAAACCTTCACTTCCTGTGCATAGGAATCAATCTCCCGAATCACACCGATGTCACCGTTAAATACTCCCATACCCTTTTCCTGCTCAAGGTATCCACCGGCATCATAAACCGCCCATTCCAGCTTATAGTTATTTCTGATCTGCATCACCTTATCTCCCTCACGAAAAATTGTATTATGCGACTCATATTCCTGTTTTTTTCCATCCGGCGGATTCAGAATCCGTTGTAATTCCCGGTTCAGATTTTCGACACCCAGCTCTCCCTGCCGCATCGGGGTCAGCACCTGCACCTCATATGGCTTCGCCTGCACATATTTCGGCATCTTAACAGAAACCAGCTTTCCTACTTCCTCAATCACTGCCCACGGATTTTCCCGCGGAAGCATGAAAAAATCCCGGCTTTTATTATTCATAATCGGATATTCACCATGATTGATCCGGTGGGCATTTACTACAATATCGCTTTCCTCTTCCTGTCTGTAGATCGTAGACAATTCGATCACAGGAAACACCCCTGAATAAATAATGTCCTTTAATACATTGCCCGGTCCTACACTCGGCAGCTGGTTCACATCCCCCACCAGAATCAGATGAGTTCCCGGTACCACTGCCTCCAGTAAGGCATGTGCCAGATAAATATCCACCATGGACATCTCATCAATAATAACAACATCTGCTTCCAGCGGATTCTGTGCATTCCGTTCGAAATGGATCCCGATATCGGAGTCCGTTTCCACACCACCGTTTAATTCTAACAACCGATGGATGGTCTGCGCCTGATAACCGGTTGCCTCCGTCATACGTTTCGCTGCCCGTCCGGTCGGTGCCGCCAGCCGGAGTTCCAGTCCTTCCTGCTCAAAATACCGGATAATGGTATTAATGACCGTAGTCTTACCGGTACCCGGACCACCGGTGATAATAACCAGACCGGAAGCAGCTGCCTGCCGTACCGCCTTCTGCTGAAGCTCATCCAGCTCAATCTCTGATTTTTTCTTCAATCGTTTCAGTGCAATCTGCCACTCACTCTCAGATAACGGATAGCTCAGCTTCAGATCCAGCAGCATCCTTGCCGTATCCAGCTCCGTATGATACTGGGTGCTTCCGTACACCGCAAGTGTCCCATCTATCTCTTTTAATATAATTTTTCGTTCCAGCTGCAGCGCCATCAACTGCTGCTCGATCACTTCTTCATAGCCGCCTTCAAAAATATCTCCGCCCTCCGGCACCAGAAATCCGGATACCTTGCGGATCAGCATATCCTTCGGCAGATACATATGCCCCAATCCTCCTGACTGGCTCAGGGTATAGAGAATGGCAGAGCGGACACGGAACTCGGAATCGCGTCCGATTCCTGCTCTTCTTGCAATCTCATCTGCGATTCGAAACCCGACACCCGCAATATCCTCTGCCAGCTTGTATGGATTCTCCTCAATAATTTTATATAGCTTTTCCCCGTATTCGTTATAAATCTTTACAGCCAGTCTGGCATTAATCCCATATTTCCCCAGGAACATCATTGCCTGACGGATATCCTGCGTCTCATGGAACTGTATTCCGATCTCCCTTGCCTTGCGTTCCGAGATCCCCTTGATCTCTGCCAGTCGTTCCGGTTCAAACTCAATGATGCGGAAGGTATCTTTCTTAAACTTCTTCACGATATGCATGGCAAGCACCGGACCGATGCCTTTTATGGCTCCGGATGCCAGATAGCGCTCCATGCTGTCAGAATCCGCCGGCATCCGAAGCTCATATGCTGTCACCTTATACTGTGTCTCATAATACGGATGTTCTACCTCTTCTCCTTCCGCTTGAATATACAGACCTTCCGCAGCGCCCTCGATGTAGCCTACCAGAACCTGTGTCAGATCCAGCTTTTCATCTACCATAACAGACAGAACGGTATAACCATTCTCTTCATTCCGATATATAATTTTCTCTATATAACCCTCTATCATATTGTTCTCCTGATCTTTAACATTCAATCATTTCATCTATCTTATCACATTCTTTCGGATCTGTCTCATAATCCTATGTCTCACAATCCTGAATATGTAGCTAACATTCAGATATCGTAACAAAAAGAGCTGCTAACACAAAGACAGTTCCCTGTCCCTTTATAGCAGCCCCTTACTATTCCTGTTATATAATTGTATCCTGGAGCATCTATGCCTCTGCATTCGCAATTGCTACATTGTCGGCTTCAACCTCTGAAATACTGACTGACTTCATATTGTTCTTCATACCTTCATACAACTTCTGTGCAATGCCCAGACTTCCCTGTTCTGTAATCGCAGATGCATATTCCTGAAGCATCATATCGCCGAAATACTCTGTATACTGGTTTTCTTCCTCTTCCGTCTCCGGGATGCTTTCCTTCACCTGCTTCAACACCTGTTCTACCAAATATGACTCAAACTCCTTGCAGGCATCCATCAGCTCCTCATCCGTAGCCTCTGCCGAGCTACTATTAGTCAGCTTCTGCTCCAGAGCGGAGGTCCGTGCTGTATTCTGTGCATTCTGCATATAATAATTTCCATAAATGCTATTTGAAATATCCATATCCGATCACACCTAACCTCTCAGATTATTCGCCTGCTGCAACATTTCATCAGATGCTTGAATCACCTTAGAATTCATCTCATATGCACGCTGTGCAACAATCAGATTCACCATTTCATCAGCAACCTGTACATTCGATGCTTCTACGTATTTATGATGCACCTTACTTGCAGTCAGACCGACCGTCTGTGACTCCTCCATTGCATTGCCGGAAGCAACCGTCTGACGATACCGGTTGCCGGATGCTTTCTCCAGCCCTGCCGGATTATTGAACTGTACAACACCAATCTGTACATTATAAAGAACATTACCGTTGGCATCTACACGGGCTAGGTTACTCTGCTGATTTCCATTTAGCATAACTGTAATCTGTCCATCGGTTCCAATCCCGAGTGTCGATGCACTTACACCTGTCGGAATGATGATTGGATTATTATACTGATCCAGCACCGCATTTCCCTCTGCTGTACAGAGCATAGCCCCACCTTCAACCGGAGACACCGTAAAATTACCATCGCGTGTATACTGAATCTCTCCGCTCTCTGTCCGCACCTTAAAGAAGCCATCTCCTTCAATCGCTGCGGCAAAAGGACTTTCATTTGCTGTCAGATTACCTTGGGTAAACTGACTGGTAATTGCCGCTGTGCGGCTTCCGAGTCCTACCTGTGCACCAACCGGCTTATTCTCGCCCGCATTATTCGTGGAGCGCGTCTGTAAGGTCTGATAAAGTAACGACTTAAATTCCGCTGTCTCGGTCTTATATCCGGTTGTATTTAAGTTTGCCAGATTATTGGCAATCGTATCTACATTTTCCTGCTGCGCAATCATACCGCTGCGTGCTGTCCATAATGATCTAACCACGTATGCTCCTTCCTACTGTCTTCCGACAGTCTGCTATAACTTACCAATTTCATTCACCGCTTTGTTCAGGGTAGAATCTACTGTCTGCATCATCTTCTGATTCGCTTCATATGCTCTGGTGATGCTGATCATGGAAACCATCTCATTGATCACATTTACATTCGAAGTCTCCAGATATCCCTGACGAACCAATGCCGTTCCTGCTACCATGCCTGCTTCAGGCAGTGCCTCAAACATATTTTCTCCGTAGAGAGTCAGTGCATCCTTATTCTGAAAATCAACAATCTGAAGGCTGCCCACCTGTACATCATTAGCATAGATATTTCCCAATGTGTCTATCGCTACCTTCGCTGTCGCTGCTCCCGGAATCTGAATCCGCTGATTATTGGCACCCAGCACATAGTCTCCATCCTTGGTAACAAGATAACCGTCCCTGGTAACTGTGAAAGAGCCATCTCGTGTATAGCGTATATGCTCTGTTCCGCTCTTGTCTGTTGTGCTAATGGCAAAAAAACCGTTGCCCTCCAGTCCCAGATCATAGGTTGCTCCGGTCTCACGAAAACTGCCTTGGCTATAATCGGTATAAGTTTCACCGATCTTAACACCCAGGCTTACATTTCCAATCGCCTTTGCAAGATATGGATCTGAGTCATCATCCACGCGAATTGCCATCTCCCGATCAAAGGACTGTGACGTAACACCCATCTTTTTATAACCGGTAGTGTCAGAGTTTGCAATATTGTTGGAAATAACATCTAATCTCCTCTGCTCATTCAGCAATCCTGTATATGCTGTGTATAGGCCCTTTACCATTCTTTCACTCCTCGCACTCTAGCCGATTGCTAGTCTCTTTTACCGGACAGGAACTCAATATACTTACCGGTGCCAATCGCTACCGCTGTCAGTGGATTATCCGCAGTAATTGTAGTAATACCTGTCTTCTCTTCAATCAGTTCCTCTAAACCATTTAATAGCGAACCACCACCGGTCAACACGATACCGCGATCCGAGATATCTGCTGCCAATTCTGGTGGAGTACGTTCTAATACGCTGTGTACTGCTTCTACAATCTGAGCCGTAGTCTCCCGCAATGCTTCCTCTGTCTCGCCGGATGTTACTGCGATTGTTTTCGGAAGACCGGTTACCAGATTCCGTCCGCGAACCTCCATCGTCACTTCTTCTGCACGCTTATAGCATGTACCAATATTAATCTTGATCTCTTCTGCTGTGCGCTCACCGATCAGAAGATTATGCTTCTTTCTCATATAACGAACAATCGCCTCATCAAAATCATCACCTGCAGTCTTAACTGATGTACTTACAACCGTACCCCCCAGAGAAATAACCGCAATATCTGCAGTACCACCGCCAATATCTACGATCATGTTACCACAAGGTCTTGCAATATCAATACCTGCACCGATTGCTGCCGCTACAGGTTCTTCAATAATGGATACATCTCTGGCTCCTGCCTGATAAGTAGCATCCTCCACTGCCTTTTTCTCTACCTCAGTAACACCACTTGGTACACAGACACTGATTCTTGGTTTTCTACCAAATAAGCTTCTGCCAACCGCCTTCTGAATAAAATACTTCAGCATCTTTTCTGTAATCGTATAATCAGAAATAACACCCTGCTTCAACGGACGGACCGCCACAATATTTCCCGGAGTTCTTCCGAGCATTAATCTGGCCTCTTCACCGATTGCCTTGATCTTATTTGTATCACGGTCAAAAGCAACAACGGAAGGTTCCTTTAATACAACGCCCTTTCCTTTCACATATACCAAAATGCTGGCGGTTCCCAAATCAATTCCAATATCTGAACTTGCCATGATAATCCCCTTTCTAATGAACAAAATAATTACTTTTCAGAATAATTCCTTCTTGACTGCTTTCATTATATACACTCTGGAAAATTTTTCAAACCACATTTTCAGATTTCAGCAAATTCACCGATATCAAAATTGCATACAAATCTTTACCTATATTTTAACCAGATTATGAATTTTTAATATTTTCCCGCATAATTACCAGCTTTGCTTCCTCGCCATTCTGCCACTCGATCACCAATTCCTGAATATTCATAATCTTATTTACGCTTCGGATAAAGCTCTGCCATTTAATATTACCAACCGGTTGAATGCCATCCCTGGTATAAGTCGGGGTCGGGGTAGACAAAAATGCCTGACTGTTCGTTCCTGTCACATCGTATCCGAACAGATTCTCCATTGCTTCATTGGCAAACAACACAATACCGGTTTGAGTGTCACGTACAAATACATACTCTGATACATAGTTATAGGAATTTAACAAATCCCGATTCAGTACATTCACATGGTTCCGACTACGATTTCTCTCCAAAATCCCCTGAATAATCTCTACCATATCCCTGCAGTAAGCAATCTCGCGCTCCTGCATTCTCTGCCGTGAATGTGAGCTGGTAAACACGACTGCACCGCACCCCTCAGCATTGGCAGTCAGACCATATATCATCATTGCCTGAGCCCGGGTTTGCTTCATCAGATACTCCAGCTGCATAGCATTTTCCGGATTCAGCGAACTGATATAGCCGCCATGTGCCAGCACCTCATTCTTTCGACAGAGCTCTGCCATACGCCAGCTCTGATCCGGGTAATCATGGAACAATGCATCCTCCGCTATATATTTTGCAATACAGGTATAAGCTTCCTGCATTCGATCTCCTGCATAAATGACAATGGACGAAATATGCAGCAGCTTGCAGGACTGTTCAATAATCTCCTGGATTGTCGCAGCTCCGTCACAACGCATATGTGCAAACGCCCGTGCCAGAATCAGCTGGCCTTTCAGTTCCTCACTCATGGTCTTTTCTGCCAGGCGGCTTCTTCTGGAATCCATTTCAATATATTTATTATCCGCTCCCGCCTTTGTTATGATCTCAATCAGTTTCTGCAGAGACTCAATGGAATTATGCAATCTGGCTACTGCCGCCTCATCAAAGGCACAGAGCAGGCATACTGCCACCATATCTCCCCGGATAATAAGCGGTACTGCTCCCAGTTGCTTATCAAAGTTCCTTTCTTCCAGCTGCAGAATACAAAAACGTTGCTTTTCCTCTGTAAGTGCTACTGCTTCCCGGAGTCTCGTCTTATACTTCGGATTCTCCAGCAGATCATAAAATTCACCCAACCGGATCATCGGTCCTTCCGGCACCGTCAGTTCTTTCAGATTCGTATCAATCAGAACCGCATATAACTGACAATTCTCCGCATATGCCTTCAGGAATCCCTGCACCTCTTCCGTTGCAATAAAATCTTCCAGCTTTCTCTCAGTCGTCTGCTGGGGACCGCTCATGACATAATCCAGTTTCTCTTCCAGATTCCTTTGATTCTGAAGCAGATTCTGTTCATATTTCTTAATGCCTGTGGCATCTGTAAGAATCAACTCGATGTCATACATGTATTCATCCTGATTATCCAGCAGGATTTCAAAGCTAATCCAACGGAGCTGATCCGCTTCATTCTTAATCCGGCACTGACCGGTTATCCGCTTGTCCTTTTCTTTATGCACATTCATCAATGCCTCGGACAGAATCTTCCGATCCTCCGGCAGAATGTAGTCTTCCAGAAGTTTTCTTCCGCTTCTTAATCCCTCTGCATCCATGCCAAGTGCTTCTGCATTCGAAGATACATATTTCACAACACTCTTCTGTTCAAAATACCGTTTAATAATTACCACATTCTGACTCTGTTCAATGGCCGACCGAAGATACTGGTTCTCATCCTTATTCTGCTTTTCATCCATGATATCCAATATAAGTGCTTCCATACCATTGATCCGGCCCTGGTCATCTCTGGTGAAATAGACCTTACCTCTGACATAGGATATCCTTCGACTCTCGGTCATGATCCGGTACTCCATGGTGTCACTGTTCACACCATCATTCATATGTGCACGAAATCTTTCTGAAAGTATCTCGAAATCGTCCGGATGAATAATATCCTTATACTGCAATTGTCCCGCGTAGAACTGTTCACAAGTATAACCGTATCTTTTAATATTTTTACTGATATAATTCAGCTTCGTCTCATTCTCGCCGAAAAAGCTGATATGCATTGCTACAATTGGACTGTTTTCCACGATTCGCTCCAGTAGCCAGCTGTCCTGTCCAATGCCGGTGCGTTGCTCAAACAGAAGCATATATGCGATCTCGCCATCAATGTCAAACTCATTTATCATACCAGCCACCGGAATGTCTCGCTGCCCGGTATGCAGAATCAGATGATGCTCTACAATCGCTTTTCGGTCATGTAGGGCAGACCAGAATTTTCTTTCATCTGCAACCATATCCATTGTTACTGTTAAGCACTCCGGTTTCTGTCCGATGATCAGCTTTGCCTCATAATTTATAATAATGATCTCACCAGTCAGCGCCTTCCATGCAATCAGTGGATATTCTATCTGCTTTGCAAAATCCTGATAGCAGTCGCATCTTAATGTTCCCATATTTCCTCCTATTATTGTCTCCCTGTAACTTTAAGGCAAAAAGCTGCTCTCATAAATTCTGGGAGCAGCCTAAATCTCATTATATATTCATATAATCATCTTCATACTGTAGTGCAGATACTATTTCCGGATTATCTGCCACCACTACCTCACTCTCAGTTCCTGTCTCACTCTCAGTTTCTATCTCCTCGCCTTCGGCTCCCTCTTCATCCGCTGCAATTTCCGCCTGTTTCTCCTGTGGAAATTGCGAGAAGCCTGCATTTGCAATCTCTCTTGTCTTATTGCATGCTGCAGCCAGATTGTCAATGGAGAGGAACATGCTCTCCATGTATGCATTTACATTATCACACTGCTCCTGTACCTGTAGCTTTATCAGGTATACCTGACGTTCTGTCTCCGCGATCATACTCTTGCACTCATCTCTGGTCGCCTGTGCCAGTTCTTCACATTCTGCCTTTGTCACACGGGTCAGTTCATCGCATTCTGCCTCAGTCTGTGCCAGTCTTTCCGCCTGTGTGTCCTCTGTGGTCTGGATCATCTCCTGGCATTTCTCTTCCGTCCGCATCTGCATCTGATGACTCTCTTCTTCTGCATCTGCAACAACCCTATCTGCACGTTCCCGTGCCTCGATCAGTGTCTTGGAGATTGCTTCATATTTCGATGCAAAGGATGCTTCTCGTTCCTTCATGGTCTCCAGCTCATCCTTTACTGTCTCGTATTCCCCACACTGTGCCTTCGCTTCTTCCCGAACCTGTGCTATCTGTGTCTCATACGCTGTCTTCATAGCAGCCGTTGCTGCCTCCTGCTCCTCCTTCAGTGCCTGAAGCTTCCCCTCATAGTTCTCCTTAAGCTCCTGAATGGCTCTGTCCTTCTCCTGCTTCACTGCATCTACCTGTGCAGTCAAATCTGCCCTTGCCTGAGAGACATTGTCCTCAAGGACTGCCCTTGCCTTTGACTGCTGCTCCTCCAAATCTGCCTGTGACTTTGCCTCCTGCTCCTCCAGGGTTCTCTGTGCAATCGCCGCCTGTTCTTCTTTCTCTGCTTCCAATCTTGCCAGCTGTGATTCATACTCCGTCTTCTTCTGTTCCATTTCTGTTGTCAGAGCATCATTTCTGGATTTCTGTTCATTCAGCTGCCGCTGCAACTCTGCGGTCTGCTCTTCCAACTGTCTCTGAAGCTCGTCCGCCTGTGTACTCTTTTCATCATAAGAGGCCTGCAGGGCATTCTTCTCTGAAATCTGTGTTTCCAGCTTATGCTTCACCGCATCCGTCTCCTCAAATGCACTTTGGATTTCTAATTTTAATTTTTCAATATCTTCGCTGGCCGCTGACTTTACCTGTTCCTTCGCTACCTGAAGGGTACGAACCGTCTCGCTCAGTTTTCCAATGGTTGTCTTTAAATCTGCAATGTCACTCTGATGACTCCGATTAGTCTCTGCTACATACTCATCTACAACTGCCTTATCATATCCGCCGAAGGACACTGTTTTAAACATCTCATCCCTTGCCATGTCACGAACCTCCTAACTATTCTATAAACTGGCATAATTATATCATAGCAAAATACAAAATGCACTATAAAAAAGCAGAAAAAAGAACCTCATTCCAAGGTTCTTTTCTGCCATTCTTTTTATGTACCATCTCTGGTTTGTTTTATATTTTCTTACGAATCTCTTTTGCCAGTTCCTGAAGCTCCGAAGGGACTGTCTCGCCCTGTGCCCAGTGAAGATCTACCTGATCTCCCTCATACCGTGGTATCAGATGAAGATGGAAATGAAAGACTGTCTGTCCGGCAATAATACCATTGTTCTGTACGATATTCATACCGTCACAATGCAACACACTCTTCATGGCTCTTGCCACTTCGGTTGCCAGTGAAAATAACTTTCCGGCGGTCACTGCATCAATATCAAATATATCCTTAAAATGCTCCTTCGGAATAATCAATGCATGTCCCCGATTTGCCGGAGCCACATCCAAAATCACCCGAAAGTCACTGTTCTCGTATATTGTTGCTGATGGGATTTCTCCATTCGCTATCTTGCAAAAAATGCATTCCTTATCTGCCATTGTTGTATCCTCCCTTATAGTCACTTCTTTTATTGTAAACCGATTTTCTTGATTTTACAAGGGATTTTTATCAGGAATCTGCCACCTCAAATCGACATGACACCTGTTTCTTCCGGCTGAGCCCGGTCTCAGGCTTTCAGCCCTCGGTTCGGATCTCCTGCCAGATCTACACTTTCATTCAGATAGCCTTTGCCATAGGTAAGTCCTGCATACACCTGCTGTACATGCTCCATCAGCGGTTCATCCGTGTCTGTTTCTGCCAGCTTTGCAAAAGAAACCCGAAGCCTGTTCAGATAGCCGAGACATTCGTCCAGATTGACCGGCTGTTTTTTCACCACAGACAGCAATAACTGCTTGCTGATAAACAGATATAATGCCATAACATCATATCCTGTCTGATTCTCCATCTTTGACATCGACATCAGCTCCTGTAAAAACGACTGTGCCTGCAGTATTACCCGTTCAAATTCCTCTGCCTGTCCGGCCTCATATGCCGTCTTCCCTTCTTCTATGCATGTGATTATCAAATCATATAGGATCACTGCCAGTCCGGAAGCATTTGCCTGTGTGATTCTTTTTGTATATACCTGAATCTGTTCTTTTGTCATACGTTCCTCCATTAAAAAGGAATTATCTTCTTAGCAATTCCTAGCCCTGCTGCAATAACTGCAGAATACTTTCCGGATGTGCATTGGCTTTTGCCAGCATATTCGTTGCTGTCTGTGTCAACAGATTCTGCTGTGTATAATTCGTCATTTCCTCTGCCATATCACAGTCCATAATTCTGGACAGTGAATTGGTCATACTCTCTTCGGATACTTCCAGACTGTCTTCTGTATGCTCCAGACGGTTCTGATATGCACCCAGCTTTGCTCTGACATCCGATACCTTCTGAATGGCTGCCTCGAGTGTATCAATCGCATCTCTGGCATCCGATGAAGATACAACATTTAACTCATCCAGCCCGAGCATCTTCGGAGACATATTCGGTATCGTGACTGCCATCGTTTCCTCCTGGTTTGCACCAATCTGGAATACCATCTGTCCGGCACTGATCACCTCTATCTCAGCATCAAACGCAGTGCCACCGGTTGCAGTTGCCGTACCGCCTGCTGCCATGGTCGGATCCTGGAACTTCGTTCCACAGGCTCCCTGCTTTGCTTCCAGCACCATTTCAAATCCACTGCTGTCCTTAACGGTTATTCTATTACCGGAACCGGATATTGTAGCTGTCGGTGAAAATCCGTTTGACATGGTTGCCTGTACATCCGTACCGGTCACAACACTGTCACTGATTCCAAGCAGATTACTTAACTGCTTATTATTGCAGGATAATTCTATCCGTTCTGCCGATCCGTAATGATCTGACACAATAACCAGCTGTCCGCCATTTCCAAAGCCATTGCTGCTCGGAACATAGCCTGCATTTTCCGGTAATCCTGCTGTGGTATCCAGATCATCAACCGTAAATGCTTTATTACCGGTCCAATCACATAAATTCTGTATCTTTGTATAAACTTCCTCGGCAGTATCGCCTTCATTAATTTCTACCGACTCACCATTCAGCGTGATCACTCCGGCCTGTTCCTTTGTAATCTTATCTCCGGCGCCCATAGCAAGTGTACCACCTACCGATACAGCCTGTCTGGCATCCTGTGTAATCCGGATGCTATAGGAATCAAGGTTCACTGCATCTGATATTTCCAATGCACTGACACCTTTCACAACTGCTCCGGTATCAATATAGGTCGCACGTCCGATATCTCCATTCAGCAGCTTCTTCTGATTAAACTGTGTTGTATCCGAAATCCGCTGAATCTCTTCTTTCATAACGTCAATTTCATCCTGAATCGTCTGACGATCCTCCGGACAGTTCGTGTCATTTGCTGCCTTGACCGCAAGTTCCCGCATACGCTGTAACATTGCATGAACCTCCGTCAGCGCTCCCTCTGCCGTTTCAATTGCAGAAATACCATCACCCGCATTCCGATTCGCCTGCTGCAGCCCACGGATCTGTGTCCGCATTTTCTGTGAAATCGCCAGACCTGCAGAATCATCCTTTGCTTGATTAATCCGATACCCGGAAGATAACCGCTGAATCGCAGTTGCCATGGCATCATGGTTTTTATTTAATGTGTTATTGGCAATCATTGCCGTGATATTATGATTAATTCTCATTCTTACACCCCTTTTGATCAGAGGTTCTTCATAAGCTATCGTCCTTGATCCGTTATTCCGAAACCTGATTTTCTCTTATGATTAACATATCGGCCGGATTGCAGAAAATCTTAACATACCAGTCGTACTTTCTTGTTTATATTTCTGTTTTCCAAGCCGAATTCCCGGTGCATTATCATATGGTCTTGATTTATATCAACCCCTGAATCAGTATGATCAGAATCAAAACTGGAAGGATAAACTGAAAATACGGCTTCAGCCATCTCGCTATCTTCATACCGCTGCCGGTATTCGCTTCCTCCAGATAGTTGTCAAAGCCCCAGCCCCATTTGGTTACGCAGAACATCAGGTATACCAGGGAACCAAGCGGAAGCAGCAGATTACTTACAATAAAGTCCTCACTATCCAGGACATCCCGGCCACCGATTAGGTGCAGATTACTCCATACATTATATCCGAGTACACATGGCATGCTGGCAACCAATATAATGATGCAATTGATCAGTGCTGCCTTTCCTCTGCTCCACCCAAACATATCCATGCAGAATGACATTATATTTTCAAATACAGCAATTACGGTTGAAAAACTGGCAAACGTCATAAACAGGAAGAACAAACTTCCCCAAAGTCTTCCGCCCGCCATATTCGCAAATACATTCGGCAAGGTCACAAAAATAAGCTTCGGTCCCGCGCCGGCTTCAACTCCGTAACTGAAGCATGCCGGGAATATGATCAGACCGGACATCAGCGCAACAAATGTATCCAGTGCACAGATCCGAATTCCCTCTCCTACCAGAGTATGATCCTTACTCATATAGCTTCCGAAAATTTCCATTGCTGCCACACCAAGACTCAAGGTGAAAAACGACTGATTCATGGCAGCCGAAATCACATTGCCTATACCAATCGTCCGAACCGCCTCCAGATTCGGCACCAGATAGAATCGGATACCTTCTCCGGCTCCGGATAATGTAAAGCTATGAACGGCAAGTACCAGAATCAGAACCAGCAGTGCCGTCATCATCACCTTACTGATTCGTTCCAGACCATTCTGTAATCCACGACTGCAAACCAAAAAGCCTGCAATTACGGTCAGCACCATCCAGAACCCCATCTGAAGCGGATCCGCCAAAAGATTATTGAATACCTCTCCCGTTTCATCCGCTGTCATTCCATGTACAAACTGCCCAGTTGCAAACTTATAGAAATAGGTCACCATCCAGCCGGAAACCGTTGTATAATACATCATCAGCATATAACATCCAAAGATTGCCACCCAGCCATGAATATGCCACTTACTGCCCGGTTTCTCCAATGCTTTATATCCAAGTACCGCACTTTTACGACTGGCACGTCCGACCGCCAGCTCCATCGTCAGCACCGGAAGCCCCATAATAACCAGAAATATCAGATAAAGCAGTACAAATAATCCGCCGCCGTTCTGTCCTACTACATAAGGAAATCTCCATACATTTCCAATTCCGATCGCACATCCTGCGCTCACCAGTAAAAATCCCAGACGGGATTTAAATGATTCTCGTTTCATGATCCATTCTCCTTGTATTGCATATTGCTCCTTATTATACTAAGAATCTCCGTAATATTTCAATACAAAATACTGGTGCCTCTTCTTATAACTTAAACTCTTCCAAAAGTTCCTGCTGATATTTCTGATCCTGTGCCGCTCTCAGAAGATCCTCCTGCCGTCCCTGACTGATCAGCAGAATCGTTAATTGATTAATCCTTTCTTTTTCTTTTATACCTTGTTCTATACCTTCTTGTATTCCCTGCCGCATGCCTTCTTCTCTGCCGCGTTCCACGCCATGCTCCCAGCCCAGATCAATCGCTTCCGTGATCCATTCCCGTGTTCTCATATATGCTGCACCTGCCTCTCTGTTATGTTTCACTCTTTCCACATACCGGTGGATTGTCTGTAGATTTTCATTCACCGCATTCGCTGCTGTGCTTTCTCCCATATATTTTCCTTTTCCATGTTTTATCTCTTTTCGGTATACTTTTCAAGTATATTTTTATATTTATTTACGTTCTGCAGTACGCAATTCTTTCTCTTCACTCTTCGACCTTTTACATTTCTGATTTTCCGGCAGATATGCCTATGAACCTGTATCTGTAACACCATCCATGACTTTCATTCAGAAATGATGTCATCTTTAATCAGACGGTTTCCTCAGACAGGTATTTGATTATCATGCACAAAATAAAACTTGCATCTTTACATCGTGTTTTCATTATATATTACAGCGTGTAAAAATGCAAGTTTTTATTTGCAATCTTTTTTGTTTTATACAAGAATATACGGCTGTATATCCACATTGATAGGCACTCCCTACGTTCTATACCTTTTATTCACGACCCTTGTTTACAGCTTCACTCTTCATAATCCCTGTATCACCCCAGCACCAGCTTCATCAGCGCCTTATCCAGCATCAGTGTGCAGTTCCATGGGTTCAGGATTACCCCTTTCAGCTCGTCCACCTGCAGAGCCGAATGAAACAGCTGATCTATATCCGCCAGGAATGTGGATTTCACACTGTCTCCGCCTTTTAACTCCTCTTCAAAGCCGGTAAATGCCAGCCACCATATTCCTCCATCCGGAGTCTGTGTCGCCTGCAGATGAATCTGTCCATCCGGTCCCGGCGGTTCCACTGCTACGATCAACTGGCCCTGTTCCTGCATCCGGCGCCGAATGACTGTCAGTGCATGCGCCAGTGCTTCCTGGGACGGCTCCTGCTGCAGTCCGGCAATTGCCGCTTCTATCTTCTCATTTCCCTGTAATCCGGGATCTATTCTTTTATCCTCTTGCATATTACTGATAACTCCTATCCGGTTATAACCATATCCCTACTTGACCTGCAGACACCTCCCTGCATGATCAGTCTCATTATACATTGCTGATTTTATTTCCGTCAATTCTTTCCCTGAAATACACATACCCCTCTCCCTGCAATCATATAATAAGATTACAGAGAGAGGGGTATGTTATGAACTATTACAGATATGCCCGGATATCCACCGTCAGCTTCTCCTCCAGATTGATCAGGCGCTTTGCAATGTCTTTTGTCTTTTCCTCCGCGCCCCGATACTGATTCAGATATCTGTGCAGCGTTTTCACGCCCATATTGCATCCGTCCGTCATCAGGTCTGCAATGGTCTCATCCGACTGATCCATGACCAGCTTCACGTTCGTTTTTATCCACGACATACTCTTTGCAATCGGATTCGGATCCTTCCCGTCATCCTGACTGGCGAGCAGAAGCATCTGGATCTCCTCCCGAAGCTTCTCATGCTTATTTCTGCACTCTGTCAATAATTTACGAAAGGTTGAATTCTTCACATAAGAAAGCACCTCATCAATGGATGTGACACCCATTTTGATTCCGGCATCACACTCCCGCAACAGTTTAATACTATCTGATTCTGCCATATTTTCCCGGCTCCTTTTCGTTTTTACGAGTAGTATGTGCCGGAAAAGCCTGTATTATTCCATTTCAAATTCTGCATTCATCGTTCTGTCATTTTATTTTATTTTTTGTCTGTTTTCTTGCAAAGCAGCACATAAAATATCACACTGATTCCAATCATCGGCAGCAGCATGATCAACGAAGAAGCCACACTGTCGCCTTTCCAGCCGGAGACCTTACTGCCATCAGAATAATATTGCAGGATTCCCGGTGAGGCATTATTTACCGCATGAAGGATTGCCGCCGGCCAGATGGAGCCTGTCCTGCAGGTCACATAGGTCAGAATCGTACCGATTGCCACCGACATCACACACATGGCCGCAAATCCGGTAAATGGGTACCCCCAATAACCAAAACCGAAATTATGTCCCATATAGATCATCGGCCAATGCCAGATGCCCCAGATTATGCCTCCGACCAGAACCGCCCATTTCGCATCCATGAGCTTTAACAGCTTCGGCATCATATAGCCTCGCCAGCCCAGCTCTTCACCCAGTGCCGCAAAGGAAACAATAACTCCATTCAAGATCAATGCAAACGGCTGTATAAACAGCAGGCTTCCAAGCTCCTCTGCCACCTCTGTCGAAAACGCTTCCGGTGACAGCAGCAAACGCAATCCATTTCCCAGTTCAAAATAGATCCATGGCAGTATCATCACCATAAGATAAAAAATCCATTTCTTATTTTTAAGATTGATCCCAAGCAACATGGAATCCGTTCCGGAGAATGCAAACTCTTCCTTCGTCAGTCGTCTGGTAAGCAGCATTCCCAGCGTCGGACACAGCATGGCAATCCCGCCGATCAGACTCGCCATCGGTGTCAGGCTGCCCTCTTCATCCAGATATATGCCTCCACTCAGGATCCAGAGCAGAAACACGCCCCAGGTCAGGCCAAAGGTCAGCCCGAGATATAGAAATAATCGTTTCTTAGTCATAGAAATCCACCTCCCGATTCTCATTTAACCGGCAGGTAAGCCGATACGAAAGCCAGTACAGCACAAGCGCCAGCACCGGCATCCCCACTTCCAGACCTATGATCAGGCTCTGATGGGTCTCTATCCAGTTGACAAGCACATACAGATCAAATCCGGTCCAGACACTCAAGTCTCCAAACAGCAGATATGCAAATGCACCCAGTACCAATGCCAGCAGAAACAATCGTTTGATCATGATTCCCTTCTTCGTTCCCAGCGTAATGATAATCGGGAGTTCTATCGCCAGAATGATCACTGCAGCTGCCACAAGCAGACATAGCATTTGTCCATTCATACTGACTGCTTCCTGCAGGATATTCTCTCCCGCATTTGCATTAAATATAATTGTCCAGAAAAGCATAAGGGAAAGTATCACATAATATGTAATTCCAAAAAACAAATATACCGAGCCGATATACGCATGTTTCTGAAACGGAAGCACCTGTATCATCCTGCGGGTCTGATTCTTCTCATCTGCCCGGAGCAGACTGCCGGTCCATGCAGAAAGCGGAACCACGATCAGTACCAGCTCTATACACCCAAGCAGGCACGCCAGACCGGTATCACAGATAAACCCGATCATTGCATCATCTGTCATACTGTCCGCCAGATATCCCTCTCCCGCAAGCACCAGATCACCACCCGGCAGAAGAAGCCGAAGCAGCAGAAACAGGATCGTCAGTCCAAGCAGTCCGAATACCAGAAGCTTTCCCCTGACCACAACAAAATTCTTATAAAGCAATCCGCCCATTATGCAACACCCCGCTTTCGTTCAGCGATCCGGACGCTGATTCCATAAGAACCGGCCAGTATGACAATCGCCGCACATGCAGGGATGTAGGACTTATGCATTAAGAACTCCGGGATTGCCTGGATATTCAACGCCGCATCCTCCTCCAGAAAAATAGCTCCAATCTCCTTTATATGCGGAATGATCAACGCTGCCCCGACCAGAATGACCGGCAGGATCTGTGCAATCGAGGTCCGGTCCACGCCCAGCAAATATTCAAACAGAATAAACAGTGCCAGATAAATGATCATAAAGGATGCAAAGCTCACGATCGCACCGAAAAAATCGGCAAACGCCATAAACTTCGTCAGCCTTGACAGCACAAAGATAATGATCGTATCCATCAGAAATCCGACCATGGTAAAGCTGAGTCCGGTGATATATCTGCTTGCCACACGCTTCGCAACAGAAATCGGCAATGCTCCCGCAAGCTTCTGAAAGGACGCATTTCTGTCATCCAGAAATACATCTGCCACATTTCCGGTAAATGCCATCGGTATCAGGAGTACGAAAATCATACAATATTGCATCAGCGTGGCTACCTGCTCCGCTGTCAGATCGCCATCCGCAATCATATTCCGAAATCCATTTGCCAGATTTCCATGCTCGGAGCTGATCAGAACCAGAACCGATACCAGTAAAACTCCGACACAGATACATATAAATGTAAAGAGCTGCCGTTTCAGGCAGAAGAAATCTTTGATCAATAACCCTTTCATATCTGCCTCCTATTCACCATCCGGTCGTATGCCATGCGCCCGATTTACATAATAGATCATAATCTCTTCCAGACTTGCCGGTTCTATCACCATATCCGGATACTGTTTCTCACAGGCATGCCGGTCATTGACCAGAATCTCCGCTCCGAATGAAGATAACTGAACAGAAACCACCAGACTCATATCAATCAATGACAGATCCTGTTTCCGACACTTTAAGATTCCATGACTTTCCATTAATTCATCCTTATTACCGGTCAGCACGATCCTGCCACCGTCAATAAATACCACCTCATCCGCCAGCTTCTCCAGATCACCGGTGATATGGGAAGAAAGCAGGATTGTATGATCTTCTTCCAGAACATATTCCCTGAAAATCTCCAGCATCTCATTCCGTACTACCGGATCCAGTCCGCTGGTCGGTTCATCCATGATCAGCAGCTTCGCATTGTGCGACAGTGCCGTTGCAATCTGGAGCTTCATCCGCATACCGCGTGAAAACGCTCCGCACCGTTTCTTCGTTGGCAGGGAGAACCGTTTCAGATATTCGAAGAACTGCTCCTCATTCCATTCCTTATAGATATTCTTCATCATGAGGTTAATGTCCCGTGCCGTCAGAAAATCATGGAAGCCCATTTCATCGAATACAACCCCCGATCTTCTCGCGCAATGCTACCGAATCCCGGTCAATGCTCTCTCCGAATACCCGAATCTCACCGGCATCCCTCCGGATTGCATCCAGAATCAGCTGGATCGTTGTGGTTTTTCCTGCTCCGTTCTGTCCGATAAATCCACAGATGCTTCCTTCCGGTACCGCAAAGCTGACCTGATCCAGCTTAAAATCTCCGTAATCCTTTACCACACCATTTAATTCAATTACATTTGTTCCTTCTTCCATACTACCCTCTACCTCCGGCTCCTCTCCTCATACAGCAACGCAAGCATCTCCTGCAATTCCTCCTGTGAAATCTTTCCGAGAACGGCTTTGTCAACGGCCGCTTCCATAAGCTCCTGAATCGCAAACAGCAGCCCTTCCCGGACAATATCACCGTTGATCTTCTTCACAAAGCTCCCCTTTCCGGTTATGGACTCAATGAACCCATCCCGCTCCAGATCCTCATAGGCACGCTTCGTCGTGATGATACTGATCTTTAATTCTTTGGCAAGCACACGCATGGATGGAAGAGCGTCCCCTTCTGCCAGCTGCCCCGCCATAATCTGTCCCTTGATCTGTTCCTCGATCTGCTCATAAATCGGAACACCGGAACTGTTTGAAATAATAATATCCATATTCATTCCTTTACATATAGGTATATTGTATATATTCAATATATACACTCTATTTTTGTTTGTCAATAAGAATAGCAGCAGATGCTTTCCGTCACCTGCTGCTGTTCTTATGTATCTTATATACTATTTTTAAGCCACCTTTGAAATCAAGCTCCTATAATTTTCCAATCGTGTTATCCCAGATTGCATCAAATGCTTTATCTGCTGCGGAGTTGCCGAATCCCCCCTTCGGTGGGATCCTGCGCTTTTCTGTTTCCGTTCCGTAGTCCATCAGTGACTCTGCCAAACTGGTCTTCAAGGCTGTCTCCAGAGTTCTGTCCTGCAATGTAAACACATAGTAGTAATTCTTCTTTTTCCATTTACCCCAGAGCAGCTTACCCTCATGCTGACCATCCTGCAGCATCTGCTTGATCTTCCGGTACTGTCCGACCTTAACCTCACAATCGCGTTCACACGGTGCCTGATCTGGGCTTGAGAACTGAATATAATAATTATACTCCGTTTCCGAATCGCCAGAATTCTCATATTCTGTCTTATATACATCATCAAAATAAACATCTGCAATCTGCAGATCTCCATTCTTGATCATTTCTTTTACAAAATACAGATTATTTCCGAAAAACTTCTTTTTCTGAACGCCAAATACTTCCGCTACCTCTGCCGGAACCCTCTGATATTCCAACCCGTCAAATGAGATTGACGGCTTCGCCTCACGTCCACAGGCTACACACTTTCCATCGGCCAGTTCTTTTCCACAGAAAATGCAGTAATTCTTCTTGATTGCCACGTCTATTCCCCCTGTTCTGTTATCGTGTTGTTTCTTTCGGACTTATTATAGCATGCCTGTGAGTTAAACGCCATCTTAAACTATGCCGAAAGCTTAGCTCCTCTTCTTTGCTGTAAAATCTGTAACTGTAACCTTTAAGACCGCAACACTGGCCGCCATTGTTTCGTTAATGTCAAACTCCCGTCCGGTCTGATGTACCATTAACAGCTTCAGACCCTTTATCTTCTCCTGTTCCTCACCGACGATCTCTGCCTTTCCGGTTCCGATCACCGACGAAAATGCTGCACCATATCTGCACGGAATATCATGTCCCGAAACAAGCTCCACATTCGCTTCCAGCTCTACACATACATGCGGATTCTCCCGGAGCAGATCCAGCTTCCGTCCTTCCCCGGCACTGTGCAGATAAAAGGTCAGGACTCCATTCTCATACTCGTAGCCATAATGCAGCGGGACGATATATGGGTATCCCTCTGCAAACATTCCCAGATGAAGGATCTTTGCCTGATCCACGATCTCCATTATCTGATCTATATCCGTAACCTCGCGATCACTTCTTCTCATGAGCATACACTCCTTTTCTGCTCTATTGTTTTAACTCTGTCTTTCTCTTTTTTATTTGTGGTTAGGTTTTTCTAATCAACGAATTATAGCACCGCCTGATTTTGGCTGTCAACCATTTCTCCCTTCATTTCCGGTGCCCCTCCATATTTCGTCCGTTTTATACGTTTTCTCTGTATTTTCTCCTCACAATGTGATATTCTCATATTTGGTACTTTTATTTTCGGCACCACCATGTTTTATTAATTTGCGAAGGAGATTTTCAATGAAACGTATTGGATTCGACAACGATAAATACCTGTCCATGCAGTCCACCCACATCAGAGAGCGGATTTCCCAGTTCGGAGACAAATTATATCTGGAATTCGGAGGAAAATTACTGGATGATTACCATGCCTCCCGGGTTCTTCCGGGCTTCGCACCGGACAGTAAGCTGCAGATGCTTCTTCAGCTCGCTGATCAGGCAGAAATGATCATTTCCATCAATGCTGCCGATATCGAGCGGAATAAGATCCGGCATGATCTCGGCATCACCTATGATGAGGATGTACTCCGATTAATTGATATATATAAGAAGAAGGGGCTGTATGTCAGCAGTGTGGTCATTACCCGCTATGCCGGTCAGCCTTCCGCCGACCTGTTCCAGAAGAAGCTGGAAGCTATCGGCATTCATGTGTACCATCATTATTCGATTGAGGGGTATCCGAATAATATTGATCTGATCGTCAGTGATGAGGGATATGGCAAGAATGATTACATCAAGACCACCCGTCCTCTGGTGATCGTAACCGCACCGGGCCCGGGCAGCGGAAAGATGGCAACCTGTCTGTCCCAGCTCTATCATGAGAATAAGAACGGAATCAAAGCCGGCTATGCCAAGTTCGAGACCTTCCCGATCTGGAATATTCCTCTGAAGCATCCGGTCAATCTGGCATATGAGGCTGCAACCGCCGATCTGAATGACGTCAATATGATTGATCCTTTCCATCTGGAGGCTTATAACGAGACCACCGTCAATTATAACCGGGATATCGAGATCTATCCGGTACTCGCTGCTATGTTTGAAGGTATCTACGGCCACTGCCCATATAAGTCCCCTACCGATATGGGTGTTAATATGGCAGGTAACTGCATCATTGATGATAAGGTCTGCAAGGAGGCTTCCAGACAGGAGATTATCCGGAGATATTATCAGTCGTTGAACCGATTTGTTAAAGATGAGGCAGCAAAAGAGGAGGTCTACAAGCAGGAACTGATCATGAAGCAGGCTAAGATCACGGTAAACGACCGTGTCGTTGTACCGGTTGCCAATGATCTGGCGAGAGAGAACGGTTCTGCCGCAGCCGCACTGGAGCTTCCGGACGGAACCATCATCACAGGCTCTACCTCCGATCTGCTCGGTCCGGCTTCCGCTGTTCTGTTAAATGCGATCAAGGTACTTGGTAACATCGATAAAGAGGTGCATCTGATTTCCCGCACCTTCATTGAACCGATCCAGCAGCTAAAAACCGGCTATCTGGGCAGCCGCAATCCAAGACTCCATACCGATGAGGTTTTAATTGCCCTTTCCATGTGTGCAGTCTCCGATCCGAATGCGAAGCTTGCTCTGGAACAGCTACCGAAGCTGTCCGGCTGTCAGCTTCATGTATCGGCCATCCTTTCCGCCGTGGATATGAATACCTTTAAGAAGCTGGGAATCGAATTCACCAATGAAGCTGTTTACGAAGGTGCCGCTAATAATTAATATATAAATACAGAAAACACGTATCTGCCGCTTTGTCTACAGTCTGAGGCAGCTATCGAAGGGTAGCCGCCTTGATTGCTGCCATCAGCTCATCATAGGTCTCATATGCTGGCAGCTCCGGATGATCCTTCTTGATCTGCTCGGTACTCTTGAACAGGAAGCCCGCCTTACTTGCCTGAATCATACCCAGATCATTATGGCTGTCACCACTGGCAATCGTCTGATATCCGATTGACTGCAGTGCCTTTACGGTTGTCAGCTTAGAGTTCTCGATCCGCATCTTAAATCCTGTGATTTCTCCGTCCGGTGCTACCTCCAGAGAGTTACAGAAGATGGTTGGCCAGCCCAGCTTCTTCATCAGAGGGCCTGCGAACTGGGTAAAGGTATCACTGATGATGATTACCTGGGTAATGCTTCTTAATTCATCCAAAAACTCTTTTGCACCCGGAATCGGATCAATCTTCGCAATTGTCTCCTGAATCTCCTTCAGTCCCAGACCGTGCTCTTTTAAGATCCCGATTCTCCAGTTCATCAGCTTCTCATAATCCGGTTCATCTCTGGTCGTTCTCTTTAACTCCGGGATTCCGCTCGCTTCCGCAAATGCGATCCAGATCTCCGGAACCAATACACCCTCTAAGTCTAAACAAACGATATTCATATCCATTTTTCATTCCTCCGCTGTTATTCATTCATTACATGCATTTAGTATAACCCAGACTACCTCTGCCCGCAACCTATAAATCAGAATCCGGTTTTACATTTTTTTCACATATTTCTTACATATTTCCGGTTGTGAAATCAGCTGTTTTTTGCTATAATCACTTCGGTTAAAAAAGAACCTTATCTTAATTCTAATACCAGGAGGTGAATTTTATGGATAGTTGCGATTGTATAGGTCGAATTCAGTTATGTGATGTATCAGCATATGGAGGAATGTGGCTATTCATAAAACAGAACTAGCTACATTCTGTCTTGTTATGCTCCGGCATCACACCGGAACGTTCCGGAGATAAGGAGGCAGAAATGAAAAAAGAAATCACAACCAGAACCAATTATACAAATGAACTGATCAAAATCATTCACACTACAAAAAACGATACCAGTCTGTTAAAACGACTGTCCGATTATCATGAGCGTGATATTGCAGAGGCGATCACCCAGCTTACAGAAAATGAGCGAAAGCACCTGTATCGTGTTCTTGGTGTCCAGCGGGTAGCAGAGGTCTTCTCCTACCTGGATGATGTCGAGATTTATCTGGAGGAACTGCCGGTAGAACGTGCTGCCAAAGTCATTTCCTATATGGATGCGGATGATGCTCTGGACGTCCTGGATTATCTTCCGGATGAAAAGAAACAGGAGATCGTCAAGCTTCTGGATGAAGATGCACAGAAGAATGTCCGGAAGCTGCTCTCTTATGATGAAGATGAGATCGGAAGCTGTATGACAAACAACTTTATCTGTATTCCGGACACACTTACCATCCGTGCTGCTATGAGTGCATTAGTAAAGCAGGCCGGTGAGCATGACAATATCTCCACGATCTATGTTATGGATCGGAACGGAAAATTCTCCGGTGCGATTGATTTAAAGGATTTGATCATTGCCCGTGAGAATGACAATCTCCGGGATATTATCAGTAGTTCTTATCCATATGTGTTAGAGCATGAGAAAATTGACGTCTGTATTGAAAAGATTGCAGATTATGAAGAGGATTCCCTGCCGGTTCTGACCGAAGATGGTCGAATTGCCGGTATCCTGACCGCAACCGACATTGTAGAGCTGGTCGATGATGCTATGGGTGATGACTATGCAAAGCTGGCAGGTCTGACTTCTGAGGACGACCTGAAGGAATCAATCATGGTCAGTATGAAGAAGCGTCTGCCATGGCTGATCATCCTGTTATTTCTCGGAATGGCAGTCTCCTCTGTGGTCGGCATCTTCGAATCCGTAGTTGCGGTGCTCCCAATCGTGATCTGCTTCCAGTCTCTGGTTCTCGATATGGCAGGAAATGTCGGAACCCAGTCTCTGGCCGTTACCATCCGGGTTCTCATGGATGAATCCCTGACTGCCCGCAAGAAGCTATCGTTACTTTGGAAAGAAATGAAGATCGGATTCTTAAATGGTACAAGTCTCGGTGCCATGGCTCTGGTATTTCTGGGCATTTATACCCACCTGTTTAAGGGCTATGCATGGATGCCGGCTTTCCTGATCTCCGGCTGTGTAGGTGTATCACTGATCGTTGCAATGGTGATCTCCAGCATGATCGGAACCGTGATTCCGATGTTCTTTCATAAGCTTCATATTGACCCGGCGGTTGCTTCCGGACCACTCATTACAACAGTCAATGACCTGGTTGCAGTTGTCACCTACTATGGTTTGGCAATGATATTTCTGGTTAATATTTTCCAGATTGCCGGATAATTGCTGGGAGACATTACTCCCGGTTCTTCAGTACTTCCGCAGGAATCATCTGCCGGATTCTCCGGATAAGCAGATGATTGATGATAAAGTACAGGATAAATACCAGTGCGAATATTCCAAGATAGATCCACACAGAGAATGCTTTATCAACACCGCAGGCTACGTTTGGTGTGAATGCCGGTTCATAAACGGCATCCATGATCATTTTTCCGAGAGGAACCGAGAGCAATGTTCCAATGGCAATCACATAGAAGTTACCATCCAGATACATCTTCTTCAGCTCCTTATCCCGATATCCGAATATCTTGATCAGTGAAATACTGAATGCGGATCGATCGATCATGACCTTCATCATCAGATACAATACAATCGCAAATATTACAACGGACACCCCACCCAGAGTAACGATCATTCCCTTCATCTGGTTTACAAAGATACCGGCTGCTTTCTCCACATCCGCCTTTGCTATTGTGGAATATAACCGTCCGGATTCGATTCCAAGGTCGTGATCGGAAAATACTATATTGTAATAATCATTCGGTTCTCCAAAAAGCTCCAGAGCCTTATCATATGGCATAAATACCATGAAGGACGGAGAATACTGCGTAATGTCATATATCTCAAATGCATATAACTTATCTGCTTCTTCATCCCTTAAGGTAATCACATCTCCAACCTTCAGGCCATATTTGTAGGCGATGGATGAACTGATCACAACCTGACTGGAGGTATCCTTCAGATCTACATCAAAGAACGGGTTATCCTCTGTAATTCCAAGCACTGTGATGTCAAACGTATAACCGTAAATGGACTTTTTCATTGTCTTTGCGTATGCCTCGTAACCGCCCTCCGGTACATCCTCCGACGGATATTTATAGGTATACATATACTCGTATTTTGTATCCTGCGGATACTGTATCCGTACATTATCACAGTATACAAATATCTCCAGGGCCATGATCGCGATCAACAGGCTGACAAACATTCCGAATACAACCGTAAATGCCGTTCTTCTCTCCCGGATGATCTGACGCAGCTTGAATAACCGCATGAACTTCATATGCTTTAACTTAAAATCATTTCCCTTACTTACCTTCTGCTCGTTCTTGATCAGAGTCAGCACCGGCTTTGACAGTCGTTTATTAATGACCAGACTGGTCACGATCCAGCAGATCAACGGTGGTGCTACAATTCCGTAAATCAGCAGATATGGCATTGTGATCACATTCATATCTGGCAGAGAATAATAATTATAGCAATCCTGCATCTGTACCCTTACACCGACTTTACTGTAACCGATCAGGGTCCCGATCACACCGGAAATAGCCGCAATGACGGTCGGCAGCATGACATAATGGTTCATCAGATCCCGCTTCTTTACACCCAATGCATATAATGCACCGATGACGGAACTCTCCCGGTCAATGGAATGTACCACAAATACAGATAATACATAGGAAATCAAAACCAGAATAATACAGCCTGCAATGGTTCCGACACTCCGGTACAGCTCCTGATCTCCGGATGCTGCCTGAATTCTTGCGTTATCTCCTGCTTTTACAAAGGTCATCAGATTCCCGGCATCTGCGTCAAAGATTTCATCGATAATGTCATCGGTTTCATCCTTTAAGTCCTTTACACCATCCTGCAGTTCCTCTGCACCATCCGATGCCTCCGCAACTCCATCCGTGTACTCGTCAACTCCATCGGCAAAGGATTTTAGTTCCTTTAATTCCAGCAGCAGATTCTTCATGGACATCCGTACCAGTGCACTGCTCTGTGCCGGAATCTGTGCCTCCAGAACCCGTTCAAAATTCTCTCTGGTCAGAGTCGGGATTCCATAGCTTCTCAATGCCTTATTGGCTTCTGACAGGTAAGAATCCAGAATCGTATCGGCTCCATCCCGTAAGGCTCCGTTATTATCACTTAATTCCTTTAATCCATCCTTTAATTCTTCTGCACCATCTACCAGCTCCTGAATACCGTCACGGAGCTCATCCTCTCTGCCCAGTGTCCGGTCCCAGTACTCCTGGAAATATGTATCCTGTACATCATCCGCTGAGAATTCCAGCTTCTTTAATTCATCCTTCAACTCATCATCTGTCATCTTGTCATTCAAGAGATAGGCATAATAATATTCTTCAGATTTCGCACTCTTTCCTTCCTTACGCATTACCTGATAGGTATCTGCTGTCACAAATGCAAGTCCGAAATTCTGACTGTCGCATCCGGTATCTCCCAGTGTTTTTAAGGTACTATCATAATCCGGCACCGTACCGATTCCGACTACCTGAAACTCGCGTCCACCAATCTCGATCTTATCACCGACCTGAATTCCATTTACCTCTGCATAGCGGCGCTCCAACACCACTTCATCCTCTGCTGCTGCCAGGCTGCCTTCTTTCAGGGTGATCTGATTGATTTCTTCCCGGTTTTCAAACAACCGCAGTGTCTTGGTCTCTTCTATGGTATAATCCAGAAAGAACATTTTCTCCAGTGTGATACCCCGGGCTCTCAGATCTTCCTCTTCGCTCTCCTGCATCGGCACGAACAGAGAGAACTCACCATCCTCCACATGTGCAACGGCATCCGCCTTTAAGCTTCCCCGAATGATCGTTTCTGCTGCTCCCAGCATACTGACGATCAGATACATACTTAAGATAATCAGAAATCCAAGTGCCAGATACCGTGGAATATTTGTCTTAAAATCACGTAAAATTCTTTTTCGTAATACTTTCTGCATCTTATAAGTCCTCCAATTCTGCTGCCGGTACCTTTGTCTCGTTACGGTAATTTTTCCGGATCAGACCATCCTTCAGGATAATAACCTGATCTACCATATCCTTGATTGCATTATTATGTGTAACGATCAGCATGGTCGTACCATACTGTGCATTGATCTTTTCAAGCAGAACCAGAATATCTCTGGAGGTCCTGGAATCCAGTGCTCCGGTCGGCTCATCACAGAGCAGCAGCTTCGGATTCTTGATCAGTGCTCTGGCAATCGCACATCGCTGCTGCTGTCCTCCGGATAACTGCGATGGGAACTTGTTCTGATGCTCTGTCAGTCCCAGAATATCCAGCAGTTCATCCATATTTAACGGATTCTCTGTCAGATACTCACATACCTGTATATTCTCCCGCACTGTCAGATTCGGAACCAGATTGTAAAACTGGAAGATAAATCCCAGATAATCCCGCCGGTAATCGGAAAGCTCCTCCGGCTTTAATCCGACCATTTCTTTTCCGTCCACCTGAATGGAACCGGAATCTACCATGTCCAGACCACCGATGCAATTAAGCAGAGTTGACTTTCCGGATCCACTGGTTCCCTGTATTACACACATACTTCCCTGATCGACACCAACTGTAATCCCTTTCAACACCTGAATAAAACTACCACCTTCGCCGTAGCTCTTCTTAACATCTGACACCTGAACATACATGATTCTTTCCTCCTGTTTTTTATCTCTTCTGCGTCAACATAACGATGTTATGTTTTGTTATGTATTTTAGCTATGCCCGATTGCCGGACATAGCCTGCTTATTTCTTTTCCCACTGCCTTTTATTTTTTCTGAAACAATGCCATCCATCCGGATAGCAGATAATCCAGCACCTGATCCATATGCTTCAGTGCTTTTTCTTCCTCCCGCTCATGAAGCAGTACATGCACATATGCATCCAGCTCGATATGAATCACCCAATGCAGAATGTAATCATCCGGCGGCTGTACGCCCAGCTGTTTCGCCTGCTCCTGTGCCAATGCACGCTGTCCGTTTTCAAACAGATCCACGAATTCGTCCAGACAGTTCTCATACCGGGATCCCTGACTGTTCGTCAAAAGCATCTGACAGATATCATAATTCTTATATAATACATGAAGAATCTGCTCGGTTGCATTATGATCATCATGCATATTGTCCTCATCCGCTCCCGGAAGATTCTGCAGCATCATCAGCTCCTGCCGCACATGCTGCTCTGCCATTGCCCGTACCTGATCCAAGGTCGGCTGCACGATGGCTGAGAACAAATCCTCTTTATCCTGAAAGAAAAAATACAAGGCTCCGGTCGTCACACCTGCCTTCTTACAGATACTGCGCAGGGAGGTCTTCTGATAACCCTTTTCCAAAAACTCCTCTCTCGCACACATAAGGAGACGTTCCTTTGTCTCATGATCATTCTTCATATTTCTACCTCAATCTATCTATCGCTTCTACATAACGCCGTTATGGTAGCATAACAGCGTTATCCTGTCAAGCAGAAACTTATTTTAGCAAACGATTGTAACTTAAAATACCACAACCAGCAGCATCTTAAACTGCTCTTTTCCATATACTGCGTGTGGATGTCCTGCAGGCATTACGATTGACTCGCCTTCTTTTAACTCATACTTCACACCGTCAATCGTAATCTCTCCGACACCATCCAGACAGGTTACAAACGCATCACCGCCGGATGCATGTGTGCTGATCTCTTCGCCCTTATCAAAGGAAAACAAAGTCACACTTAATGCCTCATTCTGCGCCAGTGTTTTGCTGACCACCTGTCCCTCCTGATAAGCAACCTGCTCCTTCAGTACCATAACCTCTGCCTTATTAATATTCTTCATACCCTGCATATTTACAGCCTCCTGTTTCTTTGCGTTTGTAAATTACCAGTATATTATACCCCGAACGCTCCGGTGTTAACAGTCCTTTTTATTGTAGCTCTGCTCCTGCAAAATTCCTCCCGGAATGAATTTACAAACCCAGCCGTCTATGCTAAGATTTTTACAGAATTATCATTACAGATAAAGGGAGTTATTATGATACTATATTGTGCGAACTGCGGGAAAGCTCTGGTCTATAATCCCGCCAAAAATAAAATGGAGTGTCCGAGCTGTGGAAGTCTTTTTGATGCAGAACGGACTCCGGAACCGGAAGACACGATGGAATGTAACATTTACACCTGTACCGCCTGCGGTGCAGAGCTTGCCATCAATGGTGTGGAGTCTTCCACCTTCTGTGCCTACTGTGGACAGCCGACCATCATTTTCAGCCGGGTCTCCTCTGAAATCAAACCGAAGTATATCCTTCCTTTCTCCGTCACAAAGGATCAGGCTGTTATTGCAATCCGCCAGAAGCTAAAAAAAGGATTTTTTATTTCCAACGAGATTAAGAACTTTGATGTAGAACGGGTACGGGGAATCTATATCCCATACTGGTTATTTGACATTCACTATGAAGATAAGGTCTATCTGCGTGGAACAAAAGGCTCCGGTGATAATGAGCATGACGTCTTCTTCTACCGGGAAGCTGATTGTACCTTTAAACAGCTGACACTGGATGCATCCGGAAAATTAGCAGATGAATCTTCGCAACGACTGGAGCCATATGATACCCATGCCCTTCAGCCATTCGACGTCGGTTATCTGTCTGGATTCTATGCGGACCGCTATGATGTACCGGCAGAGCAGCTACATACACTTGCAATCTCCCGTGCAGAGGATCTGTTTAATTCCGCAATCAAGGATACTGTACATGCCAGTAACGTAACCATTGTTCAGAATGCTCCTGAGCGTCAGATTCTGAGGACTGACTATGCTATGCTACCGGCCTGGTTTCTGACCTTCCGTTACCAGCAGAAGCCATATACCATATTAGTAAATGGACAGACCGGAAAGGTTGTCGGCGGTATTCCCTATAATAAATCAAAGGTATCTGTCTGCTTTATTTTAATGGGATTGACAGTCTCATTTTTTTCCTTTTTAATTATTTATGGACTTTTCCTTATGGATATGATCGATTCTCCGGGAAAATTTGTTTTTAATATCCTTGTTATTACCGGCATCTTCGTTGGTATCGGTAGTGCTAAGTTCCATAGAGTAAAGAAGAGCGTGGAATTGACAGAAAGCAAAACCACAGATTCATATGTAAAAGATCGACAGGAGGGGATATAATATGGGATTCGGTGCATTTATTTTAGGCAATCTACTGGGATTCGGCTTCGCATTTATGCTGGTCGGCATTCTGGTAAAACATTCCAATGATCACGGAGACAGCAAGGGAAGTTTTCTGGATTTTAACCCTCAGCTTCTACACGTCACCGTAAAGAGGGATGATGTATGCGATCCAAAAGATCTTGATTACATTGCCTCTCTGAATAACAGGAAATAAGCCGGAGAAACTTTCTAATCTCCGGCTCATCATCTGCTAACGTAGCACCCTGCACCTCTTCACCTGAATCTATGCATTTCTGGCTTTCCAATAGGTCGTGATTCGTCTGTACATCCTGAGAATAAATCTCCACAAGCTACTGCTGTTTAAGTACTCCGCTGCTCTTAAGAATTCTTCACTATCAAGTTTGAGCTTCTCAGCCTTGTCTCCCAGATACATCATGTTCAAGCAACGGATCATAAGACTTCCTGATGCATTCAGCACGTCCCTGTCCATTTCTGCCATTTCTTTTTTCAGTGCAATAAGAGAATCGCCTGGAACTTCTTGCGGTATTTCGATCTCCTGCACCATTTCTTTCAATACATCATACTGGAACTCTCTCAGTTCCTGTGGATCCATGGATTTCTTTCTATAGAACTTCATCTGTACATCCATGTGTTCCTTCATGCTCTTAAAGAACGTCTCAGAGATACCGGATGAGAGGTAAAATCTGGTCAGGTATTTCATGAAATCATTATAAACATTCCCTGCATTCTCCTGCCGAGCTTCCGGCGTCATCTCCTTCAGTTTTTTCATCGTATCCTGTGAACGCTTAAAGCATTTGCTCTCTGCCAGAGAGGATAGATACTGACTATAGAGTGCACACTCCATATTGACATTATGTTCCATCGCAGACTCTGCATATGGATTCTCTCCCAGTCTGGAAAGTCTAAGTGCTTCAAAAAACTTCTTATCCTGTACATCTTCCGCCTCATTGCTATCTATGGAAGCCTTCAGTATACTCATCTGCCTGATAAATAGCCTGTGATTGTCTCGCAGATCACTGTTCAGTTCCTTCTTCTTCACGCTCGGACGCCGATCCAAATACTGGTCTACCTGCGTTGGAATCCCTCGAAGTACTCCATATAGCTGACCCCAGCCTTTCTTCAGCTTCTTCTCTTCCTCTTCCAGATGTTTACGATATTCTGACGTATACTCTTCTCCGGTTTCCTTAAAGAATATTTTTCCGGTTTTTTCTTCTTCTCTGAGCACATCATTCGTCGGATAACCAATGACCTCACGACAGGCATCATTGAATTTTCTGTCAAGACTTCCCATCAGTTTCTTAAACTGCACAGGAATCTCTGCGATTTCCTTTTCATCCAGCTTATCCGGATTTGACAGCCGCTTAGCAAGTTCCTTGAGCAGCTTCAGGTCTCGCACTACCACATTTAGTGGGCACTCGTGAACAGCGTTTTGTCCCATGTTTGCTCTTTTCTTCTCCATCTCCCAGCTATGCTCATACTCAAAGGCATACTGTTCCAGACGGGTAATAAAATCATCCATAGAAAATAATTCCTGTCCCCAGAGTCTGAACCCAAACAGCTTGAACACACTATTCTTCTTCACCTTCATCTTGTCATAACTTTCAACAGAATAACGCATTCTCTCTGCTTTTACTTTCTCATTGACTCTCATGTCGTTAAGAGATGTAAACTTCAACTCGCCAAGGTTTCGTAAACTGATGGCAAAGTTTTCATCTCTTCTCTTCGTGATTTCCTGCGTAGAATAATGCATTCTGGCGTCTTCCATCTTCAGATCTCCTGCCTGAGCCTTCATGCTTTCGGCAATCTTTTCAAAACCTCTCTGCTTCTTTGCCTTGGAAGCTTCCCTGTCAATGTAGTTGATAAGTTTTACCAGTCTGGCAAAGCTTGAATTGTTGATATTCACATTTTCATTCATTTTTGCCCACTTATTTGCAAGATCCACAAGGATCCTAGCCTCATCATAACGTTTGCTCAAACTGCAGATATAGCCTATCAGCTGTTCCTCATTACTTCCAAGATGCTCCTTCTGAATGTTTAACAGTTTCTTTTCAAGTGCATTCACGCATTCCTGTGCTCTATTCTGCAAGGCAATGCACAATCTTTCGCTGTGTCTCGGCTCCATGTCCTTCTGTGTCTTCAAATACTGTTCAAACCGCTTTTTGACTTCTGTCTGCTTCTGCACTTCTTCCGCCATCTCCGGCTCAATCTGCGCCATCTCTTTTAAATCACCCAGCTGTTTTCTCTCTGTTTCTGTAGTGACGATGAATTTTATATACTGGCTATATGTTATATCACTTCCCTCTTCCAGAGGTGCAAGATTATTAATATCTTTCAGTCTTTCATCCGACAGTTTAACATTAGAAATCGTTCCATATGCCTTCTTATCCTGCCTTCTCTTCAGATCCTTTTCAAAGGAAAGATTCATATCCGATACCACGATATCCCTGACCGCATAGCTTGCAAGAATTGCTTCAAGACTTTCCTTCTGGGTCTGATAATAATTCAGGATACTTGTATTATATTCCTTCCTTTCCTGATAGCTGTTCTCTTTTTGATCATAGGCTTTCGCTTTCCGAAGATGTCCAAAGGTTTCCTCAAAAAATGTAAGTTCTGTAAGGCAGTCACGGAGTTTTCCCAACACCTGACTTCCGGTTTTTGCATCTGTAAAGTTGTTTTTTGCCAGTTCGTCTCTAGTTTCCTGAAGTTTTACATCCAGTTCCATACGTGCTTGAGCCAGAAGCTTCGTACCAGACTGTCCCGTAATCTTTTTGCCTGCCTTTTTACTGACTTCATCCATGCTTTTACGGAACTGCTCATATCCTTCGATGAAGAACCCAAGGTTTCCGTCCACACCCTTCAGGAATTTCTGATACTTCCACTTCAGATGCAGCATCGTAAATTCGTCATTAATCGTTCCGGCCGCACACTTCTTTGCTATTTCCTGATCTTTTATGATCGCAGTCATAAGCTCTTTACTGTCTGCCTCATTTACATAATCCCTACTGAGTATCTCCAGAGATTCCAAAGTCTTCTTCGCTTCTTTCGGACACTGATCCTTATATTTCAGATAGAAACCATAGCATTTCGCCCAAAGCTTATATTGTTCTTCCATAGACAGGCTTCCATGATCCTTTTCAAAGCATTCTTTCCTGATTTCTTCCGTCTGCTCCAGAATCCAGTTAGCACCTTGTCTGTGAAGCTTCATATCCTCTGCCATCAAGTCTGCCATATAATCAACACCGGCATTAATGCCAGTTATGGTTTCGTTATCGAAATTCTCCAGTTCCTCCTTGAAAGTCTGCCGGAATTCGATCAGATAATCCTGTGCGGATACACCCTTGTTGGCCGCCATTTTCTCGCGAAATTCTCTTAATTTTGTAGATTTCTCTGTCACCTGCTTTTTCGTATTTTCTAGAGCCGTATAAGATGCCGCTAAGATATCTTCCAGGTCCTTACTGGTAGAACCGACAGCCTCCTTAAATTCTTTCACTGCTGCCAGACGCTCTTTTCCATTATCTGACCATGCATTCCGCCAGTTGTCTCTTGCTTTGATATATTCATTCGCCGCATCCATGACCTTCTGATATTCTTTTTTCAGAACCGCATAATCCACATTCGGATTATTTTCCAGGGTTTCCAACTGTGTGGCTGCCGTCATGACATTCTCGAAAAAGCTTGAATTCTGGGTAATCAGTCCATTGGCCTTCTTCAATCTGTTAAGAGCATCCCGTATCTTGGTTCCCTTCTTCTCCTGAAATCTTGCACTGGCTCTGTCGTATTTAGTTTCCAGGTTTGTACTCTTCTTCAATTCGCGATAAGCATCAACAGCCTGTTTTTCCAGAAGTTCCCGATTCTCTGGTTCCATTCCCAGTTTCTTTGCATGATGAGGATTAAATTGCTCTGCCCTCTCCCAATATGCATTCAGGAATTCCTTATCCTCCGGATCGGCCTGAAGAAATTCACCAAACTCCATTTCCCACATGATCTTTAGCTGTGTTCCTAATTTCGTCTGATTTATCAAATGATCAATATAGGAGAATTTTTCATCATGATCGCGGAAAAATTTATCTGCATTTCCGGTCTTCTGGGCAAACTTCTCTGACATCTCATTGTACAGACTGCGAAGTTCTGATACTTTTTTCTTACACCATTCTTTTTTTGTTTTCTTGTCGCCCCTAGAAAAGAACCATTTGTCCGGGCTCACATAATTTCCTTCCTTATCACGTATACTCGGATAATTCATCTTATTCATAATCGCATCTGCATTCATACCCGCCTTTGCAAAGCTTTCAGACGCCACATACATATCAAAGACCATGTTCAGCCAATCTTCCGTCTCCTGGGCATTCAGGGAATTGCCCATTTTATCAGTTTTTGCTGCCATCTCTTTCAGGCGTTTCCCATTATTCTCGTTAAAATGCTCCAGCTGAAGCTTCTTATCCAGTTCCATCTCCTTCGTCACTTCGTCACACAGGGATACAGTCACTTTACCGGAGAGTTCCTTGATCTGTCTGTTGAAGGATTCCTGACTTAATTCCAGATTCTTCACATAGTAGCAGCTTTCCTTTATATCCGCATACCGTTTCAGATAAATATCCATTTTATCCTTGAGCTGGGAATAAGTATCTACCATCTCCATAACCTGCTCCCGGACAGTCACATCCTTCTTGTTCATGCCTTCATTCATGAGGACACTCATCTCTTTTCTCAGAAGGCTGCCTTCATAGCAGGCCAGTTCTTCTTTTTTCTCATGTGCCAGTCGGCTGTAGATACCCATTTTTAATGAGTTAACCATTTTAAAGATATTTCTTCCCTGTATATTATCAATAAAATCTCGTCTCAATGCCAGATTATCGCTGAGTGCATTGCACTTTGCCAGGGCAATATAGATTCTTCTGCCCTTTGCGATCATCTCCGCTTCCGTATGCTTTCTGCCAGCTTGCAGGACACCCTCCTGATTCAACTCATCTTCCCGGAGAGCTGTCAACTCCTGCTGCAACTCCATCACTTCCTTATAGGTCTTGGCAATGTCTCCGCTCATGGCTGAATTTTCAAGATTGGTATCGCAGTCTTTAAGCATCTGATAGACATCTTTTACATTGGCATAATACTCTCCGACCTGGGCATCCTTCTTGATTCCATATTCTTCAACATCATCTTTGTAATGATTGATCTCATTTACCGCATCTCGGATACATACATATACCCCATGATAGAGACTCCACAGCGGTTCATTCTTCAGTTCATCCCATGCAGCTCCACCTTTTGCAATATCTTCCACGCTGAACTTCTTAGTGACAGTAGCTCCGCCCTCCGGATTCTCCTCATGGTCGAGCCCTTTCTTCTCTGCATAATCAGCAATTACTCCTTCTATCATTCTGTTGATAGTTTTATACGCCGCATTCAGCTTCTTGATCTGTTCCGGAACAATGTTCAGGCTAATGTCATTCTGGCGTATGACATCTCCCTCGATATTTGCATAACCATAGCCCTTGTTGATGACGGAATCACGAAGAGTACTGATAAATCCTCGATAAAACGCATACAGCTTAGAATTCGTCATCGTGTATTTTGGCGTTTCCAATTTATGTTTCAGCACTTCTACCATCTTGTCATGTGTCTTCTCAATCGGATCTTCCTGTGCTGATTCTGCCTCAATGGAATTCTTCTTCAGAATTTCATCAAACTCCTTGTCAATATTCTGAAAGCTGCCTTCCATCATAGTGATTCCGCGTTTCAACTGCTCGCCTAACATGTCAATACGATAAATAGCCAGTTCATGGAACGGTTTTTCATTTAACAATGTCCCATATTTTTCTGCATAATCACATAAGGACTGCATCTGTTGCACAGCCGGAGACTGTGTAAAACAAGAGATATCCCATTTTGCCGTCATGTAGCCGCCATCTTCTGTTTTCAGTGTTGCATCGAAGATATCAATCTTTGCAAACCCATCCTTTTCAATCAGCTGTGTCCTCAACTGATTAGTCAGAGACTCTTTACCTTCCTCGTCCTCAGACAGTCCAAATTTTTTAGTACAATAGTCAACGAGTTGGTTAAGCATACTGTTTCTGATAGCTTTTGCAAAATCCAACATCTCCTTTGCAGTAGCAGTTGTACGTTCTCCTTCGACTGCATTACCATCTTTATCCATCGTTACTTTTTCAGGATTCTGCTTCGCCTTTTTGAGAATCTCCTCCGGATTCCATTTATAGGTAAAAATCTGTTCACAGATCTTTAATCGATTCGTCTGAATAGTTTTTATATTTTTCTGAATATTCTTTATTTGTTTCTCGCTTCTGGCTTTTCCTACTTTTTTTTCTTCCTGAGCTAACTGTTCCTTCAGTTTCTCTTCTTCTCTCAGGTACTCCTTCACCTTTTCTGTTGCTTTGGCTTTCTTTGGCACAGTCAGCTTATCTCGATCTCGAAGGATATATTCTGTCGATTCGTGTTTTTCATACAGAAGTGCACTGCCTCCCAATACCTTCTCTTCTGCCTCCTGTCGATTCAGACAAGTATCATCAAGCAGGGCATTCAGGGCATCTGCTTCCTCTTTTAACTCAGCATTGTATGCTTTCAGTTTTTCTTCGTAACCATCTTTGTTTTCCCTGGAGTGCTTAAATATCTGGTCGGATTTCTGCTGATAGACCGGATTCATGATCGCATCACACTTTTCCATTGCTTCTTTCAGCTGTGCTCTGGCTGCCTTCACTTTCTTCTCATCGGTCAGATCTACATTTCGCAGAGTCTCCTGTAACTTGTCCGTGAAAATAAATTTTTTAAAGGTCATTCCCTGCTTATTCCAGCTTTTCTCCGAGTGCTGATCAAAGCCTGCTACATTATTATATTTATTCTTTCTGTTCTGGTGATCAGACTGTTCCAGCTTTGTCTGAATCTTTCTCTCCTGCATAAAAATGTAATCAGCCGACTCCATCGTGCCACCCGGCAGCCCACGATCTTGCCTCAGGCTCGTGTCAAGTCCGGAAAATACAAGGTCAAAGAGTTCGCCCCGCAGTTCCGTAACTGCTGTCTTCTGGAATACAGCAGCCTTTTCCTCCGCCTGTTCATCGGCACTTCTCGGCTTTTTAATCACATAGCCTTTGTATTCGAACTCTTCCTCCTGCAGCTCCGCATTCTGATTGATATCAATGTTCTGCTCTGCCTGCAATTGCATATTATTAGTCCCAGTCAAATTCTCCTGAAGCTGGTCTTCCTGCATTTGATTGTGTGCCTGTGTATTAATTTCAATTTTTTCATTCGATTTTGTTTTCTGTATTGGTCCGCACATCTATTTATCCTTTCCGGCTATGCCATTACACGTTTCAATATATCATCTCTTGTTCCGGATTTCTCAGCCTTTATCCCAATTGCTCGGAATCCAAAAAGCTTCTGCCACCATGCTTTTTACTGGTGTGAGTCAAACCATGTTTCAACCATTTCCCGGATTCTGCTCTTTCTATCCCACTGTACCTTACCCGACATATTAGTGAGCTTGTAGGTGTCTTTATATGCCTCTTCCAGCATCTTGAGAGCCTGAGCCTTATTTTCCAGTCGAACCAGGGTACGCTTTTCATCCATAATATAGACACCCTCCGGCAACTCATTGAGTCCGGAACTACGGTATACCTCGCCATTTTCTGCATATGTATAAGCTACATGATGCCTTTCCCCTTGTGTCTCATCTACATCTCTAAGCCCCTGTGCGTGTTTATGCATCGTAAGGATGAGTCTCTTTGTCCCCTTCACACTCTGCGGTGTAAAGAATAAAGCATAATTCGAAAGCAGCGAATAGAGTACCGTTGTCTCCGCCTCATCACCTAATGGTGCCATTTTACGTTTTTCCAGTTCCAGCAGCTTCTTGCTATCCTTTTCGTTCAGGTTTACTTCCTTTTTCACATTGTAATCATTACCTGTTCCAGGAACCGGGTCATACTGGATCGTCTCAAATTTTACATAATCTACCATATCCGGATAGTTCTTCAAAAGCCAGTATTTAATCATCATAGCTCCGTGGGAAAGTGCTACTGCTCCACGGCTGTGACCTTTCATGATAAGATAGACAGGACGGATGCGCTCTCGTATCTGACGTTCCTCATCTTCTCTTCCTTCATTATGCAATGCTTCTACCGTATTCTTAAGAAGGCTCAATTGTTTCAGCTTCGGTTCCAGATATTCCTTTCCCATGAGCAGCATGTATTCTCTGAGTTTTTCAATGCTATACTCACCAGAATTCGATAATCCCCCTGCTCCCAGCGGTCCTGCCATGGTGATACGGCGTTTTTCTACCTCTATTCCATCTTTTTGAACAGCCTTTTTAGACTTTACATAGATACATTCTTTATTCCCCAGTAACTCCGATATTTTTCGCCTCTCGCCATATTTTTCTGCATACCCGCCTTCTCCGGAGCGAAATTCCGGATGCAATTTACGAAACTCATTAATCTCTTTGATCCGCTTCATGCTTCTTACGCCCGGAATCCACGACAGCCATCTGGTCTTATTATACCAGCGTGGTGTAACATCCTGTTCTGCTGTCATATGTTCTATCCTGATTTTGTGTGTTTTCCCGTCTGCTGTTTTTCCATAGAAATTCTTTTTGTCAATTCCAAAATCTTGTGCCTGTGAAAACTGTTTGAAGCCAGAGCCTGCCATATCAAACTCCAGTACATCCTTTCCATCCTCATACATTCTGGTTCCTCTGGAATGATGGAGTGTTGTAAGGGCTGGTTCCAGTCCTGCCTCTATCTTCAGTTTCTTCGTCAGTGCCCCCGGCATCAGTTTCAGGATCAATTCCCGGATCCCCTTCAAGCTGCCAATTTTCTTTACATCCTTCACTTTATCATTATGGCGATACATCCCTGCAGGCACCGGTTCCACCTTCACCTCTTCTGCCTCCAGTACATCCCAGTCCTGGTTCTGGGCTTCCTGTTCTGCCCTGCGTCTTTGCTCCTCTTCATCCCTCTGTTTCTTCATTTCCAAAAGGCGTTGCTCCAACTCTCTGTTTTGAGCCTCCTGATCCTCCTCAGCTCGCCGCATATCTACTATCTGCTTTTTATCTACTATCTCAAAATCTTCATCCCACGGCATCGTCTTATTCCTCCTCTGGTTCTTCTTCTGTTTCTACCATATAGACTCCTCTTCTCACAAGTTCCGGCTCTGCGTCCGGAAAGAGAACATCGATCAACCTGGCACTTCCCGCTGTCTGACAGCACATCTGAACCTGTGTATCATCTCCATACTTCCCATTTGTCTTCTCTAAAGCATAGAGTAATAGTTGATAAAGCTGTGTGCTGCAGTCAGGTATAAATCCCAGTAATAGTTCCGGGATCAGTACTGCTTCCTTGCAGCTACGCACTACGAAGATGGCCTGTATTCGATTGCCACCATGAAATACGCAGCTAAGCTCTCTGTCATAAAAATGGGGATTTTCCAACAATTCAAGATGCATCGGTTCATTCTTCAGTTCTTTTTTAAGCTGTTCCCATTCTTGCGGATTCAGATCTGCTATAGTGGTCACTTTTCCGACCGCTTTCTTTCCTGCCAAGTGCTTATTTCTCCTGATCTCTCCCAGTGTAGTACGGAACTCATACTTATCCACCGGCGTGAACTCCAGTCCCCAATCTTCTAAAAATGCACACAGCTCATTATATTCGGCCGGAAATGGGACATCACAAAGCAATGGATAGACTCCAGCACCATTCAGGATCCGATATAGCTCTTCCATCAGAGCATTGCCATATCCCTGCCCCCGGTATGCTTCTTCCACATACAGCCAATTCAGTACTGCCGCAATATCGACTTCAACTCCATTTGTTCCTTCCAGTACATCGAAGATCAGAATACCAACGGCTGTAAATTCTCCATCCTTCTCATCAACTGCTCCCAAACAATAATGTCCCGGCTCATCCAGCGGATACAACTGTTCCGGTGCTACCATATGTTCATAGGCTTCTGCTGTCATATCTGTTATCTGAATAATCATTTTCTCTGTTCCTTTCTTTTTATAGATGATACAGTACACCGTCTGTATAATAATTTGTTTAATTATACCATATTACAAGGAAACTTTCTTTAAGATTTATTAAAATTTTAAGAACTGCCTTTCCTGCAAAAGGGAAGCAAAATTAGCAGAAAGCATTTTACAAATATTTATTGTCATAGTATAATCTATACAGATAGTGACATATGAAGTAATGCAAGGGGGGGCAATGTCGATGAAGAAGCGGAGGAAAGTAACTATACTTTGCATATGCGTAATTGCAAGTTTTTTCCTTTTGTTGCGTTATATTGGTCATCTTGGTATATGGAGCGGAACATCTTTTGAATCCTATAAAGAAAGGGCATACAGAGGACAGTTCTGCGATAAGCTTCCTGATGGAGCAAAGAACTTTCGATTTTATTGTTTTAACGGTGGATTAGGCGCATACTCCATGGCAGCATTTACTCTTAATGGGAAGACATATGCTGATTATCTGGATAGTATCCCCGAGACATATTTAAAGGCAAATGACGAATATGGATGTATCGGGAAAACAGTGTCTCAAACATATGGTTTTCAAGATAATTACGGAGTATATACAGGATTCCCGAAAAAGAATTTTAGTTATGTTATTGATGATAGTATAGATAATTATACCATCTGTTATTATGATTCGTATGCAGGAGCAGGGAGTAAAATTTTTGCGGTTGTAGCAAATCCGGCTACCGGAAGAATCGTGATTTATGCCGGAGGAAGTAATTAGAATTTGGCATTAGCATTGCCTAAGAAGGAAGGGGGAGATGGGATGGCCGAAACATATGCACACTTTCCAGTTGCAATGTGGATAATAGATGGAGTTATATGGGGACTTGGAGGATATTTCTGGGTATTTACATATATTGCAGCACCAATAATGAGCCAAAAAAAAGGATATAATATTTCCGGACTGCCCGGAATGGCTTTTCTATTCTTTTTAGTGGCTGGCTATTTATCTCTCAATAGATGGCTGATGCTGATTTCGTTGTCTGATGTCAGTATTATTACGTTAGTTATAACAATATGCACAGATTTTATACATAAAAAGAAGCGTAACGAACAGGATAGGCATGAATGAAGGATCTCCTATGATTTTTCTTTCAGCACGTTAGTGTTGTGATTTATCCAATAATTATTCTTATATTTATAAAGCATTTCATCAGCACTTTTGTATGCATTGTTAAAATCACATTCTTTATCAAAGGATGAATAACCATAGGAAACGCCAAATGGAATATCTTCTAAATTTATCTTTTCATCAATTTTCTTTAAGAGTGCATCTACTTCTTCTTTTTTTGCTTTTGAATATATAATGACAAATTCATCACCACCAATACGATACAAACGCGCACCTTTCGGCAGGGAGGAAAGAACACAATGTCCAAATTTACTAAGGACATTATCACCTTGCATATGTCCTAATTCGTCATTTATATGTTTCAAGCCGTTTACGTCATAAATAATAAAATATCTGAACCCATTACTCTTTATATCAGTGTAAAATCTGTTGCGCACTAAAGCACCAGTTAATGAATCTTTTGTATTATATTCAATATATATAAAGATATAATAAAAAATTATACCCAGAAGCAAGGCCATAGGAAGTGAGCCAAGCAAGTTATACTCTGACTCCAAATAGACTGATACACCACAGGCGAATACTACGGGTATCGAAACAGCCCATTCGTTGGAGCCATTACGCCTCGTTTCTTTAATAAATAAAATCAAGTAAAAAAACGCATATAAAAAACCTATAACAAACGGAAGGAATCTCATTGGTCCCCCTATAAAATTGTTATTACTATCAAAATAGTAAACAATTCCACATAATGGAGAAATCAGTAAAAATATTACATTAACAGCAAGAGGTAATATCATAACAAAACAGAACCATTTCTCTTTTTCTTTCTCCCGTAGCAATATCAAAAGCAAAATATATGCTATTGCTGGTCTTAGAATATAAGCAGCTATAGAAATAGCCCAACGTTGCCAATTAGGATATGTGTAATTTGGCACTTTAAAAAGTGCCTCTGCTGCTTCTAATAGGATAATTCCCAAAATCATAATCGTCACAACAAAAAAATATTTTGAAACGTTTTTCATTGATGTCTTCCTACCGATAAAAACAAAAGCAAGAAAACATATACAAGCAATTATTGGAATTATATAAAATTGAAATTGTCCTAGCATAAGCCTCTCCTACTCCATCACATCTAGGGTGCCGATCTTATCCTTGCTCATTTCAGATTCTTCATCGTCAATAAATAAGTATTACATAAAATTGACATTTTTGCAATAATTTTTTCCCTTGAGTTTCCGCACTGGAAATTATGCCAATATTGCATTCTGTGATACTGGTTTGATACCACAGACCAAAATTAATCTGACAAATACTCCCGCTTAAGCTCATCGATTGTATCAAACGGAAAACATTCTGCACACCCATCCGGTATTTCTTTCAACCTGTCTATTATCTCTCTGACAAGTTCCTTTGCCTCATTGCTATGCTCTCCTTTGTCCGGCATATGACGTACAAACCATACCTGATCATATATTTCAACCTGCGAAATAATCATTCCAACATCTACGCCAAATTCCATCTCATTCTCTTCGGTTGCCTCTCCATAATGAGCAATCACCCTATCTAATCTACGCAGGATTGCATCCCTGTTCAAATCCATCGGAATGTAAATACGAACATTATCCTCTTTCTCATCCGGTTCTCTACGTGGAGGATACTCTAAAAGTGACTTATCTATCAGCCATGGTTCATTTATACATAGCGGTGTTTTCTCCTTTGGTATTGGATATGGATCCAGTCTGTGATGTTTCATTTTGATATCTCCTATAAACTGTGTCTATGATACATACTCTTGTTATTATGACTCAATTTTTGTTGCTATCATTATCATTTACATAAGGTACATTTTATCAGACGGCTCTATTACGAGCAAGGAAAAAACATACCTACCATCATTGCTGAAACCGGTTATGATCGAAAAACCATCTGTAAATACATCGACATGACCGATTTTAATACCCCGGAACCCAAAGTAAAGGATCCGGAAAATATCTGTCCTAAACTGGACAATTATAAACCGCTGATTGACGAATGGCTTGCTGGAGACAAAAAAGCTCCACGCAAGCAGCGTCATACAGCTAAAAGAGTCTTTCACAGACTCCGCAAGGAAGCCGTTGGCTTTGACTGCTCTTACAAGCTTGTTGCACAATATGTGGCTTATAGAAAGTCACAGTTGCACCTTGATAACAGAAAAGGGTATTTACCGCTTATCCATCATCCCGGAGAAGGTCAGGCGGACTTTGGTGCTGCCCAGTTCTATGAAAACAGCAGATGCCATGATGTCAAATATCTGGTTCTTTCTTTTCCGTACAGTAACGGTGGATATCCGCAGCTGATGTATGGTGAAAATGCAGAATGCTTTATGGAAAGCATGATAGCCATCTTTGATCATATCGGCGGTGTTCCTACTGAGATCTGGTTTGACAACACTTCAACCATCGTCACCAGAATCCTGAAGCTTGGCGATCTCATCACACCACCAAAGACTTCAAACGGTATTCGGAAAATAACTATGCCTTCCGGTGTCATGAAAGAATTATCTGATTACTGTAATCGCATTTATGGCCTTTCCCCGAACGATCGGATATTTACCTTTACAAAAAGCCTGATTCGGGGAAATATGAAACGGTGTGCAGCTGCTGCCGGCGTGCCATTCATCCGGATCCATGACCTGCGGCATTCGCATGTATCTTTATTAATTGATATGGGTTTTTCCGCTCATCTGATAGCGGAGCGGATCGGAGACACTGTTCAGATGGTTAATAACACCTATGGCCACTTGTACCCGACCAAGCACCAGGAAGTAGCCGACCGGTTAGATCAACTCTTAAAATAGTATCATTTTAGTATCAAAAAAGGACTGCCATTTCTGACAGTCCTTATATTTATTGATTTTTTAATTACTCAATAATAGTAGCAACACGTCCTGATCCTACAGTACGTCCACCCTCACGAATAGCGAATGTAAGACCCTGCTCCATAGCTACTGGATGAATCAGTTCGATAGTCATCTCTACGTTATCACCAGGCATGCACATCTCTGTACCAGCAGGTAACTCGCAAACACCGGTAACGTCAGTCGTTCTGAAGTAGAACTGTGGACGATAATTGTTGAAGAATGGAGTATGACGACCACCCTCATCCTTTGTTAAAACGTATACCTGAGCGGTAAACTTATGATGGCAGGTAACTGTACCTGGCTTAGCCAGAACCTGTCCACGCTCGATCTGATCACGGCTGATACCACGAAGCAGAGCACCGATGTTATCACCAGCCATAGCCTCGTCTAACTGCTTACGGAACATCTCGATACCGGTTACAACTGTCTTCTGAACATCAGACTTGATACCAAGGATCTCTAACTCATCATTTAAGTGCAGAACACCACGTTCTACTCTACCAGTTGCAACAGTACCACGACCGGTAATAGTAAATACGTCCTCTA
>CAVFXS010000045.1:1561-3832 GCA_963626805.1 Bacteroidales bacterium H4 | reverse complement strand
GATAATATCTTGCCCCTGATACAGTGATCCAGCCGGTGGATGCAAGGCCGTCTTTATCCATGTAATACCAGTCATCCCCGTCTTTTGCCCAGGCATTTTTCTGCTTTTCATAGTTTGCGTAATAATAGCGCTTTCCATCAATGGTGCGCCAGGTATTAGCCGGGATCACAGAAGAAAAGTCTTTAAACTGGAAATCAATATCCACTCTGCCGCTGATGCCATTTACAGAACCGCTGCTGGTGGCCTGCCACATGACCGGATTCTGATAAGTCGGGCGGGCAGAATAACGTGCCACCCATACAGGATAATTCATCTGGCTCATGTCCAGTTTATTGTTCAGCCAGTTTTCATTTGCATAAATGATCGGATAATAGCCTGCAGCAGAAATCCGCTTGCAGAAAGCATTTGCAATGGCTGCCAGCTCAGATTTTGACAGGTTGCCCTGTGTAGAATCTTCCATGTCAAATGCTACCGGATAGGAAATAGGGTAGTCGGTAATCAGGCTTAACACAAAATCTGCCTCCTGGACTGCCATTTCTGTAGTAGTCGCCAGAGAATAAATATACACGCCTACTTTAATGCCATTGGCGCTTGCATTCTGGATGTTTTTGTGAAAATAGGGATCTACTGCTCCTTTGGAACGGGTTCCTAACATAACAAAAGAAATATCATCCTTTGCCACCTGGCTCCAGTTGATCTCTCCCTGCCATCTGGATACATCAATGCCCCGGTGGAGCACGTTCTGGATAGCACTTCCGTCCGGCATCTGATAGGTGCCGTTTACTTTCTTCCAGGCATTGGCATTTGTGGTGGTGTCACTGGAGGTGTTATTTGAAGTGTTGGTGGAGTTATTTGTAGAATTGTTTGTGTTGCCTGTATTGTTTGTATTATTGGTGTTATTTGTATTATTGGAACTATTATTGTTTCCTGTGCTGTTTCCAGGATCTCCAGGTCCGCCTGTGGAGATCTCCGTTACCCGTGATCCATCATCTCCCGGGCCTGCTGCCAGTACGGAAATGGGGCTTCCAAGGCTTGTGATCCCCAGCATGCCTGCTAATGCCAGTGCCCGGCAGCGCTTTATTATCTTATCTGTACGATTCATATTTTTCTCCTGAAAAAGGGGATGCCTTTTCCCTGACATCCCCCATTATGTAATCTGTTATTTGCAAACTATTTTGAAATATTTCTATCAGCCCGGTCCATCTGTACGACCTGACACTAAGGTATCAGAATCAGATGTACTGCTTGACGGGTTTGCTGTCGTATTACCGGAAGTATTGCTGACAGAAGGACCATTACTGGTAGTGGAACTCTTGCTTACGCCCGGTCCTCCATTTACACCTGTTACACCGCCGGAAGAAGTAGTGGTAGTGGCAGTTGCCGGTGTCTGTGCAGATACACCACTGGCATTCTGGCATGCACCGCTGGCATCGAAGTTATAGGTAGTTCCATTGATAGCAAGAGAAGTACCTGCTGTCATCTTTCCGCCGTTTGCCGGGTTCATATAATAGATCTTATTGTCTACCTGGATCCAGCCTGTCATCATATGGCCGTTGGTATTAAAATAATACCATGAATTGTCTATCTGCTTCCAGCCGGTCCCCATCTTTCCGTTGCTCTGATCCATGTAATATTTGCTGCCTTCACTGTCTGTAAGCCAACCGGTCAGCATACGGCCGTCTGTGTTCAAATAGTAGTAATCACTGTCTACCTTTGCCCAGCCGGTCATCATCTTTCCGTCTGTTCCAAACAGATACCAGTTGTTTTTGATCTGCGCCCAGGAATTTACCACGCATTTGCCGTTGCTCTGGAAATAGTACCAGGAACCTTCCATCTGGCGCCATCCGGTTCCCATGGATCCGTCACCGCGCATAAAGTAATAATCGTTTCCGATCTTTAACCAGCCGGTAACCATGGTACCGTCATCTAAAAAGTAGTACCACTTGCCATATTCCGGATTGACCCAGCGGCTCTGGGCCATCACGCCGTTTGGTCTAAAGAAGTACCATTTTCCGTCGATCTGTTTAAATCCGGTGGTCATATGGCCATCGGAAAGATCCATATAGTATTTGCCGTCACTGGTTTCCAGCCAGCCTGTATAGGTTTTGCCCTGATAGATATAGGTCCACTTATCATTTGACTTGCTCCAGCCATCTGCTGCATATGAATTAAACGCGGATCCCAGTGCCATAGCACCGATCATTCCGGCTGCTGCAAGGGCTGCGAAATATTTTTTTCGTCCCATATCGCTCCTCCTGTTGTTTATGTTCC
>CAVFXS010000045.1:0-1533 GCA_963626805.1 Bacteroidales bacterium H4 | reverse complement strand
TCTTAGTCAAGTATAACACAAATGAAATTTCCATGATTAACATTTTTATTACAATTTTCTGAAACCTGATCTTTTAAAATGTATTTGTGATTTTCCGGTATGGTGAAAATCCTTTAAAAGAACCGGGGCAGCTCCCTCATCAGCTTTTTATAGTACCGTTTTGCATACCGGTACATGATAATGGTGTACTCTCCAAATTCGTCTCCCAGACTTGCCTTGTATACAGCCCACAGGCACCAGAGGAAGCCCCCTAAGGCTGCATCTGCATAGGTGATGAACCGCTCTTTGTCATCCGGCTTGCGCTGTAAGTACAGTTCCAGAAGTTTTTCGGTCTGTTTCTCATCATAATAAGAATAGATCGCACACATGGAAACGTCCATTAACGGGTCGCACATGCCTGCATACTCCCAGTCAAGGAGTTTTGCACTGTGATCCTGGAAAATCAGGAAGTTATCCACATTTGCGTCAATATGGCATAAACATTGCGGAAGATCCATTTTATCCAGAGCGTCTAACAACCGGTTTACCCATTCACGCACCTGACCATAATCCTCAAAAGGAATACCGCCGTGCTCCAGGCACAGCTTCTCATAAAAGCTGATCCGCTCCCTGATATTAAAGCTGTGGCCTACTTTTAAGCCTGCCTCGTGAAGCTTTCGCACCATATCCATGCAGATCTTCATATCATCCCAGTTGTCAGCGGCGGCATTACGGGTATTTTCATAGTATTCAGAGATCTTATAGCCGGTAGCCGGGTTCAGATACAGTACATGCTCTGTGATACCCAGCGGGCGGATGGCATCGTAAACTTCTTTTTCCTGCTCTCTGTTAATAAGAAGCTCTGTGCCCGGTCCCGGGATGCGGCAGATGCAGTGATGATCTCCTGTGCGGAACAGGAAGGATTTGTTGGTCATACCGGATTTTAAGCATTTAATGTCTGTGATCTGGGACTCCGGCACATGGAATACCTCTGCCACCAGCTCCATGGCTGCGTTATCGGAATGGTTCTGGTAATGGGTATCAAACAGGCGAAGTTCTTCCAGATTTTCAAATTCGTACACCTGGTTGTCCGGCTGGCGGTTGATATCCATTTCGATCTCATCCCATTTAGAAGCAGGTACGCCGCAGGCTTCTTCTGTCTGCTTCAACAGCTCTTTGTCTTCTTTTTCCAGACGGCGTTTTGCCTCACCCTTTAACATATCCACATAGGGCTGCTCCCAGTAAAACTGCTCGGTTCCAGGGATCTGGTAGTAAGCCTCTAAGACTGGAAGGAATTTAGCGGAAAACTCCCTGGAAAGATACACGGGACCGTACATAAACCATGCATCTTTTCCACCTACATTTACATCGCTGATTCGGCCTTTTTTATTGAAGGTAAGGCACCATTCCTTAGTCTCTCCTTCTTCATGGGCTGCGCTGTACCAGGCGCCGCATTCATAGGAATGATACATATTTTCCCGCATCCAGTTGTCGGAAGAAAGAATGTAGATGTTCCGGCCTTTTAAGAATTTTCTGGCTCTGTATACAGTAGCC
>CAVFXS010000044.1:0-2810 GCA_963626805.1 Bacteroidales bacterium H4 | reverse complement strand
GCGTCCAGAATCGCGGACTGTTTCTTACCTTCTGCAACAAGGATGGTAGATTTCTTCTGACCTTCTGCGATCAGAATGGCTTCACGGCGCTCACGCTCAGCCTTCATCTGCTTCTCCATTGCATCCTGGATCGCTGCCGGAGGAATGATATTCTTTAATTCCACACGGTTGACCTTGATTCCCCATGGATCTGTTGCCTCGTCAAGAGAAGCTCTCATCTTGGTATTGATCGTCTCACGGGATGTCAGTGTCTCATCCAGTTCCATGTCACCGATAATATTTCTCAAAGTTGTCGCGGACAGATTCTCGATTGCCATGATCGGATTCTCCACACCATAAGTATAAAGCTTCGGATCTGTGATCTGAAAGAACACAACCGTGTCGATCTGCATGGTTACGTTATCCTTTGTGATAACCGGCTGCGGCGGAAAATCTACTACCTGTTCCTTCAGGTTTACCTTTTTTGCCACCCGTTCTATGAACGGAATCTTGAAATGGATTCCGGTGCTCCAGGTTGCCTGATAAGCGCCCAGACGCTCCAGGATCACTGCGTATGCCTGTGGCACGATGCGGATACAGGATGCAAGGATCCATACCGCAATAACGATGATGACGGCCAGAAAAATCACGCCCATAACTACTCCTCCCTATTTTTGTTTTACAATAAGTTTCACACCACGGATCTCTTCGATCGTCACAACGGTGCCTTTGCCGATCTTTTCGTCATCGGCAGAACGTGCAGTCCATTCAATATCATTGATACGGACCTGGCCTGTCTGTGCCAGATTGTCAATATCCTGAATCACAACTGCTTTCTTTCCGATCAGACTGTCTGCGTTGGTCTGTATGGTCTCTTTGTTGAAGTACTTCATGGCCAGTGGTCTGGTAAAGATCAGAAGTACCAGTGAAACGCACAGAAACAGCAGTATCTGTACAGTAAAGTTTGCTCCTGCATAACTTGCAATGGCAGCGACCAGCGAGCCGCCGGCAAACCAGATGGTTGTAAGCCCTGCTGTGATTGCTTCTATAACAAGCAATAAAGCAAGGATTCCAAGCCAGATCAAAGGCTGCATGAAACTCCTCCTTTCATACGATGCCAGACAACTATCGTCTCTGACGTGCAGCTTCATACATGAGAATCCCGGATGCCATAGCAGCATTCAGAGATTCTACTTTTCCACACATAGGAATCCGGATCAGACAGTCAGCGCTCTCTGCCGCCTCATCTGTCAGGCCTTTTCCCTCATTGCCGATCAGAAATGCAGTTCCTCCTGTGTAGGATTCCTGATCATAAGAGTTCTTACCGTGCAGATGTGCCGCAAACGTGCGGATATTTCTGTCTTTCAGTTCCTGTACTAATGATACCACACTTTCCACATATAGAAAAGGCATTCTGTAGACAGAGCCCATTGTGGATCGTATAACCTTCGGGTTTGTAATGTCCACGCAGGTTTTTGTCAGAATAACTCCGCTTACTCCGGCACCTTCGCCTGTGCGGAGGATCGTTCCCGCATTTCCCGGATCCTGCAGATCCTCCAGGATCATAACCAGAGGATTCTCACCGCCAAGAATATCTTCTGTTGTATAGGAAGGTTTCTTAAGCACCGTCATGATTCCCTGCGGTGTCTGTGTGTCACTCATCTGGCGAAAAACCGCATCAGCCACTATTTCATATGGAAGCTTCTCCACCTGATCCATCAGCTTCTCATCATTGGTAAACGTTTCCGATACATACACCCTGGAAATCCATTCTTTCGGTGCCTCGCCGAACATTTTTCTTCCTTCTGCGACAAAAAGCCCCTGTTCTCTGCGGGTTTTTGCTTTCTGGTTCAGCTGTATGATGTTTTTTACCTGTCCGTTATTTACACTGGTGATCATATCTTGTCCTCAATTTTATAATAAACGGACATGCCACCATCAGGCGCCATGTCCGTTATACCGGTAACTGCAAATCTGCTGAGCAGTTACATTATTTATTGTTTTTATCATAGTTATGAGAAAGTGACTGGCATACTTCCCACTGATAGTCAGAGATACCTTTCTGCATAGCAAGTGCTTCGTTGATATCGAAGTCTACGAATTCACCGTGGCGATATCCGACAACTCGACAGGTCTTACCCTGAACAAGAAGGTCTACTGCCAGAGCCCCCATCATAGATGCATATACACGATCCTTACAGGTCGGGCTTCCACCACGCTGCATATGTCCGAGGATCGTAGCTCGTGTCTCAATACCTGTTGCAGCCTCGATACGTTTTGCCATAGCTTCTGAATGACCGATACCCTCTGCATTGATAATGATATGATGTTTCTTGCCTTTCTTACGGCTCTCGATGATGTTGTTGATCAGCTTCTGCTCATCATAGTCATATTTCTCAGGGATCAGAACGTCCTCGGCACCGTTGGCAATACCACACCACAGAGCAAGGTATCCTGCACCACGGCCCATAACCTCGATGATACTGCATCTCTCATGAGAAGTAGAGGTATCACGTACTTTATCGATCGCTTCCATTGCTGTATTTACGGCTGTGTCGAATCCGATCGTATATTCTGTACATGCGATATCAAGGTCGATCGTTCCCGGAAGACCGATCGTATTGATTCCGAGGTTTGCAAGCTTCTGAGCACCTGCAAAGGATCCGTCACCACCGATAACAACAAGTCCGTCGATACCGTGTTTTCTGCAGATCTCTGCACCGCGCTGCTGTCCTTCCGGTGTACGGAATTCTGCACAACGTGCTGTATAAAGAACTGTACCTCCGCGCTCGATCGTATCAGAAACGTCTTTGGCACTCATATCAATAATC
>CAVFXS010000043.1:0-28569 GCA_963626805.1 Bacteroidales bacterium H4 | reverse complement strand
AAAAGAATATACCTCCCAAAGCCCGATTCCGGTGGGGCTTATTAAAGTGCCTCTACTCAAAAAACTGTCAGTCTAAAATTCCGAAAAAATGACAGATTGGTGCTCTGGGAAGACATAACTATTTTTTAATTACATTTTGCGGAAACTCAAGGTTACTGCCTTGAGTTTCCGGTTACTGCAGTACGGTTCCGTCTGCCAGTGTGATTGTATGACCGTTGTAATTAATTGTTCCATGGTTGGTCAGCGAACTGATCGTACAGTCTCCGGTCAGTGTCCAGGTGCAGCCCTCTTCTACTGTCACAACCGCATTATCCGATACGGCAGTGCCGCCATCCTCATTATCTGCGATCTGAATTGTTCCGGAAAATTCACTGCCATTACTCAACGTGAGGTTCAGAGTGGAAATACTGTCAACCAGAATGTCACCCTCCAGAACCTGATCATTTGCCGTAAATTCTACCTGTGCGCCATTTTCACCTGCCGTCCCCCATCCATGGGAGGCAGAGTTGCCACATACCCGAAGCAGATATCCGTCTGTATCTTCATTCTGAAGCTCTACACCGGACAGGGTCAAAACACAATGCGTATTGGTAATATAGAACATATCTCCGTTTCTGGCGGTCAGACTTCCACCGGTCATAGAAAAGGTAGAAGTTCCTACATCCGCATCTCCTGACATAGACTGGTAGATCATTACATTATGCACATTCTCATCAGAGCTGGCGCCCTTCGTATCACTCATATTACCGGTTACATCACAGTCGGTCAGAGAAATAGAATTCTTGCCTTCAATTACCAGGGCTTCCGAATTATTCGCTGTCAGGGTTGCATCCTTTACCGTAATATCCGCAGTTGAATAAACCGCCGGAGAATTATATCCGTTACTGGTATAGGTGCCACCGTCCACATTTACCGTACCGCCGCCCCGGTCGGACCGGATCGCTGCAGAGGAATTCCCGGAAGTCTCTACGGTCAGATTTTCCGCATTGGTGGTGCCGCCACCGGTCGTCTGGATACCACCGGAATTATCTGCTGTTGTTGTAATTGTGGAGTCGGAAATCGTTACCACAGTTCCCTCTCCATAGCTGAATACACCATTTCCATTCTGTGCATCGGAGGTTACAGTCGCATTCCTGATCGTTACATTTGCTCCATTCGTTGCCAGCAACGCAGCATTGACACCATAGAAATCGCCGTTTTCGGTATTGGAGGTCTCTCCGGCTGATTTATTGACCGTAATACCATCCAGTGTTACCTCTGCACCATCGATCCGCAATGCATTCTCATCATCTCCGGTCGAGGTATAGGTCGTATCGGAATAGCTTCCGGCTTCTGTGATCGTATTGGCGCTGCTGCCCTGTGTCACCTCGGAAGATCCACCAAATCCGCCGGGTGCATTTCCCATCTGCTGATCCATAGATAGCACTTCTACGCTCAGCACGGAATCATTCTGATCCAGTGTGATGGTAATCTGATCATTCTCCTGCAGATCCTCGATGGTAATTTCCTCTCCATCCTTATAAATCGTACAGGTTGAAAAATCAAACGTCCGGGTCTCTCCGGTTTCTCCGCCATTGTCGTTTCCGTCACCATCCGGTTTCTCCGGCGGTGTACTCTGGCTCTGATCACTGTTATCGTTGCTGTCACCATCCGGCTTCTCCGGCAGTGTGCTCTGATTCTGGTTACCATTGTCGCCATTACCGTTTCCGTCACCATCCGGCTTCTCTGGTGGTGTATCCTGATTCTGGTTGCCATTGTCGCCGCTGTCGTTTCCGTTACTGTCCGGTTTCTCCGGCGGTGTATTCTGGTTCTGACCTCCGGTCTGTACGGTTACCTGTGTGCCATCGATTTCTGTAATTCTTCCACTGACCGATGTACTTTCTGTCTCTTTCGAATCAGATACCGCTGTATCCGTTCCGGCGGTTGTACTGTTACATCCCGTCATAGCAAGTCCTAGGGCTGCTACACAGCAGATTGTGATTAGTTCTCTTCTTCTCATATCAATTCCACCTTTCATGTTTCATATCTGTCATCCATAGCTTTCGGCAGGATATTGCAGTTCCGGATTCTGTTTTCCTGCTTTCTGACTATACTATAAAACACGATACTTAAATGAACCTTAAAGCCCGAAAGTATTTTTCAAGGATGTTTATTTTAAGACAATGGAAGCTTCGACCACCATCAGCTCATTCCTATGTGCTATGACATAATTGCGAATGCTCAGTTCAACAAATGCCCCGATCGCACCGATTCCCGAATATAAGATTCACCACCAGTGAAAGAATGATAGACTGATTCCGTCTGTATATCAGCTTTTTGCTTTTGAATTAATTTACTCTATTGACCAGACATTGCCCTTGGCTGCAAAAATCAATGCAGTAACTCCGATGCAGGCAGCAGCTAAAGTTAGCAGATCTATATTTCCGGTTATGATATTTGAAAGAATCACAGCTTTGTTATTACTGATATACCAATACTGTTTGCTATTGTTGCCGCATAGTGTTCTGGAGCTTCTGCATGACTCCCCCGGAAGCACAGACGGACACATAATGATTCCTCCACAGGCATTGTCTCTCCATCATAGATATCTTCATCATCCAGTATTAAAAAGATACCGTCATATTTTTGGTATTCTGCCGTCTGTAAATGCTCTGAGGAAATTCCAAGTCCCACTTTACCAAGAAATACAACTGCCTCTGCCTTTGACTGATCCAGCTTTCTAATAGGAGCTTCCATATCCTGCGAATCTTCTATTTTCAGAGGTGTTTCCACCCACACAACCCGTATTCTGGGTGAAGCAATCCAACATTCTCATAATGACGCAGACTACTGACACTTATGTGAAAAAGTTTTGATACCTCACCTATAGAAAATAACCCTTTTCTGTCCATATCATCACGCTCCCTTCTTTATCGGTTCTTTATGGTATATCACATAAAATGCAATCACACAGATTAACACTGATAACAACGAACCTGCTGCTGTTGCAAGTCCCATCGGAAACAATGTCGTTTTAAATATTCTTGATGTCAGATAAACTCCCGGAATACGAACCAGTACAATTGCCAGGATGTTATGTAAGAATGACAGTCCGGATTTTCCACAGGCACAGAAATAGCCACTGCAACTAAAATGAATTCCTGCAAAAATACAGTCAAAGATATAACCTCGCAAATACTGACTGCCAAGCCTTATTACATCTGCTCCAGCTGATGTATTTCCATCGGTAAATAAAGCAACTATTGATCCAGCGATAAATTGAATTGTAATAGTCGACAATATTCCGAATCCAACTGCAATAATCACGGCATAACGCAAGGTTGCAATTGCTCTTTCCGGTTTATTTGCCCCGATATTCTGTGCTCCAAGAGCTGAAACAGTTGATAACATAGAAGACGGAACCAGAAACAGAAAGCTCATAATTTTCTCTACAATGCCGACCGCTGCAGCATCATTTAATCCTCTCTGGTTAGCAATAATCGTTATTACAATAAAAGCCACCTGAATCAGACCATCCTGTACAGCGATTGGAATACCAATAGATAATATTTTTCCCATAACAGGTCTATGAGGTCTGAAATCTGTCTTAATAAGAGCTATGCTCTTTCTTTTAATAATGACAGTCAAAGATACCAGTACACTGATTGCCTGAGAAATAGTTGTTCCAAGTGCAGCACCCGCCGGACCAAGTTTAAATGCTCCCATAAAAAGATAATCCAATACAATATTGGCAACACATGCCACAGCTATAAAATACATCGGACTTTTACTGTCTCCCATGCCTCTGAAAATAGAGCTGATGATGTTGTACGCTGTGATAAACGGAATACCTATAAAACAGATTGTCAGATATGTGACAGTACCTTTTACAGCCTCTGCAGGAGACTTCCAGTTGTAAGATTTTTTTCCATAACATTTTCCTCTTTCTTATCTGATATGAGCATATCATAAACTCTATATCGATTGTAGAGTCAATAGACATTTGCAAATTTTATAATTTTAATTCTATATGCAAAGCGGACAACCACTGGCTTGGCTGTCCACTTTTCTTTAATAATATCCCCGTTCTTCCCGCCAGTCTTTCACATAACATCGGATTCCGATATAGACCACATGCACAAGTAGTAACAGTACAATGAGGTTTATCGGAAGAACAGACCAAGAAAGAGCGCATTCAGGATAAGTTCCTGGAACCGGACGAAGCTGCTGCCCTGCTGGATCATATGAAAAGCTCCGGCAAATTGCAATGGTATCACCTGACACGCATCCTCCTGTCCGGACTCCGGATCGGTGAAGCGGGTGCCCGGGAGCAGGCGGATATATCAGATGAATACATTACGATCAACAAGACGTATGATCATATTAAATTGAAGAAAATTCTGTAACCTGCTACCTTTTTGCTACCCTTTCAATTTTCAACAAAGAAAAAAGAGCCAGAAACATTGATTTTTCAACATTCCTGGCTCTTATGTTTAGTGCAGTTGACGGGACTTGAACCCGAACCCACTTGCGTGGACATGAACCTGAATCATGCGCGTATGCCAATTCCGCCACAACTGCATTTTTGTCTGTCAGTCGTTTTTCTTACTCTCAACCACTGACAGACGCTATTATATCACACCTATTCTGAAATTGCAACAGCGTTTTGCATTAAAAGATCCATAACTTTATCATATACCACTGCATAGGCCAATTCAGACATCGAATATTGCTCATACATCGTATCTGCACTCAGGCTGGTATTGTTCGCACATTCTTCCTGTACATAGTCATCCACTTCCTGTTTTGATGCCTTAATCCCTTCCTGCTTTGCAATCTGGCAGACTACCATCTTCTCTTCCATCAGTTCGCGGATATAATCCTCAGCGGCCTGCTTATAAGAATCACTGGTGTAGGCATTGCCATCCTCATCCTTCATCAGGGCCAGATAATCTTCATATTCCATGCTGTAAGACTCTGCAGAATCCTTGGCACCCTGCACAGTCTTCTCAGTCAGCTCCTGAATCTCTTCCTCCGGATAACCACTGAAGGTTGCATTTTCAATGACCTTTGTAATAACATCAGCCTTTGCCTGCTTATCTGCCTGCTGCTGTTTATAACTCTCATAATCCATCTTCAGACCATCCATAAAGGAATTCACGGTATCGTATTTCGTGTTTTCTGCTACCAGCTCATCGGTCAGTTCCTCCGGATAGGTCGTCTGATAAATAGAATTAATCGTGCATACAAAGGTGGCATCCTTTCCTGCCAGATCAGACACCGTATTGTCCTGATTCTTATAATCATCCGGAAATGTTACATTTACTTCGATTCCCTCTTCACCGACTTCGTGTCCAATCAATTGTTCCTCAAAATCATCAATATAAGTATGAGAACCGATGGTCAGCTGCGTACCTCCATCTGTAGAACCGCCCTCGAAGGCCTCTCCGTCTACATATCCGATATAATCCAGATTGATTGTATCTCCATCCTTCACGGTTCCTTCCTCCAGCTCCTCAGTATCACCCAGTTGCTGCAGGAAATAATCTACCTCTGCCTGAATTTCCTCATCTGTGACCTCCACAGATGCCGGTGTATACCCAATTCCCATATACTCACCCAATATCACATACTGACTGTAATCCGTCATCTTGGTACTACTACTGTTTGAACAGCCTGTTAATAGCAATGCACATGGCAGCACAACAGCCGCCATCTTTAAATAATTCTTTTTCATCATGTTTCCCTTCTTATTACGGTGTTCCTTCCTTATATTATAACACCAGTTTACGAAATAACAGTACTACCTTACCATAAAGACATCAAAAAGAAAAGTCTTTAATGCCTCAATAAGACCTTAATTCACACTTTTTCATTCTTTTTTCACACTTTTCTCTCAAATTGTCAGCCTTTTTACATTCCTGTCCTCTCTTTTTTAACTCTTTTACATTTCTGTTTACATCCTATCCACTATATCTTGTGGTATTTCTTCAAAATTGCTTCTATATCTTGTAGACAAACCATATAGACAGTGCTATAATAAATTCTCGAAGGGTTATAACCAACTCATGTTTTATTATCAAATTGTAAAGTTAGGTGGGGAATCATATCATGCAAGTTATCAAACGAGATGGTCGTGCAGTCACTTACGACCGAAGTAAAATCGTAACCGCTATCCAGAAAGCAAATGCGGAGGTTGCTCCTTCCGAGCAGGTATCCGTCGACACCATTGACAGCATTATCAGTTATATTGAGAGCAAGAACCGTGCCAGAATGCTGGTAGAAGATATTCAGGATATTATCGAACAGAAACTGATGGCGGATGGGAAATTTGTACTGGCCAAGACTTATATCATTTACCGTTATTCACGGGAACTGGTCCGAAAAGCAAATACAACAGACGAATCCATTTTAAGTCTAATCAAGAATAGTAATAAGGATGTTATGGAAGAGAATTCCAATAAAAATGCAACCGTTGCTTCTACCCAGCGTGATCTGATTGCCGGAGAGGTATCCAAGGATCTGACCAAGCGTATCCTGTTACCGGAGAAGATTTCCAAGGCACATGAAGAAGGTGTCCTGCATTTCCATGATTCGGATTATTTCCTGCAGCCGATCTTCAACTGCTGTCTGATCAATATCGGCGATATGCTGGATAACGGAACCGTTATGAATGGCAAGCTTATTGAGAGTCCGAAGAGCTTTCAGGTTGCCTGCACCGTCATGACACAGATTATTTCTTCGGTTGCCAGCAGTCAGTATGGCGGTCAGTCCGTTGATATCCGTCATTTGGGTAAGTATTTAAGAAAGAGCTATAATAAATATAAGACCAGATTTATGCAACAGTTCGGTGACCGTCTTCCTGCTGATGTCCTAGAAGATATGGTAAAGGAACGCGTGGAGGATGAGCTTCGCTCCGGTGTACAGACCATCCAGTATCAGATCAATACCCTGATGACCACTAACGGCCAGTCACCTTTCGTTACTCTGTTCCTGTATCTGGACGAGAAAGATGAATATATCGGGGAGAATGCTCAGATTATTGAAGAGATCCTGCGCCAGCGAATCGAGGGTATCAAGAATGAGAAGGGCGTCTATGTCACTCCTGCGTTCCCGAAGCTGGTTTATGTATTGGATGAATGCAACTGCTTAAAGGGCGGCAAATACGACTACATTACGGAGATGGCAATCCGTTGCTCTGCAAAGCGTATGTATCCGGACTATATCAGTGCTAAGATGATGCGCCAGAATTACGAGGGTAATGTATTCAGTCCAATGGGCTGCCGAAGCTTCCTGACCCCATGGAAGGACGAGAATGGCAATTACAAGTTCGAGGGACGTTTCAATCAGGGTGTTGTTTCTATCAACCTTCCGCAGATCGGTATTATTGCAAAGAAGGATGAGGAGATTTTCTGGAAGTTGCTCGATGAGCGACTGGAATTATGCTATGAGGCTCTGATGTGTCGGCATAACGCACTGGTTGGTGTCACTTCCGATGTCAGCCCGATTCACTGGCAGTACGGTGCGATTGCCCGTCTGGAAAAGGGTGAAAAGATTGATAAATTATTATACAATGGCTACTCTACCATTTCTCTTGGTTACATCGGTCTTTATGAGGTTACCAGATTAATGAAGGGGGTCAGCCATACTGATCCGGTCGGTTTGGAATTTGCCCTGCGGGTTATGAACCACCTGCGGGACGCTACAGAGCGTTGGAAAGCACAGACCGGTATCGGATTCGGTCTTTATGGAACTCCTGCTGAGTCCTTATGCTATCGATTCGCGCGGATCGATAAGGAACGTTTCGGTACCATCGCAGACGTTACCGATAAGGGATACTATACAAACTCATATCATGTAGATGTACGTGAAAAGATCGATGCATTCAGTAAGTTCCAGTTTGAAAGCCAATTCCAGGAGATTTCTTCCGGCGGTGCGATCTCTTACGTTGAGATTCCGAATATGCGCAATAACCTGGAAGCATTGTCTGAGGTTGTCCGTTATATCTACGACAATATCCAGTATGCAGAGTTCAATACCAAGTCTGACTACTGTCAGGTCTGCGGCTGGGACGGCGAAATCATCATTAATGATGACGATGAATGGGAATGCCCACAGTGCCGCAACAAAGACCATTCTAAGATGAATGTTACCAGAAGAACCTGCGGTTACTTAGGCGAAAACTTCTGGAATGTAGGAAAGACAAAGGAGATTAAGGCAAGAGTCTTACATCTGTAGGAAAGAGAGAATAATTATGAACTATGCTGATATAAAACAATATGATATTGCAAACGGTCCGGGAGTACGCATATCAGTATTTGTAAGCGGATGTACTCACCATTGTAAGAACTGCTTTAATCCTGAAACTTGGGATTTCAATTATGGTTCCCTATTTACTTCCGGTACAATTAATACCATTTTGGAATATATGTCTCCGAATTTTATCCGGGGACTAACCATTCTGGGCGGTGAACCCTTTGAACATACCAATCAATTCGGATTACTTCCACTGCTACGTGCAGTCAGGGAAAGATATCCGCATAAAAGCATCTGGTGCTATACCGGATATCTCTTTGATGAGAATATCCTGAAAAATATGGTTCCGAAGTGGCCGGAAACCACAGAACTGCTTTCTTATATTGATGTGTTGGTGGACGGTCCTTTCATCGAAGATCGCAAGAATCCAAATGCGAAATTCCGGGGTTCCGATAACCAGAGAATTATAAAAGTGCAGGACTCTATGAGAAATGGAAAGATTGTTCTCTGGGATGAAACTCAGGACTTCTTCCCAAAGGATTTTAATAACCAGACCGAATAGGGCTTACATATACATGTATGAATTTAAAAAGTTAGCAAACATCAAAAGAAAAACGGAGGGGCTGGGTGAAAGAAATCCATACGAAAATTTAGTTATAGGCAGAATTCGTTTGATAAAAGAAAAATGGCTCTGGGATTCATATCCCAGAGCCACTTTGTCTACATTCTGCCTGTAGACTTCAGTCGTGCCATCGCTCTTGCCAGAGATGCACGGGATATATGATACTGCAGTATACTCTGCTTCTCCTGTAGCTGTTCCCTCGCACGCTCCAATGCCGCTTCCGCACGGAATGCATCGATCTCATCCGGCCTCTCTGCGGAATATACGATCATATCTACATGATTATCGGTCACCTTCAACAATCCATCCGAAACGACTGCCGTCTGCCATTCTTCCTGTCCCGGAATCTTATAGCGGATCTCACCGATCTCCACCATCGTGATCATCTGCTCATGATGTGCCATGATCTCCATCTGTCCATCATAGCCGGGAAATATCAGTGCTTCGCATTCATCATCATAAAATACCCGATTACAGGCTACGATTTTTAATGAAAATGTATTACTCATAGTCATACACCTCGTTACTACTCACTCTTTGCCAGTTCCTCTGCCTTCTTCTTAACATCCTCAATCGTTCCGACGTTGAAGAATGCCGGCTCCGGATACTCATCCATCTCGCCATCCAGAATTGCCTTGAAGCCCTTTACGGTCTCTTCTACCGGCACAAACTTTCCGGAAATACCGGTGAAGTTCTCTGCTACATGGAAGGGCTGTGACAGAAACCGCTGTACCTTTCTGGCACGATATACGGTCAGTTTATCTTCATCGGATAATTCTTCCATACCCAGAATGGATATAATATCCTGCAATTCCTTATATTTCTGCAAGGTCTCCTGCACCCGTCTGGCTGTCTGATAATGCTCCTCGCCGACAACGTCTGCCTCCAGAATTCTGGATGTAGACTCCAACGGATCAACAGCCGGATAAATACCCTGCTCTACAATCTTTCTGGACAATACGGTTGTTGCATCCAGATGTGAGAATGTCGTTGCCGGTGCCGGGTCTGTCAGATCATCGGCAGGTACATAGACTGCCTGTACGGATGTTACGGAACCGTTTCTGGTAGAAGCGATTCGCTCCTGTAATTCACCAACATCATTGGCCAGCGTTGGCTGATAACCAACTGCAGATGGCATACGTCCAAGCAATGCGGATACCTCCGAACCGGCCTGTACGAAACGGAATATATTATCAATGAACAACAGCACATCCTGATGCTTTACATCCCGGAAATACTCTGCCATTGTCAGTCCGGTCTCTGCCACCCGCATACGCGCTCCAGGTGGTTCGTTCATCTGACCAAACACTAGGGCTGTCTTATCCAGAACTCCGGATTCTTTCATTTCTGTCCACAGATCGTTACCCTCTCTGGAACGTTCTCCGACACCGGTAAAAATGGAATAACCGCCGCTCTCGGTTGCAATATTATGGATCAGCTCCTGAATCAATACGGTTTTACCGACACCGGCACCACCGAACAGACCGATCTTACCACCCTTGGCATATGGTGCCAGAAGATCAATCACCTTAATACCGGTCTCTAACATCTCTACAACCGGACTCTGATCCTCAAATGTCGGGGGCTCCCGGTGAATACACCAATGTTCCTCCTGATCCAGCTTTTCACCATTATCCAGGGTATTACCCAGCACGTTGAATAGACGGCCTAACGTCTTTTCACCAACCGGGACCTGAATACCGGAACCGGTTGCAACTACCTTCATATCTCTGCAAAGGCCTTCACTCGGTGCCAGCATGATACAACGTACCACATTGTGTCCAATGTGCTGTGACACTTCCATTACACACTTCTTATCCCCGTTCATAACATACAGGGCATCCTTGATTGCCGGAAGGTCACTGTTCTCAAATTCTACATCGATAACAGGTCCTGAAACCTGTACAATTTTTCCTACCTGCTCCATGGTGTGAATCTCACCTCGCTTGCTTTTTCTTTTTCTTCTTCAATGCCTTGGCTCCGCCAATTACCTCGGTAATCTCCTGCGTAATCGCTGCCTGACGCATTCGGTTATATTGAATTGACAGCTCATGCAGCATATCCTGCGCATTATTGGTTGCAGACTGCATTGCCATCATTCTTGCATTTTCTTCACTCGCAGAGGCCTCTACCAGTGCGCCATACATAAATCCGGTCACATAATTATATACCAGACTCTTCAGGATCTTACCCGGAGACGGATAGATATAATAATCTCCGTTATAGGTACCCCGCTCTTCCTCCCGGAAGGACTGCTCCTGTTTTACATTACCTCGCTTCTGTATAGCCTGCTCCAGCCGCTCCTGTTCAATAAACTTACGTGTTTTAAGTGGTAAGAGCTGTTCAACCTCTACGGATTCCTTCATGCTATTTATCATTCGTGTATAAACAACATAAACCTCATCAACCTGCTCTTCTTTATAGAGTTCTATGATCTGTTCTGTAATCACTCTGGCCCGGTGAACCGACGGATTATTCGTTGAAAAGCGGAAGTCCGCTTCCACCGGATATTTCAGACTCGTAAAATGCTGACGTCCAACCTCTCCGACTATAAACAGCCGGTACCCTTCTGCCTCTTCACATAACCGCTTCGCTTCTTTGATCACATTGTGATTGTATGCTCCGGCCATGCCCTTATCACCTGTCATTACAATAAAAGCCTTCCGCTTTACAGTTTGTTTCTTATCCTGACTCCGGTTATCGAAATAGATGTGCTCCATCTCCGGAAAATGATACAGGATATCGGAAATCTGTTCCCGCAGACCGTAGAAATACGGCTCTGTATCTTCCAGCTTCTGTTTCGCCTTTCGAAGTTTCATGGACGACATCATGTACATCGCTCTGGTAATCTTCATGGTATCCTGAATACTCCGAATACGATCTTGAATTTCCTTTGCACTTGCCACGCTATCACTCCTGATCCTTATTCTGATTCTTATATGCCTTTGCTGCTTCTATGATCATATCCTTCAGATCATCTGACAGCTGCTTTGTAGAATCCAGCTGTGTTACGATCTCTGAATGATTCGTCCGGATATCCTTTAACAGTCCCTTCTGGAACTCCTTGATTGCACCTATCTCCAGATCACTGAATATATGTGCATTCGCTACTACCAGTGTAATAACCTGATCTGCCATACTCATTGGATTTCCAATCGGCTGCTTTAGTAATTCCATCAAAGCCTTTCCATGTGCCAGCTGCTTCTTGGTACTCTCATCCAGATCGGAAGAAAACTGTGTAAATATTTCCATCTCACGATACTGTGCCAGATCAATACGGATACTGCCGGCTGCCTTCTTCATTGCCTTCGTCTGTGCTGCACCACCGACACGGGATACAGAAAGTCCTACGTTTACCGCCGGTCGCTGACCAGCGAAGAATAATTCACTTTCCAGATAAATCTGTCCATCTGTAATGGAAATAACATTGGTCGGAATGTATGCGGATACATCACCTGCCTGTGTCTCAATGATTGGAAGTGCGGTAATCGAACCACCACCTGCCTCCGGTGTCAACCGGCTGGAACGCTCCAGCAATCTTGAATGCAAATAGAATACATCACCCGGATAAGCCTCACGTCCCGGAGACCGCTCCAGCAGCAATGAAATCGCACGATATGCAACTGCATGCTTTGACAGATCATCATATACGATCAATACATCCTTGCCCTGGTACATGAAATACTCTGCCAGTGCCGTACCGGAATACGGTGCAATGTATTGAAGAGGTGCCGGATCAGAAGCCGTTGCCGATATGACAATGGTATAATCCATCGCATTATTGTTTCTTAATGTATTTACCAGTTTGGCAATCGTAGATGCCTTCTGACCAATTGCAACATAAATACAGATTACATCCTTCCCCTTCTGGTTCAAGATCGTATCCAGTGCAATCGATGTCTTACCGGTCTGACGATCACCAATGATCAATTCACGCTGTCCACGTCCGATCGGGAACATGGAATCGATCGCAAGAAGTCCGGTCTCCATTGGAACCGATACAGACTTACGATCTACAATACCTGGTGCCGGAAACTCAATCGGACGGAATCCATCCGCTGTAATATCTCCCTGACCATCAACCGGAGTTCCAAGTGCATCTATGATTCTTCCCTTAAATGCATCACCTACCGGAATGCCTGCCATCTTGCCGGTACGGACTACTCTGGTACCTTCCTTGATCTCTGTATCCCGTCCGAACAGAATGATACCGATCTCGTCCCGTCTGACGTCCTGTACCATTCCCTTGACACCACTGTCAAACTGTACGATCTCACCATAAAATGCATGGTCAATACCATCTACATTGGCGATACCATCGCCAACCCAGTTAACTACGCCAACCTCTTTGTCCTTCGCTTCCAGTTCAAAATCTGCGATCTCGGTCCGGAGAATGGAAATAATGCTGTCCTCACTGAAGGCTCCGTTCTTCTTCGCACCAACTGCCTTTGAAATGCTATGCTCCAGCTGTGCGATTCGTCCCTGCTCACTCCAGTCATATTCCCTAGTGCCCACCCGGAGGATAAATCCACTTTTTAAGGAAGGATCCCCTTCTGTCTCAATCTCAATGTCAGCATTGTTCGTTTCCTTTGCCAGAAACTTTCGGATACCCTCTAACTGCTCCGGTGTCGGTGGTGTCACATAGATCAGCTTTGCACGTTTTGCCTTCTCCTGCGGCGTTGCCTCCTGCTCTGCTAATGCACCACATATTTCATCAAATAAATTAAAATCACCATTGTCACATAAGATTTTCAGAAAATCCCGGATTTCCTTTGGAAATACCCGTTCAATTACCAGATGCTTCTTCTCGATCGCAACGGTCGGATTCTCAAAGTCGGTTTGAATCTCCGGTACTGCCTCCAGGATTCCTTTTACCTGCTGCAGTACATCCTTCGTAATACCCTCTTTATGTAACTTTGACGCATAGTCTATTACTGCCTGAGTCACGATCTATCACCTGCTTTATCTATAAATTCATTATACAGAGCATGATCCGTACCGGATCCGCTCTTTTCGCCTACTACCTTTACTGCGGCATCGACAACCATATCGGCAATCTCCTTCTCTGCTTTCTTCAGGATCTGTGTCTTCTGATTCTCTGCCTCTGCCTTTGCATCTGCCTTCATCTGCTTTGCTACAGACTCTGCATCACTGATAATCCTCTGATATTCTTTATCTGCATTTCTTCTTGCTGCCTGTAAAGTCTGAGACTTCTCCTTCTCAGCATTTGCAAGAGACTCGGTATACTGTGTCTTTAACTGTTCTGCCTCTTCCTTGAATGCTGCAGCGTCAGCGAACTGCTTATCTGCCTCTTCCTGTCTGGCTGCAATGATCTTCCGTACCGGCTTAAAAAGAAATACCCGCATTGCGATAAAAAGCAAAATCAGATTAATTACGGTAAATAATATATTCCAGTCTAATCGGAGCATGTTACCACCCTGCCTTTCTGAATTACTTTAACATCATGATAATCAACAAACCAATAACGAAACCATAAATTGCAGTTGCCTCTGCCAGTGCACAACCAAGAATCAGGGCCTTGTTGATCTTACTCTCTGCCTCCGGCTGTCTGGCAATTGCTTCTGTTGCCTTACCGGTTGCAATACCGATACCAATACCTGCTCCTAATGCTCCTACTACTGCAATACCTGCACCAATTGCTATTATACTATTCATAACTCATTCTCCTTTTCTTTCTTCATTCCTATAAGTCATCAACTGTGATCCCTGTCATTCCGACATATCTTCTATTCCACCGCTTCTTTGATATATAATGAAGTCAGGAACACAAATACATATGCCTGCAATAATCCGTCAAATACATCAAAGTACAGACAGAACACTGCCGGAACCACAACCGGAACCACCATTTTCAGCAGCTCCATAATAACAAACGAACCTAATACGTTACCAAACAGACGCATACACAACGACAATGGTTTGGTAACAATTTCCAAAATATTAATCGGTGTGACGATCCAGATTGGCTCAGTAAACTTGTGCAGCCATTTCTTAATACCATTCTGGTATATACCTGCGAATTCAATCAAGACAATACTCATCAATGCCAAAGCAACCGTTACGCACAGATCTTTTGTCGGGGACTTAAATCCAAAGAGACCGATGATATTGGCGATTCCTATGTAAAGAAGTACAGTCACCAGATACTCGGTATACTGCTTCCCCTTAGGGCCTACCATCTCCTCACACATATCGGTCAGCTTCGTGACAATGAATTCAGCAACAGCCTGTCGTTTACTGATGTGCGTAATCTTCAGATTCCTGGTCAGAATAAACGCGGTCAGAATCATAACTGCCATAATGATCCATGTGACCACGACAGATTCCGATACGCCAATCCCGCCGAAGATAGGAATCGTGAACATGGTATCACAGTTCAGTTCTTCCAACAGCCGATCTGCTATCTTGTCCATAAGCTTCATCTCCTTTATTGAATTTTCACTTGTAGTATACACTCCTTGCATTTTTTTGCAAGTTTTTGTTTTTATTAAATTTTTGTTAAATTTTTATTATTTTTCTATCCAGCTACGCATTTATGCCCTCAAAATGAGTCGCAACCTCTTTCAGATGCTCGATAATCGGCAGATGCTGCGGGCATGCACGCTCACACTGACCACAGGCAACGCAGTCGCTCGCCTTTCCAAACAGCTTCGTCAACCGGTCATAATATTCGCCCTGTGGCGTCCAGCCCTTCTCTTTCACTTCCTGCATATCTGCATTATATAAGGAGAAATATTTCGGAATCGCGATCTTCTTCGGACAGCCATCCGTACAGTAGGAGCAGCCGGTACACGGAATCACGATATTGGAATTGATCATATCCGTTGCCTGCCGGACTAATTTCTGCTCTTCCTCATTTAATGGCTGAAAATCCGTCATGTAATCGGTATTATCTAACAACTGTTCCATATTACTCATACCACTCAGAACCATAACGACATGATCCAGACTTGCTGCAAACCGGACTGCCCAGGATGGGATCGACATATCCGGATGATAGCTCTTGAACAGTTTCTCTACATCATCCGGCACCTTTGCCAGAGTCCCACCCTTGACCGGCTCCATAACGATCACAGGCTTCTTATGTTTCACTGCTACCTCGTAGCACTTCCGCGACTGGATTCCCTCGCTGTCCCAGTCCAGATAATTGATCTGCAGCTGGACAAATTCCATCTCCGGATGCTCTGTCAGCACCTGGTCCAGCAGCTCGGCATTATCATGGAAGGAAAATCCGATGTGCTTTACCAGCCCCTGTCTCTTCTTCTCCTGAATCCACGCAAAGCAATCCAGCTTCTTATAGACCTCATAATGATCCTGTCCCACATCATGGAGCAGATAATAATCAAAATAAGTAACACCGGTCTTTCTCCGCTGTTCCTCAAATATCCGATCCCGATCCTCCTTTGTCTTTAAGAATCCTGCATGAAGCTTCGTCGCCAGCGTATAACAATCCCTTGGATAACGATCTACCAGAACCTCCTTCGTGGCATCCTCACTCTTAAATCCGCAATACATCCATGCGGTATCAAAATATGTAAATCCACGTTCGATAAATATGTCTACCATCTTCTTCGTCAGTTCCAGATCGATCTTTGATGGATCATCCGGATCCAATGACGGCAAACGCATTAATCCAAATCCAAGCTTTTTTGACCCCATTATCATCTTCTATCAGCCTCCATACTTTTCTATTTCAGTGCATCCAGACTCTTTCTTAACCGCACTGCCATTTCATCAATATCCGGCTCTGTAATTACAAGCGGCGGAACAAACCGTAATACATCACTGCCCGCAGACATTAAAACCAGCCCATTTTCCAGTGCCTGATTGATAATCTCGATCGGCTTATGTCCGCCACTGACTACAATGCCCTGCATCAGACCCATGCCGCGTCTGGTCTCCAGGAAACCATAGTCTGCCACAATTGCATCCAGCGTTTTCTCCAGATATGGCGTGATTGCCCGCACATGCTCCAGAATATGTTCCTCCTCAAATATATCAAACACCTTGCTGGCGACTGCACATACAAACGGATTTCCTCCATATGTAGTTCCGTGATCTCCGGCTACCAGAGATGCCTTTGCTACCTTTTTATTCAGTACAAAGGCGCCGATCGGCACACCACAGCCCAGTGCCTTGGCAGTCGTCATAATATCCGGCTTCACATCATATGTCTGCCATGCATACATATAGCCGGTTCGCCCCATACCGCACTGAATCTCATCCAGGATCAACAGAATATCCCGTTCATCACATAATGCTCGAATTTTCTTTAAAAACTCCGGATCTGCCGGATAGATTCCACCCTCTCCCTGAACGGTTTCAAGGATGATTGCACAGGTCTTATCAGTTACCTGATCCAGTACGCTATTATAATTATTATAGTCTGCAAACCGGATTCCAGCGATCAACGGTTCAAATGCCTCTCTGTAATGCACATTGCCGGTTACAGATAATGCACCCATGGTCCGGCCATGGAAGGAATGATTCATGGCTATGATCTCATGATTGGTTGTTCCATCCTTTGTATATGCATATTTACGTGCAGCCTTAATTGCCCCTTCCATGGCTTCTGCGCCACTGTTGGTAAAGAACACCTTATCCAGTCCGGTCGCCTTTAACAGCTTCTCCCCGGCTTCCATTGCCGGTTCATTATAGAAGAGATTGGATGTCTGTAACAGCTTCTCTGCCTGTGCATGAATGGAATTCTTATGCTCCTGATTACTGTACCCCAATGCATTGACGGCAATTCCGGCTCCGAAATCCAGATATTCCTTTCCGTCAAGATCATACAGGTATACGCCCTCACCATGATCCAGTACAATCGGATATCGATTATATGTATGCAATACCACCTGCTCCGCCCGTTCCATACATTCCTTATTTTCCATTTTTTTCACGCCTTTCTCACAATGTTTTAAATAGTTATATCTTCATAATTTACAAAGTGCGACAATCCTTGCAGATGTCGCACTTTTGTTTCTAGATCGCAGTCAGAATACCTAATGACTTCAGGAATAAAATAGCCAGCAAAATCGGTGCAATCACCTTGACCATCACAATATACAAATGCTTTCTGCTGAACTTATGTCCACTCTTCTCCACTTCATCAATCACTGTCTTTGGCTTCGCTATCCAGCCAATCAAAATACAGGTTCCAATTGCAACAATCGGCATCAGAATATTATTACTGAGATAATCCATGACATCCAGCACCTGTGCATGCGCTCCATTCGGCAATGTAATATCAAAATAAAGCTTATTATAGCCCAGACAGACAATAATTCCGCCTACCAACGCAATCACTGTTTCGATTGCTGTAGCCTTCGTTCTGGATATATGGAACTTATCCATCAAACTGGCAACAATTGCCTCCATGATCGATACGGAACTGGTGATTGCTGCGAACAATACCATCGCAAAAAACAGACAGCCAACTACAATACCTGCACCACCCATAGCATGGAATACCTTCGGCAGGGAAATAAACATCAGGCTCGGACCGGATGCTTCCATCCCCTCTGTGCCCATAAATGTATATACGGCCGGGATAATCATAACACCTGCCAGAACTGCAACCGCTGTATCAAAAATTTCAATCTGGTTAATAGAGCTTACCAGATTGGAATCATCTCTTACATAAGAACCATATGCAACCATAATACCCATGGCAACACTCAAGCTAAAAAACAACTGCCCCATTGCATCTAATAGTACTGAAAAGAAATGCTTTACCGTCAAGCCTTCCAGATTCGGCACCAGATAAATTTTCAAGCCTTCCAGACCGGTTCTGGTTACTCCTTCTGCATCTGTATACTTCATGGTGACAGAAAAAATAGCTATTGCCAGTACCAACACGATCAGCAGTGGCATAATAATTTTCGAAAATGATTCGATTCCTTTTTCAACACCACGAAAAACAATAAATGCCGTTGCAAAAAGGAAAATAATTGTAAATACGATGGGCTGTATATCTCCTGTAATAAAGTTTGTAAAATACCCATCCTGGGAAGTTGTTATCCCTTCTCCGGTCAGGAAAGCAGCCAGATATTTTATAATCCAGCCACCAATTACACAGTAATATGGCATGATAATCATGGGAACCAGACATGCTATTACGCCCATAAAGCCCCAGCCCTTCTTAACCTTGCTATAAGCGGTCAGCGGACTCTGCTTCGTCATTCGCCCGATTGAGATCTCAGTTGTCAGCAATGCAAATCCAAAGGTCAATGCCAGCACTATATAAATAACAAGGAATAATCCACCGCCATCCTTTGCTGCCAGATATGGAAATCTCCATATATTACCTAAACCAACTGCGCTCCCTGCTGCCGCCAGAACAAACCCCAGCGACCCTGTAAATGAATTTCGTTTCTTTTCCATACTTACCTCCTGTAAATCACACTATTTTATAAGGATACCACATTTTATACCATTCATAAACAATTTTTTATCCTCTATTTTTTCTTGACCCTATGTATTTTTTGATATATACTAATATTGTAAAATTAATTTATTTTTGAAGGATGCCTATGAAAAAAACGATCAAACTATTAACAACCTTATTTTATACTTTTTGTCTGATTTTATCTGTTGTTCCAAACACTACGTATGCTGAACCACAATCTACTGTCGACTCCTTTTCTTCTCAAAATATATTGTGGACCCAAACGGAGGTCGATACAACAATTATCTGTTATGTAATTGATGCTCCACCAGCAACTGCAAGAGTCACAAGTAAATCTATCAGTTTAGGGTATCGAGTTTTAATTGACAATGTATATTCATATACAATTCGACATGATATTACATTTGCATATGGTATACCACTAAATGGTTCCCACGTCGCTCAAATAACATCAGGTAGTGCCTATGTCAGTTATTGCTATGGTAATGGAACCTATCAGTAATGGCAGGAGGGGCTACTTATGGAACAAAAAATTCGATATTTTATAATTAGTATTTTTTCATTTTTTTATTAACATCTCTTATATCTGGTTGTCATGTGAAACCAGAAGAAACTACAAATGCATCAGCAACTCCAAATGCTATCTACGATTACGAAAACTTTGGATCTGATGCTGCCACTTCAAGCATCCAAATTATACGAGAAGAATCTACCGAAGTTATAGATACAACTGATATTTCCTTTAGTGAACAGACAGATAGGTCCTATTACTCTTATGAACCGGCAGCTCCGGATAGTTCTGTTACGATTCAGGTAGATAAAGAAGAATATTAATACATTCCAATTATTTCACAAACAGTTTTTATTTTTTTTATTTTGACGACACAGATTGTACACATTTTATTTGTATATTAATACTCGTAAGATTCATATATTGAATCCTCTCTCCCCCCTCATTTTCGAAGAGCCAGGACATTGTTCCTGGCTCTTCCTTATTTTAAATTTAAAAAAATTGATCGAGCATATCCTGACACGCTACTCCCGGATGTTTATTTCAAACGCTCCGGCATCGGTTCATGGAAGATATCCTTCCAGGCTCTCCGCAGCTGCTTCTCCTCCACAACATACGGCTGAACGCCCACATATTTCGGCACATCATCACTGACTAAAGATTTTACTGCTACCAATGCCGCTGTCTGCCCCTGCTCATACGGGCGCTGCGTACTTAATCCACGCACAATTCCTTCTTCCATGCAATAAGCGATCTCTTTATCCAGATCGGTTGTAAATACCGCAATATCCTTCCGGTTCAGCTCTTTTAATGCCCGGATTGCCATCAGTGCCGGCTGATCCCAGCTGACGTAGAGTGCCTCGATCTGCGGATAGGTTTCGATCATCTCCTTGCAGACCTGATAGGCATTCTCAATCTGCACAAAGCTCTTTACGGATACGATCTCCACGTTTTCAAACTGTTCCTGCAGGATCTTTCTCGCCGCCAGATCTCTCGTTCTGGTTGCCGCAAAGGTCGCACCGTGATAGATAATCCCGACCTTTGCTTCCGGCTTTCCCTTGAAATATTCACCCATCAGACGTCCGGCATTGGTACCGTTCTCCCATTCATTGACGGACACGCAGGAAACATACCGGTTCTTGCTTAACTGTTCCGGGACATTACTTAAGAATACCAGCCTAGTCACCTCTGACAGTTCCTGAAACTTCTCTGCCGTCTCCTTATCATCTGCCGGTATCGCGATCACCGCATCCGGCTTCTGTAACCGTATACCCTCTAGCTGTGCATTCTGCAGCTTCGGATCAAAATGGGCATCCATAACCGATACAATATCGATTCCGTAACGCTCCAGCTCATCCCGGATTCCCTTCTCATGCAGCTCTGTCCATGCAGTCCCCGTATAGTGAAAGGAGATTGCCACCCGGTAATGGCCGTTCCGCAGCTGCGTCTTCTCCTGATTCGTCAATGCAATACTCTCCGGAGACGCTGCCAGCTCTCCAAACGGTCCGTTCTCCAGCATCTTCGTAGACTTCCTTATGATCAGCTCAATTCCCGCATAGCAATCGTCCGTGATTACCTTTCCCGTGTTAATCTTCTCAAACAAAATCGCAGCCGCCCGTTGGCACAGTCCCTGCACATCCCGTTTCAGAACCGTCAACGGCGGATTCATTAACCCGCTCCAGCTATCATCTCCAAATCCAATGATCGACAGCTCCTCCGGACATTCAATCCCCAGATCCTGAACCGTTTTCATCAGATAGCTGGTGATCCGATTACCTCCTGCGATCACTGCCGTCGGCATAATGCGGTTTAAGGCACGCTGAATCATCAGCCTGCCTTTTTCTTCATTATCAATATTTACTTCCTCAATATTGGCATCATTGACGCCAATATTATGTCGTTCCAGTGCTTTTAGAAACCCTCTGGTCCGTTCCTCCCGCGTGGTGCTTGACGAGGATTCCCGCAGCAGCAGAATATTTCGGTGTCCGCATTGCAGCAGGTAATCCGTTCCGGCAAACATTCCTTCCCGATCCCGAAACTCAACCGCATCGATTCCGGTTCCGCTCAGATTCCGCTCCATGCATACAAACGGGATTCCGGAATGGATCAGATTCTTATAATCCTCTACGGCATCACTGACCGGTGCCAGCAGGATACCGGCCACCTTCCGCTCGGAAATCAGTCCCTCCAGTACCTGCTCCTCTTCCTCTTTATCATCACCGGTCACCGATACATAGAACCGATATCCCTGAGATGTGATCAGCTCCTGCAGATAACCGACTATGTTCTGATAAATCGGACTGCTGATATTCGGAAAGATTGCAACGATCATAGAAGATTTTCCGGTACGCAGCTTTCGTTCTTTTTCTGACAGCTTGGCGGCATAGCCGGTCTCCTCAATAATCCGTTCTACCTTTTCTGCCAGCTCCGGTCGCACATAGCGGGTCCGGTTTATCACATGCGATACCGTTGCAATCGACGTTCCGGCCATGTCAGCAATCTGTTGTATTGTTACTTTATTTTTAGCCAATGTAATGCTCCTTCCGCTCTGCATATCCTATATTTTAAATTATACAGAGCTTCCGGAACATGGTCAAGCTGTCATTTAGCCGTATATTTTATCCTGCTCCGGAACATACTTCCAATATACTTAATTCAGGAGGATTTAAAATGTCAAATATGTTTTGTTTTCAATGCCAGCAGGCCGCCGGAAATAAGGCCTGTGTGAATACCGGAGTCTGCGGAAAGCAGCCATCCACAGCTGACCTGCAGGACGAGCTGATCCAGGAACTGATTCGCCTGGCAGAGACCGCCAGGTCCGAGGGACGTCATTCCAGAGTCACAGACCGCCTGCTGATCGACGGTCTGTTCACAACCCTTACCAATGTGAATTTCGATGATCATGCGATCAATGCCTATAAAAAGCATGTCATAAAAGAACGGAAGTGTCTGGTCGGAAGTCAAGAGTTCCCGGTCATATCCCTCTGGGAGGGCGGCAATGATGTCGTCTCTCTGCGCTCCACTCTGCTGTTCGGACTGAAGGGAATGTCCGCCTATGCCCATCATGCGATGAATCTCGGATATACCGATAAGACCGTTATCAAATGGTTCTACAAGGGACTCTGTGAAATCAACCGGACTCACACCCCGGAGGAATGGATTGCCCTGATTTTAGAATTTGGCAACGTGAATTTCAAATGTATGGAGCTGCTGGATCAGGCGAACACAGAGTCTTTCGGTACCCCGGTGCCGACCCGCGTGCATACGGATATTCGTAAGGGCCCGTTTATTGTAGTGTCCGGTCACGATTTAAAGGATCTGAATGATCTGTTAGAGCAGACGGAGGGAACCGGAGTCAATGTCTACACGCATTGTGAAATGCTGCCGGCCCACGGCTATCCGGGGCTGAACAAATATGCACATCTTGCCGGTAACTTCGGCACTGCATGGCAGAGCCAGCAGACAGAGTTTGAAAATATTCCGGCACCGGTACTGTTCACAACCAACTGTCTGATGCCACAGCGTCCAAGCTATCAGGATCGTATCTACACTACCTCGGTAGTCGGCTATGAAGGCCTGCGGCACATCGCCGCCGATGCAGACGGTCACAAGGACTTCTCTGAAATTATCCGACATGCCAAGCAGCTCGGCGGCTATGAGCATGATCGCAGTATGAGCGGCATCAACGGCGGTCACATTCTGACAACCGGCTTTGCACATGGGTCTGTTCTGGCCCATGCCGAGCAGATTATTTCTTCTATTAAAAAAGGAACTATTAAGCATATCTTTCTGGTTGGCGGCTGCGACGGTGCGCATCCTGGAAGAAATTATTATACAGAATTTGTAAAACAGACACCGATGGATTCTCTGGTTCTGACCCTTGCCTGTGGCAAGTATCGCTTCAATGATCTGGATCTCGGTGAAATCGACGGCATTCCACGGATTCTGGATATGGGACAGTGCAATGATTCCTATAGTGCCATCCAAGTTGCTCTGGCGCTGGCGGATGCTTTTGACTGTGAAGTCAACGATCTGCCTCTGACACTCGTTCTCTCATGGTATGAGCAAAAGGCGGTATGCATCCTGTTAACGCTGCTTTCGCTGGGAATCCGGGACATTTATCTCGGTCCGACCCTGCCCGCCTTCTTATCAGAGACTGTTGTAAAATTCCTGGTGGATACCTACAATCTGCATCCGACCACCGCTCCGGAGCAGGATCTGGATGCGATTCTCGGCCGCGGCTAGGCGTCACTTCCCGTCAGTCTCTGTGCGCTAACATTACGCACTAAAGCGATTATAAATCACGGATTTATGCTCCAGGATTCCACAAACCTTTTCATACACGGCATCCGCGAGCTTTCTATGCCCTTCTTCATTCAGGTGTTCCTGGTCTGTTTCACTTGGTTTTGCATACTCGGAAGCAGCCAGGAAATGCACCTGCTCTTCTGCTGCAATCCGTCTGTAAACTCCTGCCAGCTCTTTGGACACCTGAACCGAAGCCGTTGAGAACTCCGGATCGTATTCCGGCTTCCACACCTGTTCTCCCAGATGGATCGGCGAGATCAGAAGGATCTCACTGGTTCCCGCATACTGCCGGATCAGATGTATGATTTTCCGGACTCCTTTTCCGATCAGCTCTGCAGACGCTCCATACGCCGTCTTACAATCATTGGTGCCGAGCATCACAATGATCAGATCGGATTCTCCGCTGGTCTCCACAACACCGGAAATCCATTTACTGCCGTTCCGGTTCTCACGAAAGAGATCATCAAAGATGGTCGTTCTGCCGCACAGTCCTTCCTCTACCACCCGATACCGGTCAAGTCCCAGTCTTTCATTCAGTCGACTGGTCCAGCGGACACCCCATGGGTATCTTCCTCCTTCTTTCGGTATCAGTCCATATGTATTTGAATCGCCAAAGCATACGATTTGTCTCATCTTTGTCACCTCTCTTTATTTTCTTTCTATAGTATACTATCTTGATATGAATTACGGAAATATTGCTTTCCTATGGCTTGCAATAGCTATTTTCTATAGCATATACCGATTAATACATATCTGCGTACCACATAAAAAAAACAGAGACTCCGGGCACAAGCTGTAACCAAAGTCTCTGTGAATTGTACTATAAATTTATTTGTATACGATCTGTACTTGATCTATACTTTATCCGTGCTTTATCTGCATCAGCCAGCAGCTGATCCTAGTTGCTGAATAATGGGGTAGATAAATACCGGTCACCGGAATCCGGAAGCAATGCAACAATGGTCTTGCCCTTGTTCTCCGGTCTGTTTGCCAGAATGGTAGCAGCCTTTAATGCGGCACCGGAAGAAATACCAACCAGAATACCCTCGCTGACTGCGAATGCCTTCCCCTCTGCAAATGCATCCTCATTCTCAATCGGAATGATCTCATCATAAATCTTTGTATTCAATACATCCGGTACAAATCCGGCACCAATCCCCTGAATCTTATGTGCACCCGGCTTACCGGTTGACAGAACCGGGCTGCCTGCAGGCTCTACTGCCACGATCTTAACATCCGGATTCTGGCTCTTTAAGTATTCGCCAACACCTGTGATCGTTCCGCCTGTCCCTACACCGGCTACAAAAATATCTACCTTTCCATCGGTCTGATCCCAGATCTCAGGACCGGTAGTTGCTTTATGAACGGCTGGGTTCGCCGGATTTACGAACTGACCTAAAATAACAGCACCCGGAATCTCCTTTGCCAGCTCATCTGCCTTTGCGATCGCACCCTTCATACCCTTAGCACCTTCTGTCAGAACCAGCTCTGCACCATATGCCTTTAACAGATTTCTACGTTCAACACTCATGGTCTCAGGCAGTGTTAAGATTGCCTTATATCCCTTGGCTGCTGCAACGGCTGCCAGACCGATACCGGTGTTACCGCTGGTTGGCTCGATGATGGTTGCGCCTTCCTTTAACAGGCCCTTCTTCTCTGCATCCTCGATCATTGCAAGAGCAATTCTATCCTTTACAGATCCTGCCGGATTCAGATACTCCAGCTTTGCAAGAATGGTAGCATTCTCTGCTCCTGCCTTCTTTGCATATCTGCTTGCGTTCAATAATGGGGTTCCTCCAATTAATTCCAATGCACTTTCTTTAATCTGACTCATATCATTTACCTCCGTAATTATCGTTTTTATTTTAGTTGTCTGTTGTATTTCTATTATACGATTGTATGTGCTTCTTTTCCATCGTATTTTATCTTCGATTATCGTTCGTTCTGCTTTCCTGCTCTGTGCATGTTCATGACAATTCATATGAAATCATTGCACGATTTCCATTCACCATCTGACAGCAACAACACATCTGTACCGATAAATCCTTTCTTCCGTAATCTGCGTTTAATTTCATAAGCATTGTCTCCTTTCTCTTATTCCTAGTATGTTAATAGGATTAATATGTTTTCTATGTTTTGAATTATAAACCGCCAATCCTCTATTGTCAACCTGTATTTTAAAATCCGGTTATAAATGTTTCCATCCTTTGGTTATAGGCTTATCCTATTACGCCTTCCATATATATGTAATCTGCGTTTTTCCCGTCATCCTAACGAAAAAGATTGCAATGCTCCCGCACTGCAATCCCTTTCGTTATAACTTCTATACGGTTCCTGTTACGATCAGGGTTCCTACACCCGGAGTTGTAATCCACGCTCCGGTTTCTGCATCCTGCGTATACGTTGCGGCAGGCACTGTGATCTGTCCGGCTACCGTTGCGAACTCACCGGTTGTCTCATTATAGGTGTACTCTGTCGGCTCCGTCCAAGCGGTTCCGTTATAGGACACGGTCAGATCCTTCAGAATCGGATCAAAGGTATCCGTTACTACTGCACCGGTTTCAACCGTTGCCGCTGTATTGCCGAAATTCTGAATTACAAATGTATAAGTCAGAGTTCCGTTTTCTGTAACCGGAACCGGACTGACTGATTTTGTAATGGTAAGAAGCGGCTCCATTTCTACCTGTATGGTTTCCTGTGCGGTGATCGGTGTAATGCCTCCGCCGGAAACGGTAACGGTATTTGTAATCTCAGCTTCCTCTCCTAACGGTGCATACTGGTTCAGGTCTGCCTCATATACTACGATCACATTGCCACCAGCCGGGATAGTGATTCCGGTAATCGCAAGCGGTGGTCCGGCTGTCACCGCAGGTGTGGCCTGCAGAACACCGTTGACATAGTATCTGGTTGTGCCTGCCACATAATCCAGCGGCACCAGAGTTCCGGTTCCATATGCATATTCACCCAGGTTATCAGAAATCGTAACTCCGGTAACGGCCGTCGTTCCGGAATTTACAATGCTGATAATGTAGGTCACTGCATCCTTCTGTCTGTAGGTGTCCTTTACTGCTTTCTTAGCAACTGCCAGAACCTCCAGAATTTCACCAACTGCAATATTTGAATTGGCAACGGTATCTCCATATCGGAGTTGTGCCTGATTGGTAAACTGTGCCATATATTATTCCATCCTTTCAATATTCAGGTATAATATAATATATGCATAATTTATCTCGGTGTCCCTTACCGGGGAACTACGTATTCAAATGCAATATCTCCGCGTTCATATTCATAGTCATTCAGCTTCACTTCCTGAAATCCGTATTTCTCATAGATATGAAGCGCCGGCTTCAATCGGCTGTTCGAGATCATAAATAATCGTCCGGCTCCATGTGCAATCGCATACTGCATGGCTGCCTGAAATACGGCTGACCCAGCCCCCTTATGCGGGACATGCTTATTCGATGCCAGCTTACACATCTCCCAGTTATCTCCCTCCATCCAATGCGTCATGCAGGTAGCCAGTACTTCTCCGTTCTCCACTGCAAAGTAGATCATAGCACCATCCTCCACCATCTGATCAATTGCATCAAAGATCCGGAAATCATCTGCCTCCAGATGTCCGAAATTATCTGTGATCCAATCTGTATTAAACTGAATAAAATAAGGTTTATACTCTTTTCTGTATTCTACAACTTCCACCGGTCATACCTCACTTCTATGTAGCTTGTTTTCATGCCCATATATTCCATACTGTTTCCATATGGAATCATGAGTTGCCCTTATATTACCCCATTTCCGGAAAATTATCAATCCGGGAAGGGATGGTTCCTGCACTGTGCCCTGTGTAGTAGGACGGTGATTGCATTGTGGGTCACGCGTTCTCTGCCATGATGGTTCTATTCCGGGACCGCTCCCGCTAATTTGCCCCTCGCAGCGGATACTAAATTCGTGCTTCGCACTCATTAAGTACCGGCGGGTGCAAACGTCCCTTCATAGAATCATCATTTGCTCCGAACGCTGGTTACCTGAAGGCTCTATATTCATCTTCCTGTCCTACTAATTCTTTATCACAGCAGATGATAATCCTGTACAACCTTTTGTCAGTCCTGCACATGACAGATGTTAAAACTGTGCATTCTTCAACCAGTCCCAAGATACAGGAGCAAGTGGCAGGACCATGTAGGAACATCGGCACTTAGATGCCGTTCTCTGGCATCTTATGTGCCGCTATGTTCCGATTTGAGCGAAAGCGCGTCCTGCACTGCTGCCTGTATCGTGGGACGGCAGTCACATCGCCAGCCTGCACAATTTCCTATATCTCTGGAAAAGGATATCATCTATCACCGACGCCTTCTCCGCTACGATGGTTTCTCTGTCATGATGGTTTCCGTATCGCGAGACAACCATCGCGCAATCGGGTAGGAGGTAGATAATTATTTTATCTACCGACCTCCCACACCACCGTAC
>CAVFXS010000042.1:1573-2159 GCA_963626805.1 Bacteroidales bacterium H4 | reverse complement strand
GCCACCCTTGAAGTAAGGTCCTACAGGGGTGCACAGGATACGGAACTGATACTCGTCCGCGGGCTTTACACCGATGACAGGGTTGCTGCCGAACATATAAGGACGAATGTACAGAGTTGCACCGCTGCCGTAAGGAGGCACGAAAGCATCGTTCGCCTTAACAGTCTCGGTAACAGCCTCTATGAAACGCTCCTTGGGGAAAATGGGCATCTCCAGTCTTGCTGCGGAAGATTCCAGGCGTTCACCGTTTAAATCAGGGCGGAAGGTTACAATATGTCCGTCTTCTGTGGTGTATGCCTTCAGTCCCTCGAATACAGTCTGTGCATACTGCAGTACGCCTGCACACTCATTCAGTACAATGTTCGGGTCCTGGGTCAGCTGACCGTCATCCCATTTGCCGTCCCTGAAATTGGACACATATCTGTAATCAGTAGGGATATAACCGAAACCGATGTTACCCCAGTCAATGTTTTTCTTTTCCATTTTTGTATTCCTTCTTTCCTCGGTTTACCACTCTGTCTATTGATTTCCCTTAACAGAATTTCTTGATTTTCATTATTATACCATTTGTAACAAAAGTCAATAT
>CAVFXS010000042.1:0-1563 GCA_963626805.1 Bacteroidales bacterium H4 | reverse complement strand
GTCCCTGAAATTGGACACATATCTGTAATCAGTAGGGATATAACCGAAACCGATATTACCCCAGTCAATGTTTTTCTTTTCCATTTTGTATTCCTTCTTTCCTCGGTTTACCACTCTGTCCATTGATTTCTCTTAACAGAATTTCTTGATTTTCATTATTATACCTTTTGTAATAAAAGTCAATATACACATTTATGCTTTCCAGGGATTTTTCCAGCGAAAATGTGGCGTTTTTTCTTCTTTTTGCAGAATTTTCAAATTAAATTCACTACATATCCTTCACTGTAATTAGGACTTTTTCCGTTCATACTTCAAGAACTGGTAGGTAATGTCAAAGTAGACCTGCTCGTCGCTGTCTGCGGTGATCTCCCACTCGGGATCACTGTCCAGATCCGGGAAATAGGCATCCGCCTCGTAGGCATGGTCGATCTTGGTCACATGCGCCACATCACAGTAAGGCAGCATCTGACGGTAAATACTCTCGCCACCGATGATATAGATGCTTTCCTCGTCGTATTTTTTCAGTTCCTCTAAAAGTTCCTCGATGGAGTGTACCACGATGGCATCCTTCACCTGATAATCCGGATCTTTTGATAAAATGATGTTGATACGGTTCTTTAACGGCATTCCCTGGGGAAAGGTCTCAAGGGTCTTGCGTCCCAGAACGACTACCTTACCGGTGGTCTCCTCACGAAAATGCTTATGGTCATTGGGAATACGGATCAGCAGTTCGTTTTTGCTGCCGATTGCCCAATTACTATCTACTGCTACAATTAAGTTCATATTGTCCTCCTCTTAATAACCGATTTCTTCGTGCCCTGCACTCTCGAAGCCGAACTGGTATTCGCATTCTGGGCTATCGGAAGTCAAATAGCTATCGGAATATCCCTGATCTGTTCTCCGGTCTGATAGCCCTCCAGCTTCACATCATCCGGCGTAAACTGGTAGAAATCCTTGATCTCCGGATTCAGCCAGAACTTCGGGGCAGGGAAGGGTTCTCTGCTGATCAGTTCCTTGATGGCATCCACATGGCGGTCATAGATATGGGCATCCGCAATGACATGCACCAGTTCACCGACATTCATATCGCAGACCTGCGCCAGCATATGCACCAGCACGGAGTACTGTACCACATTCCAGTTGTTGGCTGCCAGTACGTCCTGGGAACGCTGATTTAAAATAGCATTCAGAGTCAGTCTGTCCTCTCCCTTTTTCTGCGTCACGTTAAAGGTCATGCTGTAGGCACAGGGGTACAGATTCATCTCGTGCAGATCCTGGTGTACATAGATGTTAGTCATAATACGACGGCTGAAGGGATTGTTCTTCAGATCGTAGATCACACGGTCTACCTGATCCATCATGCCTTCCTTATACTGATGCTTCACTCCCATCTGATATCCATATGCCTTGCCGATGGAGCCATTTTCATCTGCCCACTCATCCCAGACATGGCTTTTTAAGTCATGAATGTTGTTGGACTTGCGCTGCCAGATCCACAGCAGCTCATCCGTGGCGGATTTGAGCGCCGTCCGGCGTAAGGTCAGGATTGGGAACTCCTTTGAC
>CAVFXS010000041.1:0-20553 GCA_963626805.1 Bacteroidales bacterium H4 | reverse complement strand
CCCCATAAATGGCTTGTTTACGCCATTTATGAAGCTCTGTTTACTACTCAAACTCTATCGTACCAGGTGGTTTACTCGTCAGATCATAAAATACCCGGTTAACTCCTCTTACTTCATTAATAATTCTGCTCATCACCGTCTGCAGAACCTCAAACGGAATTTCGGCGCTTTCCGCCGTCATGAAATCAATCGTCTTAACAGCTCTTAATGCAACTGCGTAATCATAGGTTCTCTCATCCCCCATGACACCGACCGATCTCATGTTAGTGAGGGCCGCGAAGTACTGGTTCGGCATCCAGCTTGGATCTTTGCCGTTCGCCTCTTTATATTCTGCGGCTGCCTTATCTACCTCTTCACGGTAGATTGCATCTGCATCTTGTACGATCTTTACCTTCTCGGCAGTTACCTCTCCGATGATACGGATACCAAGACCCGGACCAGGGAATGGCTGACGGAATACCAGCTTCTCCGGAATGCCCAGCTCTAAGCCTGCCTTCCGCACCTCATCCTTAAACAGGTTTCGAAGCGGCTCAATAATTTCCTTAAAATCTACGTAGTCCGGAAGTCCTCCGACATTATGATGAGACTTGATGACTGCAGATTCTCCGCCAAGGCCGGATTCTACAACGTCCGGATAAATGGTTCCCTGTGCCAGGAAATCAACTGCACCGATCTTCTTTGCCTCTTCCTCAAATACACGGATAAATTCTTCGCCGATGATCTTACGCTTTGCTTCCGGCTCTGTAACACCTGCCAGCTTTGTATAATAGCGATCCTGTGCATTGACACGGATGAAATTCAGATCAAACTGTCCGCCCGGACCGAATACACCTTCTACCTCATCGCCTTCATCCTTACGCAGAAGACCGTGATCTACGAATACGCAGGTCAGCTGCTTACCGATTGCTTTTGACAACAGACCGGCTGCCACGGAGGAGTCTACACCACCGGACAGAGCCAGTAACACCTTGCCGTCTCCGACCTTCTCACGAATGGAGCGAATCGAATCCTCTACAAAGGTATCCATTCTCCAGTCACCGGCACATCCGCAGATGTTCCGAACGAAGTTGAATAACATCTTAGATCCTTCCGGTGTATGCAATACTTCCGGATGAAACTGGATTGCGTATAAATTCTTCTCTGCATTTTCACATGCTGCTACCGGACAATTATCGGTAGTTGCGATTGCCCGGAATCCGGGTGCCATCTCAGATATATAATCAAAATGGCTCATCCAGCAGGTTGTATCCTCTGTAACGTCCTTGAACAATGCAGATTTCGTATCTACATGAACGTCGGTCTTACCATACTCTCTGGCTGTTGCACGCTCTACCTTGCCACCCAGAACAAAGCTCATCAACTGTGCTCCGTAACATAATCCAAGTACCGGGATTCCCATTTCAAATAATTCCTTTGAATAGGTCGGTGCGCCCTCCTCATAACAACTGTTTGGGCCGCCGGTCAAAATAATTCCCTTTGGATTCATTGCACGAAGCTTCTCAAGCTCCGTTTTGTACGAGTAGATTTCACAATATACATTGCACTCTCTTACTCGCCTGGCAACTAACTGATTATACTGTCCACCAAAGTCCAGTACAATGATTAATTCCTGTTTCATAATCCGGTATCCTTTCTTCTGTCCTCTTAACTTTACTGTCTGACAATCCTACTCTTCTTCCTTAATCACACCGGAAGCTGCCTCTTCTTTGGCCTCTTCCTCCTTGGCTTCCTCACTGCCCGGCATCTTGCCTTCCATCAGCATTGCATGCTCCTTCTCCAGCTCCTTTGCCAGCTCGTAGAATGTCCATTTCTTATTGGTTGAAGTCATTACACATTTTAACGGAATGCCCTCTAGCCCACGCTTCTTGATATTGCTGAGCATCAGGTCGATTCGTCTTCCGATCGAGAAGTTGTGCATGACAATTACTTCTTCATTTAACGGCGGATACTGCTCCGGATTCGGATTTTCCTCCATATCCTTCACACCTGCCAGATAACCTACAGTCTGGCCCAGCTGGTCATCATGAATGGTCTTCACCCGTATTCCCATCTGTACCAGCACATACTGGATTTCTCTTGTTCTCTGCGGATCTGTGAATCCGTACATTAATACTGTTTCCCCTGTCGGTCTATGCATGTCTCATTACTCCTTTCCCACTATAACCGCCTTTCGGTTTACCTTCTCTGATTGTCATTATATGTCTGCTTCCATATATCCAGAAACGGTCGGAATGCCGACGGCATTGCCGCCTGTTCCTCCAGTTCACGCTCTGTCATCCATGTAAATGCAGGATCCATCTGCCTGCACGTTATATAATACGCCGTCATCTGCCATTCCACATGCGAAAAAATATGTGTATAATTCGTCTCTAACTGCAGTTGCTCCGGTGACGTCTGCCAGTCGCCAGCAATATCAACCGCCTGCTGCTTCATCAGAAGCCCTTCCACATTCGGGAACTCCCACATGCCGGACAGCAATCCCTTCTGCTTCCGCTTTCGAATCGCGATCCGGTCACCGCATTGCAGAATCAGCACTGTCTTTTCTTCTTTTCTCCGTGCCTTCTTCTGATCACGCACCGGATAACTCGCCCAGCTGCCATGCTGGCCTGCCAGACACATATGTGCCAGCGGACACTGCTCACACTTCGGAGCCCCATTGGGCACACATACCGTTGCTCCGATCTCCATCAGTGCCTGTGTCATCATGCCACACTGTCCTTCCGGATAGACCTGTGCCAGTTCCTCCCGGATCCGGTTCTTCGTGGACTGCTTATCAATGTTGGACGCATCCTCCGATAATCTGGTATAGACCCGCAGCACATTACCGTCTACCGCCGGTGTCGGCAACTCATAGCAGATCGACCCGATCGCTCCGGCCGTATAATCACCGATTCCGGCCAATGAATGTATCCCTTCATACGTATCCGGAAACACTCCCTGATACTCCTCCATGACCATCTGTGCCGCCTTTTTCAGGTTTCTCGCCCGATTGTAGTAGCCGAGTCCTTCCCACAGCTTCAGCAGCCGGTCCTCTTCCACCTCTGCCAGACTCTGAATCGTAGGCAGTGCCTGCAGGAACCGTTTATAATACTCCTTCACCGCTTCTACTCTGGTCTGCTGCAGCATGATCTCTGACAGCCACACATGATACGGCTCCCGGTCTTCCCGCCACTGAAGCTTCCGTGCGTGCTCCGGATACCATTCTAACAAATCATTTACCAACTGTTCACGTTTATCCATAAGTATACCACATCTTCTTCTGAAAACCAACTGCAAACATCCTGTCCGCTACAGGATCGTACCGCCGCCGATCACAACATCATCCTGATAGACCACTACTGCCTGACCTCTGGTAATTGCCCGCTGCGGCTCCGTGAATTCGACCCGCACATGACCGTTCTCCAGCCGTTTCACATGAGCATCCTGCGCCTGCTGCCGATAACGGATCTTCGCCTGCAGGATCTCGCCGTCATAATCCCGATTCAGGATCCAGTTGAAATCCTCCGCCTCCAACGTTGTCCGGAACAGGTCCTCATTCGTTCCCAGTACGACCTGATTCTTCTCCGGCAGGATATCTACTACATAAAGCGGATGCTTCGCCGCGATTCCCAGTCCCTTCCGCTGACCGATCGTATAGCCATAATATCCCTGATGGGTGCCGAGCACCTCTCCGTCGGTACTGACGAATTGTCCCGGTCCTATATGGATATCATAGGACTCTTCCATGAATTTCTTATAATCACCGTCCGGCACAAAACAAATATCCTGACTGTCCCGCTTCGCAGAGTTTATCAGTCCATGCTCCTGCGCAATCTCACGCACATGATCCTTACTGAGTTCTCCAAGCGGAAACATGGTATGTGCCAGCTGCTCCTGCGTCAGGGAATACAATACATAGCTCTGATCCTTCGTCGGATCCAGCGCCCGTCGCAGCTGATAGCACCCATCCTCCTGCGTAATGCGGGCATAATGTCCGGTTACGATCACATCACAGCCCAACTCCTGTGCCGTCTGATACAGATGCTCGAATTTTAAATGCCGGTTGCACTCAATACACGGATTCGGGGTACAGCCTTTCAGATAGCTGTTTACAAAGGGATCCATGACCTTCTCTTTAAAATCATCCTTATAATTTACCACATAATAAGGAATCCCAATCCGGAAGGCCACACTTCTGGCATCCTCAATATCATCCAGTGAACAACAAGTCTTCTCTCTGGAGATTCCGATCTCATCATTATCATATAGCTTCATGGTCACTCCGATGCAGTCATAGCCCTGCTCCTTCATCAGCAGAGCCGCTACGGAGGAATCCACACCGCCGCTCATAGCAATTAATGCTTTTCTCTTCATCATATCCATACTCTTTCTTATTTTACTTCTTCGCCCATTATAGCATAACTTGGATTTCCGGAAAACCTAAATACGCAAAAACTCTCCGGCTGCCTTTGCATACCGGAGAGTCTGATTTTGATTTAACCTTATAAGATGCGATATTTACTATGTTTCCTAGAATACAGGTACAACTGCATTTCCATAAGTTTCCTTAATGTAGTTCTTTACATCATCACTTAATACTGCGTTAACCAGTGCCTGTGTCTTTGCGCTGTTCTCATTGCCTTCCTTTACTGCAATGACATTTGCATAGGTCTCGGCTGCCAGTGAGTCAGATGCTTCTACTGCGATTGCATCTGCAACATCCAGGCCACCCTCTTTTGCGTAGTTACCATTGATTGCTGCGATATCTACATCCGGCAGAGACCGTACGATCTGTGCTGCCTCGATTTCCTGAATCTGCAGGTTCTTTGGATTCTCTACGATATCCAGTACCGTTGCCTGAAGACCTGCGTCTTCCTTTAACTTGATCAGTCCCTGTGCCTCTAACAGTAACAATGCTCTTGCTTCGTTTGTTGTATCGTTAGGTACTGCTACGGTTGCACCATCCTGTAAATCATCCAGGCTGGCTGTCTTTCCTGCATAAAGACCGAATGGCTCAAAATGAACAGCTGCTACAGATACCAGATGTGTATTGTTTTCTTTATTAAAGTCATCCAGATATGGCTGATGCTGGAAGAAGTTTGCATCCAGATCTCCATCCTCTAATGCGGTGTTCGGTAATACATAATCGTTATACTCTACGATCTGCAGATCATAGCCCTGCTCCTTTAATGTATCCTTAACCTGTGCAAGAATCTCTGCATGTGGTGTCACACTTGCGCCGACCTTGATCACTTCCAGATCTCCATCTGCCGCTTCGGAAGAGTTATCCTCTGCTGTGCTGGCACTCTCAGATGCCTCGCTGGAATTTTCTGTAGTTCCGCTTGCTCCGCATCCGGTAAGACCGAGTGCTCCAACTGTAACTGCTGCTAATAATAATGCTGTTAATTTCTTTTTCATAATCATTCTCTCCTTTTCTCTTTGCATCTTATATCAATTTCATGGTTAATCATTAATTCCGGATACGTTTATCCGTTTTATTTACAATAAACATGCCAAGCTCCTGGAATACCTGTACGATGATAACCAGTACAAATACGGTTGCCCACATGATATTGCTCTGATACCGATAGTATCCATAGTTGATTGCGATGGCTCCCAGTCCGCCGCCACCGGTGAATCCGGCCATAGCAGAGTAGCCAAGCAATGTTGCAAATGCGATTGTACATCCTACGATCAGGGATGGTCTCGCCTCCGGGAGAAGCACCTTCACAATGATCTGCATCGGACTGGAGCCCATGGCCTGTGCTGCTTCGATCACACCCGGATCGACTTCCTTTAAGGAAGACTCCACCATTCTGGCAATAAACGGGATTGCCGCTACTACCAGCGGAACGATCGTTGCTGTCGTTCCGATCGTGGTGCTAAGCAATGCCCGCGTAAACGGCAGGATTGCGATCAAAAGAATAATAAACGGAATGGATCTGGTCAGGTTTACGATGATTCCCAGAATCAGGTTCACCGGCCGGCATCGACAGATTCCGTTTTTGTCTGTAATAAAGAGCAGGACTCCGAGTGGAATTCCCACAATATAGGAACAGACGGTTGATACAATGATCATATATATACTTTCCAAGGTGCCCTTCCACAGAAGGGCTACGATCTGACTAAATTCCATTGGCTGTTCCCTCCTCATAATGAACCCCAATCGAGTCCAGATATTTCTTTGCTTCGTTTATAACTTCCTCATCATCCGGAAATTCCAGAAGCATCTGTCCGTATGCTTTACCGCCGATATCCTCGGTACCTGCATTTAAGATACCGATCGGCTTCTGACATCGCAGTACCAGATTGGCCACGATCGGTTCGGAGGATGCCTGTCCGCCGAATGCCAGCCGGAAGATTCTTCCCGTCACATGACTCTCATCATACTTCTGCTTCGGATAGATCATTTCCTGTGCGATCTTTGTCTTCGGTGCCAGGAACACATCCTGCACCGTACCCTCTTCCACAATCTCACCTTCATTTAAGACTGCGACCTGGGTACATATCTTCTCAACGACTTTCATCTCATGCGTGATTACGATGATCGTAACGCCCAGTCGTTCGTTGATTTCCTTTAACAGATCCAGAATCGAATTCGTTGTATTCGGATCCAGTGCACTGGTTGCCTCATCACACAGAAGATATTTCGGTTCGGTTGCAAGGGCTCTTGCAATCGCGACTCTCTGCTTCTGTCCTCCGGACAGCTGTGCCGGATAATTCTGCATTCGATCCTCAAGTCCTACCAGCTTCAGAAGCTCTATCGCTCTCTTCTTCGCTTCCTTTGCCGGAACTCCTGCGATCTCCAGTGGATAGCAGACATTCATCAATGCATTCCGCTGTGCCAGCAGGTTGAACTGCTGAAATACCATGCCGATCTTTCTGCGTTCCTCCCGAAGCTTACTCTTCTTTAAGGAAGTCAGCTCCACCTCATCCAGAAATACCTTTCCGGAGGTCGGACGCTCCAGCAGATTCAAACATCGAACCAATGTCGACTTACCTGCACCGGATGAACCAATGATTCCGAATATGCTTCCATCTTCAATTACCAGATTAATATCTTTTAAGGCCTTTACTTCCCGTTTCTTCAGGCGAAAGGTTTTATTTACTCCTTCCAATCGAATCATGTTCCTACCTCCCTTTCGATAGGCCTTAGTATATCAAACTACTGGGAAATGTGTTAATACTTGAAATCTATTGTCTGCTATAGTCTGATTCTATAGCAGACAATATGTATTTATTGAATTTTGTAGAAATTAGAAGTTCAGATATGTAAAACAAACTACTGAAATGCGTTATACTTCCTTTGCCGAAGCAAATGCTTTCTTTCGGAGAATCAGATAAATGATGATCATTGCAGCACCGGTCAGTACCCAGGATACCGGATATACATTCATGATCCAGTCAAAGGTACGGAATTTCCGGAATACCGTATAGAGCCAGAGAATCCGGAAGCCGCAGGAACCAAGGATCGTAATGACCGTCGGCAGAAGCGAGTATCCCATCCCTCGCAGAGCCGCACCCGCAATCTCATACGAGCCGGTCATAAACTCCAGCATCATAACATGGGTCATACGGATCATGGCATATTCGATGACCGGTGGATCTACCGTAAATATCTGAATAAATGTATGTCTTCCAATGATAAAGAATGCACTTAAGATCGCACAGAACACCATACCGAGCAGCATACAGCCCCGGTATACCTTCTTACACCGGTCATATTCCTTCGCACCGAAGTTCTGACTGGTAAATGTAACTGCCGTCTGGTTAAATGCATTGATCACAAAATAAGAACAGTATTCAAAGTTCAGTGCAGCTGCAGAGCCTGCGATTGCATCCGGTCCGAAGCTGTTGATGGCAGACTGGATACATACATTGGAAAGGGAGAACACCATTCCCTGTACACCGGCCGGCATTCCGATCCGCAGTACCTTGCCCAGATCATGCATATTCACCTTGAAATCATGGAAGGTCAGTCTTAAATCTTCCTCCTCATGCATCAGTATAAAGACTACGATTCCGGAGCTGACAATATTGGAAACAACCGTTGCGATCGCCACACCGGCCACATCCAGCTGAAATACGATTACCAGCACCAGATTTAAGATTACATTTACCACGCCGGATACAACCAGACAGATCAGCGGACGCTTCGTATCACCGATGCTCCGGAGAATCGCCGCACCAAAGTTATAGACCATAATAAACGGCATTCCGATCATATAAATCCGCAGATATAACATTGCCTGATCCAGAATATCATCCGGTGTCTGGATCATCTCCAGTACCGGTCTGGCTACTGCGATTCCCACGATCGTCATAAACAGACCACAGGCCACTGCAAGCAGCATAACCGTCTGAACCACCTGCTTCAGACGTTCCCGTTTTCCCTGTCCGATATAATTGGCAATTACTACATTGGCACCTACCGATAAGCCTACAAATAAATTGATCAGCAGATTGATCACCGCACTGTTGCCACCTACAGCCGCCAGTGCATTACTGCTGGCAAACCGTCCGACGACCGCCACATCCGCCGAGTTAAAAAGCTGCTGCAGGATACTGCTTGCTGCCAGCGGCAATGCTACGATCAGCAGCTTGTCCCACAGGGAACCATGCAGCATATCCATCTGTTTCTTTGTCTTCTGTCTATCTTTCATTTCTTTCTTATCTCCTGATTCTTCATAAATCCATCCCCTATTTTAGGCATCTACTGCCGGAAATGCAAGTAGGTTGTATCCGCTTTCTGAAAATGGTATAATCTATTTGCTTTATAAGAACGATTAGTAAAGGAATGGCATATGGGATTATTCAGAAAACCGCTTACAACCGAAGAATCAGAACAGCAGGCACGCTATGAGGCCTCCAAGCTTCGTCTGATGGACCTTCATACGAAGGCTTCCCTGTTGTTTTATATTGATGAGATCCAGTCCTCGGACACCGCTCCCCAGATTCTGGTCGGCGAGCAGGTACGCGGCGAGTTCCGGCCCGGAACTGCACTGGATATCTATGATTGCGAAGGGCTTCCGGTCGGTCACATGACCGTCCGATCCATGGAAGAACGCGAAGTGAAGCTGTCTGTTTTCGAGAAAGGAATCCGTTCTTATTGTACTCCGGAGGAAGTCTGGGACGGATATGCACCCGGACAGTTTCTGGCAGTGATACCACATACCACTCCGGTCTAAGGATCCACCTGCCTGTTACATTACAAGTATATTCACAATCATTTATATTTATAAGAAAGAAAGGAATCATTATGGCACAGATTAGTAATGACTGGGATGCACCTCTGCGTCCGGAATATAAGAAACCATACTACCGGGATCTGTTTAACCGGGTAGTCGAAGAATATCAGAACTATGTAGTATATCCACCCTCAGATGAAATCTTTACAGCATTTCATCTGACACCGCTTCATGAGGTTAAGGTCGTCATTCTGGGGCAGGATCCCTATCACGAAGAAGGACAGGCTCATGGTCTCTGCTTCTCCGTAAAGCCGGGTGTGGAGACACCGCCTTCCCTCGTCAATATTTATAAGGAGCTGCATGATGATCTTGGCTGCTATATTCCGAACAACGGCTACCTGACCAAATGGGCCAAACAGGGTGTCCTGATGTTAAACACCCTGCTTACCGTTCGTGCCCATCAGGCATTCTCCCATCAGGGAATCGGCTGGGAACAGTTCACCGATGCAGCGATCCGCATCCTGAATGAGCAGGACCGCCCGATTGTTTTCCTCTTATGGGGAAAGCCGGCTCAGAGTAAGGCTGCCATGTTAAACAATCCGAATCATCTGATCCTGAAAGCACCGCATCCAAGTCCGTTATCCGCTTACCGTGGATTCTTCGGCTGCAGGCACTTCAGTCAGGCCAATGCCTTTCTGGAAGCCCATGGCCTGGAACCGATCGACTGGCAGATCGAAAATATCTGATTCTTTATCTTTTTCTTTATCTTTATTATTTTCTTTATTTTGCCGTTACAATTAACGTATCATAGCCCAGATTGCGTAACTGCGTCTGGGCTTTTCTTGCGTCCTCCAGACTGCTGTAGTTTCCAACCTGAACCGCAAAGTATTCTCCGCTTTCCACAATCTCTGCCTCAAAGCCTTCATCAATCAGCTGCTCCAGCATAAACTGTGCGTTTCCATACCGCCGGAACAGACCGGTCTGTACCCGATAGGTCTTTGCCGCCGGTGTTCCCGGTCCTACCACATTTTCAATTCCGTCTGCGATAGCCTCCGCAATCGCATTAAAATTCTGATCAAACGTCCGGTTATCCGCATCTGTATTAATAAATCCCGCTTCGATCAGAATTGCCGGCATCTGGGTTCTGCGAAGTACCGCCAGATTCTTCCGCTCCTGCACGCCCAGATTCTTAAATCCGACCTTCTCCAGCTCCTCGTTTACACTGCGTGCCAGTTCTCCACGCACACCACTGTCCGTATATACCAGTGTTTCCACGCCGCTATAGGTGTTCGGATACGGACTGGAATTCCGGTGGAAGGAAACGAAATAATCCGCTCCGGAACGGTTGGCGATCCTCGCCTTTTCCACCGGTGAATCAAACACATCCTCTGTCCGGGTATACACGACCTGATATCCCCGCTGCTCCAGCAGGTTACCTACCGCCAGTGCCAGTCTCAGGTTATCGTCCTTCTCCAGTCGTCCGTTATAAGTAGCTCCGCCATCACTGCCACCGTGTCCCGCATCTATCACAATTGTTGCTGCCATTTTGCATACTCCTGATTTCATTTATCATTAGTATATGCAAAAATCAGCAAACCTTGCATTCTTATCTGCTTCCTTCTCTCCGGCGACGTTTCAGGCTTACCAGAAATACAATAAATGCTGCCAGTCCGATCACGCCGCCGATCGTTCCGAAGAACAGTCCCTTGTTCGTATAGTATCGGATCCAGAGATTGGTTGTTACGAAGAAGCCCTTTGCCTCTGCCACCTGCTCATTGCCTGCAGCATCTGTCGTGACGACCTTCACGTTATGAGCATGAATGGAATCACCGGATATATCAAAGGTATACGGCTGATTTCCGGCTGTCATCTCTGCAACCTCCTTCTCATTCCATGTCCGGTATGGCTGACTGTAATCATCCAGATAGACTGCCACCGTCTTAAGAAGCAGGTTATCGCTTGCGCTTACCTCGGCCGTCATCTGATCTACCGCATAGGTTTTATGGCTCTCCAGATTCAGCAGCACAATATTCGGTGCGGTCTTATCCACGCCGAACCGCAGCTCCGCCCCCTTGGTGTCCAGTGTATTCTCTGCCACATTACCGGCTCCGTCTTCCGAATGAATATTCAGCCGGTATGCACCGTCATCCTCAAAGTTCTTCTTAAAGATCGTGTAGACATACCGGTACCATTTTCCGTTACCGCCCGTCACATCCATTCTGTAATCGGTTCCCTCTGTCAGCACAATCGTCTGATTATTCTTAAATAATGTCAGCCGGATGTTCTTTAACGCATTTGCATTCACTTCTGTAATGACAACATCCTCTGCGTCCCTGACATAGGAGCTGTTGAACCGCTTCGCAACATCTCCGAATTCATAGGTGGAACCGAACCGGTTTACCGAGAACGTCACTTCCTTTGTCGTAGTGTTTCCTGCCCGGTCTGTCAGGCTCGCCTGCAGGGTATAAATATCATCCGCTTCCTTTGTATTGGCAAAGTTTCGGAACGTGAAGGTACCACCGGTCTGCGTCCGGGTATAAGTACCATCCGGGTTTACGGCTCCACGGTTAGTGCCGGTCAGCTGAACCTTCAGATTCTCCGGATCGTAGTTTGCATCCGAACCGGTAATTACCGGCATTACCTCTCCGTTATAAGCTGCCTGATCCACAATGTTCTGAATCTCCAGCTCCGGTGCCGTCGTATCAATATAGAAGCTCTCTTCCGGATACCGCTCTGCCTCGTTTCCAACCATATCCCGCACTGCAAGCTGGAAGGTATACATGGCATCTCCGGAATACGTGATCGTCGCTGTATGCCGGTCTCCATCCTGCTGCCAGCCACTGACAGATGGTCTGGCTGCTTCTGCGCCATCTCTGGTCGCCGTCACTCTTATATCCACCAGATCCGCATAAAAGTTATGCTCCGTGACTGTAATCGTTGCGGTTCTGGCTGCATTATAATAGTTTCCGTTTCTTGCATCCCGGTTGTCATAGCTGACAGAAACCACCGGTACCGTCTTATCGATCGTAAATGCTTCCGGTGCCGCAGTTCCTGCTGCATATTCTACGCCCTCTGCCGGGTTACCGGCCATATCCGTATACCGGATTCCAAAGGTATAATCACCGTCTGCCTGATAGGTAATGACGGCTGTCCATATAGTATCATCCTGATTGCCACTGCCATCCTGTCTGCTCCAGTCTGAGATCTCCGGCACCACTCCGTCCGTATTGGTAATCGAGAGCTGTACCGCAGATGGGTCAAAATTCCGTTCCGTAATGCTGACATATGCATGACGGTCTCCCCGGAAATAGGTATCATTGACTGCCTGATTGTTATCATAGTGCACCTGAATTTTCGGTGCCGTTTTATCGATCCGGATAGTCTGCTCTGCCTGTACACTGTTACCCGCATTATCCCAGGCGGTAATCACGATCAGGACCTCATTGCTGTTATTCAGCATACTGTCTACTGTGATACTGCCACTCCATTTCTTTATTAACTCTTCCGCAGTCTGTTTGCCCGCATCCTGAACGTACAAATCACCGCTCTGTGTCGGCTGTTCTGCATTTACGGCCCGGTTATAAATCCGATAGCTGATTCTTCCGAGGCCCGAACAGGTTCCTCCAATCACCGGATCTGAAATCGAAAGATCCACCTTCACATCATCACGATAAATACCGTTTACCGGCTTCTCCGGATCTACATTTACCTCCGGTGCAATATATTCCACCAGTGGATTCTGCTTATCGATCATCAGTCCGTCTGTGCTGAGATAGGTATAGTTACCAGCCTTATCCCGGATACGAACATAAACCACACCCTGCACATTGTCTGTCAGCTTCAGCTCTCGGAATGACTGCCAATCGGTTATACGATCCAGCTCTCTGCGGGTCAGCGGTTTTACACCGGCCGCTTTATTCTGTGCTGTGTTTTCCACTTTATCTACATAATAATCTACAGACTTTATCGGAGAGGTCAGGTCCTCCTTTGTACAGCTGACCGTGATCTCCTGCTTGGAACAGAAGCCATAGGTCAGAACCGATCTTAAACCGCTCCACTCTGCCGTACGTCCTTCTGCCGATACCGCCTGCACACTTCCGGTCGGTGCTGTCTTATCTACCGTAAATTTATACGGTGATTTCTGACCGTTTGTATTCACGGTCGCATTCTTATTGCCTGCCAGATCCTTATACGATACAGATACCGTATAATTCGCATCCTTCTGATAGGTGATCACTGCCGTATGAGTGGCGACATCCGGATTCTTCTTGTTTTCTACCGTCTTCCAGCTGCTGATCGTATATGCATTTTCGACTGCTTTTCCCCTAGCATCCGTGGCTGTTATCACGATTCCCTTTGTTGCCGCATTGGAGTCAAAATGATGACTTCTTTCGGTAATAACGACAGTCGCGGTTCGCGCCTTAAAATATCCGGAAGACGCATCCGCATTCACCTTATCCTGATAGGTCACCTGAATCTGCGGTGCCGTATTATCAATGTCCAGCTTCACAGACTGCACGGTTTCATTTCCCGCATTATCACATGTCTTTACATACACAGCTACATTGCAACTGTTATTTTTTGCCTTATCAACGCTTATCTTTCCCTTCCAGTCATTTACCAGATCCTTCATAGCCGGATTGGTTTTCGTATAAGTAAACAGATTGCCGGACTGGGTCTTTACTCCGTCCTTTTCAATCCAGTAATCAACCGTCTTAATACCGGAATAGGCTCCCTGGTCCTGTACATGGACCTGTACCTCCACCCTGGATTTCTGATTATATAATCCATAGGTAGCATTCCCCTTAGAATAAAATCCATTACTCTCTGACGGTATCAATGTAATCCCGCAGCCGGTCGTATCGACTATGAATCCGTCCGAACTGATATACCGATAGTTGCCGGCATAGTCCGTAACTCTTTCATAGATCACAAACTGTTCATTCCTTACCTCAAATCCGCCATCCGGATAGGTCAGAAAGCTTCCTGCATTGTAAATGGCATCCAGCTCTGCCGCTGTTTTCGCCTTTGCATCCGAGGTCTTATAATATTCGATCACGCATGGACTGACCACATCCTCCGCCGTCATCTTTACACGTACCTTCTGCTTACTGTATCGTCCGAAGGTCAGCACCTTCAGCAGTTTATTCCAGGTGGTCTCCTGAATGCTAACGGTTCCGTCCGGAGCATCCCTGTCAATGGCAAACACATACGGATTCTCTCCATCGACCGTAATCGCCTCATTCGCCAGACCCGCCTTATTCTCATAGTGGAAGGACCACGTATAATATCCATCCTGTGTAAATGTCACACTTGCCGTATGAATATCTCCGTCACTCTTCCATCCGCTGAACATTGCCGCCGTATCCAGTTCAATCGGCTCTCCGTTGCGATCTTCTGCCTGAATCTCGATGCCGGCAGTCGCCGCATCCGGATCAAAGGTAGAGCTCCGATCCTCGATCGTGATCACCGCTGTCCGGTTTGTATTATAATATCCACGTCCTTCTGACACCTGTCCTGCAATTCCGTCAATCGAGATCCGGACCTTTGGTGCGGTTGCATTAATATTGACCGGAATGGTTCTGGTTGCACGGTTACCTGCATTATCTTCGGCAATGATCGTCACCTGTACATCATCTGCGTTATTCCGATCCTTGCTGACTGTAAACTCCTTCTCAACCATCTGTACCAGCTGATCCTTCGTCGGTGCTGCATTATCAAAGGTATAAAGATTTCCCTGCTGCGTTACAACTCTGCTGCCATCCTTCAGCATGGACACCGTATAATCTACCTGTTTGATACCGGAATAATCCTTTGTTTCCTCTTCATTTAACTCATTTACATTGACCTTCACTGTCACATCTGAGTTGTAGAAACCATATTCATTCGGTTTATCCAATGTAACCGTGATCAGACTCTCCGTCATGTCAACTACAACTCCGTTGGTTCCGATATATGCCGTATTTCCGGCATAGTCGGTGATTCTGGCATACACTGCAAATGCCTCATCCTGTTCTGCTTTTATTCTTTCCTGCGTGAAGCTGCCCTGCTCATACAGCGCTTCCAGCTCTGCCTTTCCAAGCACCTCTGCCGAATCAGACTTATAATACTGCACCTCATATAATGGTGAAGTAGCATCCGTCCCCTCCGCAACTACGGTAGTTGTTTTATTCTGATATATTCCAAAGGTCAGCTTCTGTAACAGCTCGGACCAGCCATTTTCATTTACAGAAATTGTTCCCTGCGGGGCTGTCTTATCCACCGTAAATGTCTGCAGATCTTCTCCGGTCCCTGTAACCTTCTGCGCTTCCAGGCCCGCCTTATTGATATAGGAAATAGTCCACTCATAATTGGCATCCTGACTGAATGTAAGGGTCAGAATATGGGTATCTCCATCCTCCTGCCAGACCGGATTTAAATACTCTGCCTGCATTGGAATCTCATTGCCCTCCGCATCTCTGGCGAAAATCTTAATTCCGCTAAATGCCAGTGTCTTATCAAAGCTTCCTGCACGATCCGTATATGTGATCACCGCTGTCCGGTCTGTATTGTAATAGCCATCCATTGCTTCTGCGGCCTTCGTTCCCTCCATGATGTAGGATACTTCCGGTGCTGTCGTATTGATTTTCAGTGTCAGCTGCTCCTCTCTTGTATTTCCGGCATGATCCGTTACTGCAACATGGAGCACCGTATTATCACTGTTATTTCCTGCCGCTTTGACCGTCATACTCTCCGCAACAGAGGTCTGAACCGTTTCCCCGGACATAGCTTCATACAAAATGCCGTCATCCGTTGTATCTCCGTCAGTATAACCCTTGCCCTGCGTGATCACTCCGTCACAGGTTACCCAATATTCTACCTTACTGATTCCGGAGCATCCACTGCGCCCTGCATCGGTTTCATCCGGGATACCTGCTTCCTCTGCCTGAAGCTGTACATTGACATCCCCATTATAATACCCATATTCATTTGCCGCGTCCGGAGTCATGGTAAGTACCGGAGCTTCCTTATCGATCACGATTTTCAGCTGGTCATCCGGCAATGCCACATCTGTCCATTTATATATAAAGCTGAAAAATCCTGCCTTCCGTACCCGGATACGCTGAATGATCGTCGTTTCCGTCAGTTCAATGACCTTCGTTCCGGAATTCCACTTTATTTCCTGATTCTTATCATCGGTAATGCGGATCTCCAGTCCGTCTGCCGCCCGGAAGATTACCCTTGCATCCTTTGCATATATGTACTGGTTCGTGCCTTCCTTCCGGATAGCATCCATACTGCTAAAGGTCACTCCGTTCTCAAAGGATATCTCCTCATTTTCCTCAAAAATAACCTGAATCCGCTTGTCCTCACAGATATTCACCAGATCAAACTGAAAGGTACCATCCTCTGCTTCCTGGCCGTTTTCACACTCGGTCTCCTGCATGAGTGTATCATTGATCCGGATCTCCTTGATGTGATAATTCTGCTCCGGCTTCATCGTAACCGTGCTGCGTCCGCCATACTCTACCGCCTCTTCGGATACCTGAAGCGTTCCATGCTCCGGAGTCTCCGCTATAACTCTCTGCATTTGATAGGCAAATGTAATCTCCAGTTCATAATCTGCATCTGCCGTAATGGTTTTCTGATACGGATTCGCATTGGTATAAGTATTATCCGTATAGGACTCATCCGCAACTACAGTTTCCCCCTGTTTCAGTACAACACCTGCTACCCGATATAATTCGTTCGGGGTCGCTGTTATCTGAATGGCCGTTCCATCCTCTGCCGTAACTTTCTCAGCTCCTATCGTTCCACCGGAAGAAGATGTCTGCGTCTCGATCGTTCCTCTGGTATTGTCATAACGAACAGTTACCGTATAGATTCTGACAAAGTCAGCCGTCACTGTCGTGTCACCGGTTACTGTAACTTCTGTACTGAATGCATTCGGATCTGCCACTACCTGCGGAACATCATTCACCAGCACTGTCAGGATCTGATATCCGGCATCCGGTGTTACCGCTATCTGTACCTGTGAATCCCGTTCCGCCTGAATACTGTTTCCGGTTTCCTCATTCAATCGAATACTTCCACCTTCCCCTGCAACGGCAGTCACTGTATATTTCTCATTCGCTAATGATACCACCAGCCGGTCGTTTGCACCGTCCGATGCAATCCGGATATTCTGAATGGTTTTCATCTCATATCCTTCTGCGAATACCTGTCCCGGTATACCATTTAATACAATCAGCAACGTCAGGAGAATTGCTATGACCCGTTTTTTTATATTCCTGCTTGTCCTGTTCATATACTCCACTCCTTTATTCTATAATTTCTACACTTTCCGCATAAGATAATTCGTTTTCCAAAACAAAGTCATCCATAGCCTCCAGTGGCTGTCTGTCATTTTCTGCTGCCTGCGGATGCTCCGGCTCCGTAAGCATGGTCGTTGCTCCTGCTTCTGCAAGCATCGTTGTTGCCCCTGCCTCTGCCAGCATGGTTGTTGCTCCCGCTTCTGCAAGTACGGTCGTTGCTCCTGCTTCTGCAAGCATCGTTGTTGCTCCTGCCTCTGCAAGCACGGTTGTTGCTCCTGCTGTAGCCTCCGGTGCCAGTGTGGCGGTCGAAAACTTCTCCGTCCGGACTCCGCTTCCGGTATGTACACCTGTTATATCTCCGGTCAATGCCTCTGCGTTATGCTTTCTTATCTGCTCAATTGCTTTTTTAGCTGTTCTTCCGGATATTTCTCCATACAGCTTCGGAATATCCATCAGGAAGAACCGTGCTACAGCAGTCAGGAAAAATATTCCCGCTGCCACCCAGAATCCAATCGAACATGTCTGTAAAACATCTATACTCATCTCTGTGCACCTCCCGCATCGGTTCCATAAGCCGTCCGGATTGCCGTCAGCGTATCCGGCATCAGGCTTTTTATCGTACTTCGTTTGGCATCTGTAACATCCGTTGTTGTCTGGATTGCATCTGTTACCTGCTCCAACTGCTGATACAGGCTAAGAATTTCCTGTTCGGTCACACCGTCCACCTTAAATTTTGTTGCATACTGCTGCAATGCCCCGCGTGTAAGCTCCACCAGCTCCAGCCGCACGATTTCATTCTCATCTGCATTCTCTGCAACTGCCGGAATCAATTCCGTCAGGTTATCAAATAATGGTTTATAATTTCCTTTATCACTGGCCTCGGTTATGTTGGTGGTAATGTCCCGATAAAACATACCAATGCTTGCATAGGCCTTCGCCATCCCGAGATTCTCATAATCCTGCGGTGCCTGATCGACAACATCCTGAAACCACTCGATGGCACTCTTTGCCCGTGTTACCTGATTATCACTGCCATCTCCGTAATCATAGTAGTACCAGAACAGCTTCCCGGTCTCAAAACAGATCTCTGTATAGTCACGCTTATTCGCCTGCAGTTCATCCTTATGATTCATAATGTACTTTTCCAGCAGATTGGCCTCTGCTACCGTAAATACCGCATCATTTTCTTTAAACGTCTGGATCATGCCAAGATATGCATCCTTTCTTCCACCCATATCCGGAAGCTCCATACACTGTTCATACAGGGAAATCTTTGTGTCATAATCAACACTTTTCGATGCCTCATATAACAGATTGTTATACGTTTCTGAGGCTTTTGCAGATGCTGCGAAATGGAAAGTCAGACCAGCCGCCACACACAGAACGGATGTGGCCAGAGTTCCGATAAATATTGAAAATTTACGTTTCTGTTTCTTTTTATAAAGCGGCTCCAGAATCTCATAATTCTCGAGATCATACATCAGCTCTTCACAGGACTGATAACGATCCTCCGGCTGATGTGCCGTGCATTTCCGGATAATGGAATCCAGACCTCTTGACAGCGCCGGATTCACTGCACGGATGGATGTATCGCTGATCAGATTCCGGCAGGGATCCTGCCCGGTCAGCAGATGATAAAGTGTCATTCCCAGACAGTAGATATCGGTTCTGGCATCTGTCCGTCCGAGACCGCTCCCGATATACTGCTCCGGTGCCGCATAGCCAATCGTTCCGATACCGGTCGTCTCTCCGTAATTGATCTCGTAGTTTTTAGCCGTTCCGAAATCGATCAATGTTACCGTTCCATCCGGCTTCAGCATAACATTGGCCGGTTTCATGTCCCGGTATATGATCGCCGGTGTCCGTGAATGCAGATAGCCCAGAACATCGCATAACTGCTTTGCCCATTCCACGACCACACTTTCCTGCTGAACTCCGTGTTCCTCAAGAATCTTATCCAGTGACCGGCCTTCTACATAGTCCATGACAATGATAAATGTTTCATCATCTTCAATCACATCTACGATACTCGGCAGATATGGATGCTTTAATCGTTTCAACGTATCTATTTCTGCCATCAGGCCCTGGCGAACAATATTGAAATCCATCCTGCCGTCTTTGCGGACCTCTTTAACCGCCCAGGTCTTATTGGCTTTTTCATTGATTGCCATATAGACAACGCTCATGCCGCCATGTCCGATTTCACTTAATATCTTATATTTTCCATCTACTAACGATCCTATCTCCAGCATATCTGTCTTTTGTCTCCTTCTAATATGTACGGATGCTGACCACGGTTATATTGTCCCGCTCCTGTCTCTGCTTATCCAGCTCGATCAACGCTTCCATATTCTTTTTCATGCATTCTGAATCCGTCATACATGCCGGATTCAGATACTGATATATTTCTCCCGGTGAAATCTGATGTCGAAATCCATCACTGCACAACATATAGACGGCATTCTGTCTTGGAATGCCTGAGAAATAATCCGGCTGAACCGTTTCAGAAGCCCCGACACACTGCAGTAAAACACTTCGTCTGGGATCCAGTTCTGCTTCTTCCGGTGTTAATCTGCCACATGCAATCTCATGTGCAACCACCGTCTGATCCTGTGTCAGTACCCGGATATCATCCGCAAGCTCATAGGCTCTGGTATCTCCTACATTCAGAATATGATATCTCGTATCCGTCATCAAAAGTGCTGTGACCGTGGTTCCCAGATGAATCCCGGTCTGCATTCCATACTCCTTAATCTTCTCATTATTCTCTGTTATAATCTGATTCCAGTCCCGTTGCAGAGCCTGTTCCTCTAATCCATTGCGAAGCAGCTGCGGAAGCTGATGGTCACTCCATTTCTCAAATGCCCGGATCAGGGTTGCACTTGCTACTTCTCCTTTTGCCAGACCACCCATGCCATCGCACAGTACTGCCAGAACAACATTTCCATACCTGCTGCGGAACTGCCGCACACTGAAACTATCCTGATTGGTATTTTTCGTCAGCCCGATATCGGTCGTTGCTGAAATTATAAATTCCACTGTTTCCTCTACCTCCCCTATATTTTCCGTCCCCCGCTTATTCTGATTCTACC
>CAVFXS010000040.1:5743-6899 GCA_963626805.1 Bacteroidales bacterium H4 | reverse complement strand
GTGAATTTAGAGAAATAAAAGACACACGGGAATTCATATTTGAAAACGCTCAAAAGACAGATGATGAACACATTGATTATGTTGTACATTCATCGGGAAATTTATTAACATTGCCACAATATAAATATGATCCCCATAAGGAAAACAAGGGAATAACATCATTTATATTGACGACGATGAGCATGAATTTGAATTATGAAGACTTTAGAAATGAATTTTCAAGATTAATTACGTATCGTGATTCTCGCAGACCTGTAGTCAGGGCTATTAATGAATATTACCGATGTGGAAATCATGAATTATTGAAATCTACAATAAGAAAATATTTTGATTCAGAATATAAGATGTTATCCAAGTAGATTTAAAGATATGCTAGGCTCCTTGAAAAACGACGCATATACATTTGTTTTTTCATTATAAAAACAAACGATTTGTCTTACACTGTCATGAATGTGCCCTACAGAAACTACTCCATTTCCCATAACAACAATAGAAGTAGTTATAACTCCTTCTTGTGATCTGAACGTTGAAATAACATCAATTTGCACTTTTACTAAAAATCTTAACGAAATCTTAAGAAATCCACCCAAATCTATTGCCTTATCCAACAAAAGTAAGTTATTATAATACAGTATATAATAAAAATGACTCAAGGAGAACAAGGTGAATAGACGGCAGACAATAAAAGTGACGGTTTTTATATTAATAGGAGCTTTACTGGTCACGGCGGCCAGTTATTTTTTTCAGCCTGCGTGGAAGGATTGGAACAATTACGATACCATGCATGGATTTTATGAGGAACCTGGAAATACGATCGAGACTGTTTTTCTCGGGGCGAGTATTGTGGTAAATGGAATTACACCTATGGAGTTGTATGAGAACTATGGGATCTGCGCCTATAATCTGGCGACGGAGCAGCAGCCGATGCTGGCATCCTATTACTGGTTGGAGGAAGCAGAGCGGCTGCATGGGGACACTTTGAAAACCGTTGTGTTGGATACGTCTATGTTGAGAAGAACTCCGACAACGGCATTTTATCAGAAAGCGCTTGATGGGATGCACTTTTCTTCAGTGAAAATCCGTGCGGTAGCTGATTACACATCCGATTTTAATGAAATGTTATCTTACCTCTGTCCATTATTTTCCTATCATGGAA
>CAVFXS010000040.1:0-5733 GCA_963626805.1 Bacteroidales bacterium H4 | reverse complement strand
TCATGGAAGATGGGATTCTTTAAGCAATACTGATTTTGAGAAGAAAAGTTATAAGACAATCAGAGGTGTCCGGGGATATAATTTCGTGACAGGAAGAATATTGGGATGGACCGGCTATAATGAACTTGCAGTTCCTGGATATTATGCAGACAGCGAGGCGCAGGAGACGGAATTAAACAAAGAATCTCTCTATTATCTCAAGAAAATGATGGATTATTGCACGGAACATGATTTGAAACTGGTTCTGATGAAGACACCGGGGATCGGTGCATGGTCAGAAGCGGATCATAATGCAGTGGAACGGATTGCAGATACCTATGATCTTCCGTTTTTTGACTTTAATTTCGAACCCTATATTGACGAAATAGGCTATGTGGAACCACTTGACAGCGCAGACGGCGGACATATGAGTTATTATGGCGCTCAGAAGCTTACCCGCTGGTTTGGAGAATATCTGACGGAGGAATGTGGTGCCACGGATATCCGTGAAAATGAAGCCTATCGTTTCATGGGGGGGGAACTGGAAGAGTATCATGAGTATGTCACAGCCACGCTGGATCTGAAAAATAAGAAAACGGTGGCAGACTACCTATTGGAGACAGCACAGAATCCGGATTATATCACCTTTATCACGGTAGCAGATGAAGCAGCGAATTCTCTTACGGAGGATCAAAGAACCGTTTTCCAGGAACTGGGATTATATGAATTGACAACGCTGGAATTCAGAAGCTCTTATATTGGAATCTTAGATGGCGGCGCAGTTACTTACGAGCAGTCCGATCGGGAATCAGAACATGAGAATCTGCAGACAGAGCAGACTGCATTTGATAATGATTTGACGAATCTGACGATGGAAAAAGAGAAAGAAGAGGAGAAGGAATCCTTAGAGATTCAATATACCTGTGAATTAAAGGATGGAACGGATATTTTACTGAAGAGCGGAGGGTATTCACTGGGAAATGTCTCCTCCTGCAAAATTGACCAGGTGGAGTATTCTCCAAACTCAAGAGGAATGAATCTGGTAGTCTATGACAAAAGCAATCAACGGGTGGTGGATGCAACCGCATTCGATACCTGCATGTATACAGAAAGAGATCAATGGAATCTGGAGGAAGAATTAGAAAACGCGGAAAAATCCGATACACCGTTTGAAGAGCTGTCGACAGATCTTCAGAAGCTGGTATTATATGAAAAACGCTGTGAAGCGCAAAAACAGGTGAAGAAACTCCTGCAGAATATCAGCGATAAGGATTTCCTAACATTCCTGGACGTATATAAGAACCGGGAAAATACGGTTCTCTATCTCTCAGTGGCAGGGGATGCCTCGAATGGAATGAGGGAGAACGTGCGGGAGAAGCTGAGGGAAGAGCAGTTGGAGAAGCTGGCAGATCTTTCTTATGAGGATTCTTATATTGGAGCGATCTCGGATGGAGAAGTGATGTTTGAACAAAAGAGCCGGTGTAATCGTGAAGTTTCCAAGGTGGGAAAAGGATATACGATCAGCAGCATCGGCGGCAGTGCTGAAAATCAGTCCTCCATTGTGGTAAATAAACAAGAGTATTCACAGAATCAACCTGGAATCAATGTGGTGATTTATGATACGGAACTGGAGTGCGTAATCGCAGCTGTAAACTTTGACACGGGCAGGACATCGGTTGCAGCCTCTGTTAATTATGAACTGGAGGAGGAGTAAGCTATGTCTTTTGTAGATTATATTTTTGTTCCGTTTCTATTTCTAACAATTATCCTGTACTTCCTCGTCCCGCTGAAATGGCGCTGGATTCTTCTGCTAGTCAACAGCCTTGTGTTCTATTGCAGCTGGGGAATTGCACTTCTGCCATTCGCAGCAGGTGCAGTACTCTTATCCTGGGGAACTGCCTTGTGGATGGAACGGCAGTATCTTCATCTGGATGAACAGCTGAAAGCGGGAATCTGGAGCGACAGAGCAGAACAGGGACGGCAGAGACAGAAAGTAAAGAACCGCTGCAAATATGTTCTGTGGTTCACCGTTGCGATACTGGTGCTGATATTGGCGGCAAGTAAAATGCACTGGATCAGTATCGGAGTTCCGTTGGGGATTTCCTATTATACGATGTCACTGATCGGATATATGGCGGATGTATATTGGAGAAAGGAAAAAGCAGAGCATAATTATTTCAGCTTGCTGCTTTTTGCTGTCTATTTTCCTAAAATCTTGGAAGGCCCGATTTCAAAACATCGCTTGGTGGCAGAACAGTTAAAAGAAGGTCATACATTTGATTATCGGAGATTCTGCTTTGGTCTGCAGCGCGTGTTGTGGGGATATTTTAAGAAGCTGGTGATTGCGGATCGGCTGAACATTCTGGTTGGCAACGTGTTCACAGACTATGAGAATTATCATGGTGCCATCTTCCTGGTAGCAGCAATCTTCGGAGCCTTCCAATTGTACTGTGATTTTTCCGGCTGCATGGACATTGCACTGGGAATATCTGAAATCTTCGGAATCACCATAGAGGAGAACTTCAACAGGCCGTTTTTCTCGAAAACGGCGGCAGAATTCTGGAGAAGATGGCATATATCGTTAGGCGTCTGGTTTAAAGACTATATCTATATGCCCCTTGTGATTTCACCGAGACTAATGAAACTATCCGGGAAAATTCGAAAAAAATGCGGAAAAAGAGCAGGAAAAGCATTTATTACGGTCATACCGCTGCTGGCGGTCTGGATTCTGACCGGTGTATGGCATGGAACCGGATGGAATTATGTAGTCTGGGGATTGTACTGGGGAAGTATCATGATCATTTCCACTATATGGGAACCGGAGCTTATGAAGCTTCCACATTTGCTGCATCTCAATACGGAGACAAGAATGTGGAGATTATTTCAGACCCTGCGGACCTTCTGCCTGTTTGTGGGAAGCCGTCTGCTGACATTACCGGCAGATCTAAGCATCACCTGGTATGCGCTTAAGAGGATTACCAGAAAATTTGCACCGTGGGAGCTGCTGGATGGAACCTTGTACACACTGGGACTGGATCGGCCGGAATTTATTTTAGTAATTCTGGCATTATTGCTCCTGTACTATGTGAGCAAAAAAGAAGAAGAAGGAGTTTCCCTTCGTGCCAGAATCGCAAAGCTCCCGGTGGCATATCGATGGGCGGTGTATTATGGAACAATACTGGCAGTTATGATTTTTGGTATCTATGGTGCCGGATACAATGCAGGAGCATTTGTATATATGAATTACTAGAGAATGATGGAATGGAGGAACAAAGAAATGAGAGATAAGGTATTAGCGGTACTTACAGAGGAATTTCCGGGAGTGGATTTTGAAGCATCGGATGAGCTGGTAGCGGATGGAGTGATGGATTCACTGACAATTACCGGCGTGATCGCGGCATTGTCTATGGAATTTGGCATCGTGATTCCTTATGAAGAAATCATTGAAGATAACTTTACTTCCGTTGATGCACTTGCCAATATGGTAGAAAGACTTCAGGAGGCATGATGGATACACTGGTAAACAGAATTCTGGATCTGGCAAAGACGCAGCCGGATAAGATGGCTGTAGCATTAAAAAAAGAACAACTGACTTATGCAGAACTGGCAAATAAGATGATCGGAATTGCTTCGGCTCTGCAGAAAATGGGCGTAAAAAACTGTGACAGAGTGTGTTTTACGGCAGCTTCGAAGCCGGAAATGGCAGCGACCTATCTGGGAATTCAGATGTGCGGAGCTGTGGCAGTGTTTTTAGACAAAAACAGTACGGCGGAAACCATGGTGGCGATCTACGAAGAAGCCGGAAGTAATCTGCTTCTGACAGACAAACCGTTAAAAGAGTATGCGGAACGCTGTAATGTTGTTTCGCTGAAGAAAACTTATCAGTCTGTAAATGAGAATACAGACAGAGAAAATCTGGATCAGTATAAAATCTCACCGGACGGGGAAAAGACGGCAGAGATCCTCTTTACTACCGGAACAACAGGAAAACCCAAGGGCGTCATGCTCAGCTACCGGGCGGTTTATCATATTTTGCAAAATACGATTAAAGGGATTGGTATTCGCTCAGATGAGAGAGTGCTGCTTCCACTGCCTCTTAACCATTCCTTTGCTTTGAGGGTATTGAGGGCAGTGCTTTATCGAGGGGGGACAGTAATCCTTCAGAATGGTTTTACGTTTGCCAGGGATGTGGAAAGCAATGTGGAGCAGTATCAGTGTACGGCAATGGCCTGTGTGCCGGCATCCTATGAAGTAATGCGGAGCCAGATGCAGGATGCATTTGCAAGAGTCCTTGGAAAACTGCGTTACATAGAATTTGGCGCAGGATCACTAACCATTCGTCAGAGGCGCGAGATTACAGCGCTGCTTCCTGAAGTGACCATCTATAACACCTGGGGCAGTTCCGAATCCGGCGGGGCGATCTTCTGCAATGTGTCAGAGGTGGTAAAGAATGAAGCACTGATCGGAGCCCTTGGGAAGCCACTGGAGGATAAGGTAGAGATACAGGTGCTGGGAACAGACGGAAAGCCGGTAGAAGGAGATCAGGAACATCCGGGACGGATGGCAATCAAGGGTGCTATGGAAATGTCCGGATACTGGAAGAATCCAGAGACTACAGCGGAAACATTGTTTGATGGATGGCTGCTGACGGGAGATATGATCTATTTGAAAGACGGCTATGTGTTCATGCTTGGCCGGGCAGACAGCATTATCAATGTAGGCGGAGAAAAGGTGTCTCCTATAGAGGTGGAAAATGTTGCCGGACAGTATGAGAAGATAAAAGAATGTGCATGCATTGGCGTAAAGGATCCAAAAGAGATGATGGGACATATTCCGGTTCTCTTTGTAGTTCCGAAAGCCGGATATTCGGAAGAAGAACTGGTGAAATTCCTGATGGGAAAAGTGGAACGATACAAAATTCCGCAGCAGTTTGTAAAAGTGGACGTGCTTCCAAGAAACCGGATGCAGAAGCTGGACCGCAAGGAGCTGAAACGGATGTGGGATCAGGCGGGAACGGAAGAGCTCATGAATCCAGTGATCGAGACGATTCTGGCCCGGAGAAGTGTTCGGAAGTTTACGGAAGAAGAAATTTCCACGGACAAATTGCAGATGCTTTTGAAATGTGCGTATCATGCCCCCAGTGGACATAACATGCAGTCCTGGCAGTTTACAGTGGTACAGAAGAAAGCAGATATTCAGAAACTGAAGGATGCAGCCAGAGAATCCGCACAGCACAAAAAAGTGCCTTTTTATGGATTTGAAAATCCCAAAGTAGTGATTCTGGTTTCCAATGACCGAAGAAATCAGGATGGGTGTCAGGATGCTTCCTGTGCAGCAGAAAATATCATGCTGGCAGCGCATTCTTATGGAATCAGTTCGGTATGGCTGAACCCATTGATGACATTGAGAGACGAAGAACCGGTGAAGACAGTGCTGGATCAGTTCGGCATCCCGGAAAATCATATCGTCTGGGCAACGATTGCGTTGGGGTATGCGGTCAGTGATGGAGCAGTATTGAAGAAAAAAGAAAATGTAGTACAATTTGTGTAGAAATTATGGAAGAAAAATCTTCCTTTATCAGCTTGAGAGAGTGCAGCTAAGAAAATCTTTAGTTGCACTCCCTTTATTTTATGATATAATACCTAATATCTATGAAAAAAAGAAAATCAGAACAATATTAGAGGTTAAAACATATGTACCGTAAGAGAAAACAGCTGATGGAGCTGGCAGTATGCATTATTGATGCAGGAGCAG
>CAVFXS010000039.1:0-91667 GCA_963626805.1 Bacteroidales bacterium H4 | reverse complement strand
GTATAAGGGTGTTCGAAATATCATTCGTATCTATCAATTGGAAGATTGCACAGAAAACAATTAAAAATTTGTAATTCTTTATTGAAAAAAGTTATTGACAACCACAATTTGTTAGAATATACTAACTATCGAAGAAATGAGAATCTGTGCTTAAGAAAGAGGATGGTAGTATGCCGTTAACGATGGTTGAAAAAGGAAGGCCGATTGTAATTGTCAGGATTGGCGGGAAGGAAGAAACCCGTAGATTTCTTGAGAATCTGGGTTTTGTAGCTGGTTCAACGGTTACGGTCGTATCAGAGACGAATGGCAATATGATTGTGAATGTGAAAGAAGCGCGGGTTGCCATTGGCAGAGATATGGCAAACAAGATCATGGTTGCTTAAGTCAGTATCAGTAAGGAAAGAAAGAAGGAGAGAAGACATGACACTAAAAGAAGTGAAAGTTGGTCAGACAGTTACGGTAAAGAAGCTGTCGGGTGACGGACCTGTAAAACGTCGTATCATGGACATGGGAATTACGAAGGGAGTATCAGTATATGTAAGAAAGGTTGCTCCGCTGGGAGATCCGGTTGAGGTAACAGTTCGAGGCTATGAGCTGTCTTTACGGAAGGCAGATGCAGAAATGATCGAGGTCGAGTAATTTTTTTATCTCTGACGTTAGTAAGAACTAATAAATGTTAATGAATAATAATGAACATTAGCAAAAACATATAAAAATTAATTAAATTTATCAATAAGAAAGGAAGCAAAAAGATGGCAATTAAAATTGCGTTGGCAGGTAACCCGAACTGTGGTAAGACTACATTATTTAATGCGTTGACAGGTTCCAATCAGTTCGTAGGTAACTGGCCGGGTGTAACAGTAGAGAAAAAGGAAGGTAAGCTTAAGAATCATAAAGACGTTACTATCATGGACTTACCTGGTATTTATTCATTATCCCCATATACATTGGAGGAAGTGGTAGCCAGAAATTATCTGATCAATGAGAAGCCGGATGCGATCATTAACATCGTAGATGGCACCAACATTGAGCGTAACTTATATTTATCAACACAGGTGATGGAGCTGGGCATTCCGGTGATCATGGCAATCAATATGATGGATATCGTTCAGAAGAACGGTGATAAGATACATATTGACAAGTTAAGTAAGAAGCTGGGCTGTGAGGTTGTTGAGATTTCTGCACTGAAGGGTGTTGGTATCGAGAAGGCAGCAGAGAAGGCAGTTGCACTTGCACAGGCAAAGAAAGAGACCACACCGGTTCATCAGTTTGCAGAGGGTGTTGAGAGCGTTATTACAGCAGTGGAAGAAAAGCTTGGCTCTGATGTGGCAGATGCACAGAAGAGATTCTTTGCAATCAAGCTGTTAGAGAAGGATGACAAGATCAAGGAATTGTTAACAACCGTTCCGGATGTATCTGCTGAGATCGCACAGTTAGAGAAGGAGTTTGATGATGATACCGAGAGTATCATTACCAATGAGAGATATGTATATATTTCATCCATCATTGGAGACTGCCTGACTAAGAAGAAGGGCGAGAAGCTGACAATCTCTGATAAGATTGACCGTGTTGTTACAAACCGTTGGGCAGCACTTCCAATCTTCGCAGTTGTTATGTTTATTGTTTACTACGTATCCGTAACCACCGTTGGTGGCTGGGTAACAGACTGGACCAATGATTGCCTGTTCGGTGATGGTTTCCATCTGTTTGGTATCGGTTCTGCAGCATATGATGATGATGCAGCTGCTTATAGCCGTGCAGACCAGATCCTGGCAGCCAGTGATGAGGGTGCTACCGTTGTAGATATCGTAGATGATGAAGACGAAGTAATTGAAACCGTTACATTATCAGATAACACGGTTGCAGAGGCACAGACAGTTGTAGATGCCGGTGAGCCGGATACAACAACTTATGGTGTATGGGTTCCGGGTATTCCGGTACTTGTTGAGAATCTGCTGGATTCCATGAATTGTGTAGACTGGTTAAAGAGCCTGATCCTGGATGGTATCGTAGCCGGTGTTGGTGCGGTTCTTGGTTTCGTACCGCAGATGTTAGTACTCTTCCTGTTCCTGGCATTCTTAGAGTCCTGTGGTTACATGGCGAGAGTTGCATTTATCATGGACCGTATCTTCCGTAAGTTCGGTCTTTCCGGTAAGTCATTCATTCCAATGCTGATCGGTAGTGGTTGTGGTGTTCCGGGTGTTATGGCATCCCGTACCATTGAGAACGACAGAGACCGTAAGATGACAATTATGACAACAACCTTTGTACCTTGTGGTGCAAAGCTTCCTATCATTGCATTGATCGCAGGTGCATTCTTTGATAATGCAGGCTGGGTATCATGGAGTGCATATTTTGTAGGTATTGCAGCAATTATCTGTTCCGGTATTATCTTAAAGAAGACAAAGATGTTCGCAGGCGAGCCTGCACCATTCGTAATGGAGCTTCCTGCATACCATTGGCCAACGATTGGCAATGTATTACGTAGCATGTGGGAGCGTGGCTGGTCCTTCATCAAGAAGGCTGGTACCATCATCCTTCTTTCAACGATCGTACTGTGGTTCTTAATGAGCTTCGGATGGACAGATGGTTCCTTCGGAATGCTTGACTTTGACGGACTGGAAGGCGCAGCACTGGAAGCAGCACAGGCACAGTGTGTACTGGCTAAGATTGGTAGTGTAATTGCTCCGATCTTTGCTCCGCTTGGATGGACACAGGGCGGTGCCGGCTGGAAGATGGCAGTTGCAGCTGTCAGCGGTCTGATTGCAAAGGAAAACGTAGTAGCTACCTTCGGTATGCTGTTCGGTTTCGCAGAGGTTGCAGAAGACGGTGCAGAAGTATGGGGCAGCCTGGCACAGGTTCTGACTCCGATCGCAGCTTATGGTTATCTGGTATTCAACTTACTGTGTGCACCATGTTTCGCAGCAATGGGTGCTATCAAGCGTGAGATGAATAATCCAAAGTGGTTCTGGTTTGCAATCGGATATCAGTGTGGTCTGGCATACATCGTATCATTATGTATCTATCAGATCGGTACCTTGATCTCAACCGGTGCTTTCGGCGTCGGAACGGTTGTAGCATTCCTGTTGGTGGCAGCATTTATTTATCTGCTGTTCCGTCCATATAAGGAAAGCAAGACCCTGAATGTAAAGGTTAAGAATGTTGCATAAGTAATCGAGAGCCATTAGAAAGTGGGTGGTATTTATGGGTCTGAATATAGGATCGATTGTAGTATTAGTTGTATTAGCGGTAATCGTATTCCTGATCGTAAGAAGTATGGTCGCTGATAAGAAAAAGGGAAAGTCACTGCAGTGCGGCGGTGATTGCAGCCACTGTGGAGGTCATTGCGGACAGTGAACGAAGAAGAAATAATCATCCGAAAATTAAAAGAACATGGATATCGGATTACCAAGCAACGCAAGATGCTTCTGAGGATTATACTGAGTGATCAGTGCAGCAGCTGCAAGGAGATCTATTATAAAGCAGCAGAACGGGATCCGAGTATCGGACCGGCGACTGTCTATCGTATGATCAATACCTTGGAAGAAATCGGGGTAATCAATCGAGGAAATATGTACAGAATTGCCAGGGAGGAATCCACAGAGGGACCGACCTCATATATGATTGAGTTTGACGATAATACGAGTCTTAAGCTTTCGGCAAAGACGTGGAATCAGATCATTCAATCCGGACTTGAGGCCTGTGGGTATGCGGAAAACAGGGAGATCCGAAATGTGATAGCCCAACCGGTAATGGAATAAAGAAAACAGACAGCAGACTGTGTTTATGGCATAGTCTGCTGTTTTTTTGATATTTTTTTATCAAAAATATCAAAAAGAGTAGAAATTCAAAATGCTTAAAATTATAATAGAAGGTAAACCTATCAAGGTAAATAAAAAAGGAGGAATTGATTATGTCAAAAATCAATAAAGCAGCGGTTGGTATTTTCGCAGCAGGATTTGCAGTAGGTACCATCGGATTAAAGTTATTAACCAGCAAGGATGCAAAGAAGGCTTACACACATGGAACAGCAGCTGTCCTTCGTGCTAAGGATTTCGTTATGAAAACAGCGACGACTCTTCAAGAGAATTGTTCCGATATTTATGCAGAGGCAAAGCAGATCAATGAGGATCGTGCAGCAAAGGAGGCTGTTATTGATGATATGCCGGAGGAAGAATCAGAGGCAGCAGAGACCAATATGCTTCAGGCTCCGGATGGTGAGGCTCCGGAGGCGACTGCAGAATGAGATTCGTAATAAAGCATGAGATCAAGGGTCGTATCCATATTCATGTATTACAGAATCGAATGTCTTACGAGCAGGCAGATACGTTAGAATATTATCTGAATCAGCAGGGATGTGTAACATCTGTCCGTGTAAGAGAACGGATTCAGGATGCGGTGATCTGTTATACGGGTGACAGGAACGCCATGATTGATGTTTTGAGACGGTTTCAGTATGATACAGTCAGGGTTCCGGATACCTGCTTGCAGAATTCAGGCAGAGAATTGAATGAAACATATTTTGAACAGCTGGTAGATAAGATCGTCCTGCATTATGGATGCAAGCTTCTGATACCACAGCCGATCCGGATGGTGATCACCTGGACGAGGGCTTTGAAATATATCTGGCTGGGGCTGAAATGTCTGTTTGCAGGGAAAATTGAGGTGGCGGTGCTGGATGCAACGGCGATTCTGGTTTCACTGCTTCGGAATGATTGCAATACTGCAGGCTCGGTTATGTTCCTGCTTGGAATCGGTGAGATTCTGGAGGAATGGACACATAAGAAGTCGGTGGATGCTCTGGCTCGCAGTATGGCATTAAATGTAGGCAACGTATGGCTGAAACGGGATGGTCAGGAAATATTGGTACCGGTATCCGAGGTTCAGTCCGGTGACCGGGTGGTTGTTCATATGGGAAATGTCATCCCATTTGACGGGCAGGTGGCAGATGGAGATGCTATGGTGAATCAGGCATCTTTGACCGGAGAGTCTATGCCGGTGCATAAGACGGTTGAAGGCTACGTCTATGCCGGAACGGTCATTGAAGAAGGCGAGCTTACGCTTCTGGTTAAGGAGACGACGGGTTCAAGTAAATATGAGAGTATCGTTACCATGATCGAGGAGTCGGAGAAGCTGAAGTCCTCCGTAGAGGGCAAAGCAGAGCATCTGGCAGATCAGCTGGTGCCGTATACATTGCTGGGCTCGGGTCTTACGTATCTGTTTACCGGAAATATTACCAAGGCGGTCGCTGTACTGATGGTAGATTTTTCATGTGCATTAAAGCTGACTATGCCGATCACGGTGCTGTCGGCAATCCGGGAGGCTGGTAATTACAGTATTACGGTAAAGGGTGGTAAGTTCCTGGAAGCTGTTTCGGAAGCGGATACGGTGGTCTTTGATAAAACGGGGACCCTGACAAAGGCACAGCCGGTAGTTGCAGATGTGGTTTCTTTTGACGGAGAAGCTCCGGATGAATTGCTTCGGATTGCGGCCTGTCTGGAGGAACATTTTCCTCATTCCATGGCGAAAGCAGTTGTGGAGGAGGCAGAGAAGAAGGGACTTGTCCATGAAGAGATACATTCAAAGGTAGAGTATATTGTGGCACATGGAATTGCAACTACGATCAGTGGTAAGCGTGCAATCATAGGCAGCTATCATTTTATTTTTGAAGATGAAGGCTGTGCGGTTCCGGAAGGGATGGAAGAGACATTTCGGAGCCTGCCGACAGAGTATTCCCATCTGTATATGGCGATCGAGGGCAAATTAGCAGCTGTGATCTGCATTGAGGATCCGTTGCGGCAGGAAGCACCGGAGGTGATTCGGAAGCTGAAGGCAGCCGGTATCCGGAAGGTGGTTATGATGACCGGAGACAGTGAACGGACAGCACGTGCGATTGCCGCAAAGGTTGGTGTGGATGAGTATTATTCCGAGGTGTTGCCGGAGGACAAGGCCCGCTATGTAGAGCAGGAGAAGAGTGAGGGCCGTAAGGTCATCATGATCGGTGACGGTATTAATGATTCGCCGGCACTCTCGGCAGCAGATGTGGGAATTGCGGTCAGTGATGGTGCGCAGATTGCGCGGGAGATCGCGGATATAACAGTTGGTGCGGACAGTCTGCATGAACTGATCATCTTAAAGAAAATCAGTCATGCACTGATGAAGCGGATTCATAAGAATTACCGGAGGATCGTCGGCATCAACACATCCTTAATATTGCTTGGTGTACTCGGAGTGCTGCCACCTACGGTATCTGCATTGCTTCATAATACATCAACGATTGCAATCAGCCTGAGCAGTATGAAGAATCTGCTGGAGGAGCATGAGGAGCAGGCGTCGGACGGCAGGCTGCCGTAGAGATTAAAAAGGGGGATGCTTATGGGGAAAGATACGGAAGAAGCAGGAATTGCAAGGAACAATCCGGTTGTGGGGATTATTTTTCTGGTATGGTTTATCGGTTCTGTAGTGGTTATGGCACTGGCAGCAGGCGGGTATCTGTCTGGATTTATGCTGCTGATCGGAGCGGGACAGTTTTTCCTGGGAATTATGGGTGTGATGGGAGCTGCCTTTATAAAGAAGCTTCGCCAGCACAGGTCCTACTGCTTTTTTCCTGTGGGGCTTGTGATGTTAATGCTGCTATCCGTTGGCCTGATTGCAGCAGGATGTCTGCAGGCGGGAGGAAAGCTTGAATATTTGCTTTCTGAGCTGCCGGAGATAATCGCTGGGCGACCGGTTGAGAATAGTGGCATATATTATGGAATTTTATTTTTAGGACTGTTTCTGATTGCATCCTTTGTTTTATTTCTGGAAAATGTTATATGGAGAAGTCTGCGGAAAAAGCATTGTACGGTTGCGGTAACAGGTACCTGTACCGAGTTGAAAAGTATGTGGAATCGGGCTGCCAGCTGTCCGAATGAGCGGATCGTGACGGCACCGGTATTTCAATATGAATTTGAAGGCGGGGTGTATGAGGTCTGCGATGAGGTCTATACGTCCGGAAATATCGTGAAGGCAGGCGACCGGGTACTACTGCATATTAATCCGGAGGAACCGGAGGAATTCTATGCGAGGAGCACGGGAATATTTCATAGAAATCTGATGATTGCGGGAGCTGTTCTGACCGGACTTGCGCTGGCGGCAATAGTGTTACTTCGGAATCTTTTGTGAAGGGAAATTATAAAATGCTGCTAATCTGTTGATTGCTTGACAATGTGAGTTAGAATATGCTAACATAACAGATGCTATGAGAAAAGTAATCGATGACACAAGTGTTATGTCGTGTGATCACGATAAAATCGAAGGGGATAAAACAATGGAACAGAAGAAAACAGCAATGAATCAGAAGGAAGAATTGGAAGGAAAGACAAAGGTAAGTATGGAAGGAGTACCGGAGACCATGCTTCAGACTCTGTATGCCAGAGCTGCGGAAACGGAGAAGGAGAAGCCGGCAATCCGGGATGAAAAGGCAGTGGAGATTGTAAAACGGCTGGATTACGATTTCTCATTAGCAAAAAAGGATGCAGCGATGGGAAGTGGTGTGATTGCCAGAACCATCGTTCTGGATAAGCTGGTAGGAAACTATTTAAACGAGCGTTCCAATGCAGTTGTAGTAAATATTGCCTGCGGCATGGATACCAGATGCTATCGAAATGAGGGACATTACAAGCACTGGTATAATCTGGATCTGCCGGAAACCATGGAGGTACGGCAGCGGTTTCTGAAGGAGGACGGAGTGATCTCCCAGATTGCGGCCTCAGCTATGGATGCGGCCTGGGCAACACAGATCGAGCAGACAGACGAACCGGTGCTGATCATTATAGAAGGACTTACCATGTATCTGTCAGAGAAGGATGTAAAAACAATCTTCCGGATCATTTCCGAACGTTTTCTGCAGGCAACGGTATTGGTAGAAATCATGTCGCCGAAGATGGCAAAGCATTTTAAGGAGAAATCCATCGAGGGCAGTAAGGCAAAGTTTACCTGGGGAATTGCCGGTGGAAAAGAGATGGAAGAACTCCTGCCGGGCTATAACTGCCTGGAAGAGCATAGTCTGACAGAGGGAATGGCGGAATTTATATCGGTTTACAAGCTGCTAAATAAGATCCCGGTCGTTCGGAACATTTCTAATAAAATTCTGGTGATGAAACTGGAAAAGAAGTTTTATTAAAAAATGAAAATAGTGCTTGCTTTAAATAAAAAGTTATGCTATATTAACTATAGTTAGTAAGAGCTAACTACATACTGAATAAATCATGTAGACTCCTCATTTCAGAGTACCGTCTGGAAGGCACTCTGGCTGGAAGACGACTCCACTTCCAGCGAGGAATGTCTGCGGATGAACCGAAAGGAGATAATAGCTGTGACAAGTTATTTGGAAATTGAAAAAGTAATAGGCAGAGAGATTCTGGATTCCAGAGGAAATCCGACAGTAGAGGCAGAAGTTTATCTGGCAGATGGTACGATCGGACGCGGTATGGCACCAAGCGGTGCATCAACCGGTGAGTTTGAGGCTCTGGAATTAAGAGATGGAGATAAAGGAAGATACCTTGGCAAGGGTGTCACCAAAGCGGTTGAAAACATTAATACGATCATCAATGATGTGGTAACCGGTATGGATGCATCTGATATTTATGCAATCGATAAGGCTATGATCGATGCAGACGGCACCAAGGATAAGTCAAAGCTGGGTGCAAATGCAATCCTGGCAGTTTCAATTGCAACCGCCAGAGCGGCAGCGGCTTCTTTGGATATTCCGCTTTATCGTTTCCTGGGCGGTATTTCAGGCAACCGGCTTCCGGTTCCGATGATGAACATCTTAAATGGTGGTGCTCATGCAGCAAATACCGTAGATGTGCAGGAATTCATGATCATGCCGGTCGGAGCACCGAGCTTCAAGGAAGCACTTCGCTGGTGTGCAGAAGTATTCCATGCATTGGCAGCATTATTAAAGTCAAAAGGACTTGCAACCTCAGTCGGTGATGAAGGTGGTTTTGCACCGGATCTTGCCAGTGATGAGGAAGCGATTCAGTACATATTAGAAGCAGTAAAGAATGCAGGCTATGAGCCGGGTAAGGATTTCATGATCGCCATGGATGCAGCATCTTCCGAGTGGAAGGGCGAGAAGAAGGGCGAATATGTACTTCCAAAGGCCGGTACCAAGTTTACATCTGCTGAGCTGATTGAACATTGGAAGAAGTTAGTAGACATGTATCCGATCATCTCGATTGAAGATGCACTGGATGAAGAGGATTGGGAAGGATGGCAGCTGCTTACAAAGGAACTTGGTAACAAGATCCAGCTGGTAGGTGATGACCTGTTTGTAACCAATACAGAACGACTGGGCAAGGGTATTCAGTTAGGCTGTGGTAATTCCATCCTGATCAAGTTAAACCAGATCGGCTCAGTATCTGAGACACTGGAAGCAATTAAGATGGCGCATAAGGCAGGCTATACGGCAATTTCTTCTCATCGTTCCGGTGAGACAGAGGATACAACGATTGCCGATCTGGCCGTAGCATTAAATACATGTCAGATTAAGACAGGTGCACCAAGCAGAACCGAACGTGTAGCGAAGTATAACCAGCTTCTGAGAATTGAAGAAGAGCTGGGAAGCGCTGCTGTATATCCTGGAATGAAGGCATTTAATGTCAAGAGATAATCAGGATTGCGTTTGGGTACAGAGAATTATATAGCCCTCCCTCTTCAAAACAGGAACCCTTTAGTCCTGTGAGGAGATTTTATCATCTAATGTCAGAGCCGGACAGAAATGCTCATATTTCTGCCCGGCTCGTTCACGTGCCGGGAGTATGAATTGCTTGCAAATTCGTAACTGATAGTATACAATTATATGCGTATATGTCTGATTTGAAATAATAGCCTTTATGGAGGAGTCATATGTCAGTTCAGGATTATCTGGAGGCAATGAAGCTCGGACGAAAGGAGTACAGAAACCGCATTAATAAGGGTCTGTATCCGTATCTTCCGGTGCTGGATGAAATTTTGTCTCACGTTGAAATAGAGAAAGAAGTAAATATGGGACTGGTTCAGGTTCCGTTGAAGTTAGTGATCGGAACCAGTACAAGAGCCAGAACCAATGCGTTTGCCGGCAATTTCATGCCGATTTTAGACTGGGGATCCGAGTTCGCAGCCAAGTGGGCGGCCTTAAGCGACAGTCAGATGGAGGAAGGCATCCGGGAACCGGTCAAGGTATATGAATATATGAACCGCTACTATGTAGTAGAAGGAAATAAGCGGGTCAGCGTTCTGAAGTATTTTGATGCAGTTACGATCCCGGCGATGGTTACCAGAAAGGTGCCGAAGCGTACCGAGGATCTCGAAAATAAAATATATTATGAATTTATGGATTTTAACCGGGTTTCGGGTGTCAATAATATCTGGTTTTCCAGGGAGGGGAACTTTCCGAAGCTGCTGGAGGTGCTGGGCTTTGATCCGGAGCATATGTGGACCGATGATGAGAAGCGGGATTTTGCATCTGCATATCTGGCATTTTCAACCACATATGCACAAAAGGGCGGAAGAAAGCTGCCGATTACGACCGGCGATGCGTTTCTGACATTCTTAACCATTTACGGTTATGAAGAAACCAGAGAGATGACTGCCGTGGAGCTCGGAGATAATATCGATAAGATCTGGAAGGAATTCCTGATCCTGTGTAATGATGAGGTCGTGGATCTTCGTATGGATCCGGTCGATCTCGGAAAGAAGAATGTGTTAAGCTACCTGCTTCCGGCGAATGCAAAGAAGCTGAAGGTATCGTTTGTTTATGATAAATCACCAAGTAATTCCGACTGGAACTACAGTCATGAATTAGGCAGAAAATATATACAGGACCGGTTCTCGAATCAGATCGAGACCGAGGCAATCGAGAATGTAGCACCGGATGAGAATGCGGCGACCGTGCTGGAGGATCTGATCGATTTCGGCAGTGATATTATTTTCACGACGACCTCACAGCTGATCCAGCCGAGTCTGGTAGCGGCCGTGAAGCATCCGGAGGCGAAGATTCTGAATTGCTCTTTAAATACAACACATCAGTATATCCGTACCTATTATGCCCGAATGTATGAAGGAAAGTTCCTGACTGGAGTGATTGCCGGTTCTCTGACGGAGAATAACCGGATCGGCTATGTGGCAGATTATCCGATCTATGGAATCACAGCGAATATTAATGCATTTGCACTGGGTGCGAAGTTCGTAAATCCGCGTGCAAGGGTATATCTGGAGTGGTCTACGATGAAGGATCACGATATATATAAGACCTTCTGGGAACAGCAGGTATCCTATGTATCGAATCAGGATATGATCACACCGCAGAATGCATCCCGCCAGTTCGGACTGTATCATATTGACAATGATGTGATCACGAATCTGGTCATGCCGGTGTGGAACTGGGGCGTATTTTATGAGAAGCTTTTACAGAGCATCATGAGCGGCTCCTGGAAAAAGGAGGATGTAAAGGAAGGAACCAAGGCATTGAATTACTGGTGGGGAATGTCCGCCGGTGTGATTGATATTATCTGTTCGCAGAATCTTCCGGCATCGACCAGACAGCTGGTCGGATTGTTAAAACAGCTGATCTGCAAGGGTGAGCTGACTCCGTTTGATGGTGAGATCATAGCACAGGACGGAACCGTGAAGAGCAAGGCCGGCGAACGGATGAGTCCGGAAGAAATAGTAACTATGGACTGGTTGGTAGATAATGTGATCGGCAGTATCCCAACCGTAGATGAACTCAAGGAGCAGGCTCAGCCGGTGGTTATGATGCAGGGGGTTGCTACGAGTAAGAAGGAAGAGTGAGATGCGGATTTTGGTACTGGCAGACATAGAGTCAAAATACTACTGGGATTATTTCGATAAAAGTAAATTAGATGGCATAGACCTGATACTCTCCTGCGGCGATTTGAAGCCGGAGTATTTATCCTTCTTAGCGACCTTTGCCAAAGTACCGATTCTGTATGTCAGGGGAAATCATGATGACATATACGAGACCAATCCGCCGGATGGTTGCATCTGTATAGAGGATACGATCTACACCTATCAGGGAGTAAGAATCCTCGGACTGGGTGGCTCCATTCGTTATAAGCAGGGCAGGAACCAGTACACGCAGACAGAGATGAATGGCAGAGTCCGACGACTGTGGTGGAAGCTGAAGAAGAGCAAGGGAATCGACATTCTATTGACCCATGCCCCTGCTTATCATATCAATGACGGAGAAGACGGACCGCATGAAGGCTTTGAGGCATTTGTCCAGATTCTGGACACGTATAAGCCGAAATGCTTTATCCACGGACATGTACACATGACATATTCCAGATCCCATAAGCGGGAAAGTGTGTACCATGAGACAAGAATCATTAATGGATTCGAAAAATATATATTTGATTTCTAAAGGAGACAGTACAATTATGATGCGAATGGATGAAGAAATGATAATTAATCCGGTGCTGATGCTTGCAATCAGCCGAATGAGGGAGAATGATAATGCCGAGACCAGAGAGAAGATGGTAGAAGCGATGGTAGAGGCCAGGTTTCTGGTACCATGTCTGATTCAGATGAAGCCGGGTACCGAGCAGGAGGCACAGCGTGACACCACAAACACGGTCGTGAATTTCAATATGCTGAGAACCCAGACCGGACAGATGTATTTTATGATATTCACCGATATCGGATCTCTGAAGAAATGGCAGGATATCCCGAATCAGAACGGTATGGTTATGACCTTTGATGATGTCGCAGATCTCGTGCTGCGGGCAGGAGATAAGGCTGCCGGCGTGGTTCTGAATCCGCAGACCACCAATCTGGCATTCCAGAGCGGAATGATCGCAGAGATTATGAAGAACAGGGAATCGGTGCAGGCGGAAGGAGCCGTGCAGGAGATTACTCCGGAAGAGGCAGCAGATATATTAAAGTAAGTGATAAGGTAGTGAGCAGAAGATGAGACTGACAATGTTGGGAACCGGAAATGCAACCGTAACGGAATGCTTTAATACATGCTTCGCACTGACCAATGAGGAGAATTCCTGTTTCCTGGTGGATACCGGTGGTGGAAATCGAATACTGAAGGTTCTGAAGGACTGTCATATTTCACTGGAGCAGATTCATGATATATTTATTACGCATGAGCACTTAGATCATATCCTTGGCATCCTGTGGCTGATCCGTATGATCGGTACGAAGATGAATCAGAGAACCTATGAAGGGACGTTAAGCATTTACTGTCATATTGAGCTGATCGAGAAGATCTGTGTTATGGCGGAGATGACGATTCAGGAAAAGGTATGCAGGCATATCGGAAAGGAAATCCTGTTTGTAGCCATTGATACGGGTGATCAGATGAAGATTCTGGACAGTGATGTGACATTTTTTGATATTGAATCAACGAAAGCAAAGCAGTTTGGATTCACTCTGGTGACAAAGGACGGACTGAAGCTGGCATGTCTTGGGGATGAGCCATACAATCCGTCAAATGAAGTCTTTGTAAGAGACAGTGACTGGCTGATGCATGAGGCATTCTGTCTGTATGGAGAAGCGGACAGATTTCATCCTTATGAGAAGCATCACAGCACCGTGCGGGAGGCCTGTATGACGGCAGAGAGCCTGTCTGTTCCGAATCTGATCCTGTATCACACGGAGGAGACGCATCTCGCAGAACGAAAGGAATTATACAGCGAAGAGGGCAGACGGTTTTATCATGGGAATCTGTTTGTCCCGGATGATAAGGAGAGCTTTGAACTAAAACGTACATTAAAATTCCCGGGGGCATGTTAAAAGCAACAGGGAAAAGGGGAGGTTTGAAATGGGTAAGATAATCAAGAAGTGCCTGGCTTGTGGCACCCTGAATGCATATGATGCCGAGCAGTGCAAGAAATGCGAAAGCCCATTGCTGGCAGATGTGGATCAGGATGATGAGATTCTGGGTGTGGATCCAATGGAAGCAGCACTTTCCGATGCTGTATCCACAGCAGAAGAAATGGAAGATGACCTAGTAGTACAGATTTTAAAGGAACAGGCAGAGAATGCCAAGCAGATTGTTGCCAAAGAGAAGGAAAAGGAAGAACGAAAGAAGAAGCGGAAAGCCCAAAAAGGAGGATCATATGGATTTTCCATCGGAGGTGAAAGCTCCGATTCCTATAGCTCTTCCGGCAGAATGGAGCGGTCCGGTGGCTTTGGTACTTTTGGACGCGTGGATGGTCCGCCGAGTACAATCGGAGGATTTAAGATCAGCGGAAGCGACGGATTTGTGGCTGGCGATGAAGATGAGCCGGGAAGAGTTCATTTTAACGGGTCTCTTCGGATGCAGGCGATCCGGAAAAGCCAGACACAGGGCAAGATAGAAAATGATGAAAATAAATGAATCAAAGAAAGAAGTGGCAGAAATGAAAATTGGAAGAAATGATCCTTGCTGGTGTGGAAGTGGAAAGAAATATAAAGTGTGTCATATGCAATTGGACGAGAAGCTGAATGCTTATCATCTGAAGGGTGCAAAGATACCAACCCACAAAATGATCAAGACACCGGAGCAGATTGAGGGTATCCGTAAAGCGGGAGAGGCAAACACGATGGTTCTGGATTATATTGAACCGTATGTGAAGGAAGGAATCTCGACCGGAGAGCTGGATCGGCTGATCTATGATTATACATTAAAGATTGGTGGAATCCCGGCTTGCCTGAATTATAAGGGCTATCCGAAGAGTGTATGTACCTCGATCGATGATGTGGTATGCCACGGGATTCCAGATGATAACCGGATTCTGAAATCAGGAGAGATCATTAATGTAGACTGTACAACGATTTATAACGGATATTTCGGTGATGCATCCAGAATGTACTGCATCGGCGATGTCAGTCCGGAGAAGCGGAAGCTGGTTGAGGTAACCAAGGAATGTCTGGATATTGGATTCCGGATGGTAAAGCCATGGGCATTCCTGGGTGATATGGGTGTAGCAGTCAATCATCATGCTATGGAGAATGGATACAGTGTGGTTCGTGAGATCGGTGGTCATGGAGTTGGTATTGAGTTCCATGAGGATCCATGGGTAAGCCATATCGGAATTCCGGGTGGGGACTACCTGATGGTTCCGGGCATGATCTTTACGATCGAGCCAATGGTAAATATGGGAAAGCCGGATGTATGGGAAGACGAAGATGACGGCTGGACAGTCCGGACAGAGGATGGAAAGCCATCCGCACAGTGGGAATACACGATTCTGGTAACAGAAAATGGGGCAGAGATATTGTCACATTAATTAACTGCCGTACAGGTAAAAAAGAAGTTGCAACCATTACAGAGAACAAGTATAATAAGGCATTGGAAAAAACGAAAGGAAATGGTGATAAAATGGAAGTGATCTATTCAAGTACCAGAAATGCAGCAGAGACTGCAACCGCATCTCAGGCAATATTAAAAGGACTGGCAGAAAACGGAGGATTATTTGTACCGAATACGATTCCGGCACTGGATGTATCGCTGGAAGCACTGTCAAAGATGTCTTATCAGGAGGTTGCATATGAGGTAATGAGCCGTATGCTGGCCGACTTTACTGAGGAAGAGTTAAAGCATTGTATTAACAGTGCCTATGATTCCAAGTTTGATACAACTGAGATTGCACCGCTGCGGAAGGCACATGGTGCAAATTATCTGGAACTGTTCCATGGATCCACCATTGCATTTAAAGATATGGCACTGTCGATTCTTCCGTATCTGCTGACAACCTCAGCAAAGAAGAATCAGGTAAAGAATGATATCGTAATCCTGACAGCTACCTCCGGTGATACCGGTAAGGCAGCACTGGCAGGCTTTGCAGATGTACCGGGCACGAAGATCATTGTATTCTATCCGAAGAACGGTGTCAGCCCGATCCAGGAGAAGCAGATGGTAACCCAGAAGGGTGCCAATACAGCGGTTGTCGGAATTATCGGTAACTTCGATGATGCACAGACCGGTGTTAAGAATATGTTTAACGATAAGGCTCTGGCAGAGGAAATGGACGCTGCAAACATGCAGTTCTCATCTGCAAACTCCATTAATATCGGACGTCTGGTACCGCAGATGGTATATTATGTATATGCATATTCCAGACTGGTGGCAGATGGTACGATCAAGGCAGGCGAGAAGATCAATGTTGTTGTACCGACCGGTAACTTCGGTAATATTCTGGCAGCATATTATGCAAAGGAGATGGGACTTCCGATTGCGAAGTTCATCTGTGCATCGAATGAGAATAAGGTATTGTTTGACTTCTTCCAGACCGGAGAGTATAACAAGAACCGTGAGTTTATCCTGACAACCTCTCCATCTATGGATATTCTGATCTCCAGCAATCTGGAGCGACTGATCTATAAGATCGCAGGCGATGATGCCGCAAAGGATGCAGAGCTTATGAAGGAATTATCAACCGATGGTGCATATACGATCACACCGGACATGAAGGCAAAGCTTTCAGAGTTCTACGGCGGTTATGCAACCGAGGAAGAGACGGCAGCTACGATCAAGAAGATCTATGAAGAGGATCAGTATATTATTGATACGCATACAGCGGTAGCGGCTACGGTATATGACAAGTATCGTGCAGAGACCGGGGATACCACTCCGACTGTGATTGCATCGACTGCAAGCCCATATAAGTTTACCAGAAGCGTTATGAATGCCATTGATCATTCCTATGATGCCAAGAGCGATTTCGAGCTGGTAGATGAGTTAAACAAGCTTTCCGGTGTAAAGGTTCCGCAGGCAATCGAGGATATCCGGACAGCTCCGGTACTTCATGATACCGTATGTGACAAGACCGAGATGGAAGCAACCGTTAAGAAGATCCTGAATCTGAAATAACAGCTGTTTTCCGAAAATATTCAGAAATAAATAACAGACAGTTCATTCGTACCTTCCTGTCTATAAATAAAACCAGGACCGCATACTTTGAGATTCAAGGCACATGGGTTCTGCTCATGTGCCTTTTTGCAGCATTTGACGATCGCTGATCAGCAGGGAAAGTCTGCAAAGCGTGCTTTCTCGCGGCTACGGCGATGAAGAACCTGCGGTGACAGAGGACGAAGGAAGAAAAGGAGAAATAGAAAGATATGTATACGATTGAATCACAGGTGAGCTTTGACAGTGCTCATTTCCTGGCCGGTTATCAGGGGAAATGTGGTAACATTCACGGACACCGATGGACCGTTAAGGTGATTGCCAGAGGTGAGCAGTTAGAGCAGGAGCAGAGGCAGACAAGAGGAATGCTGATGGATTTTTCCAGTCTGAAGACAGCACTCAAGGAGTTGGGAGATGCATTGGATCATGTATTTATCATAGAGCAGGGTACGCTGGCAGCAGATACGATGCAGTGTCTGAAGCGGGATGGATTTCGGATCGTGGAGGTTCTATTCCGGCCGACGGCAGAGAATTTCGCCAGATGGTTTTATGATCAGCTGGAGGCGAAAGGGTATCCGCTTCAGTCGGTTGTTGTATATGAGACTCCGAATAACTGCGCAACGTATAGCAGAGATTAGGAGCTGCAGGTATGATTTATAAGGTAGTAGAAACGTTTATCAGCATCAACGGAGAAGGGCAGCATGCAGGAGAGCTGGCATTGTTCATACGATTTGCCGGCTGTAACTTAAACTGCAATTACTGTGATACCCGGTGGGCGAATCAGCCGGATGTCGTCTATCAGGAAATGACAGCAGAAGAAATCCGGGAACGGATTAAGACCGCACAGGTACGGAACGTGACACTGACCGGTGGAGAACCGTTACTCCAGCCGGGCATGTATCAGCTGCTGGAAACAGTAGGAACGCTGCCGGATATCCGGATCGAGATTGAAACCAATGGCAGTGTGGACATTGAGCCGTATATGGCACTTGCACATCGACCGGTGTTTACACTGGATTACAAGCTGCCGGGCAGCGGTATGGAAGCCGGAATGAAGACGGAGAATTATCAGTATCTGACGAAAGAGGATACGGTTAAATTCGTAATATCGGATGCCGCAGATCTGACCCGGGCAAGAGAGATCCTAGAGAAGTATCAGCTTCAGGGACGGTGCGGAATCTATTACAGTCCGGTATTCGGGCGGATTCAGCCGGCAGAGATTGTAGATGACATGATAGTGCATCGCTTAAACGGTGTTCATATGCAGCTTCAGATGCATAAGTTTATCTGGGATCCGGAGCAGCGTGGTGTATAGGAGGAATAGAAATGGCAATTGATACAAAGGCAATCGAGGAACACATTCGAGGCATATTGACAGCACTGGGGGAGGATCCGGATCGCGAGGGTCTGATGGAAACACCGCAGCGGGTTGCCAGAATGTATGAGGAAGTATTTGCCGGGATGAATTATACCAATCAGGAGCTGGCAGACATGTATGGCAAGACATTCCGCGTGCCGACCGAGCATGAGGATATGGTAGTGGTAAAGGATATCGAGGTATTCAGCTACTGCGAGCATCATATGGCACTGATGTATGATATGAAGGTCAGTGTTGCATATCTGCCGAAGGAGCGGGTGATCGGGCTCAGTAAGATCGCAAGAATTGCAGATATGGCAGCTAAGCGGTTACAGCTTCAGGAACGGATCGGAACGGATATTGCAGAGATCATTCAGCTGGCAACCGATTCCAAGGATGTGGCGGTTCTGATTTCGGCAAATCACAGCTGCATGACCGCCAGAGGAATCAGGAAGCCTTCGGCAAAAACCGTAACAACGACATTCCGCGGAAGATTTGAGAAGGAAACAGAGCTCCAGAACCGGTTTTTCTGTATGTTAAATCAGGGAGCGTAAACGATAAAGGAGGATAAGAATATGCAAAACTTAAAAAACAAGAAGCAGGCAGTTGTGATTTTCAGTGGCGGACAGGACAGTACAACCTGTCTGTTCTGGGCAAAAGCAAGATATGAGGAAGTGATTGCGATTTCATTTGATTACGGTCAGAAGCATAAGAAGGAGCTGGAGTGTGCAAAGGCAATTGCACAGGAATACGGAGTCGAGCATCATATTTTTGATATGAGTCTGTTGAACCAGCTGGCTCCGAACTCTCTGACACGTTCAGACATCAAGGTAGATACAGATGCACCGGAAAGCGGAACACCGAACAGCTTTGTAGACGGAAGAAACATGGTATTCCTGACCTATGCTGCAATCTTTGCCAAGCAGAGAGGGATCACAGACCTGATCACCGGTGTATCCCAGAGTGATTTCAGCGGATATCCGGATTGCCGGGATATCTTTATCAAATCCTTAAATACAACCCTGAATCTTGCCATGGATTATGAGTTTGATATTCAGACTCCGCTTATGTGGATCGACAAGGAAGAGACCTGGGCACTGGCAGATGAGCTTGGCGTACTGGATGTGATCCATGATAAGACCCTGACCTGCTATAACGGAATTATCGGGGATGGCTGCGGGAACTGTCCATCCTGCAAGCTGCGGAAAAAGGGATACGATCTGTATATGGAGCATAGGCTTAACGGATGATCTTTAATGCTTTTTGCTTATTTTCGATGACAACCTTATTATGATTACCGCCAAACTCACCATCCCGTACCCATGGAATCTCCTCGTCAGAGGTGATCTCGACCTTAGATGCCTTGAAGCAGTACATGTACTTTTCATTTACCTCGCTGATGAGCAGGGAATTGATGATTGCCTGCAGCTCGATCGGATTGGTCGGAGCCTTGATCAGCAGACACTCAAACATACCATCATCGAATTCAATGCCATCGGAAACAACAACATTCCGCATGCCGCCGACAGAAAGAGAGTTGGTGATCATGGCATATATAAAGGTATCGGTTATTTCCTGATCATCATAGCGTACAGTTGCTTGATAGGTAGTGACATTATTCAGACTGCGGATACTGTTCATGATATAGGCCGCATGACCGAATACGTTTTTAACCTGCTGGTTGGTGGAGTAGGATACCTCGGTAAAAGCACCAAAAGCAGCAATATAAACGAAGTAATCAGATCCGTTAAAGCAGCCGATATCGATCGGAAACGGATGCCCGCTGATAATATTGGTAACAGCAGCCATAGGATCTAACGGAATACCCAGACTTCGTGCAAAATCATTGGTAGAACCTGCTGGAATGTATCCCAATGGAATATCACATTTGCTGAGCATAAATCCGCTGACAACATCATCTAAGGTGCCGTCGCCTCCGGCACATACGATCAGGTCATAATCAGCACCCTCGGATATAACGATATTCCGACCGTCAAACGGCTGTCTGGTCGGGTATACGGTTACCCGGTAGCCGGCATCTGAAAAAGCATTGATAACTTCAAACAATTCGCCCTTGATATGTGTCTTGCCGGCCGTCGGATTCATGACGAACAACATATTTTTTTTCATAGAAATCCCTCCTGTAAATATGTATCATCAGTATAGACTATTTGATATTATTTCACAATACGGATAATCTAAAATTGCTTTGAAAGAAAAATAAATAAATTATGAAGAAAAGGTGCCCAATTATGAACACAACTTGCCATCTTGGATAAAATATCCTATAATAAGATGATATGCCATAACAGAATGGCATGGAAAGGATTGACGAAATGGGAAAGTACTTTGGAACAGATGGCTTTCGTGGAGAAGCCAATATAGATCTAACAGTAGAACATGCATATAAGGTAGGACGGTTTCTCGGATATTATTTCGGTGAGAGAACGAAGAACGGAAGAGCCAGAGTGGTGATCGGTAAGGATACCCGCCGTTCCAGCTATATGTTTGAGTATGCACTGGTTGCCGGACTGACGGCGAGTGGTGCGGATGTGTGTCTGATGCATGTGACTCCGACACCAAGTGTGTCCTATATTACACGTGTGGATGAGTTTGACTGCGGGATTATGATCTCGGCAAGTCATAACCCATTCTATGACAATGGTATTAAGATCATCAGCGGCAATGGCTCCAAAATGGATGCGTCGGTTGAGAATCAGATCGAGGCATATATTGATGGACTGACCGATGAAATCCCGCTGACAACCAGAGAGAATATCGGACGGACAACAGACTATTCGAGCGGACGGAACCGATATATCGGTTACCTGATGACACTGGCTACCCGTTCCTTTAAGAATGTCCGGGTCGGTCTGGACTGTGCCAATGGTGCATCTTCGACGGTAGCCCGGTATGTGTTTGAGGCATTGGGCGCCAAGGTATACGTCATTAATGCGGAGCCGGATGGTACGAATATCAATGACCACTGTGGTTCCACGCATATTGAGGTATTGCAGCAGTTTGTACGGGAAAAGGGTCTGGATATCGGCTTTGCCTATGACGGGGATGCAGACCGTTGTATGGCTGTGGATGATAAGGGTGAAATCATCGATGGTGATAAGATCCTTTATATCTGTGGTAAATACTTAAAAGAGCGTGGAGAACTGAATCATGATACCGTCGTAACCACGGTTATGTCCAATCTCGGACTTTATAAGGCATTTGACCGCTGTGGCATCCGGTATGAAAAGACCGCAGTTGGAGATAAATATGTATATGAGAACATGATCGAGAATGGATATTCTCTGGGCGGAGAGCAGTCCGGACATATTATCTTCAGCAAATTTGCGACAACCGGTGACGGTGTGCTGACATCCTTAAAGATCATGGAGGTTATGCTGGAGAGCAAGCAGAAAATTTCAGATTTATTCCATGATTTAACAATTTATCCACAATTACTTGTTAATGTAAAGGTTAAGAGTAAGCCGGAGGCAAGAGCAGATAAAGATGTCTGCGCACTGGTAGAGAAGATTGAGCAGGAATTAGGGGATGAAGGACGGATCCTGATCCGGGAAAGCGGAACAGAGCCGGTAATCCGGGTCATGGTGGAAGCCAGGACAGATGAGCTGTGCAATCAGTACGCATATCAGGTGGTAGATCTGCTTAAGGCGAAGGGACATAGTATTCGGTAATAAGGGTCCGGCCTGTTAGGAGAAGAAATGAGTTTAAAAGGATTTATTCAGAAAAAGAAGAAGGAACCGTTTGACCAGCAGTTATTTTTTCGACGAGTTCTTTTGATCTTATATGATGTGGTCGCTATTTTTGCAGCGGGAGCATTGACGATCCTGCTACGGTTTAATTTAAACTATGCGGCTGTTGAGTTACAGTATATTCAAATGATGTGGAAGTATCTGCCAATCAATATTGTCTGTACATTGCTTATTTTTATTGCATTTAAGCTGTACAGCAGTATGTGGCAGTATGCAGGACCGTTAGAGGCAGGCAATGTATTAATGGCGAGTGCAGTATCGACCGTGGCACAGTTTGTCGGATATAATCTGCTCGGCATGCCAATGTTCAGAAGCTATTATTTCATATATGTGATCGTATTTATGTTCCTGATACTGGCATCCAGATTTGCTTACCGGTTCCTGCGAATGGTCAAGAATAACCGGCTGACGCATAAGACCGGCAACCGGATCATGATCATTGGTGCCGGTGAGTCCTGTAATATGCTGATCAAGGAGATCACGAACAGCAGCTACATTAATGGTCAGGTGAAGTGTCTGATCGATGATGATCCGGCGAAGATCGGTAAGTATGTACAGGGCATCAAGGTTGTCGGTAACCGGGATACCATTCTTCATAATGCGAGAAAGTATGAGATTGATGAGATCATCATTGCACTGCCTTCCGCATCCAAGAAAAATATCAAGGAAATCACAAATATCTGTAAGGAATCCGACTGTGAGCTGAAGATCCTTCCGGGTATGTACCAGCTGGTAAACGGAGAGGTCGGTATCAGCAATCTGCGGCATGTAGAGGTTGAGGATCTGCTGGGTCGGGAGCCGATTACCGTCAATGTAGATTCCATTGCGGAGTATGTCCGTGGTAAGGTCGTTCTGGTAACCGGTGGTGGCGGTTCCATCGGTAGTGAGTTATGCCGTCAGATCGCCAGACATATTCCGAAGCAGCTGATCATTCTGGATATTTATGAGAATAATGCCTACGATATCAAGCAGGAGCTGGAGCGGAAATATCCGAGACTGAATCTGGAGGTTCTGATTGGTTCCGTGCGGAATACCAGCCGTGTGAATTATATTTTTGAAAAATATCATCCGGACATTGTATATCATGCAGCAGCCCATAAGCATGTGCCGCTGATGGAGGACAGTCCGAATGAGGCGATTAAGAATAATGTATTCGGTACCCTGAAGACTGTAAAGGCTGCGGACAAGTATGGCACGCAGCGGTTTGTCCTGATCTCTACGGATAAGGCTGTAAATCCGACTAATATCATGGGTGCCTCCAAGCGTATGTGTGAGATGATCGTTCAGATGTATAACACCCGTTCCAAGACAGAGTTTGTAGCGGTTCGGTTTGGAAACGTTCTGGGAAGCAACGGCAGTGTTATTCCGTTATTTAAGAAGCAGATCGCACATGGAGGACCGGTCACTGTAACGCATCCGGATATTATCCGGTACTTTATGACGATTCCGGAGGCTGTTTCTCTGGTTATCGAGGCCGGACTGTATGCCAAGGGCGGAGAGATTTTTGTTCTGGATATGGGAGAGCCGGTGAAGATTCTGGATCTGGCGGAGAATTTAATCCGTTTATCCGGGTATACTCCATATGATGATATTCCGATCGTATTTACGGGACTTCGTCCGGGTGAGAAGCTGTATGAGGAGCTTTTGATGGATGAGGAAGGCTTAAAGGATACACAGAATAAGATGATTCATATCGGAAGACCGATCGAGATTGATGAAGAACGGTTTGAAAAGGAGTTAGAGGCACTGAAGCGTGCAACGGATAAGGAAGAAGAGGATATCCGGATGCTGATCAAGCAGATCGTGCCGACCTATAATCCAAAAGGAGAATGATCCGTATGCTGAAACAATGGGAAAAACTTCCGGACGTCATGCGTACTCCGGAGGTTGCAGAATATTATAGAATATTAAAGAAAAAGCCGCTTAGTTTATTCCTTAAGCGGCTGTTTGATATTCTACTTTCTCTGATACTGATCGTATTACTGTCACCCCTGATGCTGTTTATCGTAATCTGGATCAAGTGTGATTCCAGGGGACCGGTGATGTTCTGCCAGGTACGGATCACTACGGCAGGTAAGGAGTTTCGGATCTTCAAGTTCCGGACCATGGTAGTAGATGCGGAGAAGCTGGGAACACAGGTAACGGTCGGACAGGATCCGCGGATCACCAGATCCGGCAGATTCTTACGGAAGCTGAGGCTGGACGAACTCCCACAGCTGTTCAATGTGCTGGCAGGCGATATGAGCTTTGTGGGGACGAGACCGGAGGTGCCGCATTATGTGGAGCGGTATACACCGGAAATGTGGGCGACCCTTCTGTTACCGGCCGGGATCACTTCAGAGGCAAGTATCGAGTATAAGGATGAAGACCGGTTGTTAGAGGGCGCCGAGGATGTTGACCGGGTTTATGTAGAAGAGGTATTACCGGAGAAGATGAAATACAATCTTCGTTACATTGAGCGGTTTCAGGTGCTGCGGGATTTTGTGATCATGGTCGAGACTGTGATCGCAGTATTGAAATAGTAGCTATTATGTGAAGAATAAAGAGACTTACAGAGACAGAATATAAAGCAGGATGCTATGGAAGGGAGAGACTGGAAGATGAAAGTACCATTTTCACCACCGGATATTACGGAAGAAGAGATTGAAGCAGTTGCGGAGGCTATGCGTTCCGGCTGGATCACGACCGGACCGAGGACCAAGGAGTTTGAGAAGCAGATCGCACAGTATTGCGGAACCGGACATGCGGTGTGTTTAAACTCATCGACCTCCTGCATGGAGATGACATTACGGCTGCTGGGCGTGGGCCCTGGCGATGAGGTTATTACCAGTGCTTACACATATACGGCGTCCGCCAGTGTTGTCTGCCATGTAGGTGCACAGCTGAAGCTGGTCGATATACAGGAAGACTCACTGGAAATGGATTATGATCAGCTGGAAGCAGCGATTACAGAGAAGACAAAGGTGATCATACCGGTCGATTTGGCAGGAATTGTCTGTGATTATGACCGGATATATGAGATTGTGGAGCGGAAGAAGGCACTGTTCCATCCGTCCAATGAGTTACAGAAGCTTTATGGCAGGGTGATCGTGCTGGCAGATGCATCGCATTCGTTTGGTGCAATGTGGCATGGCAAACGAAGCGGAAGTATTGCAGATTTTTCATCCTTCTCCTTTCATGCAGTAAAGAATCTGACAACTGCAGAAGGCGGAGCTGTTACCTGGCGGGAGATGGATGGAATGGATTCTGAGGAGCTCTATCATCAGTACATGCTCCTGTCCCTGCACGGACAGTCCAAGGATGCTCTGGCAAAGACGAGATTAGGGGCCTGGGAGTATGATATCGTCGGCACTTATTATAAATGTAACATGACCGATATTCAGGCGGCAATCGGACAGGTTCAGCTGAAACGATATGCATCGTTACTGGAACGCAGACAGGAAATCCTTAAGGAATATGAGGCCGGACTTCAGGAGCTTCCAGTACACGGACTGGCACATGTGGAAGCAGATCATTGCTCCAGCGGACATCTGTGTCTGATCTTTCTGGATGGCAAAAGCATGGAGTTTCGGAATGCACTGATTACCCGGATGGCAGAAATGGATGTGGCAACCAATGTACATTACAAGCCATTACCGCTGCATACGGCTTATAAGGCACTGGGATTTCGGATTGAGGATTATCCGCGTGCCTATGCACAGTTTGCAAAGGAAATATCCCTGCCACTGCATACCTGCCTGACGGATGAGCAGATTGCGTATGTGATCGAAGTGTTTCATAAGGCTTACCGTGAGCTGGAGATGGAGAAATTATCATGACAGTCAGTGTAGGAGTGGTTGCATATAATGAGAGTAATGTTATAAACGGAATATTAGAGGATCTGGCAAAGCAGGATTATCCGCACGAGAGCATAGAGCTTCTTCTGGTGGATTCCGCTTCGACAGATGATACCAGAAAGCAGCTGGAGGCATTTGCGGACAGACAGTCGGAGCTTGGGTTTAAACGGATTCAGGTACTGGATAATCCGAAGCGGAAGCAGGCGGCAGGATGGAATGTTGTCATTCAGGCAGCAAAGGAAGAGATTCTGATCCGGATTGATGCACATGCATCGATCCCGGCGGATTTTGTCAGTAAAAATGTCCGGCTTCAGGAGACCGGAGAGAAGATTACCGGCGGTCCGAGACCCAATGTGGTGGATGATCCGACCCCATGGAAGGAGACATTGTATCTGGCAGAAAGCTCTATGTTTGGCAGCAGTATCGCACCCTATCGGCGGGAACAGGGAAGACGGTATGTGGATTCCATGTTTCATGCGGCATATCGCAGAGAGATCTTCGATGAGGTTGGCGGCTTTAATGAGAAGCTTGGCCGGACCGAGGATAATGAGCTGCATTACCGGATGCGGCAGGCCGGATACCGGTTCTGCTATGATCCGGAGATTATATCATACCAGCATGTACGGAATACCTTCGGTGGAATGATGAAACAGAAATACGGCAATGGTTACTGGATCGGAAGAACCGTGAAGGTCTGTCCGAAATGTCTGGAGATTTATCATTTCGTGCCATTTGCATTTATTCTGGGGATTCTGATAACAACCGTGCTGTGTTTCTTCCATTTTCCGTGGCTGGCAATTGCCATGTGGGGACTGTACTGGCTGCTGGCTGTAGTTATGGCGGTCACCGGGATCATTGGGGACTGCAGGCAGGGAAAGCGGTTCTCTGTCAGTCATCTGCTGTTACCGGTGCTGTTTTTCTTACTGCATGTGGCATATGGAATCGGAACCCTGATCGGCTTGTGTACACCGAAGGATAAAGAGTGCGACCGTTAGACGGTTAATCGTGGTGTGTTTCTTTTTACTTTTTTGTTGACATTTTAGTTAGTTAAAGCTAATATAAAATCATGGACGTAACAGGTACGGACAATGAGCAGTAGAAATGAGAAAGAGAGGAAACAGAATGGGAACGGACAGGGAACCTATGATAACGGTGCAGGACGCAGTGAAAAAATATGGGAGCGGGGAAAATGAACTCTATGCACTGAACCATGTGAATCTGAATATTCAGAAGGGGGACATCTGTGTGATTCTGGGACCATCCGGTTCCGGAAAAAGTACATTAATGAATATGCTGGGCGGACTGGACAGTCTGGACGAGGGGAGCATTATTGTTGACGGTGTGGATATTACAAAGCTTTCCAGGAAGGAGCTGGTAGAATACCGCAGAAAGAAGATCGGTGTTGTCTTCCAGTCTTATAATCTGATCGCGGAGCTGAATGTACGGGAAAATATCCGGGTAGTACAGGATATTTCGGAGAGTCCGCTTTCGCTGGAGGAGCTTTTAAAGGATCTGGGACTGGCGAAGCATTCCGGTCATTTCCCGGCCGAGCTTTCGGGAGGACAGCAGCAAAGATGTGCGATCGGCAGAGCCCTGATTAAAAATCCATCCCTGCTTTTGTGTGATGAGCTGACCGGAGCTCTGGATTCTTCTTCTGCCAGAGATGTACTCTCTGTTCTTGAGAAGATCAACCGGAAATACCAGACGACAATCGTAATTATCACACATAACGAAGGGATTGCGGGAATGGCTGACCGTGTGATCCGCATTCATGATGGGCAGATCATCAGCAATGTGGAGCAGAAGAAGATTCAGGTAAAGGAGTTGGAGATCTGATGACTTTACAACGAAAAATCACAAGAAGTATCAAACGGAATCTGTCGTTTTATCTGACGGGAAGTATTCTGACGGCAATTACGGTCATGCTGTTGATCGGAGCCTTTTCGGTCAGCAAAACTCTGTATCACTGGGCGGATGTCTATTACGAAGAGACAAAGATCGAGGACGGAAGCTTTCAGACACAGACGACAATCAGCGAGGATGAATTAAAGGCGCTGGAGAATACATATGATCTGACGCTGGAGAGGCAGGAATATGTGGACCGGACCTATCAGGATACGAGATTGCGGCTATTTGCACCAACGGAAAAGATGGATTATTATACGGTGCTGGAAGGCCGGGATCTGGCAAAGCCGGGAGAGATCCTGCTTACATACCGGTATGCAAAGGCAAATGATATTGCGCTAGGAGACACGATCGAGCTGGATCAGAAGCAGTTTACGGTATGCGGACTGATCATGAAATCGGATTACGCAGTCATGCTTTATGAATTGACGGAGAATGTACCGGATAAGGCTGGATTCGGAATCGGGATCCTGAGCCGGGAGGATCTGGAGACCTTCGGAAAGCGGACCGAACAGTATTCGGTCCGTTACGGAAACCGGGAAATGGAGAAAGCATTCCGTACGGAAATCTATGAGAAATACGGAACACAGGAATATCTGGAGCGGGAGTCTAATTCCAGAATCAGTATGATCTACAGTGAGGCGGACGATCTGGTTGCCGAGTTTTCACTCTATGCCCCGATCATTATGATCATTGTAGTTGCCGTGATTGCCATGGTGCTTATGCGAATGGTAAAGCGGGAGGGAAAGACGATCGGTACGCTGATGGCGCTTGGATACCGGAAGGGTGAGCTGATCCGCCATTACATGGTATATGGTATGATTCCGGCAGTGGTTGGCGATATTCTCGGTGTTGCAGGCAGTATTCCGTTTGCACGGCTATTCTGTGAATTTTATTTCCAGCTTATGGAGTACACGCCGTATAAGGTCATGATACCGTGGAACTATGTATGTATTGCGGTGCTGTTCCCAATCGTGGTATATGGTCTGGTGTCATTCCTGGTTTTGAACGGAGCATTGAAGACGGATGCGGTAGCATTGTTAAAGGGCTTGCAGAAGGAGAAACGGGTCCGGGTATTCCGGAACAGTCATGCCAATCTCAGACTACTTTATAATATCCGGGCAGTGATGATGAATGCGTCACGGAGTATGACATTGGTGATCGGAATTGCGGTTGCGACCCTTTGCATTGTACTGGGTGGATCCTTCCAGGATGCATGGAATAACCTGTTGAAGGAAAAGGTGCCGCTTGCTATGCTTGGCGGGCAATATGAATATGGGTTTAAGAATTATCAGACAGAAAATCCATATGGCGGGGATGCCGTATTTGATGTAAGCTTCGGAGCAAGTGTAGATGATTCAAGATTCAATCTGATCGGTTATGATAAGGATAATGATATTTTTCATGAGACTGCGGATGGATCAGCACCGGTATACGGTGAGTATTATATGACAAGCTCGGCTGCGAAGACATACGGAATCGAACCGGGAGATGAGTTTGTCTTTTATAATACCGTTACCATGCAGGAGACGAGGGTTATTATAAGCGGAATTGTACAAAATGATGTGTTACAGCTGATATTAACGAGTAAAGAGAATGTGGCGGAGGCGCTGGGCAGATCTCCGGAAGAATATAATGTGATCATCAGCAAGGAGAAGCTGGACATTCCGGCAGAGCTGCTTCAGAAGAATGCTTCGTTGGAGGATTATGAGACCCAGGTACGGACATTGTCAGCGACCTCCGGTATTGTATTACAGATACTGAAGGTGCTGGGAGTTGTGATCTGTCTTCTGATGATCAATCTGATGTCCGGTATGATCGTGGAAGAGAGCAGCAGAAATATTTCCATGCTGGAGGTGTTAGGCTACCGGGATAAAGAGGTACGGCAGTTTGCATTGACAGCCAATCATCTTCTGGTACCGATCGGATTTCTGATCGGAGTACCACTGGGATATCTCACGGCCTATTCCATGATGACATCAGCTGCAAAATCATCCGGCATGTACATGGGACTTCCGGTGAAGCCTGTGACTATTCTGGTCAGTCTGGGAATCGTAGCAGTGGCATATGTGCTGGGACTTTGTCTGGCAGGCAGAAAGCTGAAAAAGGTTGATATGGTGGAAAGTTTAAAATGTCCATTAGAGTAGGAATGCATGGAAATAATGATGAGTGAAAAGAGACGGTTGTCTGAGAAAGGATCAGGCAGCCGTCTTTTTTATGTTGATGAGGGAAATGCAGGATGCCTGTACGACCCGGGTTACAAAAAACTTACACGGATTTTACATTCCGGAGGTAATAGATTTTACACAGGTTCGGTATTCTTCTAAACGTCAAGTGAGACTTGAGAAAAAAGATTGGTTGGACGCGTGGGCGTCCAGAAGGGAGAATTTATTATGAGAAAGAAATTTTTAGGCGTAGTTTTAGCAACGGCAATGGCAGCAGGTTGTCTGGCAGGATGCGGAAGTCAGGCAGGAACATCTGATGTATCTTCAGCAGCAGGTTCCGGCGATGCAAGTTCAGCAGAGTCAGAAGCATCCAGCGATGCAGGAAATGATGCAGCAACCGGCGATTTTGATAATACAAAATATATCAATGTAGTATCCAGAGAAGATGGTTCCGGTACAAGAGGAGCATTCATCGAGTTAACAGGTGTTGAGGAGAAGGATGCAGATGGCAATAAGGTAGATAATACTACAACAGATGCAGCAATCACAAATAATACATCCGTTATGATGAGTACCGTTAAGGGTGATACATATTCCATCGGATACATTTCACTGGGTTCTCTGAACAAGGATGTAAAAGCACTGAACGTAGACGGTGTAGAAGCAACAGCTGAGAATGTAAAGAGTGGTGATTATACATTATCAAGACCGTTTAACATTGTAACAAAGGGTACTGTCGGTGATGCGGCACAGGATTTCATCAACTACATCATGAGTGATGACGGACAGAAGGTAATCGTTGATGAAGGTTATGTAGATGTATCAAGCGGTTCTTTTGAATCTACACAGGCAGAGGGTAAGATCGTAGTAGCCGGTTCTTCATCCGTATCACCGGTTATGGAGAAGTTAAAGGAAGCTTACGCATCCGTAAACCCAAATGCAACCATCGAGATTCAGACCTCAGATTCTACCACCGGTGTTGAATCAACGATCAACGGTATCTGTGATATCGGTATGGCATCCCGTGAATTAAAGGATTCTGAGACAGAGCAGGGTGTTGAAGCAACTGTTATCGCAAAGGATGGTATTGCAGTCATCGTAAACAATGCAAACCCATTAACAGACATTACCAAGGATCAGATCAAGTCCATCTATGTAGGCGAGCTGACAAAGTGGGATGAATTAAAGTAATAGCGGTTTTATAAAGAATGAATGGCAATTAAGGTATGGTGAAATAGATGAAAGAAGAATCAAAAGCATTAAGAAAACGAGTGTTTGAAAAAATCATGGAAATCATCTTTATACTCTGTGCCTGTATGTCAATTCTTGCAGTAGCGTTAATCTGTTTCTTCCTGTTCACCAAAGGAATTCCGGGAATGGCCAAGATCGGTATTTTCAAATTCCTCGGTGGGCAGGTATGGAAACCCGGAAATGATATTTACGGAATCTTACCGATGATCCTGGGTTCAGTCTATGTAACAGGACTGGCACTGGTCATCGGTGTTCCTATTGGATTATTAACCGCTATTTTTATGGCAAGATTCTGTCCGAAGAAGCTTTACAAGGTAGTAAAGCCGGCAGTTGACTTACTGGCAGGAATTCCTTCGGTTGTATATGGTTTCTTTGGAATGGTAGTCATTGTTCCGGTTGTCCGGGCATTGACAGATGCATTAGGTGCAAGAGGAAATGGTGTCAGTCTGTTAACGGCAGCAATCTTGCTTGGGATTATGATCCTGCCAACGATCATCAGTGTATCGGAAGCCGCTATCCGGGCAGTACCGGAGAGCTATTATGAGGGTTCTCTGGGACTGGGAGCAGATCCGGTACGAAGTGTGTTCAAGGCGGTGCTTCCGGCAGCAAAATCCGGAATTATGGCAGGGATTATATTGGGTGTCGGACGTGCGATCGGTGAGACCATGGCGGTTATCATGGTAGCCGGTAATAACCCGGCTATGCCAAAGGGACTGCTGCAGGGCGTCCGGACGATGACAGCCAATATTGTAATAGAAATGGGATACGCCCAGGATTTACACAGAGAGGCGTTGATAGCAACGGGTGTTGTATTGTTCGTCTTTATCCTGATCATTAACCTGTGCTTCTCAATTGTGAAACGGAGGGATAAATAATGACGGAGACAACAACAGCAGATTTCAATATGCAGGTAGAAGAACCGGAAACAAATGTTGCGGATATTGTCGGGATCAACCGGCAGACATTCGGACAGAAATTAAAATCCTATACCAGAAAACCGACATCTCTGATCATGCTGATCCTGGTAATCGGAGCCGCCTGCATGACACTGGCAGTGCTGATATTCATCATTGCATATATTCTGATCAATGGTGTTCCGAACCTTTCATGGAGCTTATTCCAATGGAACTATAACAGTGAGAATTCATCAATGATGCCGGCGATCATCAATACCGTGATCATGACAGTACTGGCACTTGTGATTGCGGTTCCATTCGGTATCGGAGCTGCTGTTTATCTGGTAGAATATGCCAAGCGTGGTAATAAGCTGGTAAGTATCGTAAGAGTTACGGCGGAAACCCTGACCGGTATTCCGTCTATCGTATACGGTCTGTTCGGTATGCTGTTCTTTGTAACACAGCTGAAATGGAGACTGTCAATGTTAGCCGGTGCTTTTACGCTGGCGATCATGATCCTCCCGGTTATTATGAGAACGACAGAGGAAGCATTGATGGCAGTTCCGGATTCTTATCGGGAAGGAAGCTTCGGACTTGGTGCGGGTAAATTCAGAACCGTGTTTAAGATCATACTTCCGTCCGCAATGCCCGGAATTCTTTCGGGAGTCATTCTTGCAATCGGACGAATTGTCGGTGAGACGGCGGCATTGATGTATACGGCAGGTACCGTACCGGCAGTTCAGGGACTGATGTCCTCCGGACGTACACTGGCGGTTCATATGTATGTACTTTCCTCAGAGGGTCTATATATGGGACCGGCATACGCAACAGCGGTTATATTGCTGGTGGTAGTACTGGTGATGAATCTTGTATCATCTCTGATCGCAAAGCGGCTTATAAAAGGGAATTAGGAAAGAAAGGAAATTGGAGCATGGGTAAATTTGAGATAAAAAACCTGGATCTGTATTACGGAGATTTCAAGGCCTTGAAAAATATCAATCTGGAACTTCCGGAAAAGCAGATCAGTGCCTTTATCGGACCATCCGGATGCGGAAAGTCGACCTTATTAAAGTCGTTAAACCGGATGAACGATCTGGTGGAAGGTTGTAAGATTACCGGACAGGTAACACTGGACGGTGTGGATATTTATAAGGATATGGATGTGAATCTGCTTCGTAAGAAGGTCGGCATGGTATTCCAGAAGCCGAATCCGTTCCCGATGAGTGTGTATGATAATATCGCATACGGACCGAGAACGCATGGGATTCATAATTCGGCAAAGCTGGATGAAATTGTGGAACGGTCTCTGCGTCAGGCTGCGATCTGGGATGAGTTAAAGGATCGACTGAAAAAGAGTGCACTCGGTTTATCCGGTGGTCAGCAGCAGCGACTTTGTATTGCAAGAGCCCTGGCAGTCGAGCCAGAGGTGATTCTGATGGATGAACCGACATCTGCGCTGGATCCGATCTCGACTTCGAAGATTGAGGAGCTGGCAGTAGAATTAAAGGATAAATATACCATCATTATTGTTACACATAATATGCAGCAGGCAACCCGTATTTCGGATAAGACGGCATTCTTCCTGTTAGGAGAAGTGGTCGAGTTCAGTGATACAGAGGAACTGTTCGCAATGCCGAAGGACAAACGGACGGAGAATTATATTACCGGACGATTCGGTTGATGGTGAAACAGGAGGATAGAAATGGTAAAGCAAAGTCGATTTGAAAAACAGTTAAATACCCTGAATCAGCAGATGGTTCAAATGGGAAGTATGGTGGAGCAGTCGATTGAGATGGCGGTATCTGCCCTGGTAACCAAGGACGGCGAGAAGGCGCATAATGTGATCGAGTATGCGGCGGATGTCAGCAATCAGGAGCGACAGATTGAAGGCATGTGTATGAAGCTTCTGCTCTGTCAGCAGCCGGTAGCATCCGATCTGCGAATGATTTCATCGGCATTGAAGATGATCACGGATATGGAGCGTATCGCAGTGCAGTCAGCGGAAATCTCAGAGCTGACCATTCGTATGGAAGGGACGCCGTATATTAAGAAGCTGGAGCATGTGCAGCAGATGGCGAAGGAAACCATTCTGATGGTTGTAAAGAGTATTGATGCATTTGTAAATAAGGATCTCGAATTGGCACAGGAAGTTATTTCCATGGATGATGGTGTCGATGATCTGTTTATTAAGATCAAGCAGGAGCTGATCGGTCTGATCAATCAGGATGCCAGCAACGGCGAACAGGCGACAGATCTTCTGATGATCGGAAAGTATTTTGAACGAATCGGAGATCATGCGGTCAACATTGCTCAGTGGGTAACCTTCTCAATTACCGGAGAGCATGGAGAAATCAATTAATGAGTAAAAAAAGTGCAAAGGATCCGGAAAAAGCGGTTGCCGCCATGGAAGCTGCGGTGACAGACTCCCAGTACCGGATCAAATGTGAATGCGCGATCAGTATGGTTGAGCTGAAGCTGCAGATGATTCAGGATGAGCTTTCGGAAGAATACGGACGAATGATCGTCCGGGACATCTGCAGTCGGATCAAAACGGCAGACAGTATCTGCAGGAAACTTCAGAAAAAGGGATATAAGTGTACGTTTGCGGAAGCAACGGAAAAATTAAATGACATGATCGGAGTCCGGGTAACCTGTTTCTTTGAGGATGATATTTACGAGATCGTAAAACGGATATCGGCACATGAGGATGTGATGGTGGTAAAGGAAAAGGATTACATTCGGAAACCTAAGAGCAATGGCTATCACAGCTTTCACCTGATCGTGGAGGTACCGGTCTACAGTGATGCGGGCTGTGAACGGAAACGGGTAGAGATACAGTTCCGGACGGTAGCTATGGATTTCTGGGCACAGCTGGACTACCAGTTATGTTATAAGAGGGAAATAAGCGGGGCTCAGGGCGAGGACATTCAGAAGGAATTAAAGAAATATGCGGAAGAAATCGCTCGGATGGATAAAAATATGATGCGGATACGGAAAGAAATAGAAACGATGTAAAATGGCTGTGGATTTGTGCGTGGTCCATGGCTTTTTTCATATTTAACAGATTTTTCATGACTTTCCTGTAAATATGGATAGAATTCATGAAATATATTTGATATAATTCCCTTAACAAAGGTTCACATTGGAGGAAAACTATGTCAAACGATATAATTGAAAATAATGAAACAGAAGATAAAGAAGAGGATAAGGAATACGAGGAGTACTGCTACCTTTGCCGGAGACCGGAGAGTGTATGCGGTAAGCTGATCCACCTTCCGAACAATATTCATATCTGTGCGAGCTGTATGCAGAATACCTTTGATACATTCAGCAACGGAAACGGTATGCAGTTCATGGATCTGGGTAATTTTGAGATGCCGTTTAATATGGATGGCATTCAGGACATTCCGAAGTCCCAGAAGGTAAAGAAGAAAAAGAAGCAGGAAAAGAAGGAAGAACCGGAGTTAAGCTTAAAAACCATTCCGGCACCACATATTATGAAGGCAAAGCTGGATGAGTACGTAGTCGGACAGGATTATGCGAAGAAGGTAATTTCGGTTGCCGTGTATAATCATTATAAGCGGGTTCTGACAGACAGTATGGATGATATCGAGATTGAGAAGTCCAACATGCTGATGATCGGACCGACCGGTAGTGGTAAGACCTATCTGGTTAAGACGATTGCCAAATTATTAAACGTACCGCTGGCAATTACTGATGCAACGACACTGACAGAGGCCGGCTATATCGGTGATGATGTGGAAAGTGTCCTGTCAAAGCTTCTGGCGGCAGCAGATAATGATGTAGAGAAGGCAGAACGGGGTATCGTATTTATTGATGAGATCGATAAGATTGCCAAGAAGCGGAATACGAACAGCCGGGATGTAAGCGGTGAGTCTGTACAGCAGGGCTTACTGAAGCTGTTGGAGGGTGCTGAGGTAGAGGTACCGGTAGGTGCCGGCAGTAAGAATGCCATGGTGCCGATGACCACGGTCAACACGAAGAACATCCTGTTTATCTGCGGCGGTGCATTCCCGGATCTGGAGGATATCATTAAGGCACGGTTGAATAAACAGGCAGCGATCGGCTTTAAATCCGATCTGAAGGATAAATATGATGATGACCCGAACATTTTAAAGAAGGTCACGATTGAGGACCTGCGGGAATTCGGTATGATACCGGAGTTCCTAGGACGATTGCCAGTGATCTATACACTGGATGCACTGGATAAGGAGAAGATGATCCGGATCCTGAAGGAGCCGAAGAATGCGATCTTAAAGCAGTATCAGAAGCTGTTAAGTCTGGATGAGGTAGACCTGCGATTTGATGACTCTGCCTATGAGGCAATTGCGGAGAAGGCAATGGAGAAAAAGACCGGTGCCAGAGCATTGCGGGCAATCATTGAAGAGTTTATGCTGGATATTATGTATCAGATTCCACGGGATGACAGCATCGGACGCGTGACGATTACCGGAGACTATATCCGGGGCACCGGAGCACCGTTGATCGATATGCGTGGTGTGCTGGAATTAGAGGATTAGGAGAAACGTTGAAAAAGGCTTGACATCCCCGGATTTCAAGTCTATGATAAGAACAGTTATCGGCATAGAAGGTGCAGGAAGGAATATGTTTCCCTGACAGAGAACAGAGGTCATCGGCTGGAAGCCTCTGAAGAAGGAGCAGATTCTCAGTTTCACACCGGAGCTTTTTGCCTGAACAGGATCTGTACAGTCAGATATCAGTAGGGTGAAACGGTTAATGGCGTTATACATTATCAAGTGTCCATGGCAGACTGTCATGGGAAACAGGGTGGTACCGCGATCATAAGCTCGTCCCTTTCAGGGACGGGCTTCTTTTGCGTAAACGATGAGCCGGGCACGAAGAAACGCATTGGGAACACACATAAGATGACGTATGGCAAGTTTACTTGCCGATGCGTCAGATTGTGGGTGTGGATACGGATGCGGAAGCATTCGTATCCGGCGAATGTCCGACACCGAGCCGTCAGGCGAGGTGCGAACATCGCCGCAATGCGTGGAAAGGCACGACAACACGTCCGACACCGAGCCGTCAGGCGAGGTGCGGGCATCGCCGCAATGCGTGGAAAGGCGCTCCACTCACCCCTAACATATATGAATGATTTTCAGGAGGAAGAATGATGAAAGAGAAACTGCAGGCAATTCGAGAAGAAGCATTAGCGAAAATTGAAGCAGCAAACGACCTCGATGCATTGAATGACATCAAGGTCAACGTATTAGGTAAAAAAGGTGAATTGACACAGGTATTAAAAGGCATGAAGGATGTTGCACCGGAGGATCGTCCGAAGGTTGGTCAGATGGTCAACGATACCAGAACCGCGATCGAAGAGAAGCTTGAGAATGTAAAGAAAGAGATCGCTAAGAGGATTCGGGAAGAGAAGATGAAGAATGAGGTCATCGATGTAACACTTCCGGGAACGATGCATATGAAGGGCCATCGTCATCCGAACCAGATCGCACTCGAAGAGCTGGAGCGGGTATTCGTCGGTATGGGATACGAGATCGTAGAAGGTCCGGAAGTAGAATATGATCATTATAATTTTGAACTGTTAAACATCCCGGCCAATCATCCGGCAAAGGATGAGCAGGATACCTTCTATATTACCAAGGATATTCTGCTTCGTACCCAGACTTCCCCGGTACAGGCGCGTGTGATGGAGACAGGCAGAATGCCAATCCGTATTATCGCACCGGGACGTGTATTCCGTGCAGATGAAGTAGATGCCACACATTCACCATCCTTCCATCAGGTAGAGGGACTGGTTGTGGATAAGGGAATCACCTTTGCAGATCTGAAGGGAACCCTGGAGCAGTTTGCAAGGGAGTTCTTCGGACCGGATACCAAGGTTAAGCTTCGTCCACATCATTTCCCATTTACAGAGCCAAGTGCGGAGGTGGATGTCAGCTGCTTCAAGTGTGGCGGTAAGGGTTGCCGGATGTGTAAGGGCAGTGGCTGGATTGAAATACTGGGCTGCGGTATGGTTCATCCGAAGGTATTAAAAGACTGCGGAATTGATCCGGAAGAATATTCAGGCTTTGCGTTTGGTATCGGACTGGAGCGAGTTGCACTGTTGAAATATGAGATTGATGATATGCGGTTATTATATGAGAACGATATGCGGTTCTTAAAGCAGTTCTAACAGAAACGGTATAAAGCAACGCAATCAGCGGTTGAGAGTTTATGGAGGTTAAGTAGAATGAATACACCAATGTCCTGGTTAAAGGTATATGTACCGGATTTAAAAGCACCGGTCGAAGAATTTGTAGATGCAATCACATTATCCGGTTCTCATGTAGAAGGCTATGAGAAGAAGGATAAGAACCTGGAGAAGATCGTAGTCGGTAAGATCGAGAAGATCGAGAAACATCCGGATGCAGACAAGCTGATCATCTGTCAGGTAAATATCGGAGAGGATGCTCCGTTACAGATCGTAACAGGCGCTCCGAATGTAAAGGAAGGAGATCTGGTTCCAACTGTATTAGACGGTGGTAAGGTAGCAGGCGGTCATGATGGCGGTCCGTTGCCGGAAAATGGAATTAAGATCAAGAAAGGAAAATTAAGAGGCGTAGAATCCTATGGTATGATGTGTGCCATTGAAGAGCTCGGTTCCAGCAGAGACTTATATCCGGAAGCACCGGAAAACGGTGTCTATGTATTCCCGGAGGAGTCCGGAGTAAAGCCGGGTGATGATGCGATCGAGGCACTCGGACTTCATGATGCGGTAGTAGAATATGAGATTACATCCAACCGTGTAGACTGCTTCAGCATGATCGGTATGGCGAGAGAAGCAGCAGCAACCTATGGACTGGCATTCCATCCACCGATCGTACCGGGAACCGTAAAGGGCGGCGATGTAACCAATTATGCATCCGTTGAAGTGGAAGCTACTGACTTATGTCCGAGATACTGTGCAAGAGTTGTAAAGAATTTAAAGATCGGTCCGTCCCCGAAGTGGATGCGGGAGCGTCTGGCATCGCAGGGAATCCGTTCGATCAATAATCTGGTAGATATTACCAATTATGTGATGGAGGAATACGGTCAGCCAATGCACGCATATGATCTGGATACGATCGCAGATCACAAGATCATTGTTAAGCGGGCAAAGGATGGAGATAAGTTCGTAACTCTGGATGGTCAGGAGCGGAATCTGGATTCCAATGTACTGATGATCTGTGATGGCGAGAAGGAGATCGGTATTGCAGGTATTATGGGTGGTGAGAATTCCATGGTAACGGATCATATTTCTACCCTGCTGTTTGAGGCAGCCTGCTTCGATGGAACCAATATCCGGTTATCGTCAAAGAGAATCGGTATGCGTACCGATGCATCTGCCAAGTTTGAAAAGGGTCTGGATCCGAATCTGGCATTAGAAGCGATCAATCGTGCCTGCCAGCTGATTGAGGAGCTTGGCTGTGGTGAAGTAGTAGAAGGTGTGATCGATATTTATCCGGATCCGGTAGAGCCATGGAAGCTTCCGTTTGAGCCGGCGAAGATGAATCACCTGCTTGGTATGGAGATTCCGGAGGAGTTAATGCTCCAGTATTTTGAGCGTCTGGGACTTTCCTATGATATGAATACCAATGAGCTGACAATCCCGACCTTCCGTCAGGATCTGCATTGTATGGCTGATCTGGCAGAGGAGGTAGCACGGTTATACGGCTATGATAAGCTGCCTGCAACGCTCCCACGTGGCGAGGCAACGGTTGGTAAGAAGCAGTTCCATATGCTGGTAGAAGATGTGGCAAGAGATGTATGTGAAAACAACGGATTTTCCGGTGGTATGACCTATTCCTTCGAGAGTCCGAAGGTCTATGATAAGCTTTTAATTCCACAGGATTCCGATATTCGTAAGGCAATTGTGATCTCAAATCCGTTAGGCGAGGATTTCTCTATCATGAGAACCATTTCCCTGAATGGTATGATCACCTCTCTGGCAACGAACTTTAACCGTAGAAATAAGGATGCCAGATTATATGAGATCGGAAACATTTATCTTCCAAAGCAGCTTCCGTTAACAGAGCTGCCGGAGGAGCGTAAGATGCTGACACTCGGTATGTATGGCCAGTGCGACTTCTTCAATATGAAGGGTGTGCTGGAGGAATTATTTGAAAAGCTGGGTCTGCATCATGCATTTACCTATAATCCAAAGGGTGGTTATCCATTCCTGCATCCGGGTCGTCAGGCTGCCATTCAGAATGGTGAGGATGTGATCGGCTATATCGGACAGTTACATCCGGAGGTAGTAGATAACTACAACATGAAGGGTGAGGTCTATGTAGCAGTTATAGATCTTCCGAAGCTGACTGCACTTGCAAGCTTTGACCGGAAGTATGAGGGTATTGCCAAATTCCCTGCAAGTACCAGAGATTTAAGTATGGTTATGAGCAAGGATATCTTTGTAGGACAGGTAGAAGAGGTTATTAAGAAGTACGGTGGCAGCCTGTTGGAGAACTACGAGCTCTTTGATGTATATGAGGGTGAACAGGTAGGCAGAGGCAAGAAGTCTGTTGCATATACCATGACCTTCCGTGCAAAGGATCGGAATCTGGAGGCCAGCGAGGTCAATGCAATTACCGACAAGATCATAGCAGGTCTGCAGAAGCTGGGAATTGAACTGAGAGGCTAGTAACGGATCATGATAAAATTAAGTGATTTTAACTATAATCTTCCGGAGGAACTGATCGCACAGGATCCTCTGGAAAAACGGGATAATTCCCGGTTGATGGTTCTGCATCGGGAGACCGGTGAGCTGGAGCATAAGCATTTTTATGACGTGATTGATTATCTGAATCCGGGCGATTGCCTGGTAGTTAATAACACCAAGGTAATTCCAGCCAGATTAATGGGTGTGAAGGAGGAAACCGGAGCATCCATTGAGGTTCTGCTTTTGAAGCGGAAAGAAGAAAAGGTATGGGAAACGCTGGTGAAGCCAGGCAAAAAGGCCAGGGTCGGAGCCAGGATCAGCTTTGGTGACGGACTGTTAGTCGGAGAAGTGATCGATGTTGTAGAGGAAGGAAACCGGTTGATCCGGTTCGAGTATGACGGAATCTTTGAGGAGATTTTAGATCAGCTCGGACAGATGCCGTTACCGCCATATATTACACATCAGCTGCAGGACAAGAACCGGTATCAGACGGTCTATGCGAAGTATGACGGCTCTGCAGCCGCACCGACAGCCGGCCTGCATTTTACAGAAGAATTGTTACAAAAGATTCAGGATAAGGGTGTCCGGATCGCAAAGGTAACCCTGCATGTCGGACTTGGAACCTTCCGTCCGGTAAAGGAAGAGAACGTACTGGATCATCATATGCATTCGGAGTTTTATATTGTAGATGAAGAAGCGGCAAATATTATTAATGAAACGAAAGCAAATGGCGGCAGAGTCATTTCGGTTGGAACGACCAGTACCAGAACTCTGGAGACGGTTGCGGAACCGGATGGCCATATTCCGGTAAAGAGCGGATGGACGGATATCTTTATCTATCCGGGATATCAGTTTAAGGCGGTTGATTGTCTGATCACGAATTTCCATCTGCCGGAATCCACGCTGATCATGCTGGTATCTGCATTGGCAGACCGGGAGACGATTCTTCATGCCTATGAGACTGCAGTTGAAGAAAAATATCGATTTTTCAGTTTTGGTGATGCTATGCTGATCCTTTAGAAGCGGATCATCCTGCAAGAAAGTGATAACCGAGTCGAAAAAATACGAAGACTAACCATGGGATTTCAGGTTCATTCAAGGTACAATAATTGTACAGACAAAGGAGTGAAGGAGCTGAACACCATGATTCGTTATGCCATAACCGTATCGAACAATACGCAGGAAGAAGACAGGCAACTTACCAGTTATGGACTTCGGGCGGTGAATGAACAGGGAGAGGAAGTGTTATCCGTCCCCAATATCAGCCATAGGCAGGAAGATGTGGCATATCTGGTGGAGCATTTTAACCGGGTACGTGTACAGAGAGATAAGTTTCAATAAAATAAAGCAACATAAAAAGGTGATCGTCCCGACGAAGCTTTCGTTTGGATAATCACCTTTTTCCGGTTTTAAATAAAACCATGTTATGTTCCAATCATGTGATATTTAAATCACGCCGGATTCAAATCCTGCGGCTTAGAGCAGGTGCTCCAGGTCAGAGTAGAAGTTAGGATAGGAGATATTGACACATTCCGCTCCCTGAATCTCGGTTTCTCCATCTGCGTTCATGCCGGCAATGGCAAAGCTCATGGCGATCCGGTGATCTAAGCTGCTGTCGATGACAGCACCATGCAGTGGCTTACCGCCATGAATGATCATGCCGTCTTCGGTTGCCTCAATATCCGCCCCCATGGCAGAGAGGTTATGTACCATAACATCGATCCGGTTGGATTCCTTTACCTTTAATTCCTGAGCATCCCGGATCACGGTTGTGCCTTCTGCGAAGCAGGCAAGAACGGCAATGATCGGCAGCTCATCGATCAGCTTTGGAATCACGGCACCTTCAATTACGGTACTGTGCAGAGCACTGGTGCGTACCCGGATATCCGCCGTCGGTTCGCCGATAGCATCCGACACGTGTTCGAGTGTAATGTCCGCCCCCATGGCACGACAGACATCCAGAATGCCATCCCGGGTCGGATTGATTCCGACATTCCGAATGACAAGCTCCGAGTTCGGTGTGATCAGTCCGGCTACCAGAAAATAAGCGGCAGAAGAGATGTCTCCCGGTACCAGAATTTTCTGGGCCTTCAGCGAATGAACCGGCCGGATCGTAACGGTCGTGCCTTCACAATGGACAGGAACACCAAAGGATTCAAACATCAGCTCTGTATGATTTCTGGAAACATATGGTTCTGTAACACTGGTCTCGCCATCGGCATAGAGACCTGCAAGAAGAATTGCGGACTTTACCTGAGCCGAAGCGACCGGTGACTGATAATGGATCCCGTGTAGTGGACTGCCCTCGATCCGGAGTGGTGCACAGTCATTCTGATTCAGGCTGGTAATGGAAGCACCCATCTGGGTAAGCGGAGTGATGATCCGTTTCATTGGACGCTTGCGAATGGAAGCATCGCCGTCTACCAGACTGGTAAAGGACTGGGCAGCTAAAATGCCGGACATAAGCCGGGTCGTGGTTCCGCTGTTACCGACATCCAGAGTTCCGGACGGTGCCTGTAGATTATGGAGACCAAGACCGTGAATCCGTACAATGTCTCCCTGATTCTCAATCTGTACGCCCATCTTTTCAAAGCAGGAGATAGAAGATAAACAATCTGCACCCTGAAGGAAACCGTGCACCTCGGTCGTTCCCTCTGCGAGGGCTCCCAGCATAATGCTGCGGTGGGAGATCGATTTATCGCCGGGTACTGTCAAGTATCCATGTAAGGATTGTTTTCTGGTAAATATCATAAGTATAAGCTCCTTTAGTCATGTAATCGTAAATAATTCCAAATCATAGTATGGTATAAATCAGAGAAAAAAGCAAGCGAAGACCGGATATTCCGTATGCAGGCTTAATGCTCATAGATCGTGTATCCATTGGTCCTGAGCAGCTTAGCAGCTCCGGATGCATCCTCCTTCCGGTAAAAGGACAGACGCAATACACCCTCTTCATCCTCCCGGTTGTGGGAGATGCCCAGATTCTTAATGCTGATACCGGCAGTGCTTATGTTATGAAGGACACCTTCAATGGCACCCGCTTCGTCCGGAATATCAGCGAAGATCTCATAATTCATCCGGATGACACCGGTTGCATTGTTCGGGATGGAATCCCGGTATTCGCGGGCACGTTCGAAAAACTGGTGAATGTAGGAAACATCCCGTTTATGGATGGCATCGATCATTTGCTGCAGATCATCCTTGTATTCCTCCAGACCGGCAATAATATTCGCAGAATTGCTTAAAAGAATATGCTCCCAGATTACCGGGTTAGAGGAAGCAATTCTGGTAATGTCCTTAAAGCCACCGGCGGCAAGCTGACGGTTCATGCCCTTGGCATCATCATTGTCCCGGACCAGATTTACAAGCTCGGAGGCAATAATATGCGGGATGTGGCTGATGTATGCAGTTGTTTGATCATGCCGGGCCGGAGAATAAATGATCGTAATGGCACCCAGATCTTCAATAAAGGTACTGAATTCATTGATCTTTTCCTGTGAAACAGTGGAAGACGGGGTGATAAAATAATATGCATTCTCAACCAGATGATCATGGGCGGCACTGTAGCCGGAGCGTTCGGAACCGACCATCGGATGGCCGCCGATAAATACATCCGAAAGCTGCTGATCCAGAACTGCCTGATAAATATCGGTCTTGACACTTCCGACGTCTGTCAGGATACAGTCCGGCTTCATGTATCTCTTTAATAAAGGAAGATACTCAATATTATAATGAACCGGTGCACACAGAAAGATATAGCTGCAGTCGGCAATCTGTTTATCAATTGCGGAAAGTGCGATATGAACTGTGCCATCCGCTACGGCTTCTTCCAGTGCTGCGGTATCTACATCATAAGCAAGGATCCGGTAATCCGGAAAGATTCGTCGAATCGACTTGGCAATCGAGCCACCGATCAGTCCAAGACCGATAAATCCAATTGTAAACGGTTGAGATGTATGCATAATAAGACCCGTCCTTTCATATGATTAGCATTTTAATCGAAAAGCCTCAATGTGTCAATGCGTTAATGCGATAAAGCAAATGGATAATTAATGCAGCAAAGCAGATAATTCTTCCGAAGTAAGCGGACGGTAGTTTCCCGGAGACAGCGTATCATCCAATTCCAGACTTCCCATTCGGATCCGTTTCAGATAGGTGACTTCACAGCCGATGGCATGGAACATACGCTTGACCTGATGGAATCGGCCCTCCTGGATTGTCAGATGGGCGCTGGTCGGGGTCAGGATCGACAGATCGGCTGGTAAGGTCGGTTTCTCATCTCCGATATCCATACCGGCCTGAAAGGTGGCTGCTGCATGAGCCGGAATCTCTGTATCCATTTCTACATAATAGGTTTTATCGACATGTTTCCGCGGGGACAGAAGCTGGTGGGCCAGGGCACCGTCATTGGTAATGAGCAGAAGCCCCTCCGTATCCTTGTCCAGTCTTCCGACCGGAAAAAGATCCTTATGAGTAGTATCCCGGATCAGGTCCAGAACCGTCTGACAATCCGGATCCTCTGTGGCACTGATATAGCCGGCCGGTTTATTTAACAGATAATATACAAAGACCTCCCGGATGACGGGGGCATCCTGATAAAGCACCGTATCGCTTTCCGGATCGATCTTGAGATCACCTGAGGCTGCATGGATGCCGTTTACAGTGACCTGTTTCTTTTTTATATATTGTTTTACCTGACTACGGGTGCCAATGCCGGCATTCGCCAGATATTTATCTAATCGAATCTGTGCCATCTGCTAGCTCCTTCATAAATGATATAAGAAATCTATCGTATTCTTGACAGAAACCGGTAAATTTAAACAATTTTATCATAAAAGATTATGACACAGGCTAACTTGACATGCAAGTTTTAATCTGTTATAGTGACGTTGTAACAAAAATGTAACATTTTATAACAAATTAGTAACATTGGAGTGAAAGAGATGGAAACAGCGAGAAGAAAAAAATATATAAGGGAGCGGATGATTCTGGCAGGAATCGTGCTGGCGGTAGTGCTTATAGCCGGTAGTATTTATCTGACCGGAAATCGGAATACAAAGAAGGAATTGACATTTTCGTACAGTAATATGCAGAAGACAGAAGGGAGTGAGCTGTTTGAACTGCTGGCAAAGAGTTCGACAGAGGCAGCAGAGATTTCGGTAGTAGCGGCACCGGAGTCATCTCCATATGATGGCAGATTTATTGCAAATATTACAGATACGTTAAATGTCAGGGTGGCAGCATCGACAGATTCGGATGTCGTGGGCAAGATGTATCCGGGCTGTGTCGGTGACATTGTAGGCACAGAAGGGGAATGGACACAGATCACATCCGGCAATGTAAACGGATATGTAAAGACAGAATATATCCTGACCGGCAAGGATGCAGAGCCGATGGCAGAGGAGTACGGGAAGAACGTAGGAACCGTGACCGCTGATATTATCAAGGTACGACGGGATGCATCAACAGACTCGGAAGCGATCGCAATGCTACAGAAGGACGATCAGGTAAATGTAACCGAGACACTGGATGGCTGGTATGGTGTTCTGGTAAATGAGAACTGGGAAGGCTATGTTTCGGCAGAATATCTGTCTGTAGAATATAAGCTGGAGACAGCGATTACGATTGAAGAAGAAATGGAACGGATCGCAGCCGCAAAGCAGGCAGAGGCGGCAGCCGCACAGGCTTCACAGGGATCTTCGGGCGGTAATGCGGTAACCGTAGGTGTGACAGCACAGGCACCGACACAGGCATCCTATGATGATGCATATCTGCTGGCATGTCTGGTCAGCATGGAGGCCGGCAGCGAGCCGTATGAGGGCCAGCTGGCAGTTGCCAATGTGGTTTTGAATCGTTTAAGAAGCGGGGCTTATGGCGGTAGCATTTATGATGTTATTTATGCACCGGGACAGTTTCCATCCGTATACGGAAGCGTTATGACCGGATATCTGAACAACGGACCGTTGCCACAGGCACAGCAGGCAGCAAACGAGGCACTGGCAGGCGTGAACAATATTGGCGGTTATATGTGCTTCATTAATGTGAAATATGCGAATTACGCAGCCTATGGCAGCTACACGATCATTGGAAATCACTGCTTCCATTAAAACCGTATAAACAGAAAAGCGGATGTTGGTATTGTTCCAACATCCGCTTTTCTGTTTTCTGCTTTCCGTTTTATAATTTCGTCTTTAAACTGTAACCTTATAATTTTCGTTGTTACAATGTCGATTATACATCATGGTTGATTTCCAGAAGATTGCGGTAATATTCATCCGGCAAAGGCTTGCTGAAAAGATATCCCTGCAGGATATCACAGGAATTCTCCTGCAGAATTTTAAGCTGATCGGAGGATTCGACTCCTTCGGCAACAACCTGAATATTCAACTTGTGTGCCAGAGAGATGATTGTTTCGGCAACAAAGCAGTCCTTGGAATTCGTACTGATATTATCTACGAAGGATTTGTCGATCTTCAAGGTATCGATCGGTATCTGGGTCAGATAATTGAAGGAGGAGTAGCCGGTACCAAAATCATCTAATGCAATATGGATTCCCATAGAACGTATTTCCTCTACCAGTCTGATGTTATGCTCAAAGGACTGAATCAGAACACTTTCTGTAACCTCCAGCTCCAGATACTGTGGTGGAAGCTTTGTTTTCTCTAAAACACGCTTCAGAATCGGAATAAAGGAATCGCCCTTTAACTGTTCCGAAGAAACGTTTACAGACATGGTGATCGGTCCGAAGCCGGCATCCAGCAGCTGCCGGTTGAAGTCACAGGCATGCTCCAGTGCCCAGGCGCCCAGCTCATTAATGATTCCGGACTCTTCTGCAATCGGGATAAACTCAATCGGTGAGATCTGACCCAGATGCCCATTTCGGAGCCTCATTAATGCTTCACAGCCAATGATGCGTCCTGTCTGAGTATCACACTGTGGCTGATATAAGAGGTAGATTTCCTGATTCTGGATTGCATTGTGTAGGATCTCCTCGATCTCGTTCTTGCGGTTCACTTCATCCTCCATGGAGCTGATGAAGAATCGATAGCCGCATTTTCCGGAGGATTTTGCAGAATACATGGCGATATCAGCATTTTTGATCAGTTCATTTACAGTCAGACCATTTTGCGGGAAGATCGCAATACCGATACTCATGGAAACGTGGATGGTCTCATCATCCAGTTCAAACGGATGCTGGGCAATGGAGATAAGCTTGGAAGCGAAATGATTCAACTCATTCAGATCATCGGCCTGTTCACGGAGCAGCAGGAACTCATCACCACCGGTTCTGGCAAGCAGATCATCGTCAGAAATCAGTTGATTGAACTTGTCTGCAATCTGTTGCAGGAGCAGATCTCCATAATCATGGCCCAGTGTATCATTAACGTTCTTAAAATTATCAAGATCAATAAATAAGATCGCATGTCGTTCCAGATTGCCGGTGTGATGAAAGACCTCATGGGCATGGTTCATGAAAGCCGCACGGTTTGCCAGACCGGTTAAGGTATCGGTGTAGGCAAGATGCTTGATCTGACGATAGTTATCCATCAGCTCCGACTGACTTCTTTCCAGATGCTCCTTCGTAAGAGTTAATTCATCATGATTCGTAGATATAATTTTCATCATTTCATTAAAATGACTGGACAGCTCACCGAACTCGTCATTGGACTGAATATCACAGTGAACATTCAGATTACCATTAGAGGCCTGTAACATTTTCTGCTTCAGATCAAAGATTGGTCTGCAATATTTCTGTGATAGCAGAGAACTGAGCAGGTAAGTAAGTGGCAGGAGAACCAGTAATACTGCCAGAAGTGAAAATGGAATTGACTGAATCAGGGACTGATAAACGCTTAAGTCCTTCTTCGCAAGATAAATCCAGTGGTATTCCGGTATAATGGAATATCCGTAAAGGTTATAGGAGAGAGCATTATGCTCCCAGATATATCCGGTTAAATGTCCTGTCTCACCATCATAATTCAACAGCCGCAGGCTAGCTTCCCGCTTAATATCGTCATCCAAAATCTCGATACCTAAAAGACTGTCAGATGTAGCATTTAAAATATATGTATTATCCTCGGCAGAAACAAAGCTCTTGAAGAAGTCCTGACGGAGACTGGCAACCATAACACCAACCTGATATTTCCCTTTTACGGAAATCGGTGTGAGAATATGAATCGAATCGCTGACCCCGTTCAGTATATGGGAAGTGGTGATCAGGTGCCCATCCAAAGAGTCTGTCATGTCTGCAACATATTGATCATACTTTCCGCAGAGAGAAGAATCCGAGCTGCAGATAATGTAGCCATCCAGGTCAAATATGCTGTAAACAATGGAATCGCCAAAGCTTCTGGATGCCTGGGACAGCATATCGTCGATCGTGTTTCTGGAATTTGTATCACTAAAAAGATCAATGGTCGGATCGTTGTATTTCTTTAAAAGCAGGCTGATGATATCATTATTAGAGGCCAGAGAATTCAGCTCAACGATCTGGGTATCCAGTTGGGCTTCAAAGCCATTCTTGTATTTTTCGGCCATTGACCGGGCGGCCTCTTCTGAGATTTTATTGGAATTATAAAAAGCAATACTGATGGCGATTACGGTAAATATTATAATTGGAACACAGGCAACCAGCACCATAGATGACTGCAAAGATTTCTTGATTGACATAGGCATCTCCTTACACTTAAAACTAAGTTCTATTATACGCAATTTGTATGGAATATTCAATGACTTCTCATCTTGATTTTATAGGAATGGTTATGTATAATAAAGATAATTCGTGTACTTACACAGTATTGGAGGATTGGGTTATGTTTGGAATTTATTTTGGAAAGTATCTTCAGGATAAGGGGATTCTTACAGAGCAGCAGTATCAGGAGATGCTGCAGGAGATGAAAAGCTCCAGACTGAAGCTTGGTCTGCTTGCTGTTGTAAATGGTATTATGACAGAAGCACAGGCTGAGGAGGTAAACCAGCTTCAGCAGATTCAGGATCGCAGATTTGGTGATATTGCCGTAGAGAAGGGTTATATGACAGAGGAACAGGTAGAGACACTGCTGAAGATGCAGGGCGACCAGTATCTGCTTTGTGTACAGACTCTGACAGAGCATGGGTACCTGACACTGGAGGGCATTCAGAAAGAATTAAAGATGTATAAAAAGGACAATTGGTTCAGTGCATTGGATCTTGATGCAATCAAGAGCGGTGATATTGACAATATTGTACCTGTATTTACAAAGGATGTGTCAATTCCACCGGTGATGAGGGACTATATGGCACTGATAGCGAGAAACATCAATCGTTTTATTGATACGGATATCCGCCTTGAGAAGGTAATGCTGATTAACAGCTATTCTGCGGATTTTATTGCAAGTCAGGAATTAGAAGGTGATTTCAATTTCTTTGTAGGCATGGCAGGAGAGACAGATGCAGTATTGGAGGTTGCTTCTGTATTTGGTCATGAGGAGTTTGGACAGATCGATCTGGACGCTTTGGATGCTGTCTGTGAGTTTCTGAACTGTAATAATGGATTATATGCAAGTAAGCTTTCAGAAGAAGATGTTGAACTGGAGCTTTTGCCACCGGTAATGCATACAGAGCAGAAGAAGATTCAGACAGAAGGTCCTATGTATGAGATGCCAATCTATATTTCCGGTAAGAAGCTGGTATTGATTATTTGCCTGGAAGCAAGATGGCAGATCATATAGAAGAACTGAGAGACAGATAGGAGATGTATTTAATCATGGCTAATTTTTTGATTGTGGATGATTCAAGAACATCCAGAAAAATTTTAAGAGGTATTTTAGAACAGGCTGGGTATACAGTTGTCGGTGAGGCAACAAACGGACAGGAAGCATATGATAAGTATGTAGAACTGCAGCCGGATATCGTAACAATGGATATTACAATGCCGGTGCTTGACGGAATCGGCGGACTGAAGAAGATCAAGGAAGCATATCCGGAGTCAAAGGTTGTAATGGTAACCGCAGCTGGACAGAAGAATAAGATGGTAGAAGCTGTTCAGAGTGGTGCGGATGAATTTATTCCAAAGCCTTTCGATGGAGAACAGCTGGTACAGACGCTGGCGAAGGTGCTGGGAGCATAAAAGAATCTATAAGGCTGACCTGAGTAGCAGATCGTGAAATCTGGATTCAGGGACAGCCTTTTTTTAAGGAAGTGATAAAAGTATGATAGATACAGTGGTTTCCGTAGAGATGCTGGTAGAAGAGGTCATGCGGATCAAGAAGAACCGGCTGGCTCCGGATGAATGCACCGGAAAAGAGAAGAGACTCTGTCTGGCATCCGGAAGTCATGGAGATGAGCTGTGCGGGCAGTTTATCTGCTATGAGATCATCCGCAGGATAAAGAAAGAATTTCATAATCTGACCGGAATCGTGGATGTCTATCCTGCTATGAATCCGCTGGGACTGGACGCACAGACCAGAGATTTTCCGTTGATGGACATTGATATGAATACGATCTTTCCGGGAGATGATGACGGTGCGATCTTAGAGCATGCAGCCTCAAGGATCATTAAGGATATGGCGGGTGCGGATGTGTGTCTGGATATTCATTCGAGCAACTCCCTGATCCGGGAGATCCCGCAGGTACGGTTAAATGATGATGTGATAGAAACGGTTATGCCGTACGCTAAGATGTTAAATGCAGAGCTGGTGTGGATTCATCCGTCTACCAGTGTGCGGCCGGGGAGTCTGGCCTATGCCCTGAATGCGATCGGTGTGAAATCCATGGTGATCGAGGCCGGAGTAGCACTGCGGATTGATTATGAGTATTGTGAGCAGATCGTAGACGGAATCTTTTCCCTGATGAAGCATATGGGAATCTGGCAGGGCGAGGTGACGGAACCGCGCCGCCCGATCATTGCAACAGATGGAGATGTCCGTTTTGTAAATGCAGAAAGCAGTGGATTATTTGTACCGAACATCAAGCATTCCATGGAAGTGAAAAAGGGCGAGAAGATCGGAACGATCGTAGATGTGATCACAGGCTCTGTTGAGGAGCGTATCTATGCACCGTGTGATGGTCTGGTATTTACCCTGCGGGAGTATCCGGCGGTAGAAGAAGGGGCACTGATTGCCCGTATATATGGAGGCGGCTATGAATAAAGAAATCATATTTAATATGAATACCGCATTTCGTGGCGAATATACCATTACGGGATATCGGTTCGGACATGGCGAGAAGTCGGCCTGTATTATCGGAGCCATGCGAGGCAATGAGTTCCAGCAGCTCTATATGTGTTCACAGCTGATCCTGAAGCTGGAACAGCTGGAGGCGAAGGGTGCAATCGTGACGAACAAGGAGATACTGGTGATCCCGTCGTTAAATCATAATTCCATAAATGTCGGAAAGAAATACTGGGTATCGGACAGCACCGATATCAATCGGTCATTTCCGGGTAATAAGGATGGCCCGGCAACCAGCCGGATCGCGGCTGCGATTCTGGAACGGGTCAAGGGATACCGGTATGGAATACAGTTTGCCAGCTTTTATCTGGATGGAGAGTTCATTCCGCATGTAAGACTGACAGAGGAAGGGGTTCAGAATACGAGCCTTGCCAATCTGTTTGGAATGCCGTATGTGCTGACCGCATCGGAGCGTGCCTTTGATGCAACGACCCTGAACTATAACTGGCAGAAGGGCGGTACCAGTGCATTCTCCGTATATACCGGAACAACTGCAGAAATTGATGAGGAACGTGCCAGACAGGGAGTATCTTCTGTACTTCGCTTCTTGACGCGTATGGGTATCATACGGTATAACTGTCATGGTGGGTATATTTCGACTGTTGTGGAAGAGGATGAGCTGCTGTCGATTCGGGCAGATATGCCGGGATTTTTCCGACCGACGATCTCGACGAATACGGAAGTGGTCCGCGGACAGCTTCTTGCGGATATTGTAGACTCTTTCCGAGGAGATGTTATCTCACGGCTTGTTGCACCGACAGATGGTATTATCTTTTACCGTCAGTGTCAGCCAATGGTCTTTCAGAACTCGGTTGCATTTAAAATGATAAAGAAGATTCACGAGTAAATTACTGTGAACAGATAAAATGGAGGTCATTATGAGCAAAGTAAAACGAATCTATGTGGAGAAGAAAAAGGATTATGCAGTAAAGGCCGGAGAACTTCTGGATGAGATTAAGAATTATCTGGGCATTCCGGTTGACGGCGTACGGGTACTGGTTCGCTATGATATAGAGAATCTTTCCGATGATACCTATCAGAAAGCATTGGGTACAGTATTCTCAGAACCACCGGTAGATATCCTTTATGAGGAAGCATTTGATAAGAATGACACAGATCAGGTATTCAGTGTTGAATATCTGCCGGGACAGTTTGATCAGCGTGCAGACTCTGCAGAGCAGTGTGTAAAGCTGCTGAATGAGAATGAAGAACCGGTGATTCGTTCGGCTACGACTTATATAATTGAAGGAACTGTAGATGCGGAGCAGATGGAACGGATTAAGAGCCATTGTATCAATCCGGTGGATTCCAGAGAAGCTTCTTCTGTAAAGCCGGAAACACTGGTAACCGTATTTGAGGATCCGGCAGATGTTAAGATTTTTGACGGCTTCCAGACCATGAAGGAACAGGCACTGCGGGAGCTGTATGATTCTCTGGGATTGGCAATGACCTTTAAGGATTTCCTGCACATTCAGAATTATTTTAAGAATGAGGAGCATCGGGATCCATCCATGACGGAAATCCGGGTTCTGGATACTTACTGGTCCGATCACTGCCGTCATACTACATTCTCAACAGAGCTTAAGAATATCAACTTTAAAGATGGTTATTATAAAGCACCGATCGAGCAGAGCTTCCAGGAGTATGAAGCGGTAAGAGAGGTGTTGTATAAGGGAAGGGATGACAAGTTTATCTGCCTGATGGATATCGCATTAATGGGTATGAAGAAATTAAAGGCAGAAGGAAAGCTGGCAGATCAGGAAGAATCCGATGAGATCAATGCCTGCAGCATCGTTGTACCGGTAGAGATTGACGGAACGACAGAGGAGTGGCTGGTAAGCTTTAAGAATGAGACCCATAATCATCCGACAGAGATTGAGCCATTCGGTGGCGCTGCAACCTGTCTGGGTGGAGCGATCCGTGATCCATTGTCAGGACGTTCTTATGTATATCAGGCAATGCGTGTGACCGGTGCGGCAGATCCGACCCGTCCACTGTCTGAGACCATGAAGGGCAAGCTTCCGCAGAGAAAGATCGTGACCGGAGCAGCACAGGGCTACAGTTCCTATGGTAACCAGATCGGTCTGGCAACCGGTCTTGTAAATGAGATCTATCATCCGGATTATGTTGCAAAGCGTATGGAGATCGGAGCCGTTATGGGTGCAGCACCCAGACGCTGTGTTATCCGTGAGAATTCCGATCCGGGAGATCAGATCATTCTGCTAGGCGGTCGTACAGGACGTGATGGCTGTGGCGGAGCAACCGGATCCTCCAAGGCACATACCGTAGAGTCCCTGGACACCTGCGGCGCAGAGGTTCAGAAGGGTAATGCGCCTACCGAGCGTAAGATTCAGAGACTGTTCCGTCGGGAAGAGGTAGCGCATCTGATCAAGAAGTGTAATGATTTCGGTGCGGGCGGTGTATCCGTTGCTATCGGTGAGCTGGCAGACGGCTTACGTGTGAATCTGGATCTGGTTCCAAAGAAGTACGCCGGTCTGGATGGAACCGAACTGGCAATCTCAGAATCTCAGGAACGTATGGCTGTTGTTGTAGATAAAAAAGATGTAAAGCAGATGTTAGAGTATGCCGCAGAGGAGAATCTGGAGGCAATCGTAGTAGCAGAGGTTACCGAAGAGCCTCGTCTGGTACTGAACTGGAGAGGCAAAGAGATCGTAAATCTTTCGCGTGCATTCTTAAATACAAACGGTGCACATCAGGAGACAAATGTAACCGTTGATATGCCGGAGAAGAAGGACAATTATTTCGAACAGATTCCGGAAGTGACAGATGTAAAGGAAACCTGGTTAAAGACCCTTGCAGACCTGAATGTCTGCTCCCAGAAGGGACTGGTTGAGATGTTCGACAGCTCGATCGGAGCCGGTACCGTAACAATGCCATATGGTGGTCTGTATCAGCTGACACCGACACAGACAATGATCGCAAAGCTTCCGGTACTGAAGGGAAAGACCGATACCATTACTATGATGAGCTATGGTTTTGATCCCTACCTTTCCAGCTGGAGCCCATATCATGGAGCAATCTATGCAGTGATCCATTCGGTAGCAAAGATTGCAGCATCCGGTGGTGATGTATCCAAGATCCGTTTCACATTCCAGGAATATTTTGAAAGACTGGGTGAGAAGCCGGAGCGTTGGGGCAAGCCAATGGCTGCACTGCTTGGTGCATATGATGCACAGGTTGGACTGGGACTTCCTTCCATCGGTGGTAAGGACAGTATGTCAGGATCCTTTAACGAGATTGATGTACCACCGACACTGGTATCCTTTGCGGTTGATGTAGCAAGCTCCAAGAACGTGGTAACACCGGAGTTAAAGAATGCCGGTGATATTCTGGTTAAGATTGATATTAAGAAGGATGAGTACGACAGACCGGATTATGCATATGTTTTGAAGTTATATGACGATTTATATAAAGCAATTCAGGCAGGAAAGATTCTGGCTTCCTATGCAGTAGGATTTGGCGGTGTGCTGGAGGCTGTCAGCAAGATGGCATTCGGTAACAAGCTGGGTGTGAAGCTGGAAGGTTTATCGAAGGAAGCATTACTGGCAAAGGAATATGGTTCCATTATTCTGGAAGTGGCACCGGAGCAGGTGAAGACACTTGGTGTACCTTGCACCGTGATTGGTCAGGTAGTTGCAGAGCCTGAATTTATCTATGGTGATGTAGTGATCAGCATGGAGGAGGCATTGAAAGCATGGACCGGCACTCTGGAGGATGTATTCCCGACACAGTCGGATGTAGAGCAGAAGCCGGTTAAGAGTGAGCTGTTCCAGGCAGATTCTATCTATGTATGCAAGCATAAGGTAGCAAAGCCGAAGGTATTTATTCCGGTATTCCCTGGTACAAACTGCGAATACGATTCCGCAAAGGCATTTGAGGCTGCCGGAGCAGAGGTTTCTACCGTTGTATTTAAGAATCTGGATGCACAGGGTATCCGTGATTCCGTAGAGCTCTTTAAGAAGGAGATCAAGAAGGCACAGATCATTATGTTCCCGGGTGGATTCTCAGCCGGTGATGAACCGGATGGTTCCGGTAAGTTTATCGCAACCGCATTCCGGAATGAGAAGATCAAGGAAGAGGTTATGAAGCTGTTAAATGAGCGGGATGGTCTGGCACTGGGTATCTGTAACGGTTTCCAGGCTGTGATCAAATTAGGGCTGGTTCCTTATGGTGAGATCCGTCCGCAGCAGGCAGATTCACCGACATTGACAATGAACAGCATCGGACGTCATCAGTCTAAGATGGTTTATACAAAGGTAGTAACCAATAAGTCGCCATGGCTGCGGAAAGCAGAATTAGGTGGTGTATATGTAATTCCGGCGTCTCACGGAGAGGGTCGTTTTGTAGCTAACAAGGAATGGATTGATAAGTTATTTGCAAATGGTCAGGTAGCAACCCAGTATGTAGACGTGAACGGCAACCCAACCATGGTAGAGGACTTTAATATTAATGGTTCCTATGCCGCAATCGAAGGAATTACTTCACCGGATGGTCGTGTGCTTGGTAAGATGGCACATTCCGAGCGTCGTGGTGATTCGGTAGCAGTCAATATTTACGGAGATCAGAATCAGCATATCTTTGAGGCTGGTGTTGAATACTTCAAGTAAAACAACAATTAAAGCAGATTGCATATGAGAAACAGTTATCATGATAAAGAATTGAATCGGTTATTGGCCGAGGCGGATGAATTGCTTTCAGATGTGAATCTGAACCTGTATGAAACGCCTGCAGAGGAGCAGGCGCGGAAACAGGCAGAGACTGCGGAGGCAGCCCGTAAGCAGGCGGAAGAAGACAGAAAGCGTGCAGCTGCAGAAGCAGCAGAGCGGGCGCGTCAGGAGGCGGAAGAGGAAGCAAGGCAGGCGGCTGTGGAAGCACAGGCGCGGCAGCAGGCGGAAGAAGCAGCAAGGCAGGCAGCAGCGGCAGAGGAAGCACAGGCGCGGCAGCAGGTAGAGGAAGCACAGGCGCGGCAGCAGGTAGAGGAAGCAGCAAGGCAGGCAGTGGCGGCAGAGGAAGCACAGGCGCGGCAGCAGGCAGCAGAGGAAGCAAGGCAGGCAGCAGAGGAAGCGGCTCACAGGCAGACGGGACCGATGGAAGTATTGCGGGATTCTGTCTGGGGCACGGTATGTTATGCAGCACTGACTATGATCTACATGGAAGTGATTCTTCATCTGGCAGTATATGATACAATGGATACCAATGTATTTCAGAGTGCGGCCTTTGCGGCAGCAGCCGGATGTATCATCGTACTGGCAGTATCCTGGCTGCCGGAGAAGGTGAATCATATAGTATGTATGGTTCTGTTGATTCTTGGCTGCGGCTGGTTTGATTTTCAGATTATCAGTCATAGCTGGAATGAAAGCTATGCATTATTAAATATGGATATCGGATATCCGTTACAGGTGCTGAAGAACATCGTTCCGGCACTGGAAAGTACGGGTGCGGATATGGTATGGATGGTACTTATGTTTGTACCGGTGATCCTTTTCGGAATCTTTGGAAGGAAACTGCTTCCGTTACGCAGAGCCGGCTGGATGAACCGGATATTAATGGGACTGGCCGGTATATTGCTGGCGGTTATGGGATTTCTCTGCATAGAGGCACATGGTGTCGGGGAAGGAACTCCGTATGAGACTGTTCACCGGTTTGAGGCCAATGTGGATCAGGAACAGGCAGTAGAACAGATGGGAATTACCGGAACCGTCCTGTTGGAAGGCATGGAAGTATTCCGGTAATGAGAGGTCGGAAGCGAAAAGTATATATCAGGATGTCAGAACGATGGATCCTGATATGGAAAAACAGAATTTAAAAACGTATGTGCTGATTTTGAGAGCTCGTGGGAATTGGAATAAGCAAATCCAATGCTGCGGCTCTCAATTGGTTCTGTCATGGGAAGCTCGATCAGAGCACCATCGGTCAGTTCCTGTTTGACAAATTCACGGATAACACAGGCGGCCCCGATTCCGATCTTGGCAAATTCAATCAGCAGATCCATGGAGCTGACCTCCAGAATCTGATTTGTTTTGATCTGGTTCCGGTAGAAATAGTCATTGATATACTGGCGAGTGATATTCTCCTCGTCAAGCAGCATCAGGGTAGCAGAAAGGAACAGATCGGAATCTGCATGCTCCCGGATGGAGAGGTTATCCAGATAAGACTGGGTAGCGACAAAGGTATCCTGGATCTTCTTCAGGGGCAGAAAGGTAAGCGTACCATGATGCTTCGGGGCACCGATCAGGCCGATATCGATCTGACCGCTTTCCAGTAATTCTACCGTATGTAGGGTGGACTGGCACTCGATCGTAATGCGGATATGCGGATGCTGCTGGATAAAGTTCTGCAGGTACGGAAGGAGAATATATTTGCACAGGGTCGTGCTGACACCGATCCGCAGCTGGCCGATTCCAAGCTCTGTCCGATGGCGCAGCTCTTCTTCACCGGCTTCGATGGCAGCGAAGGCTTCCCGGATCCGTTCATACAGGATCTCACCGTCTGCAGTCAGGGAAACACCGCGGGAAGTTCTGGAAAACAGGATACAGCCCAGATTTTCTTCCAGACGGGACAGGGATTTACTGATAGCCGGCTGGCTGATAAAGAGGGCATCTGCAGCCTTGGAGATATTTTTATATTTTGCCACCATATAAAAGGCTTTATAGTAATTCAGATTCTGATTCATAGGGTGCTCCTTTCTAAATGGAACGTCTGTTTACAAACAGGATATAACTTAAAGTTATATTAAATATTATTATTATGTATTTCAATTATAACAAAAGCTATGGTACGATAGCAATAGTCATTAGATGAAAATAAGGAGGATGATAACAATGGGTATGACTATGACGCAGAAAATATTAGCTGCACATGCCGGTCTTGATAAGGTAGAAGCCGGTCAGTTAATAGAAGCAAAGTTAGACATGGTACTTGGAAATGATGTTACCACTCCGGTAGCAATTCATGAGATGGAGAAGTTCAATAATCAGGAAGTATTCGATAAAGATAAGATTGCAATGGTTCTGGATCACTTTACTCCGAATAAGGACATCAAGAGTGCCGAACACTGCAAATGTGTAAGACAGTATGCAGCAGAGCATAATATTACCAATTTCTTTGATGTCGGTGAGGTAGGAATCGAACATGCACTGCTTCCGGAAAAAGGTCTGGTGGTTGCAGGAAATGCAGTGATCGGAGCTGACTCCCATACCTGCACCTATGGTGCATTGGGTGCATTCTCTACCGGTGTCGGCAGTACCGATATGGCTGCCGGTATGGCAACCGGTAAGGCATGGTTTAAGGTACCGTCTGCGATTAAATTCGTATTGACCGGAAAGCCGGCAGAGTGGATCAGCGGTAAGGATATTATCCTTCATATCATTGGCATGATCGGAGTAGACGGTGCACTTTACAAGTCTATGGAGTTTGTTGGCGACGGTATTCAGTACCTGTCCATGGATGACCGTTTTACCATGGCAAACATGGCGATCGAGGCCGGTGGTAAGAACGGTATCTTCCCTGTGGATGATGAGACCATTGCATACATGAAGGAACATTCCACAAAGGAATATACGGTATATGAGGCAGATGAAGACGCAGAATATGACGAGACATATACGATCGACCTGTCACAGTTAAAACCGACTGTTGCATTCCCACATTTGCCGGAGAATACAAGAACCATCGATGAGGTTGGTGATGTAAAGATCGATCAGGTCGTGATCGGTTCCTGCACAAACGGCCACATTTCAGATCTCCGGATCGCAGCAGAGATCATGAAGGGACGTAAGGTTGCAAAGGGTCTTCGTGTTATCATCATTCCGGCTACACAGGCAATCTACCTTCAGGCAATGGAGGAAGGCTTATTAAAGACCTTTATCGAGTCGGGAGCAATTGTCAGCACACCGACCTGTGGGCCGTGTCTGGGCGGACATATGGGTATTCTGGCTGCCGGAGAGCGTGCAGTCGCTACCACCAATCGTAACTTTGTAGGACGTATGGGTCATGTAGAATCTGAGGTATATCTGGCTTCCCCTGCAGTTGCAGCGGCATCCGCTATTACCGGTAAGATCTCAGGACCGGCAGAAGTAATGAAATAATCAGGGAGGAATACAGAATATGAAAGCACATGGAATTGTACATAAATATGGAGACAATGTAGATACGGATGTTATTATTCCGGCAAGATATCTGAATTCTTCTGACCCGGCAGAGCTGGCTAAGAACTGTATGGAGGATATTGATCCGGACTTCGTAAAACGGGTAAAGCCGGGCGATATCATGGTAGCACAGAAGAACTTCGGATGTGGTTCTTCCAGAGAGCATGCACCGATCGCAATTAAGGCTTCCGGTATCAGCTGTGTAATCGCAGAGACCTTTGCAAGAATTTTCTATCGAAATGCGATTAATATCGGACTTCCGATCATTGAGTGTAAGGAAGCGGCAGAGGAAATCGAAGCAGGTGATGAAGTAGAGATCGATTTTGACAGCGGTATGATCTATGATCGTACAAAGGGAACCGAGTATAAGGGGCAGGCATTCCCGCCATTTATGCAGGAGATCATCAAGGCAGAGGGTCTTGTAAATTATATTAACAGTCATAAATAAGCAGACCGTTCATGGGCTTTCACAGAAGGTGCAGGAAGATTTCCTGTGCTTTTTGTGGAGGCCTTTGTGCGTATAAAAGTATATGGAGAGAACATATGACAACGGTATATTTTGTCCGTCATGCACAGACGGATTACTCAAATCCCATAGATAAGGACCGCCCTCTGACAGCGGAGGGAGTGCAGGACCGGTATCTGGCAAGAGATTATATGGTAAAACAGGGGCTGATCGGTCAGCTGACCCATGTATATGCCAGCAATTTCAGACGGGCCACAGATACGGTCCGACCGATCGCAGAAGCCGCCGGTCTTCCGGTCGAGGAGAAGGAGGAATTCCGGGAGTGGACACTGCTCGCAAAGGGAGAAGCGTACTACTCGATCAGTCAGAGAGCCTGGGAGGATTTCACATATCGGTATGAGACCTGTGAGACCCTGCAGGAGGTACAGACGCGGAATCTCCGGAAGCTCCGGGAGCTGGTAGCAGAGCATCCGGATGAAACCATTGTGATCGGAACTCATGGGACAGCACTGAGTACGATCATTCACTATTATAAACCGGATTACGGATACGAAGAGTTTCTCCGGATCATGGAGTTTAAGCCATGGATTGTCCGATTTCAGTATGATGGAGAGCGGCTTATAAACATGGAAGAATGCTTCCGAAATGATTTAAACATTGAAAAATCGACATAAATGATTTATGATATAGGATAAAGTTTTTATACCCGCTATAAGGAACAGGAAGGAAGTTGAGACATGAACGTAAATATAGCAGTTATTAAGGGCGACGGTATCGGACCGGAAGTCGTCTCGCAGGCTATGAAAGTATTGGATACAGTTGGTGAAAAGTATGGACATACATTTAACTATCAGCAGATTCTGATGGGTGGATGTTCCATTGATGCTTATGGAGTACCGCTTACAGATGAGGCAATCGAGATCGCAAAAGCTTCGGATGCAGTTTTACTAGGCTCCATTGGAGGAAATACAACCACCTCGCCATGGTATAAGCTTCCTCCGCATTTAAGACCGGAGGCCGGTCTGTTGAAGATCCGTAAGGCATTGAATCTGTTTGCGAATCTTCGTCCGGCAGTGTTATATCCGGAGTTAAAGGGTGCATGCCCGTTGAAGGAAGAAATTTCGGACAAGGGCTTTGATATGATGATCATGCGTGAGCTGACGGGTGGATTATACTTCGGTGAACGTAAGACAGTAGAAGAAAACGGTGTCCTGAAGGCATATGACGAGCTGACCTATGATGAGAATGAGATCAGACGAATTGCAATTAAGGGCTTTGATATTGCCATGAAGCGCCGGAAGAAGGTAACCAGTGTGGATAAGGCGAACGTACTGGATTCATCCAGATTATGGAGAAAGGTCGTCGAGGAAGTTGCAAAGGATTATCCGGAAGTTACATTAGAGCATATGCTGGTTGACAACTGCGCAATGCAGCTGGTTAAGGATCCGGCACAGTTCGATGTAATCCTGACTGAGAATATGTTTGGTGACATTTTATCAGATGAGGCTTCTATGGTAACCGGATCTATCGGAATGCTAGCTTCGGCCAGCTTAAACGAGACCAAGTTCGGTATGTATGAACCAAGCGGAGGCTCAGCACCGGATATCGCAGGACAGAATAAGGCGAATCCGATTGCGACGATCCTGTCAGCAGCTATGATACTTCGTTTCTCCTTTGACATGGATAAAGAAGCGGACAGCATTGAAGCGGCTATCAAGAAGGTCTTACAGGAGAATTATCGTACCTGTGATATTATGGATGATGGTATGACATTGGTAAGCTGTTCAGAAATGGGCGACCTGATCTGCCAGCGATTATAACAGAGTATAGAAAGATAGCAGTATGTAGCGGATGTCCGGGGGATATCCGGGCTGGAGTCAATAAAGGAGAATAGAAATGAAAAGTGATGCAGTAAAGACAGGCATGCAGCAGGCACCACATCGGTCCCTGTTCAATGCACTGGGTATGACAAAAGAAGAAATGGAACGTCCGTTGGTGGGTATCGTATGCTCCTATAACGAGATCGTACCGGGACATATGAATCTGGATAAAATCGCACAGGCAGTGAAGCTTGGTGTCGCAATGGCAGGCGGAACACCGATCATGTTCCCGGCAATTGCAGTCTGTGACGGTATTGCAATGGGACACATCGGCATGAAGTATTCTCTGGTTACCAGAGATCTGATCGCAGATTCTACGGAATGTATGGCACTGGCACATCAGTTTGATGCCCTGGTTATGATTCCGAACTGTGATAAGAATGTACCGGGACTTTTAATGGCAGCAGCCAGAATCAATGTTCCGACCGTATTTGTCAGCGGCGGCCCGATGTTAGCCGGTCATGTACACGGACAGAAGAGAAGTCTTTCTTCTATGTTCGAGGCAGTCGGAGCTTATGCAGCCGGTACAATGACGGAAGAAGATGTAGAAGAATTTGAGAATAAAGTATGCCCGACCTGTGGTTCCTGCTCGGGTATGTATACAGCCAATTCCATGAACTGCCTGACAGAGGTTCTCGGCATGGGACTTCGCGGAAACGGAACGATTCCGGCTGTATATTCAGAGAGAATCAAGCTTGCAAAGCATGCAGGTATGGCAGTTATGGATATGTACCGTAAGAATATCCGTCCAAGAGATATTATGACAAAGGATGCGATCTTAAACGCACTGACGATCGATATGGCACTGGGATGCTCTACAAACAGTATGCTGCATCTGCCGGCAATCGCACATGAGATCGGATTTGACTTTGATATTTCCTTTGCAAATGAGATCAGTGCAAAGACACCGAACCTGTGTCATCTGGCACCTGCCGGTCCTACCTATATGGAGGATCTGAATGAAGCCGGTGGTGTATATGCGGTTATGAATGAGATCAATAAGCTGGGGCTGCTTCATACAGACTGTATGACGGTAACCGGTAAAACAGTCGGGGAAAATATCGCAGGCTGTGTAAACCGGAATCCTGAGGTTATCAGACCGGTTGATCATCCATATAGTAAAACAGGCGGTCTGGCAGTGTTAAAGGGTAATCTGGCACCGGACGGCAGCGTTGTAAAGCGTTCTGCGGTTGTTCCGGAAATGATGAAGCATTCCGGTCCGGCCAGAGTCTTTGAATGTGAAGAGGACGCAATTGCTGCGATCAAGGGCGGCAAGATCGTAGAGGGTGACGTAGTCGTTATCCGTTATGAGGGTCCGAAGGGTGGACCTGGTATGCGTGAGATGTTGAATCCGACATCCGCAATTGCAGGTATGGGTCTTGGCTCGTCTGTAGCATTGATCACAGACGGACGGTTCTCGGGAGCCAGCCGCGGAGCTTCCATCGGTCATGTATCGCCGGAAGCAGCAGTCGGCGGTCCGATCGCACTGGTACAGGAGGGAGATATCATTGATATCGATATTGATAACCTGTCATTGAATGTGAGAGTATCCGATGAAGAGCTGGCAAAGCGTAAAGAGCAGTGGCAGCCGAGAGAGCCGAAGGTAACCACCGGTTATCTGGCAAGATATGCAGCGATGGTAACATCCGGTAATCGGGGTGCAATCTTGGAAATTCCGGGGAAGAAGTAAGGAGAGGAAGAGAATGAAGCAATTAACAGGTTCTGAAATTGTAATTGAATGTTTGAAGGAACAGGGCGTTGATACCGTATTCGGGTATCCGGGCGGCTGTATCCTGAATATTTATGACGAATTATATAAGCATCAGGGAGAGATCAAACATGTGCTGACATCCCATGAGCAGGGTGCAGCCCATGCAGCAGATGGATATGCCAGAGCAACCGGTAAGGTAGGTGTCTGTATGGCAACCAGCGGACCGGGAGCGACCAATCTGGTTACCGGTATCGCAACCGCATATATGGATTCTGTACCGGTAGTCGCAATTACTGCCAATGTAGGTGTTACCTTACTGGGTAAGGACAGCTTCCAGGAGGTTGATATTGCAGGCGTGGTTATGCCGATCACAAAGTACAGCTTTATCGTAAAGAATGTACATGAGCTGGCAGATACGATCCGTCGGGCATTTAAGATTGCAAAGAGCGGAAGACCGGGTCCTGTTTTAGTTGATATTACCAAGGATGTAACTGCCAATCTGGCAGATTACGAGCCGAAGAAGCCGGCAGAGATCGAACGGGTCACCGATACGATTGATGAAACGGCGGTAAAGCATGCGGTTGATATGATCAATCGTTCCAAGAAGCCGTTCATTATGGCAGGCGGCGGTGTGGTAATCGCTGATGCAGAGCAGGAATTAAGAGCTTTTTCAGATAAGATTGACGCAGCCGTTTGTGATACCCTGATGGGCAAGGGCGCAATCGAGGGCACCGAAGACCGTTATACCGGTATGATCGGTATGCACGGTACCAAAGCATCGAACTTTGGATTATCAGATGCGGATCTTCTGGTCGTTGTTGGTGCCAGATTCTCAGACCGTGTAATCGGTAATGCAAGCAAGTTCGCAGAGAATGCCAAGATCATTCACATCGATGTGGATCAGGCAGAGATTAATAAGAATATCGAAGTAGATGAAGCGATTATCGGTGATGCAAAGGTAATCCTGCAGAAGCTGATTGATCAGGTGGATGCATCCGAGAAGCCGGAATGGATGGCTGAGATCCGTGACCTGAAGGAGAAATATCCGCTGACCTATGATAAGGGTGTTCTGACCGGACCGGAGATCATTGAAAAGCTTTATGAGCTGACCGATGGTGAGGCGACGGTTGTGACAGAGGTAGGTCAGCATCAGATGTGGGCAGCACAGTATTATAAGTACAAGAGACCGCATCAGCTCCTGACATCCGGTGGTCTTGGAACCATGGGATATGGTCTGGGCGCATCGCTGGGTGCGAAGCTTGCAAGACCGGATGAAACGGTTGTTAATATTGCAGGTGACGGATGCTTCCGTATGAATATGAATGAGATTGCAACCGCAGCCAGATATAACATTCCGATCATTGAAATCGTAATCAATAACCATGTACTTGGAATGGTTCGTCAGTGGCAGACCCTGTTCTATGACAAGCGGTATTCGAATACAATCTTAAATGATAATGTAGACTTTGCAAAGCTTGCAGAGGCTATGGGAGCGATCGGTTGTCGTGTAACGACCATTGAGGAGTTTGAAGAAGCATTTAAGAAGGCAAAGCAGGCAGGCAGACCGGTAGTGATCGACTGTATCATCAATGAAGATGATAAGGTATGGCCGATGGTAGCACCGGGTAAGCCGATTGAGACCTGTTTCTCAGAGGAAGATCTGGAGAAATAAGATCCGGAGGATAATTTAAGACACTATGATCTCGGAACGGCTGTGAGGTGGCTGTTCTGGGATTGGATTATAGCGAATAAGTCGAGGAGGATTTATAAAATGGCAAGAGTGTATAATTTTTCAGCAGGACCATCTGTATTACCAGAGGTTGTGTTAAAGGCAGCAGCAGAAGAGATGTTGGACTACAATGGAACCGGCATGAGTGTAATGGAGATGAGTCATCGTTCCAAGGCGTTTGAAGAGATCATCGAGACTGCAGAGCAGGATCTGAGAGATCTGATGAAGATTCCGGATAACTACAAGGTATTATTCCTGCAGGGCGGAGCATCTCAGCAGTTCGCAGCGATTCCAATGAACCTGATGAAGAATAAGGTTGCTGATTATATCGTAACCGGACAGTGGGCAAAGAAGGCGGCAGAAGAGGCTAAGAAGTATGGTAAGGTAAACATCATTGCATCCTCTGCAGACAAGACCTTCAGCTACATTCCGGATTGTTCGGATTTACCGATTGATGACGATGCTGATTATGTATACATCTGCCATAACAATACAATTTACGGAACTACCTATAAGACATTGCCGAACACAAAGGGCAAGATTCTGGTAGCAGATATGTCATCTGACATCCTGTCACAGCCAGTAAATGTATCAGACTACGGTCTAATTTACTTCGGTGTACAGAAGAACGTAGGACCGGCCGGTGTTGTAATCGCAATTATCCGGGAAGACCTGATCCGCGATGATGTTCTGGAAGGAACACCAACCATGTTAAAGTATAAGACACAGGCAGATGCCAAGTCCCTGTACAACACACCTCCATGCTACGGTATTTATATCTGCGGCAAGGTATTCAAGTGGGTTAAGGAAATGGGCGGCCTGGAGGCTATGAAGATCCATAACGAGAAGAAGGCAGCTATCCTGTATGATTTCCTGGACAACAGCAAGATGTTCAAGGGGACGGTTGAGAAGAAGGATCGGTCTCTCATGAATGTACCGTTTGTAACCGGTGACGAAGAACTGGATGCAAAGTTTGTAAAGGAAGCAACCGCAGCCGGATTTGTAAATATCAAGGGACATCGTACCGTAGGTGGTATGCGTGCCAGCATTTACAATGCTATGCCAATCGAAGGTGTAGAGAAGCTGGTTGAGTTTATGAAGAAGTTCGAGGAGGAGAATCAGTAATGGCTAAGGTTAAATGCTTGAATCCGATCGCAGCGTGCGGTATGGATCTGTTACCGGAAGGATATAATGTAGTAGAGGATCTGGCAGATGCAGATGTAGTATTGGTAAGAAGTGCTGCTATGCATGATCTGGAGCTGCCTGCAGGTTTAAAGGCAATCGCAAGAGCCGGTGCCGGAGTTAATAATATTCCGCTGGATAAATGTGCAGAGCAGGGTATCGTAGTATTCAATACACCGGGTGCAAATGCAAACGGCGTAAAGGAGATCGTAATCGCAGGTCTGCTTCTGGCTTCCAGAGATCTGGTTGGCGGATATAACTGGGTAAAGGAAAATGCCGCAGATGAGGGCATTGCAAAGGCAGTGGAGAAGAACAAGTCCAAGTTCGCAGGCTGTGAGATCGAAGGAAAGAAGTTAGGTGTAATCGGTCTGGGTGCGATTGGAGCAAAGGTTGCCAATGTAGCAGTCAGCTTAGGTATGGAAGTATACGGATATGATCCATATGTATCAGTGGATGCAGCATGGAATCTGTCCCGTCAGGTAAAGCATATTTCAAATGTAGAAGATATTTATAAAGAGTGTGATTACATTACCATCCATGTACCGGCGTTAGACAGTACCAAGGGTATGCTGAATGCAGCTGCATTTGGCATGATGAAGGATGGCGTTAAGATCCTGAACTTTGCAAGAGATGTTCTGGTTAATGATGAGGATATCAAGGCAGCACTGGCATCCGGCAAGGTAAGTAAGTATGTAACAGACTTCCCGAATCCGGCAGTTGCAGGTGTTGAGAATGTTATTACATTACCACATCTGGGAGCTTCTACGGAAGAATCCGAGGATAACTGTGCAGTTATGGCAGTTAAGCAGGTAGTTGATTATATCGAAAACGGTAATATCAAGAATTCTGTAAATTACCCTGCATGTGATATGGGCGTATGCACAAATACAGCAAGAGTTGCAATCAATCATAAGAATATTCCGGATATGCTGACCAGATTTACCGGTGTATTCTCATCAAAGGGAATCAACATTTCCGATATGATCAGTAAGTCCAAGGGTGACTGGGCATATTCCATGTTAGATGTATCAGCTGAGATTACAGATGCCATTGTTGCAGAGCTGAATGCAATCGAAGGCGTTGTTAAGGTACGAGTTATCAAATAACATAAGATACAGGGTGTAGAAGCACACAGCATATGAATATTACAAAATAGGAGAGAAACAATGAGTGAGAAGTTACGTGTAGGTATCCTTGGTGGTACCGGTATGGTAGGACAGAGATTTATTTCATTATTAGAGAACCATCCATGGTTTGAGGTGGTTACCATTGCAGCAAGCCCACGAAGTGCCGGAAAGACCTATGAAGAAGCAGTCGGTGACCGTTGGAAGATGGATACACCAATGCCGGAGGCAGTTAAGAATATCATCGTTCATAATGTAAACGAAGTAGAGGAAGTTGCATCTACAGTTGATTTCGTATTCAGTGCGGTTGATATGTCAAAGGATGAGATCAAGGCGATCGAGGAAGCTTATGCAAAGACAGAGACACCGGTTGTTTCCAATAACAGCGCACATCGCTGGACACCGGATGTTCCGATGATGGTACCGGAGATCAATCCACAGCATGCAGAGGTAATTGAATATCAGAAGAAGCGTCTGGGAACCAAGCGCGGTTTCGTTGCTGTAAAGCCGAACTGCTCCATTCAGAGCTATGCACCGGTATTAACAGCATGGATGGAATTTGAACCACAGGAAGTAGTGGTTACTACTTATCAGGCAATCTCAGGTGCCGGTAAGACCTTTAAGGACTGGCCGGAGATGGTAGGTAACATCATTCCGTATATCGGAGGAGAAGAAGAGAAGTCTGAGCAGGAGCCGCTTCGCCTCTGGGGTGATATCGTAGACGGTAAGATTGAGAAATGCACCAATGGTCCTAAGATCACCAGCCAGTGTATCCGTGTACCGGTATTAAACGGACATACAGCGGCTGTATTTGTAAACTTTAAGAAGCAGCCGACGAAGGAAGAGCTGATCGACCGTCTGGTAAACTTCAGCGGTGAACCACAGGCATTGGGACTTCCAAGTGCTCCGAAGCAGTTTATCCAGTATCTGGAGGAGGATAATCGCCCGCAGGTAAGTCTGGATGTAGATTATGAGCATGGTATGGGTGTTTCCATTGGACGCCTTCGTGAGGACAGTATCTTTGACTGGAAGTTCGTTGGACTTTCACATAATACAGTTCGTGGTGCAGCCGGTGGTGCAGTGCTTTGTGCTGAATTATTAAAGGCAAAGGGATATATTACAAAGAAGTAATCTATCATACATGACAGAATAAAACAGGCGGGAGAGGATCAGAGATATCCTCTCCTGTTTTGACTATTTACACAATAAGATGCATTAATATACATAGTATTGGGATTTTCTATTTATATTTTTGAGGATATGTGTTAAAATAGTTGCGGTAACTTTGTAAGATAAATAAATCATGCAAATGAGGAGATAATGAGGAGAAATTATGGATAATAATCAGAATCATACAGGAAATCCATTTCGCTTGGATGAGAGTGGTACAGGGGAGAATAAGCACACGGAATCCGGCTTAGGATATGATCCGCAGACTTTCGGAACTGCAGGAAGCAACCAGACCGGCACATATAATGCTAATCCGTACAATAACCAGGCCGGAGCGTACAATGCAAATCCGTACAATAACCAGACCGGCACATACAATGCAGATCCGTACAATAACCAGACCGGCACGTACAATGCAGATCCGTATAATAATCAGAACGGAACCTATGATGCCGGAGCATATAATTATAATACGAATGGACAGAATGCGCAGAATACGGTCACAGGGGGAACAGCAGCTCTTCAGGCTTCACAGGATGAGGCATATGCGAAAAAGGCAAAAACCAGTCTGATCCTTGGTATCATTCTGAATGTTTTGAATCTGGGTATGATGTGCAGTACTCTGTTGGGAGGCGGCTTTTTATACGGAGGATTATTTATAATACTGGCGATTGCGGGAATCCAGAACGCAAATCTCGGCAGGAAATCATCTAAAAAGGGAATGGCAACCGCGGGATTGGTTCTGAATATTATTGCAGTGGTAGTTTCAGCTTTGTTCCTGATTCTGGGATTCGTGCTGAAATTCATGGATTAACATCCGCAGACAGGATAAAGGTTATAGGTATTGATGATAAAATATGAGAGACAGATGAAGGAGGACTTTTCATGGTAACACTATTTGACGGAGGCGCTTACCTGATCAATGGTACTGAGCTGATTCAGGATGGACAGGCAGTAGCAGGCTATGAGGCATCGACAGGTAATAAGCTTTCAAAGGAAGAAGCAGCGAAGAATACGATGGCATATCAGATTCTTCAGGCACATAATACATCCGGAAATGATAAAAAGCTTCAGATTAAGTTTGATAAGCTGACTTCCCATGATATTACATTCGTTGGAATCATTCAGACAGCCAGAGCATCCGGACTTGAGAAATTCCCAATCCCATATGTACTGACGAACTGTCACAATTCTTTATGTGCGGTTGGCGGTACGATTAATGAGGATGACCATATGTTTGGCCTGTCCTGTGCAAAGCGTTATGGCGGAATGTATGTACCACCTCATCAGGCAGTTATCCATCAGTTTGCCAGAGAAATGCTGGCAGCCGGCGGACAGATGATCCTGGGCTCTGACAGTCATACCCGTTATGGTGCATTAGGTACCATGGCAATCGGTGAAGGTGGCGGTGAGCTGGTAAAACAGCTGCTTTCCAAGACCTATGATGTAGATATGCCGGGCGTTGTTGCCGTTTATCTGACAGGAAAGCCACAGAAGGGTGTCGGCCCACAGGATGTGGCTCTGGCAATTATCGGAGCTACTTTCGGATGCGGTTACGTTAAGAATAAGGTTATGGAGTTCGTAGGACCTGGTGTTGAGAACTTAAGTGCAGATTACCGGATCGGTATTGATGTTATGACCACAGAGACAACCTGTCTGTCATCCATCTGGAAGACCGATGATCGGATTAAGGAATTCTATGACATTCATGGAAGAAGCGGAGATTATAAGGAGTTAAATCCTGGTGCGGTTGCTTATTATGATGGTGTCGTATATGTTGATCTGTCGGAAGTGAAGCCAATGATCGCAATGCCGTTCCATCCAAGCAATGTATATACGATCGAAGAGCTGAATGCAAATCTGATGGATATTCTGGATGATTGCGAGAAGCGTGCAAAGGTCAGCCTGGATGGTAAGGTTGATTTCACCTTAAAGGATAAGGTGAGAGACGGCAGACTTTATGTTGAGCAGGGAATTATCGCAGGCTGTGCCGGTGGTGGATTTGAGAACATCTGCGAGGCAGCAGATATTCTGAAGGGTTCCTATATCGGAGCAGATGAGTTTACATTAAGTGTATATCCGGCAAGTACACCAATCTATATGGAGCTTGCAAAGAACGGAGTACTGGCTGATCTGATCGAGACCGGTTCCATTGTAAAGACCGCATTCTGCGGTCCATGCTTTGGTGCAGGAGATACTCCGGCAAATAATGCATTCAGTATCCGTCATTCAACCAGAAACTTCCCGAACCGTGAAGGTTCTAAGATCCAGAACGGACAGATTTCATCCGTTGCACTGATGGATGCCCGTTCCATTGCAGCAACTGCAGCCAATAAGGGTTATCTGACCGCTGCGACAGATGTAGATGTGAACTTCACAAAGAGAAAGTATTATTTTGATAAAGCGATTTATGAGAACCGTGTATATAATGGCGTTGGAAAGCCGGATCCGTCCGTTGAGATCAAGTTCGGTCCGAATATTAAGGACTGGCCTGCGATGTCTCCATTGCCGGAGAATCTGATTCTGAAGGTAGTATCCGAGATTCATGATCCGGTTACAACTACAGATGAGCTGATTCCTTCCGGAGAGACCTCTTCTTATCGTTCTAATCCGCTTGGACTGGCTGAGTTCACTCTGTCCAGAAAGGATCCTGCATATGTTGGACGTGCCAAGGAGATTCAGAAGGCACAGAAGGCCATTGAGGCAGATAGCTGTCCATGTGAGGCAGTATCCGAGCTGACTCCGATCATGGACAAGATCAAGGAGACCTATCAGATCAGCAGAAAGACCGTTGGTGTCGGAAGCACGATCTTTGCGGTAAAGCCGGGTGACGGTTCTGCCAGAGAGCAGGCTGCATCCTGCCAGAAGGTATTAGGTGGCTGGGCAAATATTGCAAATGAATATGCGACTAAGCGTTATCGTTCCAACCTGATCAACTGGGGTATGCTTCCATTCCTGATCCAGGATAAGGATACAGAGCTTCCGTTTGCAAACGATGATTATATTTTCATTCCTGGCATTGCGGAGGCAGTTAAGAATAAGACCGATGAGATCAAGGCTTATGTGGTAAACAAGGATATGAAAGAGTTTACACTGACCCTTGGACAGCTGACAGATAATGAGAGAGAGATTATCTTAAAGGGATGTCTGATCAACTATAACCGTGGAAATTAAGGTTACACATTCACCAAACGGGTGATACCATGGTATTTATGGGATGACAGATTCCACGAATCAATGTAATAACCGGGAGATATCTAAGAGTCCCCAGCCTTGCTGAAAATGAGGGAGATTAAGCCGCCTTGCACAGTCGTGCAGGCGGTTTTTTACGTCCCGATTACTGAGAGAGGGTTCCTGCTCAAGTAAAAGGGCAATGGCACCGCTGACTAAAGAGGTGGACATGGAGGTTCCGGTCTTGGCAGTATAGCCGTGTCTCTGGTTACTACAGCTGATGATCTGGCTGCCGGGAGCGACAAGCTCCGGCTTGACAGTGCTGCAGCCGGTTGGTCCCCGACCGGAATACTGCCGATGGATATTGGAACGCAGGGCAGGAATATTATCGTCCGAGGCACCGACGGTGATCACCTGACAGCTGGAGCCGGGCGCACTGATAGAACCGGGAGCCGGTCCGTTATTTCCTGCAGAAGTACACACGATCAGGCCGTCGGTCCAGAGCCGTTCAACCTCCTGGATCAGCAGATCGGAATGAGAATAACCGGAGGATAAGGAGGTACCGATGGAGATATTGACGATTCGGATGTGATAGGCGGACTGATGGTGATGAATCCAGCGCAGGGCACGGATAAAGGTACTGATCGGGGCGTTTCCGTTCTGATCCAGTACCTTCAGGACGACCAGATTACAGGCCGGAGCAATTCCGAGATATTCAGAACCGATGGCATGAGAAGATGCGATTTTTCCGCAGATATGGGTTCCGTGTCCGGCATCGTCATAGGGCAGTGGGCGTGCATGGACAAAGTCTTCAAAATGCAGGATACGGGAAGGAACAGAAGCGTCCGGCAGAGACAGAAAATCGGAACGTGGCTGAATGCCGGAATCCAGAACAGCAACGGTCACACCACTGCCATAGATATGACGGTGGTGTGCATAGTCTGCTTTTATAATGTGATTGGGAGATAAAAGTTGTTCAGAAGTAATACCGGCAGCCATGCGTCACCATACCGAAGAACCCTTTTCTATATGGTATGCGGCAGGGACTTTTTAGGCTACTGGTTAACGATCCCATTTATCGCAAAGAGAGTTGATTTGGTCTGTAAATTTGATCAGATCCTTGTTGGCACCGCCTTCATTATGGCGGATAACCGCAATCAGGCGCTGACCGGCAGCAACGAGACGCAGATAAATATTGGTAGCACGGATAGACTTCTCCTTTGCGGTGACCTGCTGCTTATGGACACGATTGCCATCACTCAGCCATTTGCCTTCTGACAGGTCAAAGGAAGCACCGGTGTATGGAGCTTCCGCATCATACCCATGCTCATCACGCAGGCAGGCGGTAAAGGAATCACAGACACTGTCCTCGCCATGAACGACAAATACCTTTTTCGGCTTTGGAGACATTGCTTCCAGCCATTTGATCAGATGATCCTTATCGGCATGACCGCTGATGCCGTCCAGTTTTTCAATGTGAGCCTCAACCTCAATCGTTTCTCCGAAAAGAGTTACTGCTTTTGCACCCTCCAGTAAGGCACGACCGAGGGTACCGTTTGCCTGATAACCAACAAAAAGAACGGTACATTCCGGACGCCATAGATTATGCTTTAAGTGATGACGGATACGACCTGCCTCACACATACCGGAAGCGGAGAGGATAACCTTTGGATTCGGATTGAAATTAATCGCTTTTGACTCATCACTGGTAACGGAGGTCTTCAATCCCGGGAAGGCAATCGGGTTAATTCCCTGACGCACCAGAGCCATGGCCTCCTCATCAAAGCAGCTTTCTACATTACGGTTAAATACATTTGTGGCCTCTACAGCTAACGGACTATCTACAAATACTTCAAAGTCCGGATATTCCGGAATCAGATTCTGTGTTCTGATCTCACGGATGAAATATAATAATTCCTGAGTCCTTCCGACTGCAAAAGACGGAATGACTACGTTGCCGCCACGCTGAAATGTATTCCGGATGATGCGGGTCAGTGCCGCTACATAATCCGGTGTTGCGATATGGTTTCGGTCACCATAGGTAGACTCCATAATGACGTAATCCGCATCGGAAAGATACTGGGGATCCCGGATCAGTGGCTGATTGATATTACCGATATCGCCGGAAAATGCCAGCTTTACAGTCTTGTCATCCTCGGTAGCCCACAGTTCAATGCTGGCAGAACCGAGCAGGTGACCAACATCGGAAAAACGTACTTCGATTCCGTCACAGATGCTGACCCTGGCATCGTAGTCCAGAGAGTGGAAATGAGCGATGACATTCTCTGCATCCTGAATGGTATAGAGTGGGATGACCTCCGGCAGACCGGATCGTCTGGCCTTCCGATTCTTCCATTCGGCCTCCATTTCCTGAATATGAGCACTGTCACGCAGCATGATCTGGCATAGATCGGTGGTTGCCTTGGTAGCAAAAATGCAGCCACGGAATCCGTGTGAATAAAGAAAAGGCAGGTATCCACTGTGATCGATATGTGCATGTGTCAGAAACACATAGTCCAGGTCTGCGGCGGCACAGGGAAGCTCTTCGTTCTCATAGATATCAGCACCCTGTTCCAGACCGCAGTCGATCGCTAGACGTTTACCTGCGATTTCCAGATAGTGACAACTGCCGGTAACCTCATGATCAGCCCCGATAAAAGTTAGTTTCATAAGCAAGTACCCCCATAAATTGATAATATTATTATAGTATAGGCGATGGGGTTTTTCAATGTGCAGATGTTACAGAAGAACCTCTTGCACATATAAGCCGAATAGAGTTATCATCTAATAAGAACGGATGGAATGCCACTCTGTGAGCATTACGAATCCGGGAATGTGACTTTGAGAGGAAAATATCATGTATAAGATAATGACAAAAGAGGAAGCAGTAGGATTAATCAGGGATGGAGATGTTATCGCACTGAACTCGTTTCTTGGAATTGACAATCCGGTGGAACTGCATGAGGCATTGTATGATCGATTTAAAGCAACCGGTTCACCGAAGCATTTAACTGAGATTTCCAGTGCCGGGTTCGGCGCATGGGATGAGAATCGGGCAGCCGAGCGTTATATCCGGGAGGGTGCGGTTGATAAGATCATATGCGGGCATTTCGGTGCCATGTACAGTACGAAGCGACTGGTTCTGGAAGATAAGTTCGAAGCGTATAACCTGCCGCTTGGATGCATTTCACATGCGATTCGAGCACAGGCGGGCGGACTTCCGGGTGCACTTTCAAAGGTTGGTCTGGATATTTTTGTGGATCCACGGCTGGAGGGACCCGGAATTAACTCCATTTCCAGAGATGACTCGCTTGTCAAATATGTGGAGCTGGACGGAGAAGAGTTCCTGTATTATAAATTGCCGAGGATCAACGTAGCGATCATTAAAGGTACGGCAGCCGATTATAAGGGAAATATTTCCTTTGAGGATATGTTTACCGCAGGGGATGCATTATCAATCTGTCAGGCGGTAAAGGCGAACGGCGGAACGGTTATCGTGCAGGTAGACCGTCTGGTAGTGCGTCCATCCAGACCGCACAGCACGATCATTCCGGGTTGCCTGGTAGATGCGATCGTGGAGGTGAAGCCAGAGCTGCGGCATGCCGCATATGAGTCGCTGACCGGTAGCTTTGAAATCCCGTATTCACAGTGGCAGGACTGGGCCGAGATGCTGGAGAAACGGACAATGACCAAAAGCGTTGTCAATACGAGTGCGGAAATCATTGGCAGGCGTGCGGCACAGGAGTTAAAGCCGGACGATATCGTGAATATCGGTGTCGGTATTCCGGAAACTGTCTCCAAATATGCACGGGAAAACGGCATGCTGGATAAGATTACGCTTACGGTAGAATCGGGCGGCGTCGGGGGATTTCCGGCATCCGGAAAGGTGTTCGGTGCGGTAATCGGCGCGGATTCCATCTATGATATGGCCAATCAGTTTGATTTGTATAACAACGGTGGTCTGGATATCTGTTTTATGGGAGGGATTGAGGTTGACCGTTTTGGAAATGTAAATGCGCATAACGGACCGGGAGCCTTTGCGGGAGTCGGAGGCTTCGCTAATATCACAGCCAAGACACCAACGGTTGTATTCTGCCTTACATTTGATACCAAGGGTCTGAGTGTGAATGAGAAAAACGGTAAGGTATCAATTCAGAAGGAGGGGGTTATTTCAAAATTTGTAGACCATGTAAAAAGCATCAGCTTTTCGGCGAAACGTGCAAGGGCTAATGGACAAAGGGTCATTTATATTACAGAACGATGTGTATTTGAACTGGCAGAAAGTGGTCTGAAGCTGACAGAGGTCTATCCGGGCATAGATATGGAACGGGATATTTTAAACAGGCTTCCATTTGAAGTTGAGGTGGACGATCTGCTACATTGTTAACTTGAAATACATACAGGTAAAGCTTATAATAATAACAGGTATTATAAAATGGAACAAAGAAGGAAGGGCTAATATGAGTCAGACATCACGTCCCGTTCCGGGACAACGTTATCGTCATTTTAAGGGAAATCTGTACCAGATTCTGACACTGGCATATGATTCCGAAACAAATGAGGAAATGGTGGTATATCAGGCATTATATGGAGATTTTATAGTATATGTCCGTTCGTTGGATATGTTTTTGGAGCCGGTAGATTGGGAGAAGTATCCGAATGCCAGACAGCAGTACCGGTTTGAACGGGTTTATCCGGAAATCGTGCCGGAACCGGAGACCGGAAGCAGTCGAAGCGATGCAGCAGGCTTTAAGAGCGTCAGACCGGAGACGGAGGAGGCGTATCGGCAGTCGACCGGCCGGTCTGCAGCCGAAGGAACGGCAGAGAGGGCAGACGAAGCAGAGACCGCGGGTGTGAATCCGCTGCTGATCCAGTTTCTGGATGCCGATACCTATACGGATAAATTAAAAATATTTCTGGAAATGCGGGATACGATCAATGAGGTTCTCCTGACGGATGTAGCGGCTTCCCTGGATATATCAACAGGAACAGGAAGTCTGGAGGAGCAGTATTCCAGTGTGCAGTATGCATTGCATACGCTCGCAAAGTATGAGAGAAATAAGCGATAAGACATAGGATATAAGACAGCGATAGGATCGTAAATGCTCGCAGGGTAATGAAAGGCAGGGGGACAGGATGGTTAAGCGTAAGACAAAGCAGGCATTGGAAGGTAAATTAAACGAGCTGAAGATGAACCTGGAGAATAACTATAAGGATCTGGCGAGAACTGCACTGAAGGAATATCAGGAGCTGGTAGAGCAGTATCGGAGTTCCGGTGAGTTAAAAGAAAAGGATTACGGAAAATACAAGCAGATCGCAGATGAGTATGAGATGCGGATGCAGAATTATCATCACTAGAGATCGATGAAGAATAACAGAAGAAAACAAAGAGAAAAGGTCAGCCTACATGCCGAGGCTGGCCTTGATTTTTGCAACAAAGTTCTGTGTTTCGGTAAAGGGTGGAATCCCACCATATCGGTCAACGGCACCGGAGCCCGCATTGTAAGCGGCCAGTGTCAGAGAAAGATCGCCCTGATAATGCTCGGATAGTTGGGCTAACAGCTTCGCTCCGCCCATGATATTCTGATACGGATCATAAGAATCCATAACACCCAGATAGGATGCGGTGGAAGGCATCAGCTGCATGATACCGACAGCACCGGATGAGGACACGATGTTGGACTGGAAATTCGACTCCTGTTTTGCAACGGCCTTTAACAGATCAACGGAAAGATGATAGGTATTCGCTGCTTCCTGAAAATAAGCATCCAGATCTGCAGGAGAGGTCACATTGCCGCCGGCAACGGACGAAACCGTCTGACCGGAAACCGCTGTTCCGGAGGAGTAGGCAGCCGTACTGGCATTTAACATCTGCCGGAAGGCATCGGAGGAATCGGTGGCATAAGAAGAATCAGCAGACTGCGTTCTCTGCTGTACAAGCTTTGCTGTTTCAATTGCTTCCAAAAACTGTGCCTCGGTTGAGTAGGTTACAGATGAAACGTATGCCATAAGAATCCTTCTCCAATCATTCATAAATCTATACAACAGTATAAAGAACTGCATCGAAAAAAGCAAGTCCTAACCGGATGAAAGACAGGCGGAAGAAACAACTTCTTTCATAGACAGACATGGGCGAAAGGTGGTATAATAACTCCAAATGTATTAAGACATAAAAGAGCGGAGGTTCAATATGCGAGGTTTAGAGACAGATGTTCGCAGACTGCGGAAGCAGGTATTTGTGGAGATTGCAAAAGTAGCATACGATTCGAATTCTATTAATGATGATATAGAGGCGATTCCCTACAAGATAACACCGGGCGATACGCCGCAATATTGTGATAATATATATCGTGAAAGAGCGATTACCAGTGAGCGGGTTCGCCTAGCTATGGGTATGTCTCTTCGTCCGGAGGACAGACCGGTCCATGTTACCCAGGGACTGGAAGAGAGTGCAATTGATGAGAAGTATTATGAGCCACCGTTGATGCAGGTTATTCCATCTGCCTGTAATGCCTGCGAGAACAATATCTATGAGGTAAGTAATCAGTGTAAGGGCTGCGTGGCACATCCTTGTATGGAGGTCTGCCCGATGGATGCCATTACCTGGGTGAACGGTCATTCCTTTATTGACCAGAATAAATGTATCAAGTGCGGAAAATGTAAGGCAAACTGTCCGTATGATGCCATTGCCAATAAGCGGCGGCCGTGTGCGGATGCCTGTGGCGTCGGTGCCATTGAGAGCGATGAGCACGGACGGGCAAAGATTAATGAGGATAAATGTGTTTCCTGTGGTATGTGTATGGTAAGCTGTCCGTTTGGAGCAATTGCAGACAAGTCCCAGCTGTTTCAACTGATCCGTGCAATGAAGTCCGGACGGGAGATCATTGCAGAGATCGCACCGGCATTTGTCGGCCAGTTTGGTGAGTATGCAACGCCGGAGAAGATCAAGGCAGCCCTGATCAAGCTTGGATTCAAGGATGTATATGAGGTTGCCATGGGTGCGGATATCGGAGCCATGGCAGAGGCTGAGCATTATGTAGAAGCTGTGGCCAGCGGAAAGCAGCCGTTTCTGCTGACCTCCTGCTGTCCGTCTTGGGCGATGCTTGCCAAGAAGTATTTCCCGGAAACGATCAGTATGATTTCCAATGAGCTGACACCAATGGTTGCGACTGCCAGAATCATTAAGAAGGAGCATCCGAATGCATCGGTAGTATTTATCGGCCCATGTGCGGCAAAGAAGCTGGAGGCATCCAGAAGAACCGTTCGAAGTGATGTTGATTTTGTAATTACATTCGAAGAATTGGATGCTATGTTTATCGTGCAGGATATTGAGTTTGATGATTTCGGTCAGGGAGTTCCGATAGAGGATGCAACCGGAGCCGGACGAGGCTATGCAGTAGCAGGTGGAGTTGCGGATGCCATCCAGGCATGTATTAAGGAATATTATCCGGATGTGGAAGTAAATATCGAGCATGCGGAGGGCTTAAGTGAGTGTAGAAAGGTACTGATGCTGGCAAAGGCAGGACGGAAGAACGGATGTCTGATTGAAGGCATGGGATGTCCGGGGGGCTGTATTGCCGGTGCCGGCACGAATATACCGATCAATAAGGCGACCGTTGCCGTGCGGAAGTTTAAGGGTGCAACGAAGAAGGCTGTGCCGGATATATCCATTCTGGATAATGAAAAAGAGGCATCAACTTTGAAAACAGCAGCACAGGAGCAGGAAAAGTCAGAAGACAAGAACGAAGAGTCATAACCGGAACAGATAAGCAGCAGACAGCAGATACGAGGGAGTGGTTACTATGAAGAAGGTTCTGGAAGGTCTGAAAAACGGAGATTGGAAAACACGTTTATATATTATAGGGACCACATTGCTGATGCTTGCCGGAGTTGGCGGAATCGTTGTTTCTTTCATGATCAATTCCATGTGGCTGTTTTTGGCAGGTGTGGCAGCCGGGATTGCCGCGGTTGTCATTGCACAGAGGTTTACGATCATTATGGAGGAGATGGAGACAGAGGAAGCTCCGGAGACCGTTGAAGAGCAACCGGCAGCGGAACAGGTAGCGGAGCCGGAGAAATCCCGCCCGGAACAGCCGGTGAAGAAGAAAGAGACGGAACCGGAGCGTGCGGAAGCCGACACGATGAAGAAGAAACCGGAGTATGAGGAAGCTGACATGCCGGAGAAGAAACCGGAGCGTGCAGAAACTGTCGCGCCGGAGAAGAAACCAGCACGCGCGGAAGCTCTCGATGCCTATGATCAGAAGAAATTAAAACAGGTCTTTTATAAATATAAGGTGAAACGGGATCATAAATGTATCATAATTGATTCCTGGAAGCAGTATCAGATACTGCAGGCGCCTGCCTATATCTGGATCGGTCGCAGAAAGGTGCATTTTCTGGTTATGGAAAATGAGATCCGTGAGATTGAAGTGCCACGGACAGAGTTTACGACCCTGTTGTATCATCCGGGAGTTGTGTGTCAGACTAAGGAGGAATATCCGCAGTTTCGAAAGGAAACGATGATGTCAAAGATCTTCTCCAAATATCTGCCATCCTACCGATCCGGAAATCGAAACGGGAAACCGGTCATATATAAGAACCTGTTTGAATTCGGACATGGACTCTATCTGACTAATACATCGGCAAGGGTGGTACTGGACATGCTGCAGCCTGTATTTCAGGTGGACGATCAAGTGACCAGGGATGTGCGTTGCCAGGAGGTAGTTAAGGATATTTATAAGCTGGGTATCCTGCTCCGGAATCTGGTATATACGGCAAAGGAATATAAGGATCTGGTGGATAATAAGATCCAGACACTGGCAAGTACCGGAATCAGTGAGGCGGAATATACGGAAATTTTGCAGATGCTGTTTCGCATGAATCTGATCACGGCAGAATATATGGAGTATTATAAGCGATACCGAGCAGGCAGACAAAAATAAGAGAGTGAGGGATAGAAATGAATCTGTGGAATATATGTGGAAATATGATGGCATGGATATCGCCGATGACAGGAGACAAGGTAAGACCCTGGCTGGCAGCGGTGATCCTGATCGTGTCGATCATTGTATTGGTGGTTATGATCCTGGTCAGCCATCGGCCGGGTGACAGTGATAAAGAGGATGAAACCTACCGGGATGAGGATGAGAAGGATTTATAATAAAACAGACAAAAGCAGGTATAGCATTTGACAAATGAAAGGACTATGCGTAAAATGTAAAGCTAGATAAACTTGATAATCAGGAGGACCTACAATGGAAAAGATTAAAATGACCACTCCATTGGTTGAGATGGATGGCGATGAGATGACCCGTATTCTTTGGAAGATGATCAAGGATGAATTATTACTTCCTTATATTGACCTGAAGACAGAGTATTATGATCTGGGTCTGGAATACAGAAATGAAACCAACGATCAGGTAACGATTGATTCTGCAGAAGCAACCAAGAAGTATGGAGTGGCCGTTAAGTGTGCAACGATCACACCAAATGCAGCACGTATGACAGAGTATAACTTAAAGGAGATGTGGAAGAGTCCGAACGGTACGATCCGTGCAGCTCTGGACGGAACCGTATTCCGTGCACCAATCGTTGTAAAAGGTATTGAGCCATGTGTAAAGAACTGGAAGAAGCCAATCACACTTGCAAGACATGCATATGGTGATGTTTATAAGAATACAGAGATCCGTGTTCCGGGTGCCGGTAAGGCAGAGCTGGTATTCACGGCAGAAGATGGTACCGTTACACGGGAGACCATTCATGATTTTACCGGAGCCGGTATCATTCAGGGTATTCATAATACAGATAAGTCGATTGAAAGCTTTGCAAGATGCTGCTTCAATTATGCATTGGATACCAAGCAGGATCTGTGGTTTGCAACCAAGGATACGATTTCCAAGAAATATGATCACAGATTCAAGGATATTTTCCAGGAGATCTATGATGCAGAGTACGATGAGAAGTTTAAGGCAGCAGGTATTGAGTATTTCTATACATTGATTGATGATGCAGTAGCCCGTGTTATGAAGGCAAAGGGCGGCTTTATCTGGGCATGTAAGAACTATGATGGCGATGTTATGAGTGATATGGTATCCAGCGCATTCGGTTCTCTGGCTATGATGACCTCTGTACTGGTATCACCGGAAGGCTATTACGAGTATGAGGCTGCACATGGCACAGTTCAGAGACATTATTACAAGCACTTAAAGGGCGAAGAAACCTCTACCAACTCAGTAGCAACGATCTTTGCATGGACCGGTGCTTTAAGAAAGCGTGGCGAGATGGATAATCTTCCGGAGCTTGGCAAGTTTGCAGACGCACTGGAAGCAGCTACCTTAGAGACCATTGAGTCCGGCAAGATGACGAAGGATCTTGCACTGATCACAAGTATTCCGAATCCGACAGCATTATCAAGCGAAGGATTCATCAAGGCAATCCGTGAGACCCTGGATCAGAAGCTGAAATAATAAGCAGAAATAAAGAACCTGTTATGATGACAGGACGGGATAATAAAACGCAGGCTGGTATTAATCAGCCTGCGTTTTATATGTTAGTTTAATCATGTATCTTAGCATTTTAAGTTTCGGAAACGGCTTTTTGTTTTCCTGCAATGATCCGTTCATGAATGAAATGAACGGTTTTGTAAGCTGCCTCCGCAAATAGCAGCAGGAACAGGATCACAATTGCCAGATTAACGATCAGCAGTCCGATGTTCTGACCGTTCAGCTTGGAAATAGATTGTAACGGGTTTAGGATCAGGGCAAATAAAGCAACATAAATGATTTCGTACCATTTCTTAGGCTCGTTCTCCTCATTAAAGAACAGGACAATGACCGGGAACAGATAAAGGGCACAGTACAGTCCGCAGTTGGCAGGGACCAGCAGGGTAATACAGATCAGCAGGGCTGTCTTTTTCCATGTACTGTCCTGAAAAGCATTTAACAGAAGACTGACGATGCAGATAATGTAAACAGGTGTCTTCATGGAAGTTTCCAGTGATTTCTGCGCGTTTGGAAGCTCGGATAATCCATAGGAGAGGAAATAATAAAGTCCCAGCTTTGGATTCCGGATGAAGCTGTAGGCTTCTGAATTCAGCTTTACATTCGCACGGAAGATGTTCAGATTCTCATGAAATCCGCCCGGCAGGAACTTGAAAGGAATGAATGCAAAACCAACACCGTAAATCAATAGCCGGATGGCTGCCTTGTATTCCCTACGGTAGATCAGCAATAAGCCGAGAATCGCAGGGTATCCCTTCAGGGCGGCAGCCAGTGCCAGTGCGATATAACCAAGCTCACGAAGTAGCGGATTTTCAGAAGTATAAGTGGCTAGAAAAATAACCATACATCCGGCAGCGATGAGAATGGAGTTTCCACGTTCAAAGGAGAACAGAAAGATGCCGGAGAGGGAAAAGGTCATAAGCAGCAGATAACGGTATCCGCGTTTTAAGGTAGATAACTGTTCCAGTGCCAGAAAAAGAATCATACAGAATCCGGACATGATCAGTATGGCAGACAGGATCTGCATATGATCGGTCGGAGTCGATACTTCCAGAGACTTATAATCGATCAGTTGGCTGAACCAGTAGAAGATGACGTAGGTAAGTGGGAAATATGCTTTTTCTTCCGGTCCGTTATAGGCATTGTGGTATGGATCCAGATCCTTGGAATAATAGGTGACATTGAAATAGTCAGCGAAGAAATCGATTCCTTTATTAAAAATAATATTCGCCTGATTTCCCGACAGATCTTTGACATACTGACCGATAAAAATGATAAACAGGGTCAGGATGGCAGTTGCAAGGATGCACAAAAAAATCAGATTTTTATGCTTGTTTAATTGATTTCCAAATTTCATAATGAACCTCCGATATACTGATCATGATCAGTCAGCATAAGTTCCCCACTCCTCGTATAAGGCTTCCAGGGTGGCTTCCGCTTCTTCTTTCTCTTTTGCAAGCTCCATGCACCGGGCAGCGTTAACAGCAACCTCCGGCAGGCACATCTCATCTGTCAGCTCCTGACAGCGGGTTTCCAGTTCTTCAATCCTATCCTCCAGCTTTTTTAAGTCGTTCTCGCGTTTGCGGATCCGGGCCTGTTCCTCCTTCTGAGCCCTCCAGTTCAGCTTTGCTTCCGAGGACGTATCTGGTATCGGAGCAGTTGATGCAGCTCCGGCGGAGCTTCCGTTGAGACTTTCCTGATACAGGTGCTCTACTAACTCTTTCTTTTCCAGATAGTAGTCATAATTTCCCTTATATTCATTCAAATGCTGTCCGGTCAGATCCAGGATTCTGGTAGCTGTTTTATTAATGAAATATCGGTCATGTGACACGTAAAGGACAGTTCCGGTATAACTGCAAAGTGCTGATTCCAGAATCTCCTTGGATGTGATATCCAGGTGGTTTGTCGGCTCATCCAGGATCAGCAGATTGGCAGAGGAGAGCATCAGCTTGGCTAAGGATACCCGTCCACGTTCGCCACCGCTTAGATCGCGGATCTGTTTGAATACATCATCTCCGGTGAAAAGGAAGGCTGCAAGTACGGTTCGGATCCGGGTGTTGGTCAATGCAGGGTAAGCATCGGAGATTTCCTGAAAAATCGTCTTTTCGGGAGAAAGCACCTGATGCTCCTGATCATAATATCCGATCTTTACCCGTGAACCGAGGACGATCCGTCCGGCATCCTTTGGGAGATATTTATTAATGATTTTTAGTATAGTAGTTTTACCGGTTCCGTTGTTCCCAATCAGGGCAACCCGCTCTCCGCGCTTAATATCCATGGACAGATCCTCAAACAGACAATGGCTGCCAAAGGATTTTGACAGATGCTCGATCAGGAGAACGTCATTTCCGCTTTCGACCTCCGGTTCCAGGCGAATCCGCATGGCGTCCCGGATCTCCTGTGGTTTATCTAGTACCTGAATGTGGCTGAGCATCTTTTCACGACTTTCCGCCCGCTTGATAGATTTCTCCCGGTTGAAGGATTTCAGCTTGGCAATGACCTCTTCCTGATGCTTGATTTCGGCCTGTTGGTTGAAATAGGCTTTCATCTCGCTGGCTCGAATCTCTTCCCGTTTGGAAGCGTAGTAGCTATAGTTTCCATTATAAACACGGCTGGTGCCGAATTCCAGTTCAATAACCTTGGTAACAATGCGGTCCAAAAAATAACGGTCATGGGATACGATCAGAACGGCTCCGTCATAATTGGTCAGATAAGTCTCCAGCCAGGAGATGGAGTCCATATCCAGATGGTTAGTCGGCTCATCCAGTAATATGATATCCGGATGACTTAAAAGAAGTCTGCCAAGGGCCACGCGGGTCTTCTGACCGCCGGAAAGGGTAGAGATCTTCGTATCATAATCAGACTCCTGAAATCCCAGACCCTTTAAGACACCGTTGATCTCACTCTTGTAGGCATAGCCGTTCAGCTGTTCAAACTCATGATTCAGACGGGTATAGGTGTCCAGAAGTCTGGTAAGCTCGTCACCTTCCACATGCTTCATGGCTGCCTCGGTGTCACGGATCTGACGATCCAGCTCGATAATATGTTGTTTTACGGAAAGCATTTCCTCATAGATCGTATGCTGATAGGAATGCTCCTGCTGCTGTGCCAGATAACCGATGGTTTTGTCCTTGCCGAGCGTTACCTGACCGGAATCAGCGGATTCTTCACCCATGATGATCTTAAGAAGGGTTGATTTTCCGGCACCATTGATACCGACAAGTGCTGCTTTTTCGTGATCCTCTATGTGAAATTGAATATTCTTTAATACTTCCTTGACTCCAAATGACTTGGAAACTGACTGGCATGCCAGAATCATGGATGTTTCCTCCAATCTTTTAACTCATATATTTCACAATTATATCATAGAAAGATGTGGAGATACAAGGGAAAAGCAGCAGGGGTTTGACAAATCCATACCATAAGCTTATGATGAGGAGAAAAGGAGACTGAAATCATGAAAGTAATTGCAACAGGAACAGAAATACAGGCGGTTGATGCCTGCACGATCAATGAAATCGGAATCCCGTCTATGGTACTGATGGAGCGGGCAGCTCTCGCAGTGGTACAGGTACTGATGGATTATATGGAAGAGCTGGATCTGTTCGGCTGTCATCATGCACCGGCGGTTCTGGTCGTTACGGAAGGCGGAAATAACGGTGGAGACGGACTGGCGATCGCACGACTGCTGTCTGAACAGGGCTGTCGTGTGGATGTGTATCAGGTTGGCGGCTTAAAACGGGAATCGGAGCAGTATCAGCAGCAGAAACATATTCTGCAGCAGCTTCATATAGATATAAAAGAAGGAATTACGGCAGAAGAGATGGAGCAGTGGAAGCAGCCACGATATGATGTGGTGGTTGATGCACTGTTTGGTGTCGGGTTGCACCGGGAGATCGTGTCACCGCAGAAGGAAGTGCTGGAAGCACTGAATGCACTTGGCGGATTAAAATGTGCAGTGGATATGCCGACAGGAATAGACAGTACGACCGGCCATTTATATGGGACGGCATTTCGGGCAGATCTGACTGTGACATTCGGCTGCATGAAGACCGGACAGCTTCTGGGCGAAGGACCGGATTATTGCGGGGACGTGATCGTTGCGGATATCGGATTCCCGGCCGCTGTCTTTGAAAAGCAGTCCTTTGCATGCTATGCATATGAACCGGACGAACTGAAGGGGCTGCTCCCGATACGGAAGTCAGGCGGCAATAAAGGTACCTTCGGTAAGGTTGCCATAGTTGCGGGCAGTGAGACGGTATGCGGAGCGGCATTACTGAGTGCAGAGGCTGCTTACCGGACCGGATGCGGACTGGTAAGGGTGGTCACACATATCAATAATCGGGAAGCAATCCAGAAACGGCTTCCGGAGGCACTTCTTCAGGTGTATCAGAGTGCTGAGGAAGCAGAGGTTATGGTGAAGGAAGCGGCTGCATGGGCAGATTGCATGGTGCTTGGACCGGGCATTGGAACCGGAGAGACCGGGCACAGGCTGGTGAAGCAGGGAATACAGGCGGCATGTCCTGTGATTCTGGATGCAGATGCGATTACGATTCTTTCCGGGGAGACCGGATGGCGGAAACAGAGAACCGCAGCAGCAGACCTGATCCTGACTCCGCATATGAAGGAGATGGAACGGATCAGTGGTCGCAGGATCGGAGATCTGAAGCAATGTCCATGGGAAGAGACCCGGCGGTTTGCACAGGAGAATCAGGTGATCTGTGTCATGAAAGATGCACACACAGTGGTGGCAGTACCGGATGAGGAAGCCTCATATCTGAATCTGTCCGGAAATGACGGGATGGCGACCGGAGGTTCCGGAGATGTACTGACAGGTGTGATCGCAGCATTGACAGCACAGGGGCTGACACCCGCAGAGGCGGCCAGAACCGGTGTATTTCTTCATGGACTGGCAGGTGACCGGGCATCGGAGCTGCGGGGAGCCGCATCCATGCTGGCAGGCGATATTATCAGCGGACTGGAGTCCGTATTAAGGGATATTTATATAGAAGGGAAGCAGGAGAATTATCATGAACTGGTATAATGTACAGGCAGAAGTGGACTTAGATGCCGTCCGGCATAATATAATGGAAATGAGGCAGCATATCCGGCCGACCACCCTGTTGCTGGCAGTTATAAAGGCGGACGCATATGGACATGGAGCAGTTGCGGTAGCAAGGGTTCTGGAGGATCTGGCAGATTATTATGCGGTCGCACATCTGGCAGAGGGAGCGGAGCTTAGAAGATATGGCATTCAGACACCGATTCTGGTGCTTGGTGCCTGTATGCCGGAGGAGTTTGAGGAGCTGATAAAGAATCGGATTACGATCAATATTTTCAGCCTGAAAGATGCCGCCCGGTTGTCGGAAACGGCAGTGCGTATGGGTCAGAAGGCCAAAGTACATATTAAAATAGACACCGGGATGAGCCGGATCGGATTTCCGTGTAATCATGCGGCGATTGAAGATATTAAGAAGATCGCAGAGCTTCCGGGAATTGAACTGGAGGGTATATTTACGCATTTTGCAAAAGCGGATGAGAGAAACAAGGATGCATTTGAGTATCAGTTAAATCAGTTCCGGTATATGCTCGGTGCGTTGGAAGCAGAAGATATCCGGTTCCCTATCCGGCATGCGGCAAACAGTGCGGCAATCATGGAATGCGGAGATCTGGGACTGGATATGGTCCGCTCCGGCATCAGTACATATGGCTTATATCCGTCAGAGGAAGTGGAGAAAGAGAGTGCAGCTCTGATCCCGGCAATGTCACTTCGCAGTAAGATCACATATCTGAAAACGGTACCGGCCGGTACAGGAATCGGATATGGATGGACCTATGTAACGAAAAAAGAAACACGGGTGGCAACGGTTCCGGTCGGATATGCGGATGGTTACAAGCGGGCACTGTCAAATCAGGGCAGAGTCCTGATCCATGGTAAGTCGGCACCGATTATCGGACGAATCTGTATGGATCAGTTCATGGTGGATGTGACGGATATTCCGGGCGTAGAGGTGGAGGATACGGTTACTCTGTTTGGCAGAGACGGAAAAGAAATGATTCCGGTCGAGGAGATTGCGGATGCAAGCGCAAGCTTTAATTATGAGTTTGTCTGTGGCATGACCAGAAGGATTCCACGGATTTATACATTAAACGGACAGCAGGCAGGCGTGCTGGATTATCTGGCGGAAACTCCGTATCAGTGGAATGAGAATGCGTGGAATGATTAAGAAATGAAGATAGTGAATACTCTGGATAACTTTGGAAATACTCTAATCAGTAAATAAAGTCTGGAGTGTGAAACATGATTATTAAACGTGGCGATATATATTATGCAGATTTGAGACCGGTCGTAGGTTCGGAGCAGGGAGGCGTAAGACCGGTACTGGTGATACAGAATGAAGCGGGCAACCGTCACAGCTCCACGGTGATCGTTGCAGCCATTACAAGTAAGATGACAAAGGCAAAGCTTCCGACGCATATTGAGCTGGATTGCCGGCGGTGTGAGATCATCCGAGACTCGATCATTCTGCTGGAGCAGATTCGGACGATCGATAAGAAAAGATTGCGTGAGAAGGTCTGTCATCTGGATGGTGAAATTATGCAGCAGGTGGATGTCGCCCTTATGATCAGTCTGGAACTTACATAAGGAATTGACGGCATAAGGAAAAACATGGTATTTTGATAATGATAATAATTGATTGATAAGTGATTCGTGCGAAAGGAGAACGAACAGATGAGCCAAAATGGTCCCAGTCGCTTGTTTCGGAAGATGTTTCGGAACAAAACAAACTATGAAGAGCAGGTAGAGGATGAGATCCGTTCCATGGTAACAGAAGGACACGAACAGGGTGTGATTCTGGAAGACGAAGCGGAAATGATCAATAATATCTTCGAATTTGGCGATAAGGAAGCCAGGGATGTTATGAGCTCCAGACAGAAGGTAGAGGGGATAGATGCTGCTTTAAGTCTGGAAGAGGCGATGAATATTATGCTGGAGAATGGATTTTCCAGATATCCGTTATATGAGGAGGATCTGGATAATATCATAGGAGTCCTGCATTTAAAAGACGCCATGCGTTATTACATGAAGGATAAAGAGACGAGTCTGGCGGAGATCGCCAGGGAACCGTTTTTTGTACATCCGACACAGCGGATCAGTAAGCTATTTAAGGATATGCAGACGAAGAAGATACATATGGCCATTGTTGTAGATGAATACGGACAGACAGAGGGCATCGTGGCAATGGAGGATATTCTGGAGGTAATTGTCGGAAATATTCTAGACGAATATGACGAAGAGGAGCATGATATTATTAAACTTGGTCAGGAGGATGCTTATCTGATGCGGGGAATGGCACGGCTGGATGAGATTGCCGATCTGCTTGGAATAGAGTTCCCGGATGAAGATATTGATACCCTGAACGGCTTCCTGTTATATGAGCTCGGAAGACTTCCGATGGAAAATGAAGAGATTAATATTATATATCAGGGCTATTCGTTCCAGCCGATTGATATCCATGATAAGATGATCGTCCAGGTTAAAGTGACCAAAATACAAGAGGACACGAAGGAAAAAGAAAAATAATGGACATAATGGTTGTGGTTAACACAATGGCGGAACTGTTTCTGCTCCTGATATTGGGATACGGTCTGGCGAAAAAAGGCATGATCGATCCGAAGACAAACGGTAAGCTTTCTGCACTGGTGGTTCATGTATCACTGCCGGCGCTGATTCTTGCGTCTGTGTTTGAAAACATGGACAAGGGCAGTCTTTCGGAGGTATTTCATTTCTTTCTGGCCGGACTGGGATTCTATGCGGTTATGATCGGACTTGCCTGGGTGCTGACCCGGCTCAGCCGTGTACCGAAGGAGCAGCGGGGAACCTGTCAGTTTATGCTCATTTTCAGTAATTGTGCATTTATGGGATATCCGATTATGGAGGCATTATACGGCACAAAGGCTATCTTTCTATCAGCAATCTTTAATCTTCCATTTAATCTTCTGGCCTTCTCATATGGAATTATTTTGATATCCGGAAATGAGGAGCGGACAGCGGGATTCAATCCGAAAAACCTGTTAAGTCCTGGAATCATGGCATCTATACTGGCACTGGTATTTTTTGCTGTCCGGTTTCATGTGCCACAGGTGGTGGAACAGACACTGGATGTTGTGGGAACGTTGACTACGCCGCTTTCCATGCTGGTGCTGGGTGCCTCTCTGGCGGAAATTCCGTTAAAGGAGGTATTCCGGGAAGGACGCATCTACTGGATGAGCGTTCTGCGTCTGATCGTACTTCCGGTAATTACATATTTTCTGATAAAGCTGGTGACAGCGGATCCGTTGCTGATCGGAGTTGCAACCATGACGGCAGCTATGCCGGTGGCCTCTCTGGCAGTTATGCTGAGCAATCAGTACAAAGGTAATACCAGACTGACCTCGGTCGGGGTGTTTATATCAACGGCATTGTCGGTGGTTACCATCCCTGTGATCGGATGGCTGCTTTCGAGGCTGTGACGGAGAAATGATTCTCCGGCTGGATGATCCGCTTTTCGGACTGACTTGAGTTTCCGCAAAATGTAATTAAAAAATAGTTATGTCTTCCCAGAGCACCA
>CAVFXS010000038.1:0-47225 GCA_963626805.1 Bacteroidales bacterium H4 | reverse complement strand
AAAAATATGGCAACTTATGCAAGTGTATTTATCGTCTGGCCGAACCCCAGAGAAATAATCGAATATGAGCATGATGTACATGGTGAAATTGTATTTGATGCAGATGGAAAGAAAAAAGTCTTATCTTCTACTCCGTCATTCCTTGCCAGTCTGTCAGATCAGGAAGTATGTGATACTGTACTTAACATGTGGGTAAACAGTAAACAAGGCCGCATAGGAGCTGTGACATACTGCATATCCGGCAATGGCTTCCACCATCTGCACATGGTTCTAGAGGTCGAAAATTCAGATTCTGACCGGTTCACCTTTAATCAGGTGCAAAAGCTGTTTGATAAACGGTTTCACATTGAGCCAACGCGCGGCAATAAGAAGGAAGCTGAAGACTATATATATAAGCGTGGAAAGTATGCAGAAAAAGATGAAGTAATAACTGCAATGGCACAGATCGGAGAAATCAAAGGCAACCAAGGCCAGCGGTCAGATCTGAAGCAGATGGATGAGATGCTAAAATCTGGAATGACTCCGAAACAGATTCTTGATGAGTTGGGACTGAGCGCATACCGCTATGAATCAATGCTTACAAAAGCATACGTTCGCAAACGTGAAAAGGAAACTCCAACCTATCGTCAGGTAGTATCCTATTGGCATGTAGGAAAGAGTTTCTCCGGGAAATCATACTCCATGATGGAGCTGGAAGAAAAGCTCGGAAAAGAAAACGTTTATAAGGTGGTCGATTATCGAAAAGGTCCTTTTGATAAATACGATTATCAGCCGGTCCTTTTTCTGGATGAGTTTAAGCCGTATAGCCTGCCTTACGGTACATTATTAGCAATCCTGAATAATTACAGTTTGGATATCGGTTGTAGATACAAGGATAATTGCATGGCCTGGAATGAAGTGCATATAACTACGATATACCCACCGGAGGAAATGTATAAGAAAATGGTTGACCGGTGTGATCGTGAATATGATACATATGATCAGCTTGTAAACAGAATAGACTATGTAGTTTATCACTGGAAAGATGGTAATGAATATAAAGTGTACCAAGTCCCTATGTCAGAGTATTCCACCTATGATATGCTTAAGTATCGTGCTACTTCCGGCCAGACTCCGAAAGACGGCTTTATGACAGTATCGCCAGAGGAAGAAAAAAGAATTACTGAATTGTTTGGACTATGATATATAGCCTGTAAAATATCATAGTCCAAGTAAATGACTTAGAAAACCTGTGGAGACTATCACACCTGCAGCAGATAATATTATGAAGATGATTGTGATAATATACGGAATTAACAATATAACAATAAGTGCGTTAAGCTTACTGTTTGTGTGCTCCAGCTCTTCAATTACATTCATCAGGTTTATATTTTCCTGATCAAGAAGTTTATTCTGTTCCTGAATCATGAAATTCTGATCATAAATAAACTGGTTACCGTCATGAATCAGTTTTTCAATATTCTCAGTGCTATTCTGATTGTCCATTTTTATCCTCCCAAGATATAACATTAATACCGATTGATCTTAAATATTCATCACGTCCAAGCAGGTAATCTGTAGGTACATTTAAAATATCAGCTATTTGCACAAGAAGATCAAGTGAAGGATTTCTTGTACCTGTTTCATAGCATTGGTATGTGCGTAGTGCTACATTAATATTATCTGCCATATTTTGTTGTGTTAAATTGCGGTTCATGCGCATTTGTCGAAGTCTCTTATTAAACATTTATATAAATTCCCCTAAAAAAATTAAAAAGAGTATTGACTACGTACAAATTGTACGCTAATATATTGCTAATCGCTACGTACAATATGTACGTAAGTTTAAATAAGTGAGGAGGTAAAAAGATGAAATGAATGTAGAAAATGTAGTCGGTATCTATAACTTATTAAAGGACAGAAAAGAAGTCACTATGGAAGCGTATCGGATATTGAGGAAAGAATATGAAAAGAAGTATGATACGGAGTGGCTTGGCGGTGTGCTGTCGGAAGAGGAAAATGCAGCATTGTTGAATAGGTTTAAAAGTGATGCAAAAGAAGCAGAAAAATTATTCCAGAATTTTGCTTTTGCATGTGTAATGCTGTAAGAACTGCTACTGCTGTGATATCGGCAAGACGGTCTCCGGGAGTTTTTCCCCTCACTGCTCCCGGATATATAAAGAGGGATTGAGGTAATAAAGATGTATGAAATGTTTGTAGATAAAATCAAAAGTTTACAGTACCAGTTAAAGGCTGGACATATGAAATCATGGATCAAGTTTTATCATGATATAAAACCTGTAAAAGATGAAGTAAAGGTAGCTTATGATCTTGGTGGATTATCTACTGAAGAATTTCGTAAGTTAAATTTAATGCTGATACAAACAATGAAAATGTATGCAAGATGTATAGATATGCATTAAAAGCTCGATTTATCCGCTAGCTCGATACTGCTATTCTAGTACAGGTTTGTACCGTTTGTCAAGGAAATCAAGTCTAAAGCACCAAAAATAAGCACAATGCTAACAACAAAAAGAACCATAAAGAATATGAATAACGATTCCTTATGGTTCTTTTTACTGTTTAAATTATTGCGTTATTTAGATATGTTCTACGATATGCCCAATCAGTTCTACCGTACCGTCAATTCCAAGTACGCTGGTATCCAGACAGTAATTGTAACTTGTAGTAGCTCCCCATTTCTTGGTTGAATAATAATTATAATAAGAAGCACGTTGTTTATCTGTCTTATTAATGAAATCCTTGGCTTTTTCCGGAGTGATATCCATTCGTTCTGTTACGCGTTTAATACGGTCCTCCAGCGGTGCAAACAAGAAGAAATTAACAACATTTGAGTAATCCGATAATGCGTAATCAGCGCAACGACCAATCATAACACATGATCCTTCATTGGCAATCTTTTTTATGGTGTCAAATGCGGCCAAGAAAACCTTGTGATTAATCGGCATATCAATACCGTTTGCACTAATGCCTAAGGAATATGGATCCATAACAATGGAATACAATAAGCTGCTAGTCGGCTTCTCATCAAATTTTTCAAAAACCTCTTCGCATAAGCCGCTTTCCTTTGCTGCCCGTTTTAACAATTCTTTGTCATAATATGGAATATTCAATCGTTTCGATAAGGCAATGCCGACATCACGACCACCACTGCCACATTGTCTGCCGATTGTAATAATTGTATCTTTACCCATAATAACCGCCCCTTCCATATAGCAATTCATACATGATTATGTATAACTGTATTATAGCATATTCAATAATATATTAGTACAATTATTTACAGTTTTTTATACATAATTCAGAGAATCGTATTATATATTGCGGAGTGTTTGGATTAATTTCTGGAAATATTCAGGCAATTCCGAATGAAATTCTACATATTCGCCAGTGCTTGGATGGATAAAACCCAGAACACCTGCATGCAAAGCCTGCCCTTGCAGATGAAACGGATCCTTTGCAGGTCCATATACAGTATCACCAAGCAATGGATGATGGATGGATGCCATATGAACTCGGATCTGATGGGTCCGACCGGTTTCCAACTGACATTCTACCATTGTATATTTTCCACCAAACCGTTCCAGAACACGATAATGTGTGATAGCATCCCGACCGTTTCGGACATTTACAGCCTGTTTTTTACGATCAACCGGATGTCTGCCGATTGTTTTATGAATCGTTCCGTTATCCTCCGGAATATTGTCATAAACAATGGCTGTATACTTTCGGGTAATGCTATGCACCTTCAACTGCTCTGCCAGAGACTGATGCGCAGCATTATTTTTGCAGACAACCAGTAAACCGGTCGTATCCATATCGATCCGGTGAACAATACCGGGCCGCAGGACTCCGTTGATTGTTGAAAGCTCATCCTGACAATGATACAGAATCGCATTGACCAATGTTCCGGAATAATGGCCGGCAGCCGGATGAACGACCATCCCCTTCGGTTTATTTATGATCAGGACATCGGAGTCTTCATAAACAATGTCCAACGGAATATTTTCCGGCTGTACATCCAGAACCTCCGGTTCCGGAATCTCAACCTGAATATGATCTCCTGCTTTTACTTTATAATTGGATTTTATGGGCTGTCCATGGAGCAGAACAGCCTGATTAGATAATAACTTTTGAATATAGGATCTGGAGAAATCATTTAAATGAACGGATAATAATTTATCAATCCGCTGACCGGCATCCGAATCTTCTACCAGATACTCATATACCTCTTGTTCAAAATCAGCCATTATTTTCATCCTTTTCTGAATCGGATTCTGACACGTCTACTTTGGATTCTGTATCGTTCTTATGAAACAGGAAGTGAAAATCCACATCCCTATATTTCCAGAATACCGATATGATAATTGCTGCTCCGGAAAGTGTAACATACATATCTGCCACATTGAAGACCGGAAAATCAATACACTTAATATATAAAAAGTCTACAACTGCCCCCTGAAATAACGTACTGCCATGGAAAATACGATCGATCATATTTCCGATAGCACCGGCACATAAAAACAAAATACTGATGTTTAATGGCTTATAAACAGCATTCTGCGCCAGTTTATAGTAAATATAGCCGGCAAGTACCAGAATAATAACGGTTATGATCAGAAAGAAAATCTGACGATTCTGAAACATTCCCCAGGCAGATCCCCGATTCTCCAGATAATATAGTCCAAATAAATTTCCAAGAATCGGATGATACGTGTGTAACTCCAGATTATTTAAGACAAGCCATTTTGTAAACTGATCTGCACCTATCAAAACAAGGACTGCGATCAGTGCTTTTAAATATTTCATATAGTTATAGACCCTTTCTCTGCGTATTCGCTACCCGGAATGGTTATCCGGATCTCTTCGTATAAAAGAAAATGAGCTGCCAATTATAGTAAGAGGCAGTTCATTTCTTTTAAATATTCACAAATGAATTAAATAAAGGTAAATCCGCTGCTGGCTTCATCGGAATCAGCAAGCATGGCACGCTTCTGTACCTTATCTTCTACTTCACCTTCATAAGTATCCACATCTTCCTCAGAAGATTCTGTTTCTTCCTTTGGAGCCTCTGCGGCTGCAGCTTCCGGCTGTTTTTTTATTACATCAAACGGATCTACAAAGGAATCTTCTTTCTTTTCCTGTGTAGACATACCGGACGAGCCGAATCCCATGCCATATGCATCTGCCTCATCACGCTGACCAAGCATACCGCTATCCTCACCGGTGTCAAAACCAGGAAGCTGTGCCTGTTCACCATCTGCAATAAAATCAGACATAGGATTTGAACTGATGTAGGCATCCTTTACGGATGCTGCAGATTTTGCAAATGCTGCAAACTCACCGGCTTCTACCTTGAATGTATCACTGTTGATCAGATCAAGCTGTGCGTGCAGGAATTGAGTAAACTGTGCCTTGTACTTGGTGTACTGCTGAACCAGTGCAATTGTCTGATTATGTACACGCTCTAATTCCTGTTTTGCATCTGCCGTATGTGCCTTTGCCTTATTAACGGCCTCCATCTCAATGGTCTGAGCCTTTAACTCGGCGGTCCGGATTGTCTCCTCTGAGGTCTTCTCAGCAAGAACCAGCGCTTTCTGTAAGGAAGCTTCAATATTCTTATAATGCTGTAGTCCCTCATTGAGCATATTTACCTTATCTTTTAACTCAACGTTTGAGCGATATAATTCCTCATAATTTTCCAAAATTTCAGTAATAAATCCATCAACATCCTTTTTATCATAACCGATACCGGATTTGAAGGATTTTGATTGTATTTCAACTGGTGTAATCATAACTGCCTGTCCTCCTCTATTTCTTAAAATGTACTAAGATTTGGAGAAACGGTTGATTCATTTAAGATCTCTTCCCGTAAATCTCCGGTTACTTCAATATCATGTGGTGCTGCAATAAAGATATTATTTGAAATTGCCTGCAGAGAACCATCCAACGCATAACATGCTCCACCCACGAAATCAATGATTCGCTGAGCTAATGTCAGATCAATACCCTCCATATTGATTACAATTGTCTTACCTTCATTCAGGAAATCGGTAATATCCTGTGCTTCATTAAATTCCTTTGGTCTGATTACGTACACTTTGCTACCTCTACTATTCATTGAAACTACTTTACTATTAGTGCCTGCACTAGCCTTTGGCTGTCTGACAACCTTTGGCTTTTTCGTATATGAAACCGGTTCATAATCGTCATCATTTTTATAAGAAGAAAAGGTACCTGTCTTTCCAGAGCCGGATGATACGGTTGCGGCTGCCTGGCTGACCGGTGCCGGCTTTTCTTTCTTCTGACGTCTTGGCGTTTCTTCTACCAGATCGACTTCGCTGTCAAATAAATCATCATTATCGTAATCATCATCGTCATCTGCACTGCTCAGACTGAGGATGTTCAAAAACTTGTCAATTCCTTTGCCCATTTCTGATCTCCTATCTCTAAATATTATAATTTCGTGCACCGAAAATACCTGTTCCGACACGAACCATAGTTGCTCCTTCTTCAACCGCAACTACGTAGTCATTTGTCATACCCATAGATAGTACACTCATATTAACATTATCAATGTTTCTTGATTTTATGTCAAGTAATAATTTGTGCAGTTTTGCAAAAAAAGCACGATTATCTTCGGGATTTTCAACAAAAGGTGCAATTGTCATCAAACCCTGAATGTGGACATTGGACAGCTTCGAAATCTCTTCTACGGCTGCCGGTACCTCTTCTACTGTAAAGCCGAATTTGGATGCCTCCTGAGCAACATTTACCTCAAGGAGAATGTTGCAATGTGCCTGCTTTTTCAGGGCATCCTTTTGAATTTCATTTGCAAGCTTTACAGAATCCACAGAATGAATCAGTAGATTTTTATCAACAATATATTTTACCTTATTGGTCTGTAAATGACCGATCAGATGCCAGTGAACCGGACGGCTGACATGCTCTATTTTATCAACCATCTCCTGAACCTTATTCTCACCAAACTCAGTCATTCCTGCATCTATGGCTTCCTCAATAACGGATAACGGCTTCGTCTTGCTGACCGCAATCAGCGTCACCTCCGATGGATCACGGTTTACCCGCTGGCAGGCCGCTTCAATATTTTTCTGTACGTCAAGAATATTCTCTTTTATCACAACTATCATCTCCTAATAAGAATTTATATAATCTGCCCCTCTTCTACAGTAGAAGCATCCAGAATAATTCGATCATACATGGACAGGCTGTAATCAACCCCCTCCGTAATAATCGTAAATTCATCATCTGCAGTCAGTATTTCTATCTGTTTAAAGGTCGCAATTCCCTCACTTGCATAGTAAACACCAGTCAAAGTTGTATGTCCGGCATCCGAGACATTCAGTGTCTGATCCGAATCATTCTTAACCAGAACTGCTCCGTCCGCAAACTCTGCCGGATTGACATAGCAGTAGGTATCATCTGAATTATAGATTGTAGGTGCAATCTGCTGAATGGACAGATTTCCGTTTTCATCCATAGTCCGTACATTTAAGAATTTGCGCTTGGATGAGTTGCTTCCGGTTGTCAGATAATCCTTTGGTATTTTAAGGACATCCTTCTCCAGAATAGCACTGTTCGGCACTGACAGTCCCTCCTGCTTGGACATTACAATCTCAATCGGAACATAACGCTCATTACAGAAATTCACCAACAATTTATCCAGTGTAATATTGGCAAAATAGGCATCCCCATTCTGAATCACTTCGATATCACCATATACAACGTTGGCAATATTCGGCATGTTCAGTGTGACACGGGTATCTTCTCTCAGACGTTCGGCATCCTCCGTAGATAACGGCAATACCAGATTCCATATTTCACTGGTAATCAGCTTGTAAACCGGACTTCCCGCCTGCAATACGTCACCCGTTTTCAAAGAAGAACGTTGATACTTTGTGGTATCAAAATCATCATTTGTAATATCAGATGGTTTTTTATTCTCATATCCATCCTGATAATATGTAACCATACCGCTTTCCGGTGCATTTACCTGTGTAAAGGTTGAACCGATAGAACCTGAAGTCGTTAAGGCATCCAGAACCTGTGTATTCGCAATTCCCAAGATCTCGCCATCCAGCTCATATTTAAAATCATATACATCGGAAAACGATATATCTGAGTAATAGCTCTGAAATGCACGGATACTACTCTGGATCTCTGAATATCCTGTGCTTGATAAAACAATGTCATTTCCAGAAGCCTCAGAAATCATATCTGATAACGTACCGGTGGAATCCAGGGTGTAAACCGTGGCATTTTTTCCGACCTTTTCTCCATTGCGGATATAATAATTGATATATCCGGATACATCAGTAGCAATCAGAGTTTCACTGCGAAGTGCAATGGCTGAACCGCTGATATTATCGTCCATATAACTGCGTTGAACCTCGTATATGGAATAATGCTTCTGATTCAGACTACGTATGATCTGGACGCCAAGAAAAAGAAACAGGAGTACAAAGATGATTACACCGATATTCAGATTGGGAACGTTATGAAGTTTTATAACCTTTTTCCGACTCATTTATAAACTCCTAAATTTAGCTTTAAGTGTTCAAAAAAGGACGGGTGAAAATCACCTGTCCCAGATTATTTCTATAATGAAACCGTTACAAGTTCTTTCACAATATCCGGCATCTCATCGGCATCCATGGATACACTAATCACCAGATTGATTCCCTGGGAATCAGAGAACAGGGACATTGCCTTCACAGACTGCTCCAGATCTTCCTTGCTGATATGTGCAATTGTCAGAAAGCTATCCAGATAAATTTCATTTAAATTATAATCCTGTGCTGCAATTCCATATAAAAAGCCACAAAACATCTGAAAATTTTCAATATGAAAGTCGGATATATTAATCATTCGAATCTGATTGGAAAGCTCATACATATGTTTATTATTTTTGTCCAGATATATGATCGGTGATACACTTAACAATGCTGCATCATTTGCCATTGTTATCAATTCCTTTGTTTTTCCTGTGCCTTTTTCACCTGCTATGATTTGAATCATGATTCTACATCCTCCTGTCATCTTATAAAAATCCACTACCACTAATTATAGTACAACCTCATGGGAAGTACAACAAGAAGTTGTGCTAATTTCATCGGTTGTAACAATCTGATTCAGTACCTGTTGGAGCTGATAATACAGAGAATCCCGGTAAGGCGCTCCGCATACCATTGCAATATAATCCTGTCCGCTGTTATCCTTCGCTTCTACAATAAGACAACAGCCGGCTTCATTCGTGGTTCCGGTTTTACCTGCAACCACTGTAATACCATCTTCCAGTGAATATCCTGCAGAAATAAAAAGATCGGAATTGGAAATTGAAATTTCCACCGGAACTCCTTCCCCGTCTGTATACCGAATAGTATATTCAGCAGTACTGGTAATGTCCTGAAACTCCGAATGCTGAATCACTTCCCGAAAAATCAGATACAAATCATAAGCAGTTGTATAATGATTTTCATCATGAAGACCATGTGGATTTACAAAATGTGTATGGGTGGCTCCAAGCTCTTTGGCCCGCTGATTCATCTGATCCGCAAATTCAGCCTCATTTCCGGCAATATAACGTGCCAGAGCAACTGCACAGTCATTAGCGGAAGTGATCAGAAGCCCATGAAGCAATTCATTGACAGTCAATGTATCACCTGCCTTTAATCCGATGGTAACGGCCTGAGCATCATCCAAGGCAATATCTTCAGCAATGGTGACTGTATCATCCAGATGCCCATGTTCCAGAACCAGAAGAGCCGTCATTATTTTTGTGATACTGGCCGGATAAATCTTCTCGAACGGATTGGATGCCTGAACCATCTGGTTCGTTGTATTATTGATGCAAAGAACTGCAGAAGAAAACGGTCGGTTATCATAGGTTCCATATGGAATCACCGCATAAGAAGATGCAAAGCTGCTCTTAATAACCGGCGATTCTGTCAGGGTACTTGTATATGTCCTGCTATTGTCAATATGAAAATAACTGGATGCCTCCGGTGTTATTTCATATTCCTGACATCCTGTCAGCATTCCAAGCCATAAAATTACACTGAAAAACAATGCGATAGAACGTTTCATACTTCCTCCTTATTCCACCAAGAATATGCACGAAGAAAGCTGCCTGATGATGGTCCTCCGGCAGCTTTATCGTTTACCTGTATACATCCCGCCATTCCAGATCTCCACGATCCAGAGCCTTGATCAAAAGCTCTGCAGTCGCCAGATTGGTTGCTAATGGTATATTATGCATATCACACAAATGAAAAATATTATTCACATCAATCTCATGTGATTTTGGCGTCAGCGGATCCCTTAAAAAAATCATCATATCTAAATCATTACTCTCGATCTGTGAGCCTAACTGTTGCTCACCACCTAAGTGTCCGGCTAAGTACTTGTATACATTTAAGTTTGTAACCTCTTCGATCAAACGTCCGGTAGTCCCGGTTGCAAACAGATTGTGTTTGCACAAAATCCCTCGATAAGCTATACAAAAATTCTGCATCAGCTTCTTCTTGCTGTCATGTGCAATTAATCCTATATTCATAAGCTCACCTCAATATTTTTTTTTATGCAGACCAACATTCAATACCAACCCGATTCCACCGCAACTCGACAATAGCGAGCTTAACCCATAACTTACAAACGGTAAAGGTAATCCGGTATTTGGCAATATCTGGGTTGCAACTCCAATATTTATAAATGACTGAAAACAAATCAAAGTAGCAACGCCGGCAGCAATCAGCATTCCTTCAGTATCCTCTGCCCTTCTTGCTATACGTATACATTGTAACACTATCAATAGCAGAATTGCAATAATAAACACACATCCGATAAAGCCCAATTCTTCTCCGACAACCGAGAAAATAAAGTCCGTCTGCTGCTCGGAAATCAGATTGGCATCCTTAACCGTCGCCAGAGAATCTGATGTAAGTCCTTTACCACTCAACATTCCGGAACCAATTGCCATAACAGAATTTGACTGCTGATATCCTGTCGTTAATGCATAGTCCTGCGGATAACGAAAGGCAAGAATCCGTCCCAATTGATAATCATTTAACAATTTCTGCCCCGGTTGCTGGATATACCAGAAAAACACACTGCTCAGAGGAACCAAAATCAATGCCACAATTCCAATCAGCTTATAACTGAGCCCTGTTACATAGATCATAGCCACCATAACCAAAAAAATGTCAACTGTCGTTGATAGATCCGGCTGTTTCTGAATTAATAATAATGGCGGTGCACAAAATACGGCAATCAGTAACAAACTTTTCCAGGTATTCAACTTATCCTTCAGCTTTGTCAGCAATACTGCCATACATATAATCATAAACAGCTTGGTGAACTCGGATGGCTGAATGGTCATAAAGTTTCCGATACCATACCAGCGCTTTGCATTATTAACGGTTTTACCAAAAGGAATCAGACCAATCAGCATGATCAGGTTAATCCCATATATCACCAGCCAAAGCTTACAGAAATAATGGTAGTCAAATAACGAAAGAAATGCCATTACACACAGGCAACCAATCAGTCCTATAATCTGCTTATTTGTATAGGAGCTGTCTGCACTGTTGATTACGATTGTTCCAAAAACAGTTGCAATCAGTACCAGTATTACCAGTTTGAAATTATAATCCCGTAATCGATATCCCTTAAACATAAGTGATGCTTCCTACTTTTTTGTATTATTTGCCTTTAACTCCTTAATCGGAATGTTTGCATAAATTGCCGGAACCTTTCCATTTCCACCCTCAGACTCTGTCTGGGTGATCTGGATATCCAGTCCGGATGCATCAATTTCAACATATTTTGAAATTACCTGAATAATTTCATTTTTTATCTGCTCCATAACATCTGGTGAACAATTCGCACGATCCGATACCAATAATAATTTCAGACGGTCTTTTGCATAATCTCCAGAGGTCTTTTTCTTTCCAAAAAACAGCTCTTTTAATCCCATAGTAATCTGTTCCCTCCTTCGTTAATTAGACTTCTTGAAAATCTTTGATAATTTTTTGAAAAAACCATCATTCGTTAAGTCTAAATATGGTACATCTTCGCCCATGATTCTCTTGCAGATATTGATATAGGCCTTGCCCGGAAGTGAATTATCCCCAACCAGCGGTTCGCCCTGGTTCGTAGAAACAACGATATTTTCATCATCCGGTACAGCACCGATCAGGTCAATCGCCAGGATTTCTACAACATCATCAATGGACATCATATCACCACGTTTTACCATATCCATACGGATTCTGTTTACGATCAAATTAATCTTTTTGATTTCATTCGCCTCTAACAGTCCGATAATTCTATCGGCATCACGAATTGCAGATACTTCCGGTGTTGTAACAACCAGTGCACGATCTGCAGCTGCGATTGCGTTCTTAAATCCCTGCTCAATTCCTGCCGGGCAGTCAAGCAGTATGTAATCAAATTCTTCCCGTAATTCATCTACCAGCTTTTTCATCTGCTCCGGGGATACAGAGGTCTTATCTCTGGTCTGAGCTGATGGAAGCAGAAACAGGTTCGGATAACGCTTATCTTTAATTAATGCCTGCTTATATCTGCAATTACCCTCTACGACATCCACTAGATTATATACGATACGGTTTTCCAGGCCCATAACAACATCCAGATTACGCAGACCTATATCAGTATCAATCAATACAACCTTCTTATTTAGTTTGGCAAGACCTGTACCTACGTTTGCAGTAGTTGTAGTCTTTCCGACACCACCTTTTCCTGATGTTATAACGATTACTTCACTCACGTTTCATTCCTCCACTCCGGTATTATTTGTCCTCAATCTCTGATTGAGGACCTATATATTAATATCATTCAGAACCGATTTACTAACTGGTTCGATATAAATATTATCATTTTCAACAAACGCAATCTGTGCGTCCATATTCTTATTGCCAAACAGTTTCTTCGGCTTATCCGGCGACCTGCCGATAATATCACCGATCTGTACCTGCATCGGGGTCATAACCAGTGCAAGAACAAATGCATTTTTATTTCCACCGGCTCCTGCTATAGCGGTTCCCTTCAGGCTTCCGAGAATGATGATATTTCCGTTCGACATAACGGTTGCACCCGGATTCACATCTCCGATCATAACCAGACTTCCGGAAGACTCCAGTGTCTGACCCGACCGAAGGGTTCCCTTGTAAAACAATCCATCATTCTGATCCGGATAAATATAACGTGTGCCATCATCGGAAGCAGGCACATTCTCCTGCTGTCGTCCTTCGATGATCCGTTGAAACTTTTCTTCGGTTTCTTTATTATTATCAATTACATATGGAATCCGTAGGGTTGTCCGTTTCTTGATCAGATCCAGAATCCGTTCAATCTCTTCGGAGGATAAATCTCTGCCTTCAAATGTAATTGCACTCTGTGCATTACTGTTAAAGTATTTGCTGGAGTCATCAAAGCGGACTCCAATCTCAATCAGAAGATCCTCGAATGGAATATCCGGATCCAGGACAAGAACAATTCCATAGCGGTTTCCCTTTATTAATACATGTTCCTTCATGATGTCACCTCATCCATGTACATTCTTTAAACATATAATAACAATATATACCATATCGGTCAGCCTTGGCAAGTATTAATCTGTATGCACACTGTTTCCGGATACGGTATGATTCTCCAGTAATTCCGGCTGGAAATAATATGCGTAGATCATGCTGGCCAGCTCCTCTGCATTTCCGGATGAATATCCGAACGGAATAACCGTTGTGACCGTGATCTCCGGTTTCTCATATGGTGCAAATGAAACAAACAACGCATGGTTGGCTCTCGTCAGATCCTCCTGTGCGGTACCGGTCTTACCGGCAACGGCAACATCCATCTGATTCAACAGACTGCTTGCGGCTGTATTATCTGTAACAACCCGGCGCATACCACTGTAGATGGAATCCCATAATGCGGATGAAATCTCCGGATGGGATGTCACAACCGGCTCCTTATCATAGACACTGTTACCCTCATAATTCTTAATATCACTGATCAATGACAGATCATAGCAATCACCGCGTGTTGCGATAGTATTTACATATCGTGCGAGCTGAACCGGTGTGTAGCTGTTTTTGCCCTGTCCGATTGAGGAACGGACCAGACTGTCGTTTGATACGATCGGGTCGATCTCCGATACTTCAACACCGGATTTCCGATCCAATCCGAATACGGTTGCATATTTGGACAATCGCTCCAGACCCTTCTGCTCATTAAAACCACCGGTCTCGTCCAGACCCAGGCGGTAACCTACCTCGTAATAGAAATAGTTGCAGGATACCTCCAGTGCCTTTGGAATATCGATCGTGCCATGGTTGCCGGGATAAATCCAGCACCGCGGGCTCGGTGTGATCTCTGTAAAGATGCCGTGGGTAGCGATGGACTCATTCAGTCCGAGAACGCCCTCCTGTACACCGGCAACCGTCGTAAGCATCTTGTAGGTCGAACCGGGTGCTGTACGCTGCTGGGTCGCTCGGTTAAACATCGGGGTTGTCTTATCAGAATTCAGTTTCATGTAATACGCCGTATCGATCGTATTGGTCAACCGATTATTGTCATAGCTTGGATAACTGACCAGAGCCAGAACCTTGCCGGTATTGACATCTGTTACTACCACAGAGCCGGAACATGGATCCAGTGCCAGCTGTGCAGGTGTGATTTCGATTTTCTGGATCTTCCGGTACATAAAGGTATAGGCGCTGAGCTGTCCGCTTTCCAGTGGTGCATAATCTTCGTCCTCGGTACTTAAAACACCCTGATCATATAACATCAGACAGATCTGCCTTCCGCTTGTCACCCCTGATTGTATCATATATTTGATGACCAGTTTGTCGAATTCGCTATCCTGCTTCAACTCTGTAATGATATTGCTGACCAGTGCGTTATAGATTTCTTCTGAATCATAATAATCACTGTTTAATTCAAAGTTCGAAATATTAATTGCATTCTGATTGATCGCATATCGTAAATAAGCCCCCAGTCCGATCGTCTGGCTGGTGTTATATGCAACATACGTATCATCATTATCCGGGATCACGGTTACATCCAGAATCTTATTATCAACCAGCATCTCATAAACATATTGCATATATCCCTGATTTGCCTCGGATAAATCCTTCATTGCCACATCCGAATTCAGCAATTCATTCTCAACGGCTGACAAAACCCCGGACTGACTCGATTCAAAGCTGCTGAGAAAACTCTGCTCATTGCTGCTTGCACTCTCCGAACGAATATGATTCATGGATAATGTGTTATTATCAAACAATGCAAAATATACATCATTGATCGGAATCAGGATATTTTTCTCGGTACCCCTGGAATTGCCCTCCGACAAATGTGCCAGTAAAATTCCGGACAGCTCCCGTTCCAGAGCATCATAACAGAACTTTGTCAGATCACTGTCAATGGACAGATATACATCATTTCCGGCTGTCGCATCACTGCTTGATACGACCTCCAGCACACGTCCCATATTATCAACAAACAGATTCTGAGAACCTTTCTGTCCCCGTAATTCATCTTCCAGAACGTATTCCAGCCCGGCCTTGCCGACGACATCGGTAGAAACATATTTATCCTCATCTGCTAGATTTGCATTATATTCCGCAAGTTCATCTGAGGAAATATTTCCGATGTACCCGATAATATTTGCAAAATATTTTGCATCTGTATAGACACGGGTAGAATCCACCTGAACATCCATACCCAGCAGTTCATCCTTGCTTTCCGAAATCTGAGCAATACTTTCTTCGGAAACATTCAATGCAATCTTGACCGTTACATACTGCTGAAAACGATTCAGCCATAGCGAATAACGAACCGCCATGATCTTTAATGCATCCTCCTTCGAGTATTCATCTGCAATATCGAAATTCCGGTTCTTTTTCGCATTGTTATTATTGCGAAGATACTGGAAGATGTCCTCTGCTGTCGCATTCTTATGCTCCTTCAGATCCTCTTCCTTACTGACCGCATAAACCTCCATCCGGAATCTGGTCAACGCACTTCCATCAACCGTAAAGCCCAGATTACCATTGGGGTCGATGGCAATCGGGAAATCACTGTAGATTACCTGATCTCCGTTCTGTTCCAGAATCTGAATGGTCTCGTGTACGATCTGGTTTTTCAGTTCATCCTCACCCATTTTCAGCTCGGCAGCCTTACTCTCCAGCTGTTCACTGTTTCCAAATGTAACCGAATAGGATATCTCATTATAAGCCAGTTCTTTTCCATTCTTATCATAGATAATGCCACGGGAAGCCGGAACTGTGACCGTCCGTTCCTGCTTATACGTAAAATTATCCAGATATTCCTGTCCGTCTACGATCTGCAGAACAAACAACCGGTACACCAAAATACCACATAAAATAAAAAATATAATTGTCAATGGAAACAGGCGGTGGCTCATATAGCCCTTCAGGAAATCCTTAACTGCCCCAAATAATTCTCGAATCATCCGTTTTCCATCCCTTCTTCTTTATCCTTCAGCCAGCGGTTTATTTTAACCAGTGGTTTATATAGGATGAGAGTTATCAGCATCGTATAAATAACCTCCGGTAATATGACATGCAGAAAATAGAATCCGAAATCCAATCGGTTCCGCATCAGGTATGATACAAAATATACGATCAAGCTAAATACCAGATCATTGGCACCGGACATCAACATCGGAAGCAACAGATCTTCCATATAGTAGACTCTGTGGAAAAAGCCGTTGATATAACCGAGATACATATATAACAATGCATACGGACCGATCATGGCACCATAGAAAATATCAAGCAGCAGTCCGGAAATAAAACCGACAACCATGCCTTCTCTCCGTCCACGCATCATTCCGAATGCCATTGTCGGAATCAGAAGTACGTTCGGAATAATATCTGCAAAGGTTATATACCGAAATACAGCAGTCTGCAATAAAAAGCATATTAAAATGATCAGTAATTGAATCAAAAATCTACGCATGTCAGTAATCACTCATTTCCTTTTTCACTCTGTTTCTGATCAAGAACGACCAGTACGGTCTGAATATTATCAAAATCCACTGCCGGAACCAGATCTGCCGACATGGTCAGATTATTGGAATCCAAAGTCAGATTCTGTACATATCCGATCGTAATGCCCGGAAGAAACTTATCACTGATATTGGAGGTGACAAGCTCATCTCCCTCTGATACATCCAGATCCTTATCAATATGCTCCACGCGGATATAACCCTCGTCCATATACTTTTCATCACCAACCACGTTACACAGGCTGGAATTTGTCAGAAACATCGCGCTGACATTGCTGTTATCGTCAATAATTGCCCGTACCTTGGCATAATTAGGACCTGCCTCTGTTACGATTCCGACCAGTCCGTTGCCGGCCATGACATTACAGCCTACCTGGATTCCGACATTCGAACCTTTATCCAGAATAAATGTATCAAACCAGTTTCCGCTATCCTTTGAAATTACATTCGCTGCCACCTTCTCATAATCCGGATACCGGGAGTCCAGCTCATATAGCTTCCGTAAATCATTTAACTCATTGGTATCGGACATGATCATCTTATTCTCAGACTGATAGGCATCGAGCTGAGACCGCAGTTCTTCATTCTCTGCCTGCAGATCCCGGATGTCAGCGAGCATATCGATTTTATCCGTCACCCAGCTTCCGACAGCATTGATTCCCTTCTGCATCGGTGTAATCGTAACACCGGTGATAAACCGCAATGGAGTCAATACCTCTTCAAATGCTACAGAAGCACCGATCAAAAGCAGACATACCATAGTTAAAATCAATAATATATATTTAGGTGGAATACTCTTTTTATTATTAAATCTCATACTTTTGCTTCTTTCTATATATAAAGTAACCTTATAATGTTCCTGTTTCCACAAAGCTGTAATATGCAGAATGTCCTACGATAATATGATCCAGGAGCGGAATCCCGATCATGGCACCCGCTTCCTTCAGCTGTGCAGTCACGGTCTGATCCTCCCGGCTGGGTGACACATTCCCGGACGGATGATTATGAATCAAAACCAGATAGACGGCATTCCAGTTCAAAGCCTCCAGAAAAATCTCTCTGGGCGAGATTAAGGACGCATTTACGGTCCCACGCGTAATCATCTGTGAGTGGATCAGGCTGCATTTCTGATCTAAAAACACCGCATAAACACACTCCTGCCCTTCGTATCGCAGCTCATTCATAAAATACTCTGCCAGTGCTGCCGGCCGTTTCAATATCATTCCTGACTCCAGACTGACGGCAGACATCCGTCTGGAAAGCTCTGCAATTGCCTGCAGCTGTGTTGCCTTCACAGAACCGATTCCGGGTATCTCCAGAAGTTGCTTCCTACTGAGATAGTATAACCCGGTCAGATTCTTATGATTCGGATCCTTTTCCAGAATCTGCCTTGCAACCTGGACGGAATTGAACTCTGCACTTCCGCTGCGAATGATCACTGCGAGCAGTTCGGCATCGGTCAGAACCTTTGCTCCATACCGTTCACAACGCTCATACGGGCGTTCCGATTCCGGTAAATTCTTCATGTTTTCTCTCATACTGTCCTTTCCCGCTTTGAAAAGGACTCCGTTTTGTTTTATTAAAGTAACTTATATATTACAACCCCGATGATCACACCGATAATGCCCCCGATTGTAATCTTGATCGTCAGTCCAAATGTCAGAACTACTATCCCAAGGTCTAAGACGATTGGATTACTCAGTCCGAATGACTGACCGAAATTTAACCAGCTCAAAAAAGAAACATCCTTTGTCAGCCAGCCGATGAATCCGCCGATTACAATTCCTGCCAGAATCATCAGAAACAGCGCCCAGTTATTTTTGCCTAAATTACCGCCTGCCATACAGGAATCCTCCTTCTGCTTTACTTGCGTTACTACTTTACCATAATTTGGTACCCTTATCAACTATTCGCTGCAGGGACATCATAATTCCAAGCTTGGCATGCGGATAGGTGAGTCCGCCCTGAAAATATACCGCATATGGCGGTTTCACCGGACCATCTGCAGATAATTCGATAGAGGATCCGGACACAAAGGTTCCGGCTGCCATGATCACATCACTGTCATACCCCGGCATTGCCCATGGTGTCGGTGTTACATAGCTGTCTACCGGTGCTGCCGCCTGAATCCCTTCACAAAATGCGATCAAAAGCTCCGGCTGTCCGAATTCAATTGCCTGAATAATATCATACCGTGGTTCCGTTGCATTTGGAATCGCATGATATCCCAGTTTCTCATAAATATTGGCAGCCAGAATGGCGCCTTTCAGAGCTGCTGCCGTAACGGTCGGTGCCAGAAAAAGTCCCTGAATAAAGGAAGCCGTAACGCCAAGGCTGGCACCCAGTTCTTTTCCGAGTCCCGGTGCAGTCAGACGATAGGCCGCCCGTTCTACACACTCTCTGGTTCCGGCAATATAGCCACCGATCGGAGCCAGACCGCCACCCGGATTTTTGATCAGAGAACCGACCACCATATCAGCACCGACATCGGAAGGCTCTATCGTTTCTACAAATTCACCGTAACAGTTATCAACCATGCAGACAACATCCGGCTTAATGTCCTTTATGAATGCAATCAATTCCCCGATTCGCTCTACGGAAAGCGTCGGTCTGGTTGCATACCCTTTGGAACGCTGAATCTCAATCAAGTGAGTGTGCTCGTTCATCGCATTCCGGATTCCATCCCAGTCAAAATCACCATTTTCCAACAGATCCACCTGTCGATAGGTAACGCCGTACTCGGCTAATGAACCCGTGGATGGCCGGATACCGATAATCTCATCCAGGGTATCATATGGTTTTCCGACCGGTGACAGGATTTCATCACCCGGCCGCAGATTTCCTGCAAGTGCAATATGCAATGCATGGGTTCCGCATGTGATCTGTGAACGAACCAGTGCATCCTCTGTATGGAAAATATCCGCATAGATTTTTTCCAGAGTATCACGGCCGATATCGTTATAGCCATATCCGGTAGACGGATACAAATGGGCTTCGCTCAGCTGATTCTTCTGCATGGCATAAAGTACCTTTGCCTGATTATATTCGGCAATCCGGTCAATTTCCGCAAAACGCTCCGTCAGACAATCTTCCGCATCCTGGCATCGGTCAAAAACCTCCTGACTGATACCCATATGATGATACATTTCATAAATATCTGCTTTTTTCATTATATTACTCCATTATTTCCTGATACCGGACTATTATTTATCATTCCGGCCTGTTTGTAAATTTGCTTTTAAAAACTGTAATTATTTTGTAAGAATTCTGCCGGAAGCTGTGATAACATGGCCTGCAGCATAGCCGTCTCATCCGGATATTCCTGCCGCTCGATCCAGAGGACCTCCTGCTCTCTTCGGAACCAGGTCAGCTGCCGTTTGGCAAAATGTCTGGTATCACGCTTCAGAATATAAACCGCTTCTTCAAGGGTGCATTCCCTATCCAGATAGGCCAGAATTTCTTTATAGCCAAGTCCCTGCATGGAAACCATATCTCTGGTACAGCCCATATCCCGCAATTGTTTTACCTCTGCGACCAGACCCTGCTCCAGCATCTGATCGATCCGTTGGTCAATCCGCTGATAAATCCGCTCCCGCTCATCATCAAGCACAAAATAAATAAACCGGTAAGGCGACTCCTTCTGCCGTTGTGTTTCGTTGTGCTCGGATATCCTTGTACCTGTCTGGTGATAAAACTCCAGTGCCCGGATGACTCGTTTGACGTTGTTTGGATGGATTATAAGAGCGGACTTCTCATCCACCTGACGAAGCCGGTCATGAAGTACCTCGGCTCCATGCTGATCTGCAAACGTCTGAAGCTCTGCCCGGTAATCGGTTTCCGAATCATTCTCATCGAAATCAATATCATATAGCAATGCCTGAATATAAAATCCGGTACCGCCGACTACAATCGGAATTGCACCCGCAGCATAGATCTTATCCAGTGCTTCTTTTGCCATTGCCTGAAATCGAACAACATCAAAAGCTTCCCACGGGTCCAGCACATCGATCAGATAATGTGGAATGCCCTGCATTTCTTCAGGGCGTATCTTGGCGGTGCCAATATCCATATGTCGGTACACCTGCATGGAATCCGCAGAAATCATCTGCCCGTTCACAGCCTTCGCCAGCTCAATGGAAAGCTTTGTTTTCCCGACAGCAGTCGGACCGGTCAGTATTATTAATGGTTTTTTCGTTTGATATTCCTGTTTCATATCTGTTTCATTTCCTGTCAATTCTGGATTCGACGGAATTTCTTTTCAAGCTCTGTTTCCGTCATGGCTATAATGGTTGGTCTGCCATGTGGGCAATTATATGGATTATCCAGCTGCAATAACTGATCGATCAGAGCATCTGCTTCCGCAAAGGAAAGCTTCATATTGCCCTTTACCGCAGCCTTACATGCCATGGTTGCGATCTTATAAATAAAAAGATCCATATTCAGATGATTGCCCTCTTCTGTCAGCGAGTCTACAAAATCAATAAAAATATCCTGCGCCGCCAGACCATAGGTTTCTAACGGAACTGCACGAAGCATGTATTCGTTTCCGCCAAAGCTCTCAATCTGAAAGCCCATCTGCTCAAAGAAGTCCATGTTCTTCCGCAATGCTTCCTGTTCAACCGGGTTTACGGAGATTACAAGCGGCGGATGAATCTGCTGCGATAAAACCTCCCGTTTCTCATACTGCTTCATCAGCTTCTCATACATGACCTTCTCATGTGCCGCATGCTGATCCATGATGAACAGATTGTTTTCATATTCGATCAGCCAGTAGGTTTTAAACAGCTGACCGATCAGCCGATGCTTCGGTCTCGCTTCCTCGGTCATAAATCCGGACTCAAACAGACTGATCTGATCCTTGCGGATATTCGACTGTACTTCCGGCTCCGGAGTCCCGGTTTCTGCAACTGTCTGTTCTGTGTTTTCTATGGACGATTGCTCCGCAGATATATATTTTTCAGATACTTTCCCGGTAGATGGTTGCTCCGCGGATAATTTTCCTCCGGACAAACTCTCCGCCGATGGATTTTCTGAGGATGCTGCGACCTCAGAGGCGATACGTTCAGTGGGCACAGGTGCAGACGCATGTTCTAACGTAACGGTTGCCTGATAAATTGCTTCTTTCTCATGAACGGTCGGTGTTCCTTTCTGGAGCCCGTAAAAGCTCTGAAAATTATCCTTTTTCTCGGAACCGTAGCCCGGCTCCTGTTTCCTGCGATTGGTTTCAAACGGTTCCGGAACCGAGGATGCTACGGGTGTTCCCTGCTCGATCTTCTTTCCGGAGGCAATCTGGCTGACCTCCGGTATTAATTCTTTCTGTAACAGCACATACCGGATTTCCTCAAATATAAATTTATATAATTCATCTCCACGGCTATAACGCATTTCCATTTTCCGGGGATGCACATTTACATCCAGTAATTTGGAATCAACCGTCAGATAAATAGCTACGAACGGAAACTTATGGATCATAACAAAGGTCTTATAGGCTTCTTCGATTGCCCTGGTTATGATCGGACTCTTAATATATCTGCCATTTACAAAATAATGTTCAAAGCTGCGATTGCCTCTGGATATATATGGTTTAGCCACATATCCGGAAATCTTCATACCGTCCCGTTCTGCCTCAATCGGCAGCAGATTTGCAGCAATATCTCTTCCGTAGATATGATATAAAATATCCTTCAGGCTTCCGTTTCCGGAGGTTGATAGCTTGTTCTGTCCATTATTTACAAACTTAAAGGAAATATCCGGATGAGACATGGCAATCTGTTCTACCAGCTCGCTGACATAATTTCCCTCCGTCATTGCCGTTTTTAAAAACTTCCGTCTGGCCGGTGTGTTATAAAACAGATTTCGGACAATAAAGGTTGTTCCCTCCGGGCATCCGATTTCCTCTACATTCTGCTCAATGCCGCCATGAATCTCATATCGTAAGCCGGTCAGTGCCTCTCCGGTCTTCGTGATCAGCTCTACCTGGCCGACAGCTGCAATACTGGATAATGCTTCACCGCGGAATCCAAGCGAACGAACCGTTAAAAGATCCTCAATGCTGGTGATCTTGCTGGTAGCATGTCTTAAAAAGGCCGTCGGCACCTGCTCTGCCGGTATTCCGCATCCATTATCCGTAACACGGATCAGCGATATACCGCCTTCTTTGATTTCAACGGTAATGGCGGTTGCTCCGGAGTCTATGGAATTTTCTACCAGCTCTTTCACAACCGAAGCCGGTCGTTCGACTACTTCGCCCGCAGCAATCTTATCAATCGTTTTTTGATCCAAGACCTGTATCATTAGCTGTCCTCCTTATTTTGTAAGCTTTTCCTGAAGCTCACTTAAATAAACCAGTGCTTTCATCGGTGTCATATTTGACAGATCCAGGGACTGGATTTCTGCAACCACTTCCTGTTCCATCGGATTTGCAAAAAAGGACAGCTGCTTCGGCTCTTCCTTCTTTTTCGGCTTCGCAACGGTTACCTTTTTACCCTTGCCTGCCAGATCATGTTCATCTAACAGCTCGGATAATATCTCATTCGCACGCTCGATCACATCCTGCGGCAGACCTGCCAGCTTGGCTACCTGAATACCGTAGCTGCGATCCGCACCTCCCCGCATGATCTTACGCAGAAATACAATGTCATCGCCCTGTTCCTTTACGGCAATATAGTAGTTATGGACACCCGGAAGCTGTCCCTCCAGCTCTGTCAGCTCATGATAATGGGTTGCAAATAAGGTTTTCGCACCCAGCCGGTGGAAATTGCTGATATATTCCACAACCGACCACGCAATGGATAATCCGTCATAGGTACTGGTACCGCGTCCGATCTCATCCAGGATCAGAAGACTGTTGACGGTGGCATTTCGTAAAATATTGGCCACCTCACTCATCTCCACCATAAAAGTACTCTGACCGGATGCCAGATCATCAGAGGCTCCGACTCTGGTAAATATACGGTCCACGATTCCGATATCCGCCTGCTCTGCCGGTACATAGCATCCCATCTGTGCCAGAAGTACGATCAAGGCAGTCTGCCGCATATAGGTTGACTTTCCCGCCATATTCGGACCGGTAATGATTGCGATCCGATTCTCATTAATATCCAGCGCGGTATCATTCCGGATAAACAGATCATTCGGTATCATTTTCTCGACAACCGGATGTCTTCCCCCCTGAATCTTTAATCGGCCCTCTTCGTTCATAACCGGCCGGATATAGTGGTTCTGTTCCGTAACATAGGCCAGAGATGCCATGACATCCAGCATGGCCACTGCATGTGCGGTACGCTGCACCCGCTTGATCTCACCGGAGATCTTCTCGCGGATATCACAAAAGGTCTCATATTCCAGTGCACATAGCTTATCCTCGGAACCGAGAATCGTATCTGCCAGCTTATCCAGCTCTTCGGTTGTATAACGTTCCGAATTTGCCAGTGTCTGCTTCCGGATAAAATGTTCCGGAACCAGCTCCTTATAGGAATTGGTTACATCAAAATAATATCCGAACACCTTATTGTATTTGATCTTCAGATTCTTAATACCACTGGCCTCCCGCTCCTTGGTCTCCAGCTCGGCAAGCCATTGCTTTCCGTCGGTTTTCGCATGCTTCAGTTCGTCAATATGCTCTAGATAACCATCCTTGATAATCCCGCCCTCTTTAATCTGCAGTGGCGGATCCTCGATGATCGAATCCTCCAGAAGCTGATGAATATCCTCCAGGCCGTCCAGATCCTCATAAATCTGATGAAGCAATCCGGTTGGATATCCTGCCAGAAGCTGTCTGATATACGGCAGATAGGATAAAGAGGTCTTAAATGAGATCAGATCTCTCGGATTGGCCGTTTTTAAACTGATCCGGGTCATCAGTCGTTCCAGATCATAGATCGGATTTAAATATTCCCGGAGTTCTTCCCGATTAATCGCCTCCCGGTTCAGCTGTTCGATTGCATCCAGCCGTTCTTCGATTCGCTCCTTGCGGATCAGCGGCTGTTCAATATAGGTGCGCAATAACCGGGCTCCCATGGCTGTCTTTGTTTTATCCAGCACCCACAGCAGGGAACCTCGTTTCTCCTTATCACGTAATGTCTCCGTCAACTCCAGATTTCTTCTGGTGGAACTGTCTAAAATCATATAATCATCAACTGCATATAATTCCAGACGGTTCATATGCTCCAGTGAGCTTTTCTGCGTTTCGATCAGATATTCCATTAATGCACCGGAGGCGATCACAGTCAGACTCTGATCCTTTATTCCGAGTGCCTCCAGGGACTGTACCTTGAAATGCTTTAACAGACAGGTCGTTGCCTGATCTTCCTGAAAATGCCAGTCATCAATAGCAGATATGGTAATATGTAAACGTTCCCGGTAATATTCCCAGTTCCAGTCCTGACAAAGCAATGGCTCATTACAGATGATTTCAGAAGGCTGATACTTGTTGATCTCATCCTTGCACTTCTCGCGGCTGGTTACCTGACAGGTTCTTGCTTCGCCGGTCGTAATATCCGCAATGGCGATTCCATATGCATCATCAAACGCATAGATTGACATAATATAATTATTTTGACCTTCTTTTAAATTCTGCGTGGACAAATTCGTGCCGGGCGTAATGATCTGAATCACATCCCGCTTTACCAGTCCTTTTGCCTGCTTCGGGTCTTCGACCTGTTCACAGATTGCAACCTTATATCCCTGTTCGATCAGGCGGTTGGCATATACCTCATACGCATGATAGGGAACCCCACACATCGGTGCCCGATCCTCCTGTCCGCAATCCTTTCCGGTCAGTGTGATCTCCAATGCTTTGGATGCGGTTAATGCATCGTCAAAAAACATTTCATAGAAATCACCCACTCTATAAAACATAATGCAGTCCTTATATTGATTTTTAATATCCAGATATTGCTGCATCATTGGTGTAAATGCTGCCATGTTAGTCCCATCCTTATCTTAAACCTTACTCTGTTCCGTCATTTTTGATTTATTCCGCTAAAGTATAACACATTTTCCTTTTTCTGACTAGATTTTACCACCAATCACTGTCCCAAAGAATCGTAAACGGACCATCATTTTCCAGATCAATCTTCATGTCTGCGCCAAAGCTTCCGCATTCTACCTTTCCGAAGGTCTCTGCACATCGTTTCTTAAAATACTCATACAGCTGATTTGCAAAATCCGGTGCACCGGCTCTGGTAAAGCTTGGCCGGTTTCCCTTTCTGCAATCTGCATATAAGGTAAACTGCGAAACAACCAGCACTTCTCCGCCAACATCGATCAGAGACAGATTGGTTTTTCCGTTCTCATCCTCAAAGATCCGAAGGCCGGACAGCTTTTTGACATATTTATCGACCATAGCCTCCGTATCTCCATCCGCAATCCCTAAAAAGATCAGCAGCCCACGGCCAATGGCTCCGATTTGTTCCTGCTCAACTGTAACTGATGCATGATTTACCCGCTGTATTACTAATCTCATTTGCTCTCTCCTTATGCTCTTACACGTTATCTGCCATAATAGAAAGTCTGTGCCAGATACTGACACAGACTTCTATGATTTCTATTCTTCCATCGTTCCAATATAATAAAATCCCTTTGCCTGATCCAGATGAACCCTGCAAAGCTTACCGATATAGGACTCATCTCCCGAAAAATGAACCAGCAGATTATTTGACAGACGTCCGGTGATCATACTCGGATCCTGTTCACTGATGCCTTCTGCCAATACTTCTACGGTCTGTCCTTCCAGTCGTCCGGTCCGTTTAGCGGAAGACTCTGCAACTACCTGTAACAGACGGTTAAACCGCTCCTTTACAACCTCATCCGGAACCTGATCCGGCATATTGGCAGCCGGTGTACCGGTTCGCTTTGAATAAATAAATGTATAGGCACTGTCATATTCTGCCTGACGAACCACATCCAGAGTTTCTTCAAAATCCTCTTCCGTTTCCCCAGGGAAGCCGACAATAATATCGGTTGTCAGGGAAATATCCGGAATCGCTTTCCGGAGCTTTCGAACCAGCTCCAGATAATGCTCCTTGGTATACCGGCGGTTCATCCGTTCCAGAAGCCGGCTGCTTCCGGACTGTACCGGCAGATGCATATGGCGACAGATCTTTTCGGATTTGGCCATAACTGCGATCAGGTCATCGGACAGATCCTTCGGATGTGAGGTCATGAATCGAATCCGCTTCAGCCCCGGAATCTGCTCTACACGCTCTAACAGCTGTGCAAATGAGATCGGCTGCTCCAGTGTTTTACCGTAGGAGTTTACATTCTGACCAAGCAGCATGATCTCCACAACACCCTCTGAAACCATTTCTTCTATCTCATGAATGATATCCTCCGGCTCTCTGCTCCGTTCCCGGCCACGCACATACGGTACAATGCAGTAGCTGCAGAAATTATTACAGCCGAACATAATATTAACGCCGGCTTTAAATGTGTATTTCCGTACCGAAGGCAGGTCTTCCACGATTTCCTTTGCGTCTTTCCATAAATCTACCACCATACGGTCTGATTCCAGACGGGTCTGGAGCATTTCGGCCAGCTTATAGATATTATGGGTGCCGAAAATAATATCAACAAACCGATAGCTTTCCTTCAGCTTTTCTACGACCAGCTCTTCCTGCATCATACAGCCGCATAATGCGATCATCATACGCGGATTCTTTTTTTTATAATTTTTAAGTATTCCAAGGTGTCCATATACCTTCTGATTTGCATTTTCCCGTACCGTACAGGTATTTAACAATACAAAATCCGCAGCCTCGGTTTCTGTCTCCACATATCCGATTTCCTCCAGAATACCGGCCAGCTTTTCAGAATCCTTAAAATTCATCTGGCATCCGAAGGTAGAAATATGATAGGTCAATGGTCTGCCGGCTTCCTTTATCCGGGCAGCAATGCTTGCTTTGCACTGTTCCATGATCTTTAATTGTCTCTGTGCTTCGATATGTCCCTGTTCCTTCATGTTCTTTCCTCATACTCTATTTAATATTTATTTAATTCCTTTATAGCATCCAGATATCCAAGCTCCTGACATTCCTGAATAAACTGCGGCTTGAAATTTAAGGTACCCTGAAATAAATTTCCCAGTGACTGACTCGGATAAATCTCCAGAAATCTGACATCCGGATAATAAGCCTGAAACCGCTTCATTTCTTTCCTGAGTCCGACGATAACCATCTCCCGGAATCCGAGCTCATACAGCGGCCGGATCGGAACATTATCTGTCAGACCGCCGTCCCTGTAATAATAGCCGTCGATTTCCACCGGTTCATGAATGATCGGCATCGCCGAAGATGCCAGTATAATATCTTCGATCGTACTCGCGGTACGTCCGTCTATACGCATATATTCTCCATGGTATACGGATTCACCCAGAAATCCACGGATAGAATTCTGATATTCGTCCTTCGTGATCATCCTGGAGACACTGCAGATTACCGGTATTTTGCTTCGCTTCAGTTTTCCATAGGATACATACTTCCGAATCAGCCTTAACAGCTCTTCCCTGGAAAACGAACCCTCTTTTCCGTCCAGCATTGCCCATTCTGTATCAAATACCGACAGCAGATCCACCTCAGACCATGCCATTACCGCCTTCTGGTAATTTCCACAGGCAAATAACGCTGCGTTGATGGCCCCTATGGATGCGCCGGAGATTCCGCCGATTTTATGTGTAATACCAAGCTCCTGCATAGCCCGAAAGACGCCGATCTGATAGGCACCCTTCGCACCTCCGCCGCTAAGCACCAGACCGCAGGACTGACTTAAGGAATGTTTATGAATCATGAACAACCCACTTTTCACTTATCCTTGGTATATTATATACAATCAGCTCCGAATCTGCCCATTTCCGTGAATAATGTACTTGCTGGATGTCAGTGCCAGAAGTCCCATCGGTCCTCTGGCGTGCAGCTTCTGCGTACTGATTCCGATTTCTGCACCGAATCCGAATTCAAATCCATCCGTAAAACGTGTAGATGCATTTACATAAACACAGGCGGAATCGATTCCTTCCGTAAATGCTTTTGCTGCTTCTTCGTTTTCAGTAATGATCGCCTCGGAATGTCCGGTACTGTACCGATTAATATGATCAATTGCCTCGTATACGGACTTTACGATCTTGACGGAAATGATCTTTGCCAGATATTCCCGGCCATAGTCATCTTCCGTGGCTGCCTTTACCCTTGTACTGATTGCCTGTACCCGTTCATCGCCTCGGATCTCACAGCCCTCCTTCTGGAGGTCCTCTACCAGAAGAGGAGTTACCTCATCTGCTATTTTCTCATGAATAACCAGCGACTCACAGGCATTGCAGACGCCCAGCCGCTGCAGCTTCGCATTATGAACGATTGGGATTGCCTTCTGGATATCTGCATACCGATCAATATAGATATGGCAGTTACCGGTACCGGTCTCAATGACCGGGATTGTCGACTGCTCCACAACTGTCTGGATCAGACCGGCTCCGCCTCTCGGAATCAATACATCAATGTACTGCTTCATTTTCATAAATCTGGCAGCCACCTCTCTGCTGGTATCTTCGATCAGACAGATTGCATTTTCGTTCACATCCATGGACTTCAATGCCTTTCGGATAACGGTCACCAATGCCTGATTGGTATAGATTGCATCACTTCCGCCGCGCAGAACGACTGCATTTCCGGTTTTAAAACATAAAGAAAATGCATCCACGGTTACATTTGGTCTGGATTCATAGATAATGCCGATCACACCAAACGGTACCCGAACCTGCTCAATATGCAGTCCGTTCGGGCGATCAAATCTTGAAATAACCGTACCAACCGGATCGGTCAGACTGACAACCTGAATAACGCCCTCTATAATTCCGTGCATTCTCTGCTCATTTAAGGATAACCGGTCGATCAGTGCCTCTGCCATACCGTTTTTTCTGGCATTTGCGATATCCTTTGCATTTGCCTTCAGGATCAACTCCTGCTGTTCCTCCAGTGCCTTGCTTACCTTAAGCAGGCAGGCATTCTTCTTTGCTGTATCCAGCAGATTCAGTGTCCGTGCCGCCTGTTTGGCATTCCGACAGACTTCTTCCAGATTAAATTCCTTTGGCTTCATAATTACCCTGCTTTCTGTAACGACCATATCCGGTCTGACATCATGCACTTCCCGCTTGATCCGGCCTACGATCTGAAAATCATATGCCAGTGCGACCTTTTTCATGCGGGGATGTGCGGATAAATAGCGATCATAATAGCCTTTGCCATATCCGATCCGGTTGCAACTTAAGTCAAATGCAACACCCGGCATGATCACCAGGCTTTCCTCATCCTCAACCGCCTCGGTTCCGGTCGGCTCCCAGATGTCATACGCCCCCTGTTCCATATCCGTTTCATCGGTAAAGTAATAGAACTCCATTGTATCACCGTTGACTCTCGGTGCAGCAAGCCGTTTTCCGTTTTCCTTACAATATCGGATGATCTCTGTCGTATCGATCTCATTTCCCGCCGGCATATAAACACATACGGTTTTGGCTTCTATCAGCTCCGGAAACTGTAATACCTTGGATACACATGCTTCCGAGCGTTCCTTTACTTCCTCTTTTTTCAGAGCCAGACGCATCCCCTTGATTGCATTCCGGGTCATCTTTTTATTTGTCGATTGCATAAGAGCCACCAACTTCCTTTAAATTCTTAATTGTGCCATCCGGATACTCCACAACCGTATTGTCCAGGGTCCGTTTCACATTCTTCCGGATTGCCTGCAGATACTCCTGACGAAGCTTTGCCTGTTCCTTCTTCTCAGTTTCTGTCAGTCCTTCTGCGGTTTTTGATTTATGATATAGTTCATTGATTCTTGCAACTTTCTCTTCGGTCATTGATGAACCTCCTTCAGATAATTTTCCAGCTTAAACGGATGCTCCGGATGTGCATGGAAAATAGTTCCCACATCTTTTCCCTGAAACAGATCCGAAAGGATCCCGATATCCTCTCCGTTCAGAATTACCATATCGGCGCCGACTGCGGTTGCGATCGTTGCCGCTGTTATCTTGGTTGCCATTCCACCGGTTCCGAGATTGGTAGAAACCCCTTTTCCCATGGCACGCAGCTCATCTGTGATCTCATCCACCTCTGAGATCAGAACCGCATCCTTATTGTAATGAGGATCGTCTGTATAAAGACCGTCAATATCCGACATCAGGATCAGGCAGTCTGCCTTCACCAGTGCCGCTACAATTGCAGACAGGGTATCATTATCACCGAACTCAATCTCTTCTGTCGCAACGGTATCATTCTCATTTACAACCGGAATAATGCCAAGCTGCAATAACTCATTAAACGTATTGACAGAATTACGGCGGCGTTCCTCTGAAGTAATAACATCAAACGTCAGCAATACCTGTGCAGAACCCTGATGATATTCTGAAAACAGCTTCTGATATACCATCATCAGCTGCCCCTGTCCGACTGCGGCACAGGCCTGCTTCATGGAGGTGGTTTTCGGTCGTTCAAATAATCCGAGTGCCTTGGCTCCGACACCGATTGCACCGGAGGATACCAGAATCACATCCTTTCCCTGATTTCTTAAATCGCATAAAAATCGTACCAGCTTTTCCAGCTTTACATAATCCAAATTCTGTGTATTACTATGTACCAGCGAAGATGAACCGATCTTAACAACAATCCGGTTCTTTCTCGCCAGTTCTTCCCGAATCCTGCTCATTCCTGACTCCTTTTCAAACCTCATTACAGGGAAGGCCCTGTATGAACCGCTATCGCTTCTGCAACCTTTATTCCATCCACTGCGGCAGAGGTAATTCCACCGGCATATCCGGCCCCCTCACCACATGGATAAACTCCTTTATAATTACTGTAAAATGCTTCATTCCGTTCGATTCTGACCGGAGATGATGTCCGGCTTTCAATACCGCAGAGAACCGCATCATCCGATGCAAAGCCCGGTATCCGGTGATCAAAAGCCATAACGCCCTTTATTATAGCATTATTCACAAACTTAGGCAAACAGTCATTTAAATTTGCAAATGCGTATTGCCCCTTGATATCCGGGATAACCGTACCACAGGCGGTCGATATCCGGTTTCTTTTATAATCCCCGAATAACTGCAGCGGTACCCTTCCGTTTCCCGCCTGATAGGCCGCCCGCTCCCAGTAACGCTGAAACTCCATGCCGGCTAACGGTCCCGTTCCGTCGAAATCTTCCGGCGTCACATTTACAACAATCGCACTGTTGGAATTTCTGGCATTCCTGGCACGATAGCTCATACCGTTTACTGCAGTCATCCCCGGCTCTGAGGATGCGTTTACAATATGTCCGCCCGGGCACATGCAGAAGGAATATACCACCCTGCCCTCTTCGGTCTGATGGGTCAGCTTATAATCTGCAGCCGGAAGAAGCTTTGCTTCCGGAGAATCTCCATATTGTGCACGCTGAATCATTTCAGCCGGGTGCTCGATCCGGAGTCCGACCGCAAATGCCTTCGGACTTATCCGAAATGCCCGCTGCTGCAGCATTTCAAAGGTATCTCTTGCACTATGTCCGATTGCCAGAACAAGACAGTCACACGGAATCGCATGCATGCCCTGTGCATCCTTTACTGTAACGGAACAAACTCTGTCTGCATCGGCAGTAGCCTTCTCAAACGCTATATCCGTCAGACAGGTCTGAAACAATACCTGTCCTCCCAGACGAATGATCTCATTTCTCATATTTTTAACAACATCCCGCAACCGATCCGTTCCGATATGCGGTTTGTTTACATATAAAATATCCTCCGGTGCCCCAAAGCTCACAAAGGTACGGAGCACCTCCCCAATCCGACCGGTCTTGTCATGGATCATTGTATTCAGCTTACCGTCCGAAAAGGTTCCGGCACCACCTTCCCCAAACTGTACATTACAGTCCGGATTTAAGGCATCGCCATCCCAAAAGGACTGGATTTCCCGAACCCGATGCTCCACATCCATACCGCGTTCTAACAGGATCGGATGATATCCGGCCTTTGCAAGCTGATATCCGCAAAATAATCCTGCCGGTCCGGTACCGACGATGATCGGTGGATGTTGTAATGCAGATTTATCCTCTATAGAGGCATGCAGAATCTGAGCAGAGAAATCATATTTTTTACCAGATGTTAACATAATGTTTTTATTGTTTAGCAATTTCCGGATTTCCTGCTGCGTGAATCCGGTTTCCGGAATTTCCACAGAATAGCTGTAATGCAGCTTCTGTTTATCCCTCGCATCCAGAGACTGCTTTATAATCGTATATGTTTTTATTTTCCGGTTTCGCAGCACCTTGCAGATTGCTTTCTCCAGATCCTGCTCCGTATGCTGAACCGGTAATTTGATCTGATTAATTCGTATCATTTATACTCTGTCCTGCCCTTCTTCCGCTTTCCCATGCCCACATCAGATTGTAGCCACCACAACAGCCATCCACATCTATCAGCTCACCTGTCAGATAACAACCGGGACAAACCTTTGATTCCATCGTATCCAGATCTATTTCTGACAACGGAATACCACCCGCTGTCACCTGGGCCTGTTCCAGAGTATTGGTACCTGTAATATCTGCCGGAAAGCTTTTAATCATCCGGATCAGCCGGTTCCTGTCCTCCGGTTTTAAATGACGGATTTCCGTTTCTTCTGAAATTCCCTGATATTTCAACACATAACGTGCCAGCTTCTCCGGAATAATACCAGACAAAACCGAACCGATATTGCGGTATTCGAATATCTGTCTGGCCTGTTTAAGCAGTGCCAAAAGCTCCCGCTCCGATAGTTCCACACATAAATCCAGATCGATCCGCACCTGCTTTCGCTTATGTAATGCCGGTCCCACATATCTGGACAGATTAAATACAGCAATCCCGGAAAGTCCGTACTGTGTAAACTGTATTTCACCACTTTCGACTGCAATTCGCTGACCGTCGATCAAAAGGGATGCCTGCCCCTTGGCACGAATGCCCTGCAGCTTCTGAAAACCGGATGCCTGTACCTTTAACCCGCACAGGGATGGAAGGCACGGTGTTACGGAATGTCCAAGCTGTACGGCCAGCTTATATCCGGATCCATCACTGCCGTGCTGCGGAGATGCAGCGCCTCCGGTGGCGAGTACCAGCTTTCTGCATTGATATCGTTCTTCGTTCGTATAAATCTGAAAGCAATTCCGTTTTTTATTCCATTCTACAGATGTTACATAGGTATCGCATTGGATACGTCCACCCAGTCCTGCTACTGTCTGTTCCATAGCATGAACGACAGCACCCGCCTGCTCAGAATGAGGATACAGATAACCGTTTCGTTCCGTGAACAGAATGCCGATCTCGCGAAAAAACTGCTCCACTGAGACTGCGGCGGTTTCCGGAACGACAGACCGGATCTGTTCATATCCGGAAGCTCCCATAGAATGATATTTATCGGCACTGATGTTGCGATTTGCCAGATTACACTTACCGTTTCCGGATGCATAAATCTTCTTACCTGCCTTTTCTTTTCCCTCCAGAATCAGATAGGAAATTCCACGTCGTCCCAGTTCAATCCCGCATGCAAGCCCGGATGCACCGGCTCCGATAATCACTACCTCTTCCATCTAGTATCCTTTCTGCTGTTTCAGCTGGAATACGTCTGCAGAAAATCAAAAAGCTCCCGTTCGTTTTCCACACGGATTCCTCCTACCAGCTCTGACTGTATCTCCTGTGGCAGCATCCACAGTTCAATATTGGTATATTCATAAACCGTTTCCCTGTCAACCGTATATACAATCACTGCATTATCTTTTACTGCCAGTATATACCCCTGCTCTTCCGGTGGTTCCCCATAATATTTGGCCAGGGTAACCTGCTCCGGAGAAAAGGACTCCAGAACCATACGCTCCAGTCCCTGCTTTTTCTCGGTATCCGATGCATGCTCCCGGTATTCCTTGGCATAAATCAACATATCCAGCCGGTTATTCCCCATCAGCTCTGCACCGGGACTGCACTCTGTCCGCTCGATCAAAGCACCGGATGCATCATAGCTTTCCATGATAATACAGGTATCTCTTGTCACCCGATCCGCCTTTTGGTCTACCGGAACACTGGATGATATATCAGAATCGGAACGTCTGTCTGCCTGTTGCTTACACTGCCTGAAAAAACTGATCTGATATCCTATGATCAGAGCCAGCAGACAAATACCGGTTCCTAAAATTAATTTCTTCCACATATAGATTCCCTCCTGAAAAGATTATTTCCAGGTTTCGGCAATCTATACCGTTAAATATCTCTAGTCTTCTTCATTTATATCCATATCATGGAGCAGATGCAGCTTCTTTGCAATCCTTACCATCGTATGTCCCTTCGGCATACTAAGCAGCTCCTCTTCCGTAATTCCGTTAAACAGGAACAATGCCACAAAATAGGTCAGAATTCCAAGTGCAAAGGCACCTAAGAAGGCAATCGCATTACTGTTTAAGAAATGATTGATAATATAATAAACAGCCCAGCAGATCAGTGCCATAAAGACTGCAGCAACCCCCGGGATCAGGAAGATCTTCTTGAATTCCAGCCGGAAGTCCAGTCTTCTGTACATGGAAATCAGATTCATCACACACAGAACAACCGCAAAAACAACCGTGGCAATCATAAGTCCCCAGACCTTCATATCAAATACATACATCAGGATAAATGCCAGAATGGTATGGATGACCAGCGCAATTGCCGAATGGATAACCGGCAGCCGCAGATAATCCGTAGCCTGAAGAATGGCATTGGTAATCGTCGATAAAGCAAAGAAGAAGACAAAGGAGCTACCATAAAGCATCAGATCCCCTGCCAACTCCGGATACCGGGTACTGGTGCCGAAGATCAGCTGGATGGCAGAACCACCGAGCACTGCCATACCAAAGGTGCACGGAATCGCAATCAGCATTGTAACCTTGATCGCAAGACTTGCCTTTCGCTGAATACCGCTGTAATCGCCCTGAGATTTGGCAGCTGCAATATTCGGAAGCATCGCGGAGGATAACGCATTTGCCATGGCTACCGGAATATTCACAAGCAACAGATACTTGCCTGTATAGATTCCGTGCATAGACTGGATATCCACCTGCTGATAACCTAACTTCTCCATGACCGCATAAATCATATAATTGTCAATAAACGGACTCACGTTATAAAGAGCTGCACTTAACACCATCGGGGTTACGGTCAGCACGATCATTTTAAAGATATCCGAATAAGAATCAATCGATGCCTTCTGTCCGCATCGTACCTTTTTCTTCATAGACGGACGATACATGAAATAAATCAGGACAACAAAAGCCAGTCCGGCAACCACACCGGCACCGGTTCCCAGTGTACTTCCCATAGCGCCTCTGGACGGAAGTACATCCTCCGGATCCTCTGTCATGTATGGTCGAACCAGCAGATACGCTGCCAATACACTGACGATCGCATTAAAGATCTGCTCAAAAATCTGTGAAATCGAGGTCGGGATCATGGTTCCCTGTCCCTGAAACAATCCACGGAAGGTTCCTAATATCGCTGAAAAAAAGATCACCGGTGCAAGCACCCGAAGAACCGGAACCGCCGCCTCGGATTTTACAAGGATCGGTGCTGCCACATAGCAGAAAACAGCGGCAATCAGTCCTACAATCACTGCATAAATCAAAGAACATTTAAAAATCCGCTCTGAATTAACATATTCCTTTTTGGAATTTTTGGCCGCAAGCATTTTGGAAATAGCCACCGGAAGGCTATAGGAGGAAATGATCAATATAATACTGTACACGGAATATGCACTGTCATATAAGCTGTTCCCTCGGTCTCCAATAATGTGGGTAAGCGGAATTCTGTATATCATGCCGATGATCCGGACAACGATTCCGGCAATGGCAAGAATGCCGCCCTGAATCAGGAAATTATTCTGACGGCTGCTCTTTGAGTTACTCATATCTGTTATCTCCTTAAACTACTCTGTATGGGATTTTCTTACATCCGATTATTTTTCAGCTGAAATGCAGCAGGCAACAATTCCCTCACTGTCAATTCTTCGATTCCATCCGAATCCTCCAGCAAAACGATTCCGTCCGGCATAAACTCAGACATTACTTGAAGGCATATTCCACAGGGATATGCCTTCCTATTTTCACTGCAGACAACTGCAATCTTATCAAATTCCCGCTGTCCTTCCGAAACAGCCTTAAAAATCACGGTACGCTCCGCACAATTGGTAGCACCATACGATGCATTCTCTATGTTACAGCCATAGAACACCTGTCCATCCTTCGTCAGCAATGCCGCACCGACCTGAAAGCCGGAATATGGTGCATATGCCCGTTCCATCGCCTGCTTTGCGTGCCCGATCAATGTCTCATTTGTCATAAGACCTCTCCTATTCGAATGTAACTCCTGCAGTATTTGCTGCATCAAAGTACGTAATCCATGTCTTGCCCGGATTCATGGACAGCTTATCACCGGATTCCGTATAGTAATGGATGGTTCCGTTCTCATACTTCCAGGTGATCGGAATATATTTACCGTTTGTTGCATAATATCCGTCTCCGGACTGATTATTCTTAACCTCCATCAGATAGCCGTCTGCAGAGTAGGTCTCCGCAAATAAGATCAGAACATTCTGGAAATGTAACTGTTCATTCGTCTGATCATCAATCTGCTCCTCTCCATACTGGAAACGGTAATACTGCTGATCATCCTCATGATATTCAAACCATGGAACCCGATTTGCGTTAAATGCGGTCGTGATCTTTTTCGCACTGGAACCGTTCTCAAGATCTTTCACCTTGGAATTAAAGGTAAACATCGGCTCATAGCTGCTGCTATGGGTTCTGGTAAATCCGGAATTTTCAAGAGCCTTATTTAATCCCTCTTCAGAGGTATAGGCATTATGTGGTGCCACTCTGGAATTATCACGATAGATAAAATAATTACCCAGAGAAGACATTCCGTCCATATGATCCTGGCCACTGCTTGCCAGCTCATTATCTGCAAGGGTTGAAGTTCCGATATGGCAGAAAATCGCATCCAGCTGCTCTGCCGCACGAACATAATATTGTCTGGCACTTCTTACCGGTCCGATCTTTTCCAGTCCGCTGTAATCAGAGAAAACAGCCATCAGACGGGTGATTCCGCCCTCTACAACCATCTCATAGATCACATCGGCCTGACCGATTCCGGACTGCGGCATTGCCTCTCCGATATTATTGATCATAATTGCGATCGGACGGTTCTGGTTTACCTCAGGATCTACCCATTCACCGGTCAGATCACTCTGTACCTTACCTTCCGTGTTTACCAGCTCAATATCTGTAGCAGAACTCATTGCTTCTGTTGCAGCGGTAGATGCGGTGCTCGCATCCTCCTTACCGCAGCCGGTCATTAACACTGACAGACCAAGTACGGCACTTACACTGACTGCAACTGTTTTTTTCATGAATCTTCTCATCTTTCTACCTCATTTCATTCCGGCCAGGAGATTAATCTCTTGTATAGCCCCTATTTTGTAATATTTCTTCCTGTTTTGCTTCCATGATAACCCGTTCCGCATCTTCTTCATGGTCATAACCACTCAGATGCAGCATACTATGTGCTACCAGAAATGCAAGCTCACGCTCCGGCGAATGTCCGAATTCCTCTGCCTGCTCATATACCTTATCCATGGATATTACAATATCCCCCAACAGAAGCTCTCCGGTATCACTGTTAAAGTAATCCTCCGGATGATCCTCTACGATTTCAAATTCTTCCGGATGCTCAAACTCGATCATAGGAAATGAGAGCACATCGGTCGGGCGATCAATCTGACGGTTCTCCCGGTTGATCTCCTGTATCTGCTCGTTATCCGTCAAAAGTACATTGACCTCCACATCATACGGACAACCGACATAATCGATTGCCGCACCCACGATATCATGAATGATATGAAGGTAATCTATGGATATTTCACACAAATATTCATTCTCAATATTAACTGTCATAATGCCTCCTAAATATCAATATCTAGTATCTTATTTATTATAAACAACCAGATATATTATTACAAGTGTTTCGGTGGGGTTTTTACATTTTTTCCCTTTAATCGTTTCTCTTCATAAGCATCATATGCGCTGACGATTTTCTGTACCAGCGGATGTCTTACCACATCCTGGCTGGTCAGACGGCAGATGCCGATCTCATCGATCTTTCCAAGAATCTTAAGAGCCTCATCCAGACCGGATTTAACATTCGGAGCCAGATCCTTCTGGGACAGATCTCCGGTTATGATGGCTCTGGAACCGAATCCGATTCGGGTCAGAAACATTTTCATCTGTGCCGGTGTCGTGTTCTGCGCTTCATCCAGAATAATATAGGCATTATCCAGAGTTCTGCCTCGCATATAAGCTAACGGCGCCACCTCGATCAGTCCCTTTTCCATATTCTTCAGGAAGGTTTCCGCACCCATGATTTCATACAATGCATCATATAACGGGCGGAGATATGGATCTACCTTGCTCTGCAGATCTCCCGGAAGAAAGCCGAGCTTCTCTCCGGCCTCGATCGCCGGTCTTGTCAGGATGATCCGGTTTACTTCATTATTCTTAAATGCCCGGATTGCCATCGCCATTGCCAGATAGGTCTTACCGGTTCCGGCCGGCCCGATTCCGAACACGATCATCTTCTCTTCCAGCATATCCAGATACTGCTTCTGTCCATGGGTCTTGGCCTTTACCGGCTTCCCGTTGATCGTATGGCAGACGATATCCCGATCTAGCTCTTCCATATGTCCGCTTTGTTCCGTAAATACGGTTGACAATACATAATCTACATTCTGTTCACTGATCTGATTGCCGCGCTTTGACATGCCGATCAATTCTTCTATGATCGTCTGTGCCTGCTGTACGGTGCTCTCATTTCCGATTATCTTTAACTGATCACCACGCATGATCAGGGTGACTGACAACGTCCGTTCGATTTTCTTGATATTTTTGTCAAACTGTCCAAATACATTCAGCATATGCTCTGCAGGTATCTGAATTGCTGCTTCTACTGTATTCATTCATTCTCCTCCGTTTGTCTGAGCTCTTCCTGCACCGTCAGCGGTCTTCCATAACCGATCCGTTCCCATACCACAACCGTTCCAACGGCCTCACAGGTATTATCCCTGAAATCTATTGTAACATTATTTTCCATGATTTCTACTTTTTTTTCGGATAAATTACTGATATAGTTCTGAAACCGCTCCTGTGCCCGGTTCCTTGCCTCCTCTTCTGTATAGGTATGCAGGGTCGGAATATATTCCTGATACCGATTTACCGTAAAGCTGCATGGTAACACGTAAGTGTGCCCCAGCTTTAATTTATGATTTTCTTCTACCTGATCATAATAATCATAGGCTTTGAACGGCAGCCGGAACTCTTTCAGAAAGTTTCCCAACTCAACGGTCATGGAATACTGCGTTTTCCCGGTATAATCCTTCTCATAATATTGCATATCAAAGGAATCCGAGTACTGATATACGGTTTCCGCAATCACATCTCCATCCGCCGCAACCATATCCGTCTCCAATACTTCATCGAAGTCATCATAAATATGAATCACGCCGGAAATCAGAGTATCTCCTTTGGCAACCATCATACCGTTTTTCACAACCGGAGTGCCGTTCCGTGTGATCATCTCAACGATCACGCCGTCCTTTGCCGCCACAATATCCTGTGGAGCCGCATCAGACTGTATCACCTCGGTTCCCTCCAGTGTTTCCTTAATCTCCACATTCAGCTGCGTCCCCTTGATCTCACAGCTGACCCATGCAATCTCCGGAAACACCTCTCTTAATTCTTCCTCCAACCGGTGGCAGTCTACCTTCGCTTTCCGACATCCGAGCTGTACGGCATTCTGTTCGATATAATCCGCTACCTGTGCATCGGTATAAAAGTATGTACCATGTACATTTACATCCCAGATATACATCGACCCCCAGTATACCAATCCACACCCGATCAATACTCCGAGGACCAGAAGCTTTCGTTTCCGATAACGGAAAAGCCAGAATGGAAGTCCATATTTTTGCCGGATTTCCAGTTTACATCCCGCCTTTTTCCGGATAGAATCCAATTCCCGGAATTTTGGCTGTTCCATAAAAAACAAATAGCCATTTTTATAAGGCTCTACTTCCCATACAGGAATCTCCTTATGCTTCATCAATGAAAGAAAGCGCTCCGGCCGGTTTCCGGATACATAGACCTGCAAATATCCCTTTAACCAGGTTCTGATTCTGCCCATAGCGTCCACCTTTTATTCTTTTAACAATAATCTTCAAACTGAATCTTCTGAATCACGCCCTGTATTTTCATATCAATATTGCCATAATATTCTATCCGCATTCCGTAACCCTCGATCTGTATTTCGGAATATTTACCGGCTACCCGAATCCGCTCATCTGTATACTCCATTAAGGTCTGATAATTTTCAAGCCATGCCTCTCCGGCACCGATTACCCGGAGTACCATTGCTTCCTCTGTCACATCTCTGGAAATCTGCATAAAAAAACTCCCTGACATCTTTTTATATTATATGTCAGAGAGTTTTATCCATTCCTGTTTTATTCTACGGAAATCACATAATAGTAGATTGGCTGACCACCATAATGTAACTCGATATCGCAGTTTTTATATTTCTTCTCCAAAGCATCCAGTAATGCATTGGCATCGTCTTCCTGTACTTCATCTCCATAATAAATGCAGATCAGCTCGGAATCCTCATCGACCATATCATCCACCAGTGCCATTGTCGTCTCATAAATATCTGTACCGACCGCCTGAATACCGGAATCCCCGATACCCATGATATCGCCTTCCCTGATCGTCTTTCCGTCAATGCTGGTATCACGGACTGCATACGTAACCTGACCGGTCTTAACTGCATGCATGGCTTCTGTCATGCCGGTGGTATTATCCTCGATCGTCTGTGACGGATCAAATGCGATGATTGCGGAAATTCCCTGCGGAACCGTCTTTGACGGAATCACCACGATCTTCTTATCCTCTACCAGACTCTGTGCCTGATTGGCTGCAAGAATAATGTTCTTATTGTTCGGAAGAATAAATACGGTCTTCGCATTTACCTGATCGATCGCATTCAGCATATCCTCTGTACTCGGATTCATGGTCTGACCGCCCTCGATCAGATAATCAACGCCAAGTCCCTCAAAGATCTCATTGATTCCCTCACCGATCGTAACGGAAATAAATCCATATTCCTTTGCCGGTTCTGCCGGTTTCGTCTCTGCCGCCGGCTTCGGTGCCTGAGCTTCCGACTTCTTGCCTTCTCTTGCCAGCTTCTCCTGATGCTCTTCCCGCATATTATCGATCTTCATACGGGTCAGAGATCCATACGTAAGGCCTTTCTCAAATGCCAGACCCGGATGATTGGTATGCACATGAACCTTTACAATATCATCATCGGAAACAACAACCAGAGAATCACCGATCGAGCTTAAATACTCTTTAAACTCTGCCTCTGTCTCTTCATTATACTCCTGCTCCAGAACCACGATAAATTCTGTACAGTATCCGAATGTGATCTCTGCATTCGGATCATCTTCGACTGTAAAATCAAACTTCTGGGTAGACTCCATAACCGGTGCTACCACTACGACCGCCTTACCGATCAGGGCATTATACGCACCCTCCAGGACTGTCATCAGACCCTGTCCGCCGGAATCCACAACACCTGCTTCCTTTAATACCGGAAGTAATTCCGGTGTATACGCCAGAACCTCATTACCATATTCGATTACGATTCTGCCAAACTCTTCAATATTCTTAACCTTGCGGTGAATCTCCTTCGCCTTCTCTGCGACTCCGCTCGCAACCGTCAGGATCGTACCTTCCTTTGGCTTCATAACTGCCTTGTATGCAGTCGCAACTGCCTGTTCAAAGCATCCTGCCAGATCTTCTGTAGTAAGTGCTGACTTTCCTGCGATCCCTCTACAGAATCCACGAAACAGCTGTGACAGGATAACACCTGAATTACCTCTTGCACCGCGAAGAGAACCACTTGAGATTGCCTTTGACAGGGTCTCCATCTTTGGTGACTCAATTGCACCAACTTCCTTTGCTGCCGACATAATGGTTAAGGTCATATTCGTACCGGTATCTCCATCCGGAACCGGGAATACATTTAACTGGTTAATATAATCTTTCTTACTCTCAATGCTTTGTGCTCCGGCCAGAAACGCCTTCTGAAGCAGTTCTGCATCAATACTCATGATAGCCACTTTTATTTCCTCCTTAACTGATTAGTCCATAACCCGGACGCCTTCAACAAAAATGTTAATATGCTTCACCGGCATTCCTGTGAACTCTTCAATCTTATATTGTACTGTACTCATTAAATTATCTGCAACCACAGAGATACTGACTCCATAGGCAACAATAATATGAAAATCAATCGAAATCTGATTGTCCTCGACTGAAACATTAACGCCCTTGCTGACACTGTCACCCCGGAGCAGTTTAACCAGTCCGTCCTTCATACTGATTGTTGCCATCCCTACAATACCAAAGCACTCAACTGCAGTCAACCCAGCATACTGAGCAATTACTTCGTTATCAATTAAGATATCACCATTCTCGGTGCTCATTCGTCCTTTCATATGCCAACCTCCATTCTATTCATTTTATTCAAAATGCATATTAATGATATTATAACCGCTTTTTCCCAAAAAAGAAATACAATTTTTCTATATTTTCGCTTGCATTTTTCAAAAAAATCTGTTAAAATTGTCACGTTGTGAATTTAGGTATAAAAATACGAGGAGGTGCTATATCATGGCAAAATGCGCAATTTGTGATAAAGGTGCTCATTTCGGAATCAAAGTGAGCCATTCTCATAGAAGAGCTAACAGAATGTGGAAATCAAATGTAAAGTCTGTTAAGGTACTTGTGAATGGAGCTCCAAAGAAAATGTACGTATGTACTTCTTGTTTGAAATCTGGCGTAGTTGAGCGTGCATAATAAAAACGGTATGGTCGAATGACTATACCGTTTTTATTTTATATAAATTACTCCACTCTCCTACCTGCAGAACAGACAGTATGACAACAGCAGGCAGACGGTAATCCATATAAATGTCCAAAAACCTTCAGTGAAACAGTTAATGATCATTCCCACTGCCACAAAAAAGAGAGCAAATCCACATAATCTTTTCATGCGTGTAAGCCCTCCTTTTGCTTTCTATATGCTATTATATGCAGCTCTTATCAGAATGTTTCAAAAAATATCTCCCGAAGCTGAAGCTTCTTCTTTCCATGATAAACCAGATAAATCCCATAGACTCCATCCGGAATCCGGAGCTCTGCTCGGATATCGGTCCAGGTTTCTGGTAACCTGCTGACATCAAGTCTACCAATGAATATCTTCTGTTCAGGATCCGTAAACAGCTCGATATAGGCATCCATATCCTTCTGTCCTGCCTTTTCCTGCAGGGACTGCTTTTCTTCCTTCTGATACTGAAGGAAATTATCATCATCCTTGCTGCGCTCATCCGTCCGCAACGGTCCCTGATAAACGACCCGGTTGGCATCGGTTTCCGTCCGGGCAGATATCCCGAATGCCGTTACTCCGCTACATTCAAAATACTTATAACCGATCAGTGTTCCGTCCTCGATTTCTGCAATGAACCGTTCCTCTCCCAGATTAGTTACATTCGGAAACGGCATCTGAAAAATACTGTTGGACCCATGCGGCATATGTCCATTGGTCAGATTACATGCAATCACTGCCGGATACCGTCCTTCGCCCTTTAACGGTCCGTCGTTCAAGCCACAGCTGGTAATCTCTACCTGTGGAATCCTTCCGTCCTCCAGAATCTGAATCTTTTCGGCACAGGCCTGTCTGCTGTAATCGGACTTATGAGTCAGTCTGTGATAAAATACATACCATTGTCCGTTTATTTCCACAATGCTTCCGTGTGTGGTTCCTGTCATATTCAGCTTCTCATCCACCGTGCGTCCCTGATAACCGATATCACCATTGGAAACGATCGTGCCGCCGAATGTAAAATCACGATCCGGATACCGGCTGGTGGCATAACAAAGCTCATGATTCTGCCATGAGGAATAGACAAAGTAATACCTGTCTCCGACCTTTCGCATGGAAGACCCCTCAAAAAACGGATGTGTCTCAAAGCTGGTTCCCTTTACCCGGTACGGAATAATATGTCTGGCTTCTTCCTTTACCGTCAGCATATCATCCTCCAGAACCACCATGCAGGCACCCATGATACTGTCCGGATAGCTTAAGATCTCCTCTCTGCTGCGTCCGAACATCTCGATTTCTTCCTGCATATAGGAATCATTTTCCATGAAATCTTCTCGCTCTTCATAATCGTACTGTGTTCCGTAATAGATTCGGATCGTACCATTATCATTTAAGGCCGCCGGATCAAAGCAGATATATTTCATCATTGGACTGCCATCCGGATTTTTAACAACTCCGAGATATTCATACTGTCCGGCCGGTTCCTCACAGACAGCAACACCGATCGTCCCCTGATAACCGCCCTGTCCGTAATCACCGCCCATGCAGTAATAAAGGTAATATCTTCCGTCATTTCCCTGTACTACATCCGGTGCATACATATACTGCGGATTCGGATAACGCGGATCCTGCTTTGCCTGATAAATCACACCCTCATATCTCCAGTCCGACAGATCCGTAACCGGAGCGGAATAAGCGACATAATCCAGCATACAGAAGGTGTATCCACCCTCCTTGTCATGCGAACCGAAATGATATATCCGGTCTCCGAACACATGTGGTTCTCCGTCCGGAATATATTCGTTTAACGGTAAAAAAGGATTATATACCTGCTGCTTCTGAGTTCCTTTATTCTGACCTTTCATCCTGTTGTTTCCTCCTGTTCTTCTCTGTCATGGCATCCAGATTATTCCTTAAAAATCAGATAAAAAAGAGATAATCATATCTTACAATACAACTATCTCTCAATTCTGATACAACTTGTACCTAAAATAAGCTACTTATCATTCATTAATCTTCAATCGCTGCCTGATCGTCGCCTTCAATTGCCTCTGTGGACTGCTTATTCTTGTATTCCTTTGCATAATCAGCAACCTTATCTACCAGCTCCGGTACCATATCCAGAATCTTGGTGATGCTGTCCTGATTCTTGATGTTTACCAGCTTGGTATGTCCGTCCTGAATAACCAGTACGGCACTTGGAGACATTTTTCCGCCCAGACCGCCGGCACCGCTGTTCTTGGCACTGCCATCTGCAAATGCACCTGCAGCCACACCAAATGCCACATCTACTAATGGAAGAATAATGGTATCACCAATCTTGGTTGGTTCTCCTACTACTGTTTTGGTAGTTAAGAATGAATCCATTCCGTTAAATAATGTACTTACTGTTGTGTTAAAATCGTTACTTGCCATGATTAATTTCCTCCTATAATCGTTCTAGCTCTCTGAACGGTCTTGAAAAAGTCTCGCGTCAGCATAAACCGCAATGCCAGAAATGTCATACGGCCAATCTGCACCCTGCCTTTTGCATAAATCTTTCCTTCAAATATCTGCTGTTCAAAATCCGGTGCGATCACAAAATGATTCCGATATACCGGATACAACATGCCTACGACGCCTAACAGCTGACCGGTCGTTGCCGGATCCTCTAATCCAAAATGAATATTCCCCTGCAGCTTCCGTGGTCTTACATGTTTCCACATCTTTTTCAGAAGTACCTTACCATCCTTTAATACTTTCTTCGTATACGGCTTTTCGAGTAAGCTTCTGACTCCCGTTATTTTCTGAAGAATCATATCCCTCTTCTTTATAACCTTGTTCATATTTTCCGCTAAATTGGAAAAAAAGTCAAGTATTCTTGCCATTAACTCTGAAATTTTATCATGCACCCGCATCGGAATCGTTACCACCCACTCCAGTCCGGATTCGATTCCTTCATAAATGCGCATGAATATACTCTTTTTCTGTGGTTCGGTTTCCAGCTCCTGCTCATAGGACTCAAAATCATCTTCGACCACCTTCACCGGAACCTTTTCTGCTTCGGATGCCTTTGCCTTACTGGATGATTTACCTCTCTCTGCTTCTTCATCCGAAACTGCCCGGTAATGCTTATCTTCTTCGTCATTGGTCGATATCATAAAGC
>CAVFXS010000037.1:0-2829 GCA_963626805.1 Bacteroidales bacterium H4 | reverse complement strand
TTGATGATTAAGCTGTATTCGTTATCGGTCAGTGCAAGGTGGTATTTGATATTTCTCATCGTGAATCCCTCCTTGACTATATTCTACTCGGCTGGTTTTCAAATTGCGAATGTGCGGATTTCGATTTTGCAGTTCTCCGGGCATAAAAATAACTCCCAGAAAATGTCTTACCATTCTCTGAGAGTTTATTTTAATTTTATCTATTCTGCTGTATTGCTGTTCGTACCAAATCACTTTTGGTAAATCTTTTGGTAGAACTCACACTGAAAAGCTCGGGAACCCGCATAAACACTGGGTTTTACTTTTTAATGCTCCTCATTGTCGGGAAGAGCAATACATCACGGATTGCTGTACTATCGGTCAGCAACATAACCAGACGATCAATTCCATATCCGATACCACCTGTTGGCGGCATACCGATCTCCAATGCATTTAAAAAATCTTCATCTGTGTGCTCTGCTTCATCATCACCGGCAGCAGCATTGGCATCCTGCGCAGCAAAACGCTCTCTCTGATCGATCGGATCGTTTAACTCAGAGTATGCATTACACATTTCCCATGTATTAATGAACAGTTCAAACCGTTCTACCTTAGTCGGATCAGATGGCTTTTTCTTTGTCAGAGGTGAGATTTCAATTGGATGATCCATGATAAATGTCGGCTGGATCAGTTCCTTCTCACAGTACTCCTCAAAGAACAGGTTTATAATATCACCCTTCTTGTGACGTGCCTCATACTCAATATGATGCTCATCCGCCAGCTTCTTTGCAACGACATCATCCGGTACCTGATCAAAATCAATTCCGGTATATTTCTTAATGGCATCATTCATGGTCAGTCGTTCAAACGGCTTACCGAAATCAATCTCAATACCATTGTATGAGATTTTGGTACTGCCGCATATCTTCTCTGCCAGATAGCGGAACATAGACTCTGTCAGTTCCATCATGCCTTCATAATCCGTATATGCCTGATATAATTCCATCAGTGTAAACTCCGGGTTGTGACGGGTATCAACACCCTCGTTCCGAAATACACGTCCGATTTCAAATACACGCTCCAGACCACCTACGATCAGTCTCTTCAGATATAATTCCAATGAGATACGAAGCTTTACATCCTCATCCAGTGCATTATAATGTGTCTCAAACGGTCTGGCTGCGGCTCCGCCCGCATTGGCTACGAGCATCGGTGTCTCCACTTCCATAAAGTCACGTCCTGCCAAAAAGCTCCGGATCTCCTTCAGAATCTGAGAGCGCTTGATAAATACTTCCTTGCTCTCCTGATTCATGATCAGATCCACATACCGCTGCCGATACTTCATATCTGTATCTGTCAGTCCATGGAACTTCTCCGGCAGAATCTGTAAAGACTTGGACAGCAATGTCATCTCCTCTGCATGAATGGAGATCTCACCGGTCTTGGTTCGGAATGCATATCCCTTTACGCCATAGATATCACCAATATCAGACTTCTTGAAATCCGCATAAGACTCCTCTCCGATCTGATCTCTTGCCACATATACCTGAATATTGCCCTTTAAATCCTGAATATTACAGAACGATGCCTTACCCATGACACGCTTGAACATCATACGTCCGGCAATACTTACATGGATCGGTGATGCATCCATGATGGCTCTGCGCTCATTATAATCATTATTCAGAACCTCGCGCTTCTGTGCCTCGTCCAGTCCTTCTACCTCCGGCACCTGTCTGCCTGCCAGAAGCTCTGCCTCATGTGCGTTATATAATTCCTTAACATCTGTACTGTGATGTGTTACATCATATTTTGTAATTTCAAACGGATCCTTGCCTGCCGCCTGCAGATCTGCTAACTTTTCCCGGCGAATCTGCAGTAACTGATTCACATCCTGCTGCTTTAGCTGATTCTGTCCCTTTTGCTCTGCCATAATCTCTTTTTCCTTTCATGAAATGTAATGTCGTATACAGAAAGAACGGGATTGACATTCTCTGCCAGTCCCCGTTCTGATTTATTATTAGTTTAATCGCTGAATGTCCAATACCTTGTACTGATATACACCGTCCGGTGCTTCTACATCTACCACATCGCCAACCTTTGCTCCGATCAACGCCTTACCGATCGGTGCTTCATTGGAAATCTTGTTCTTCAGGATATCAGACTCCTTAGAGCCAACCAGTTTGTACTCAACTTCCTCGTCAAACTCCATATCCAGGACCCGAACTGTACAGCCGACATTGACTGTCTGTAAGTCGATCTCGTCTTCATCAACAACCTCGACATTCTTAAGCATTTTCTCCAGTTCTTTAATCCGAGCTTCAATATCGCGCTGCTCATCCATTGCTGCATCATACTCTGCATTCTCGGATAAGTCCCCCTGCTCTCTTGCTTCCTTAATCTTCTGAGCGATTTCCTTTCTGGTTACAACCTTCAGGTGATGGAGCTCTTCTTCCATTTCCTTCAGACCAGCATATGTGATAATCATTTTTTCAGCCATTGCACTTAATCCTTTCTATACATTTTCGCGTATATGATTTCCGTTCTACGCATAACAGGCATAAAAAGCCAATCGTATTCAAGTATTATAGCTCACTCGTTCTGCCCTGTCAACCAGTTACTGCCTTGCTTGAGTTTCCGTACTTTTATCCACAATCCCCTGCTTTCACAGGCTCTGCTATAAACAACTTTCAAAAAATGCTCAAAATATAAGGAATCTTCATTCTTTTTGATGTAAAATTAAGTCACCACAACAAAACCATACTAAACAAAAAGAAGGAGGACTCCTTGTGGTTAATTTTACATCAAATACTTATCAAATGAAACGGGAAATTTTAACTTTCTCAAATA
>CAVFXS010000036.1:61137-106025 GCA_963626805.1 Bacteroidales bacterium H4 | reverse complement strand
GTACTAAGGAGGGGCCCAACGAAGTTGGGAGGATGCCTTAGTACCTACGCAGATGCCGGTGAACGAAGTTCACATCCGATACATCTGCGAATGTAAGCATTAAAACGAAAGATACAGAGGGTTATTTTATGAAAACAGCAAAAAAGAAGATACTTGCTTTTGCATTACTGATCGGGACGATGATCTGTCTGGGAGCATGTGGTAAAAAGGATGAGGTAAAAGATGATCTGGTTACCTATGTCAATGATATGACAGAAGCTCAGAAGCTTCAGCAGGAGGCAATTGATACATACAATTCCTATGTGAATGATCCGGAGATGGACTCACAGGAGTTGCTGACAGCCTTGACAGATACGATTATTCCGAAGTATTCGGAATATCTGGATGCAATCAATGCACTGGCTCCGGTAACAACAGAGGTGACGGATGTTAAGTTGGCCTGTGTAGAAGGTGCAAACAAACAGTATGCAGCACTGACAAAGGTAAAGGAAGCCATTGAGGCGTGTGATTCAGATATACTGACAGAGGCGGATTCGCTGATTCAGGAATCTGTACAGTTGTTCCAGGACTATGAAACACAGTTGAATACGTTAGCTGAAGAACATGAGGTTACGCTGATTAATGGAGTTGAAAGTAGTACCGAAGAATAAGATGCAAGTAGAGGTGTTCAGACCCTGTGTTTGAACACCTTTTTTGTTACCACGATTATTTGTGCAGATACAAATATAAATACGGGAGGAAAACGGATGGAAGAACAGGTAAAAGAGATGCAACAGGAACCGGATACAGCAGAGCTTCTGGTTGCAGACTATGAATTTGCAACCATACGTGAAGCACAGGAAGCCAGAAAAGAACTACGGAATATCCAGGCATTGAAAGAAAAAATCGATTTTAATAAAAAGAAGGATGTATTGGAAATATACAAACGACTGGTAGAAAAGCGGGCGTTTCGAACTCCGGTTGGATTACAGTTTATGGGAGAGTTCCGGGATTATCTGATTGACACGATGAAATACAGGAAAGAGGATATTCCGTATATTCAGGTACCGTCCGGCAACGGAAGATTCCGGGAGGAACAGGAGGAATTCCGACTGCTACAGACAGAGAATGAATCGTTTCGGAAAAAGTATCGTTATGCAATTGTAACGATCATTGCCCTGACCGTAGTGGTTTTAACACTGTTCATGATTACGGCATTGAATCCGAATGTCGGATACATCAACACGGAGAATAAAATATTAAATCGTTACGCCGGCTGGGAAGAGGAGCTGACGAACCGGGAAAAGGAACTTCGGCAGAAAGAGGAAGAACTGGGCATTACACCAACTATACAGGATGAGCCGTAATGTTCACAATTTTATCATATTCCTTTGATATGATAGAAGGAAATTAATGATCAGGAGTGCAGGCATATGGACAATTTAAGGATATTAGTGGTTGATGATGAAAGCAGAATGAGGAAGCTGGTCAATGATTTCCTGAGCCATAAGAACTTCCGCGTAGTGGAGGCTGCAGATGGTGAGGAAGCATTGGATATTTTCTTTGAGAATAAAGATATTGCATTGGTGATTCTGGATGTGATGATGCCGAAAATGGATGGCTGGCAGGTATGTAAGGAGATCAGACAGTATTCTAAGGTGCCGATTATTATGCTGACAGCCAAAGACTCGGAACGGGATGAGCTGTTAGGATATGAGCTGGGAATCGATGAATATATTACAAAGCCGTTCAGCCCGAAGATTTTAGTTGCACGGGTAGAGGCGGTACTGAGAAGAACCAGCAATCTGCAGGATTCTGATGTAATACAGGCAGGAGCTATTGAGATGGATGTTAATGCCCATATGGTGAAGGTGGATGGAGAGCCGATAGAACTGAGCTTTAAAGAATTTGAGCTGCTTCATTATTTTGTTATGAATCAGGGTGTGGCACTGTCCAGAGAGAAGATTCTGAATAATGTCTGGAATTATGATTACTTTGGTGATGCCAGAACCATTGATACCCATGTCAAGAAGTTAAGAAGTAAGTTAAAGGAGCGGGGAGAGTATATCAAGACCATCTGGGGAATGGGCTATAAATTCGAGGTAACACCATGAAAATGAAGAATACGATTCAGTTTCGTCTGACGATAGTTTCGATTTCATTTATAGCATTGATCATAGCAATCAGCTGGCTACTGTATCATAGAAGCTCGTTTGTCTGGTTTGAGGCGAAGGCGGAGAAAAGTCTGGAAGGTCTTTATCAGCAGGTAAATGAGCTATTTGGGGATGACGATGTCAGTGATGACGAGCTGGCAGTCGGCTTTGAAGGATTGAACAATCCGTTAAATGCAATTATCGTTGTGAGTGATGGAGAAAGTAAGATATATACCACAACGAATGAGAAAAGTATGATGTTTGACAGCCTGAATGCAATGACTAAGCTGATTCAGAATCCGAGCTATCTGGAAAGCGGGAAAAACTATGTGATCGAGATTCATCAGGATGATCGCATGCAGACCGGATATTACGACCTGACCGGATATCTGAGCAACGGTTACATGATCGTAATACGAACCTCCATGGATTCAATTAATACCAGTGCGCGGTTTACGAATCGTACCTTTTTATACTTCAGTCTTGCAATTCTGGTGCTGGCTGCAATTGTAATATCCTGTATCAGCCGATATTTTTCAAAGCCGATCCATGATATGGCGATTGTTGCAAAGCGTATGTCCAATCTGGATTTTGATGCCAAGGTTACGGTGAAGTCAAAGGATGAAGTGGGTGAGCTGGGCGAAAGCATGAATGTGTTGTCTACAAAGCTTGAGCATACCATTTCTGAACTGAAAACAGCAAACAGTGCCTTGCATCATGATATTGAGCAGAAGACGCAGATCGATGAAATGCGGAAAGAATTCTTATCTCATGTGTCCCATGAGCTTAAGACACCGATCGCATTGATCCAGGGATATGCGGAAGGATTAAAAGAGAGCATCAGTGATGATCCGCAGAGTATGGAGTTTTACTGTGATGTCATCATAGATGAAGCGAATAAAATGAACAATATGGTAAAGAAATTGCTCTCCTTAAATGAATTGGAATTCGGGCAGGAGCAGGCACAGGTTACAAGGTTTGATATCAGCGAGCTGATCCGGAATATTTGTAATTCATCTAATATACTGTTGGAGGAGAGTGGTGCGGTGCTGGTTCTTCCGCCGGAGTCTCCGGTATATGTATGGTCGGACGAGTTTCTGATCGAGGAAGTGGCTACGAATTATCTGACCAATGCCATTCATTATGTATCGAAACCGGGCCGGATTGAAATCCGCTTTGTCCAGCTGGAAAAAGAGTTGCAGGTGGTTGTATATAATACGGGAAATCAGATTCCGGAAGAAGAGCTTGATAAGCTCTGGATTAAATTTTATAAGGTTGATAAGGCGAGAACACGGGAATATGGTGGCAGTGGTATCGGATTGTCGATTGTGGCAGCTGCTATGGAGGCTTTGGGAAAGGACTATGGCGTTCGAAATGTAGAGGACGGAGTAGAATTTTATTTTAACCTGGATACGGATATTTCTTGATGGGAGAGGATAAATGTGATAAAATTATTCTATGGATTATTGAAGTGATAATGGGGGTGTCGTTGTGAGACGAATCGGATGTCTGCTTGTGATCGTGATGATGATGGCAGGGCTGGCAGGCTGTGGCAGAGAGCTGTCGACAGTGGAAAATCGGGTGATTGCAGAATATGCGGCAGATCTGCTGCTGAAATATGATAAAGATTATCAGTCTAAATACATGAATACAGAGAATGAACCGGATACGACTGCAACAACGGAGAGTCAGACCGGGGAGGTATCTACAGAAGTGACTACAGAGGCTGCTTCCGATCCGACAGCGGCAGAAAATACAACGGAGGTAGGAAGCGAGGAACCGATGCTCCCCCCCTCTGATGACGGCAGTGTACAGGACATTGCCGAGATTGCAGGGGTGGATGGAATTTCCATTCAATATAACCGGTGTATGTTTTTAGATCGTTATCCGTCCATTGATCAGGATGGTGCATTTATTTATCTGGAAGCAGACAAAGGATATAAGCTGGTTGTGGTAAAGTTTGATATTACAAATAAAACATCAGAAGATAAAATGGTAGATCTGTTGAATACAGATCTGAGCTACCGTCTGGTGATGAACCAGTCTAAGGCAGCAAAGCCGATGCTGACGATCCTCATGGATGATCTTGGAACGTTTTCAGCAACGGTGCCGGCAGATTCTGAGCAGTCAGCCGTTTTGGTATTCCAGATGTCAGCGGGGCTTGTTGATAAGATTGAACGTCTGGATATTCGTGTGACATACCAGAATGAGGAACACACAATTCCGATACAGTAGGAGGTAAACGAGAGTGAAAACAGATATTTTGTTAGAGAGTGGTACCAATGAATTAGAGATTTTGGAATTTATCGTTGGAAATAATCATTATGGTATTAATGTGGCTAAGGTGAAAGAGATTCTGACCATGCAGCCGATCACACCGATTCCAAATTCGCATCCTTGCATTGAAGGAATGTTTATGCCGAGAGGAGACATTATAACAGTCATGAATCTGTTTGCAATCCTTGGCTTTGAAGATCCGGATGACGTATCCACGAATATGCTGATCGTAACAAATTTTAATAATTTAAATATTGCATTCCGTGTACAGCAGGTGCTTGGAATCCACAGGGTTTCATGGACTGAGATCGTGAAGCCGGATGTAACCATTAATGCAAACGGAACAGGAATGGCGACCGGTATTATTAAGAGAAATGATTCCCTGATCCTGATTCTGGATTTTGAGCGGATCGTAGAGGAAATCTGTCCGGAGACCAGCTTGCGAATTTCGGAGCTTGATGATCTTGGAGAACGGAAAAGAAGTGATGTTCCGATTCTGGTAGCTGAGGATTCACCAATGCTGGAGGCAATGATCCAGGATGCATTGAATCGTGCCGGATACACGAATCTGACAATCAAGGCAAACGGACAGGAGGCGTGGGATGTCATCTGTACTTTAAAGAAGAATAATGGTCTGCAGTATGGCGTACAGTTGCTGATCACTGATATTGAGATGCCAATTATGGATGGTCATCATCTTGTAAAGTTGGTGCGGGAGGATGATGAATTAAAGAATCTTCCAATTATTATTTTTTCATCACTGATCAATGATGACATGAAACGCAAAGGTGAACATTTAGGTGCTAATGCACAGGTATCAAAACCGGAGATTGGAAAGTTGGTACATATTATAGATCGGCTGATCGGATACGATGAAGAATAAATTGAGAAACAAGACAGAAGAATCAGCAAAATAAAGCTGATAGAATAAGGCAGTTAAATAAACGGTTAATATTATAAAAAGCAGTTGCATGATGTAACTGCTTTTTATAATAATATTATGTGATTAATCTAATGTAAACTGTTCTTTAATGTCCTGATTGAATACACAATAAACGGTATTATCTTCCGGTTTAATGTATAACTGCAGGGATTTTAACTCAGATGCCTTGTGTCCGTTGTCAACCCAGATTCTTTTAGCGGTTGCAACCAGCTCGTTTTCTGCAATCTGCTTGTCAGAGAATTCTACGTAAATTGATGACTTCATATAACTTCCTCCTTTACTGGATAATCATTGAAACACCCTTAATATATAATATTTCTGTGTGAAATGCAACTTGTTTTTTGGAATGGCTTATTGTATAGTTAGAAAGAGTGCTCATGAAGAGGGTGAATTTATGGATGAAAATTATTTGGATCAATTATTAAAGAAAGTAGAGCAGAATGATGCAGTGACTGGAGCAGGATCGATCCCGGACGAGGAGCCGGAACCGATTTCTTCCAATCTGGATATGGAAGAAAATCTGGACACCGATTCTGCGAATATTCAGGATGTTGCATGGTCAGATGCAGAGATTCCGACAGAGGAGATATCCGAGTTGGATGAACTGGACAAGCTGGCAGATGTCGATATGAATGACATGGATTTTGCAGACATTGATTTCGATGATGTGGATGTTACGAAGATGGATTTGGATGAGCTGAGAAGTCCGTTAAGTGAGGAGGACATCCGTGATCTGCAGATTGATGAAAATTATCTGGATGAATCGGCGGATGATGATTTTGAACGGGAATTCCGGAAATTAAAGCAGGGAGAAATGCCGGCAGGAGCATCGGCTGAGAAAATGACAGAGGAGTCCGGCGAAGATTTAGCGACCGCATCAGATTCGGAAGAGATGGAAATGTCGGATACAGACATTGATGCGATGTTTAAAGAGGTATTTGGTGATGAGGGACCGGATCTGAAATCGCAGGAAGCAGTAGAAATGCAGAATCTGGGAGCGCAGGATCCGAATGAGTCATTTGCAGAGCCGGAAGAACTGTCTGCAGACACTGAGGGAATCGTTGCAGGGGAAGAGACACAGCTGTCGATAGCATCGGCAGAGAACTCTGATACATCCGATTCCGCAAATGCAGATATGAATGATTTATTTGCAATGCTCGGGCTGGATGCGAATGCGGAAATGACTGCGACTGTTTCAACGCAGGATGAGATACCGGATTTTGAGATTCCGCCGGAAATGGCAGATATTAAGGATATCAGTGAAATAGATGATAACAGGAAAGCAAAGAAAAGCTTTATGGATATTCTGTTTGGAGAAGATGAGTCAGACGAACCGACACCGGAGGAGCTGGCTGCATCAGAAGAGAAGAAGCAGAAGAAGGAAGAAGCCAAATTAAAAAAGAAAGAAGAAAATAAAGAGAAAAAAGCAGCTCAGAATGAAAAGAAGCAGAAGAATCAGAAGGAAAAACAGGCCAGATTAGCCTCAAAGAAGGCAGCCAGAAAAGCAGAGGAAGAGAAGCTGCTGGCGGCAGAAGGTCCGGAAAAGAAGCTGAACAAGCCGTTATGTGTGATCATAGTCCTGTTCTTCCTGTGCGTGGGCGGTGCAGTCATTCTGGGTACAAATGTATTTGATTATACGCTGGTGATCCAGAAGGCTACTACATATTTTGAACGTCAGAAGTACGGAATGGCTTATCGGGAGATTCTTGGTGTTGATGTAAAGGAAGATGATAAGGACCTGGAATCCCGGATTTATACGGTTATGTATGTAGAACGTCAGTATGAGGCATATGAGAATTACAGAACCATGAATAAGCCGGATATGGCACTGGATGCGTTACTCCAGGGCTTTGCCAAGTATGATGATTATTATCAGGAGGCACAGACATTAAATATCCTGGATGACTATAATTATGCGAAGAATCAGATTGTGACTGCCTTAAATGAGACCTATGGTATGACGGAGGCAGATGCACTGGAGCTTCTGCAATTGCCAGATCAGGAATATACAGAGCAGATCAGACTTCGGAGTGCAGATGTTCAGTTCAATAACAGCAGCGAAACATCTTCCGGTAATGCTGTCAGTACAGAAGCGGGAACGGAAAGTGAAAATACAGTAGAGGATGTGACACAATGATAGCGATTATCGACTATGATGCAGGAAACATTAAGAGTGTGGAAAAAGCGATCCAGTACCTTGGAGAGGATGCGGTCATAACCAGAGACAGAGATCTGATCCTGAACAGTGATAAGGTGATTCTGCCCGGGGTCGGAAGCTTTGGTGATGCCATGGCTAAGATTCGGGAATATGATCTGGTAAATACGATCTATGATGTTGTAGATAAAAAGACCCCGTTTCTCGGAATCTGCCTTGGCCTGCAGCTTCTGTTCAAGACAAGCGAGGAGAGCGAAGGAGTAACAGGACTTGGACTTCTGGATGGACGGATCATAAGAATACCGGATGCTCCGGGATTAAAGATTCCGCATATGGGCTGGAACTCTCTGGATATAAAGCCGGGTGCAACATTGTTTCAGGGCATAGAGGATCAGTCGTATGTATATTTCGTACATTCTTATTATCTTCAAGCAGAGCATGAAGAGGATGTTGCTGCAACGACGGTATACTCAACAAAGATTCATGCCTCAGTGGAACATGAGAATATATATGCATGCCAGTTCCACCCGGAAAAGAGCAGCCGGGTTGGCTTACAGATACTTAAGAATTTTATTCGATTATAGGAGGCGGAATAAATGCATACAAAACGAATTATTCCCTGCCTGGATGTTAATAAGGGACGGGTGGTCAAAGGCGTAAACTTTGTTGATCTGCGGGATGCCGGTGATCCGGTGGAAATTGCGGCAGCGTATGATAAGGCCGGTGCGGATGAACTGGTGTTTCTGGATATAACGGCATCCTCTGATGCCAGAAATATTGTGGTAGATATGGTGCGGCGTGTAGCTGAGACGGTGTTTATACCATTTACCGTTGGCGGAGGTATCCGTACAGTAGATGATTTTAAGGCAATCCTGCGGGAAGGTGCAGACAAGGTATCGATCAATTCGTCTGCCATTGACCGTCCGCAGCTGATTTCAGAGGCAGCTGAGAAATTCGGCAGCCAGTGTGTAGTAGTTGCAATTGATGCGAGAAGAAGACAGGATGGAAGCAGCTGGAGCATTTACAAAAACGGCGGCAGAGTTGATATGAATATGGATGCGGTTGCATGGGCAATGAAGGCGGAAGAGCTGGGGGCCGGTGAGATATTGCTGACGAGCATGGACTGTGACGGTACCAAGGCCGGATATGATATTGAGCTTACCAGAATCATTTCAGAAAATGTAGGAATTCCGGTCATTGCGTCCGGTGGTGCGGGAACCATTGATCATTTTGCGGAAGCGTTGACAGACGGAAAGGCAGATGCGGCACTGGCAGCATCCCTGTTCCATTATAAAGAGCTGGAAATTGCGGATCTGAAAAAAGCATTAAAGCAGCGGGGAATATCGGTGCGTATATGAGAAGGTCAGAATATGATGGAAATAACATTAAAATACAATGAACTGGATGTAGATAAATATCTGATGTTACGGAGCGGCGTTCATTGGAAGGTATTAAGCCGTGAACAGGCGGAGCTTGCACTGGAGCGAAGTTTATATATTGTAACTGCTTATGTGGATGGTGAATGTGTAGGCATGGGACGCCTGGTCGGTGATGGTGCAGTCATCTGTTATGTACAGGATCTGATCGTATTACCGCATGTTCAATATCTGGGAATCGGCTCTAAAATATTAAATGAATTGAAAAAACATGCAGAAGCGTTGCAACTTCCGGATACGGAAATGATGTTTTGCCTGATGTGTGCAAAGGGACGGGAATCGTTCTATGAGAAACACGCTTTTCTTGCAAGACCGACCGAAAATTTGGGCCCGGGTATGATCCAATACTTAAATAATACTACAAAAAATCAGGATACTATGTTATAATCTATGAGCAATAGTTTGAAAAGATACAATGGAGAAGGAATATGTCAGAAGCTATAGAAGAAAAACAGATGAGGAACAGACGGGTTGAAAGAATGAAAAAGATTCTGCTGATAACAGCGCTGGTTCTGATTCTGATTTCACTGATTTTGAATATTGTTCTTCTTTTCCGGGTGATTCATCTGAGTCAACTGGTAGAACAGCTGAGTATGATTCGGATCCTTATGGTCTGATTTGAGATATTGCCGGAGTATGGCGACTACAAAGGAGGTTAATATGGGATTTTTTAAAGATTTCAAGAATGACATGAAGCAGGCAGTCAATGAACTGATGCCTGGTGATGAAGAAATGGTAAATGAATATGATGATGATGATATGGTGAATACTCTGGAAGAGGAACCGAAGGATTCCTATGTAAATACAATGGAACCGGAGATTGCATCCGCATCGGAGGAGCCAGTTTCAGACGAAGAGGACTTCTCAGAGCTGGATGCACTTGAGGATCTGGATATTGATGAAGAAGATCTACAGGATGAAGCAGCAGAGGAGGCTGTTACAGAGACACCGGTTGCAGAAAGTGCTGCGGAGCCGGAGGCAGAGACGATTTCCGAAGAGCTGGCGCGTCAGGAATATGAAGAGACGGTTGCAGAGAGTGCTCAGGAATCGGAAGAAATACAGAACACAGAGATGGAGGAGGAGCCAGAAATGTCAGAGGACAAGATTATTGAGATGCAGCCTGTGCAGGAACCGGAAAAAGAGGAAGAAGTAACTGCAGCGGTACAGGAAGCAGAAGCTGCCGCAGAAGAAGTAAGCGACAGTACCGCATATATTACCAAGGGCACCAGAATCGAAGGAAATATCATGACAGATGGTTCTCTGGACATCATTGGCACCATAGAGGGTGATGTCAGCAGTTATGGTAAGCTGATCGTCAGCGGTGTAGTTAACGGTAAGGTAAACTCCAGCGAGATTTATGCAAATGCGGCAAAGATTACCGGTGATATCTCCAGTGCGGGCAGCGTGAAGATCGGTGTCGGATCTGTCATTGTGGGTAATATTGAAGCGCAGTCTGCGGTTATTGCAGGGGCCGTAAACGGAGATCTGGATGTAAAGGGACCTGTGATCGTGGATTCCACAGCTGTTATCATGGGCAATATCAAGTCCCGTTCCGTACAGATTAATAATGGGGCTGTGATTGAAGGTTTCTGTTCACAGTGTTACTCAGATATTGATGTGAAGAGTTTCTTTGCATAAAGAATATAGTCAGGAGAAAGATGAAATGGAAGAAACGCGTATCTTGTTAAAGTTAAGTGGTGAAGCTCTGGCCGGCGAGAAAAAGACCGGCTTTGATGAGGCAACCGTATTAGAGGTTGCCGGGCAGGTAAAGCAGGTGCTGGATGCCGGTAAGCAGGTAGCTGTCGTAATCGGAGGCGGAAACTTCTGGCGCGGACGGACCAGTGAACATATGGATCGTGTAAAGGCCGATCAGATCGGAATACTGGCAACGGTTATGAACTGTATTTATGTAGCGGAAATGTTCCGGTTGAAGGGAATTTCAACCAAAATCATGACCCCGTTTGAATGCGGAAATATGACAGAGCTGTTCAGAAAGGATGAGGCAGTAAAGGCATTGGATGCAGGAACGGTTGTGTTCTTTGCAGGTGGCACCGGTCATCCGTATTTCTCGACAGATATGGCAACCGTATTGATGGCAATTGAAATCGAAGCCGATGTCATTCTTTCCGGAAAGGCAATTGACGGTGTTTATGATTCCGATCCGAAGGTAAATCCGAACGCAAAGAAGTACGATAAAATGGAGATGCAGGATATTGTAGATCAGAAGCTGGGAGTAATCGATCTGGCATCAGCAGTTCTGGCAATGGAGAACCACATGCCGATGAAGCTGTTTGGCTTAAATGGAGAAAACAGCATTGTACGTGCCATGACAGGAGAATTTACAGGTACATACATTCATGCATAGAAACCAGAAAGACATAGATTTTAGGAGGAATAACAATGTTAGAACAATATGAAGAGAAGATGGATAAATCCTTAGACAGCTTATTAAATGAATTTGCAAGTATTCGTGCAGGACGGGCCAATCCGCATGTACTGGATAAGATTCGTGTGGACTATTATGGTCAGCCGACTCCGTTACAGCAGGTAGCGAATATTTCGGTTCCGGAGGCAAGAACCCTGATGATCCAGCCATGGGAGTCCTCTTTGATCAAAGAGATTGAGAAAGCGATTCTCTGCTCCGATCTTGGAATTACACCGAATAATGATGGAAAGTCTGTCCGCCTGAATTTTCCGGAGCTGACAGAGGATCGTCGTAAGGAAATGGCAAAGGATGTTAAGAAGAAGGGTGAGAACGCAAAGGTTGCAATCCGGAACGTCCGCCGCGATGCCAATGATACTTTTAAGAAACAGAATAAGGCAAGTGAGATTTCAGAGGATGAATTAAAGGATCTCGAAGACAAGGTACAGAAGCTTACAGATAAGTATGTGGATAAGGTTGATAAAGCAGTAGAAGAAAAGACAAAGGAAATTCTGACTGTATAGGATTATCAGCAGTTCAAATACAGTGAGAACGGGGAGAGACAGGAAGAATGTCTCTTTCTGTGTTTTAGGAGACAGAAATAAGGAGGGCAGTATGAGACAGAATCTGAATGAGAAGGAATGGAAGGTTCCGGAGCATATAGCAATTATACTGGACGGCAACGGACGGTGGGCAAAGAAGCGCGGAATGCCGCGTAACTTCGGACATTTACAGGGAGCGAAGAATGTGGAGCAGATCTGTAGTGATGCCTATGATCTTGGTGTGAAATATCTGACTGTATATACGTTTTCAACGGAGAACTGGAAACGATCTGTTGAGGAAGTAAACGGAATCATGAATATTCTGCGGCAGTATTTGAACTCCTTCAAGACACATGTGAAGCGGGAGAAGCTCACAGTCCGGGTGATCGGAGATCGAAGCAGACTGGATGATGATATTAATCAGCTGATCGATGAACTCTGGGAGATGAGTAAGGATCATAAGGGACTGACTCTGACACTGGCACTGAATTACGGCGGAAGAGATGAAATCACAAGAGCAGTCAGAAAACTGGCAGATCAGGTAAAGGAAGGTACTTTATTACCGGAGCAGATTGACGAAGCGGCGATTTCAAAAGAACTGGATACCTGTTATATGCCGGATCCAGATCTTCTGATCCGTACCAGCGGAGAAATCAGGTTGTCTAATTATCTGTTATGGCAGCTGGCATATACAGAATTCTATTTTACAGATGTATTGTGGCCGGATTTTGATAAGAAGGAACTGGAAAAGGCAATCGAATATTATAATGGAAGGGATCGGCGATATGGCGGAGTCAAGTAAGGAGAAAAAAGAAAAAACAAAAAGCTTTATGGTACGACTGGCGAGCTCTATTGTTCTTTTAAGCATGGGAGCGGGTGCCCTGTACCTCGGAGGCTGGGTAGTAGCGATTTTTATGCTGGCGATCTCGCTTGGGGGTGTATTTGAACTGCTTCGGGTATTTAAGCTTCATAAATCTTCGTTGGCAGTTTTAACTTATATTTTTACGGTGCTTTACTATTTGGTTATCCAGCTGCAGAAAAAGGAACTGGTGTTACCGGTTATGGTATTATATCTGCTTTTATTACTGACGGTATATGTATTTAAGTTCCCGAAGTACGAGATAAAGCAGATGGCATGTGTATTCTTTTCCTTCTTCTATGTGGCGGTATTGTTGTCTTACATAGTCCGGTTACGGCAGTTAAAGCATGGTGCATTGTTTACCGTACTGATTCTGTTATGTGCCTGCGGAAATGATTCCTTTGCATATCTGACAGGAATCCTGATCGGAAAGCATAAGATGTTTCCGAATCTCAGCCCGAAGAAGAGTGTGGAGGGCTTCATTGGCGGTATTATAGGAGCAGCCGCCTGTGGACTCGGATACGGTTTTATTTTCCGGCAGCATGCGCTGTATGGTGATTACAATTATCCGTTGATGTTTGCCCTGATCTGCGGAATAGGTGCTCTGCCTGCGGTAGTAGGTGACTTGGCAGCTTCTGCGATCAAGCGGAATTACGGAATTAAGGATTACAGTAATCTGATTCCGGGTCATGGTGGAATTATGGATCGGTTTGACAGCATGATATTTACGGCACCGATCATATATTATTTGGTAACGTTCCTGTTACAGAACTACTTTTAGGAGGAAACAGACGTGAGAAAGATTGCAATATTGGGGTCTACCGGTTCTATCGGAACACAGACACTGGAGGTAGTAAGAAATTATTCGGAAGATCTGCAGGTGACGGCGCTGGCAGCCAATTCAAATATAACCCTGCTTGAAAAACAGATCCGGGAATTTCATCCGGAGCTGGTAGCTGTATGGAAGGAAGAAAATGCGGCAAAACTAAGGACAATGGTTGCGGATTTATCTGTCCGGATCGTATCCGGAATGGATGGACTGTTAGAGGTGGCAGTACAGCCACAGAGTGATATTCTGGTAACGGCAATTGTCGGCATGATCGGAATCCGTCCGACGATCGCAGCAATTCAGGCAGGTAAGGATATTGCACTTGCCAATAAAGAGACACTGGTAACGGCAGGACATATCATTATTCCGATGGCAAAGGAATATCATGTAGATATACTGCCGGTAGACAGTGAGCATTCTGCGATTTTTCAGTGTCTGAACGGAGAAGACAGAAGAACAATCCATAAGATCCTGTTAACGGCATCCGGCGGTCCGTTCCGCGGCAGAAGCCGGGAAGAGCTGGAGCAGGTGACATTGGCAGATGCATTGAAGCATCCGAACTGGAGCATGGGAAGGAAAATAACCATAGATTCTGCCAGTATGGTGAATAAAGGACTGGAAGTCATAGAGGCCAAGTGGCTCTTTGGCGTGGAAATGCAGGATGTTGAGGTTGTGGTTCAGCCGCAGAGTGTGATTCATTCCATGGTGGAATTTGACGATGGAGCAGTGATCGCACAGCTCGGTACACCGGATATGAAGCTTCCGATCCAGTATGCCCTGTTATATCCGGAACGGCGGTATCTGCTGGGAAAACGACTGGATTTTGCACAGCTGGCATCGATTCAGTTTGAAAAGCCGGATATGGAAGTATTCCGTGGATTGAAGATGGCATATGAGGTGGGCACCCAGGGAGGCACAATGCCTACGGTATTTAATGCGGCGAACGAGTATGCAGTGGCATGCTTCCTGGAGGAAAAGATTCGATTCCTTGAAATCTATGACATCATAGAATCCTGTCTGGAAGCGCATCAGAAGAAAGAAGCTCCTTCGGTAGAGGAGATTCTGGATGCAGAGCAGTGGACCTATGAATATATTGAGAGCAGGTGGAAGATTGAACACAGTTGTTAATATTCTGGTAATTATACTGGTTTTTGGCATTATTATTATGATTCATGAGCTGGGACATTTTCTGATGTGTCGATGGACCGGCATAGGAGTTACAGAATTTGCAATTGGTATGGGACCTTGTATTTTTAAGACGAAACGGGGAGAAACGCAGTATTCGATCCGGTGTCTTCCGATTGGCGGTTATTGCATGATGCTGGGGGAAGACGAAGAAGGCAATGAGGATCCGAGGGCGTTCTCGAATAAGTCCATATGGGCGAGGATTGCGGTCATCATAGGAGGCCCGTTGTTTAACTTTATTCTGGCATTTATTGCTTCGGTGGTGCTGATCGGAATGGCGGGTTATCTGACCGGAGAGATCAATTATGTTGCGGAAGACTCTGCAGCACAGGAAGCAGGGCTTAAGGAAGGCGATGTGATCACCCGTTTGAATCAGACAAAGGTCTATGATTTCCGGGATGTTACGATCTATATACAGTTTTATTCAAGTGATGATCCGATTGCTGTGACAATTGAACGGGATGGAGCAGAACAGACGATTCAGGTAGTACCGAAATATAATAAAGAGCTGAACCGGTATCAGATCGGAATCAGTGGTGGCTATCATTATGATGCGTCCACCGGTTATTATGAGCGGACAAAAGCAAACCTTTGGACGAATCTGAAATACAGCGCACTGGAAGTGCGATACTGGATCAAAACAACCTTTATCAGCCTGAAGGAGCTGGTTCTTGGCAAGGTTGGAGTCAATCAGGTATCCGGTGTGGTCGGTGTGGCAGATATGATGAATGATACCATGCAGGAGGCAAAGGAAACCGGCGGAATTTATACCGTGGTTCTGAATGTGATTAATTTTGTGATCCTGATCAGTGCGAATCTGGGGATTATGAATCTGTTACCGTTTCCGGCACTGGACGGAGGACGTTTGCTGTTCCTGCTGGTAGAGCTGATTACCGGCAAAGCGGTACCGAAGGACAAAGAGGCATTTGTGCATGGAATCGGCTTTGTACTACTGTTTATTCTGATGATTCTGATTACCTTTAAGGATATTCGGAACCTGTTTATTAAATAAAACCTGCTTAAAATGACATGGAGCCGACAGGCAACATGATAAAACGACGGAGGATGGGAAAATGACAGATATGCCATATAGAAATAAAACAAGAGTTATAAAGATCGGCAATCAGGTGATCGGTGGAGGAAACCCCATCCTGATTCAGTCAATGACGAATACAAAGACCGAGGATGTTGCGGCGACAGTTGCACAGATTCGGAAGTTAGAAGATGCCGGATGTCAGATCATCCGGTGTACAGCCAATAATGAGGCGGCTGCGAGGGCTATTGGCGAGATCAAGCAGCAGATTCATATTCCGATCGTGGCGGATATTCATTTTGATTACCGGCTGGCGATTCTTGCAATGGAGGCCGGAGCGGATAAGATCCGGATCAATCCGGGTAATATCGGAAGTCCGGACCGGGTACGTGCGGTAGTTGAAACAGCAAAAGCACATCATGTGCCGATCCGGGTAGGTGTTAACAGCGGTTCCCTGGAAAAGACACTGGTTGAAAAATATCATGGAGTGACACCGGAGGGACTGGTAGAAAGTGCTTTGGACAAAGTACATATGATTGAAGATCTGGGCTATGATCAGATGGTGATCAGTATTAAGTCTTCCGATGTTATGATGTGTGTGAAGGCACATGAACTGATCGCAGAACAGACGGATTACCCACTGCATGTAGGAATCACGGAGGCAGGAACTCTGACCCGTGGTACGATCAAGTCTTCGGTAGGCCTTGGAATTATTCTGAATGAAGGGATCGGTGATACGATCCGTGTCTCCTTAACCGGTGATCCGGTCAGTGAGATCGTAACGGCAAAGCAGATTTTAAAGACACTTAATCTGCGCAAGGGTGGTATTGAGGTAGTATCCTGTCCGACCTGTGGCAGAACCTCTATTGATCTGATCGGACTTGCAAATCAGGTGGAGACCATGGTCGCGGATTTTGAAAATCTGGACATTAAGGTAGCCGTTATGGGATGCATTGTAAACGGACCGGGAGAGGCAAGAGAGGCGGATCTCGGAATTGCAGGCGGTAATGGAGAAGGACTGCTGATCAAAAAGGGTGAAATCGTGAAAAAGCTCTCGGAGGATCAGCTCTTACCGGCACTGCGTTATGAATTGGAACACTGGGGAAAATAGATTTTCAGAAAAGAAAAGGCCGGAAACGGAATGAGTACCGATATAAGGAGGAGATTTCATGCAGAATGGTAAAATCTGCATTTTAGATCTGTTTCAGACATATAAACCAACAAAGGTACTGCAGGATAATTTTGATGATGTATGGGTGGACAGGGTAAGACTCAGCAAACGGTCAAAATGTCTGCGTATTTTTGTGATATCCGGACATATCATACATTATCAGTATGTTGAACAGCTTCAGAATGAATTGTTAAATTATGCAAAGGGCGCAGTTCCGGGAACAAAGGAACTGCGAATTTGTCTGTCCTTTCAGTTATCAGATCGATATGGCTTAGAGGAGATATTAAATGAATACGGAGACAGTATTTTATATGAGATAAAGGCAACGGATCCGATCAATTATCTGCTGGTAAAGGATGAAGCATGGGTCGTGAATGATTCGGTTCTGACGATTCCAATGCCGGATTCCGATCTGGCAAAGTGCCGGTTCCATGAGATTCAGGAGCTTCTGGTCACCATGTTCCGGGAACGGTTTCAGATGGAGATCCAGGTAGGCTTTAACTTCAAGGAGGAAGACAAAGAGTCTCTGTGGGAGGCACATGAGAAACGGCTGAAGAAGGAACAGGAGCAGTATCAGCAGCAGTTGGAACAGCTGCGTGCCATGGATGATTATAAGGATGCAACAGAGACACAGGCTGCATCAGATAAGGTGGCAGATAAAGAGAAGCCGACAGGCGGGAAAGGAGAGTCTGCGACCGGAAGGAAGGCGGGAGCCGTGCAGATGGGCAGTACAGCCGGTAAGAGCGCTGCCGCAGCTGCGGAAACAAAGGATAAGACGGCAGGAAAAGAAACCGGAAAACGGGAATTCCGCCGGTCGGCTCTGCATGCGGCAAAGGATCCGGATGTATTCTACGGCAGGAACTGCGAGGGTGAGCTGATTGCCATTTCCGAGATTCAGGGGGAACTGGGCGAAGTCGTGGTTCAGGGCCAGATTATAAAACTGGAGACCAGAGAGATCCGGAATAATAAGACGATCGTGACGTTTAACATCACAGATTTTACGGATACGATCAGCGGTAAGGTCTTTTTGACCAATGATGATCTGGAGATCTTTCTGGATTTATTTAAGACCGGTGAGTTCTACCGCATCAAGGGTATTGTCTCCTTTGATACCTTTGCAAATGATGTGACGATCGGTTCGATTGTGGGAATTAAGAAATCCGGAGACTTCCGGACAGTCCGGATGGATCAGTCTGTGGAGAAGCGGGTAGAGCTCCATATGCATACCGTCATGAGTGATAAGGACAGTGTGGTTGACATTGCCAAGATCATCAAGCGGGCAAAGGCATGGGGACATAAGGCGATCGCTATTACGGATCACGGTGTGGTTCAGGCATTCCCGATTGCAAATCATGTACTTGACTCCAAAGATCCGTTTAAGATCATATATGGAGTGGAAGGGTATTTTGTAGATGATTTAAAGCAGCTGGTTATCCGGTCGCACGGTCAGTCCTTCCGTGATACCTTTGTTGTCTTTGATATAGAGACAACCGGAAAGAATGCAAAGTTTCATACCATTACGGAAATCGGTGCGGTTAAGATTACAGAGGGAAGAATTGTAGACCGGTTTTCCCAGCTGGTGAATCCGGAGCGCCCGATCCCGTATAATATAACCAGATTAACGGGGATTTCGGATGATATGGTAGCAGATAAGCCAAATATCAGAGAAGTATTGCCGAGGTTTCTGGAATTCTGCGGAGATGCGGTTGTAGTAGCACATAATGCGGCATTTGATACCGGATTTATCGGAAAGGCAGCCAGAGAGCAGGGACTGAAGTTTGATAATACGATTCTGGATACGCTCGGAATGGCACATATCCTGTTACCGCATCTGGGTAAATTTACACTGGACAGACTGGTAAAAGAGTTAAAGATCGAATTGAATAACCATCACCGGGCAGTCAATGATGCGGAAGCAACTGCGGAGATGTTTCTGAAGTTTATCAATATGCTGATGAAGCGGGATGTGGATAATCTGGATCAGTTAAACTCCATGGCAGCCGGTTCTGCGGACAGTATCCGAAAATCCAGACGTTACCATGGAATCATTCTGGCTAAGAATGAGGTCGGACGGGTAAACTTATATCGTCTGATTTCCATGTCCCATCTGGATTACTTTAACCGGTTTCCGCTGATGCCGAAAAGCATGATCAATAAGTACCGGGAAGGTCTGATCATTGGTTCTGCCTGCGAGGCAGGAGAGCTTTATCAGGCAATCTTAAACGGTGCGGATGACGGAGAGATCACCAGAATCGTGGATTTCTATGACTATCTGGAGATCCAGCCGCTGGGCAACAATGTATTTATGATAGAAGATGACGGCTATTCCATCGAGTCAGAGGAGGATCTGCGGGAGAATAATCGTCTGATCGTCCGCTTAGGGGAAGAATTCCATAAGCCGGTTGTGGCAACCTGTGATGTACATTTTCTGGATCCTGAGGACTCCATTTACCGGGCGATCATTCAGGCATCCGAAGGCTTTAAGGATGTAGATAAGCAGAGTCCGCTTTATTTCCGGACTACGGATGAGATGTTAAAAGAGTTTGAATATCTCGGCATGGATAAGGCAAGGGAGGTTGTGATCACCAATACGAACCGTATTGCGGATATGATCGAGTATATAAAGCCGGTGCGTCCGGACAAGTGTCCGCCGGTAATTGAAAATTCCGATGAAACCCTGACCAGGATCTGTTATGACCGGGCACATGAGATTTACGGACCGGATCTTCCGAATGTCGTTGTAGAACGACTGGAGCGGGAATTAAATTCCATTATTTCCAATGGATTCGCAGTGCTTTATATTATTGCACAGAAGCTGGTATGGGATTCCAACGATCACGGATATCTGGTTGGCTCCAGAGGTTCGGTAGGTTCCTCCTTTGTGGCAACGATGGCAGGTATTACGGAGGTTAATCCGTTATCGGCACATTATATTTGTCCGGAGTGTCACTATGTTGATTTTAATTCTCCGGAGGTACAGGCATTTTCCGGTAACTCCGGTTGTGATATGCCGGATAAAAATTGTCCGAACTGCGGACATAAGCTGTTAAAAGAAGGACATGATATACCGTTTGAGACCTTCCTTGGATTTAAAGGCGATAAGGAGCCGGATATTGACCTGAACTTCTCGGGAGAATATCAGGCGAATGCCCATCAGTATACGGAGGAACTGTTTACAAAGGGGCATGCGTTCCGGGCGGGAACCATTGGTACGATTGCAGAAAAGACCGCCTTTGGTATGACGTTGAAATATTTTGAGGAACGTGGCATTAAGAAGCGCAGCTGCGAGGTAGATCGTCTGGCAGTCGGCTGTACCGGTGTGAAACGGACAACCGGACAGCATCCGGGTGGTATGATTGTATTGCCGAAGCATGAGGAGATTTATTCCTTTACACCGATCCAGCATCCGGCCAATGATCAGCATACACCGATCATAACGACACATTTTGAATACCATTCCATTGACCATAACCTGTTAAAGCTGGATATTCTGGGTCATGATGATCCGACTATGATAAGGCGTCTGGAGGATCTGACCGGAGTAGACTGTAAGACGATTCCACTGGATGATAAGCGGGTAATGTCATTATTCCAGAGTACGGAAGCACTTGGAATTACACCGGAGGATATCGGCGGTGTGCCGCTTGGCTCTCTGGGGATTCCGGAATTCGGTACCGAGTTCGCAATGCAGATGCTTTTGGATACCAAGCCGACGATGTTTTCCGATCTGGTACGAATTGCCGGTCTGGCACATGGTACGGATGTATGGCTGGGCAATGCGCAGGACCTGATCAAATCCGGGACGGCCGTGATCTCTACCGCCATCTGCTGTCGTGATGATATTATGGTATTCCTGATCCATAAAGGTCTGGAAAAAGGACTGGCATTTACGATCATGGAGAGTGTTCGGAAAGGAAAGGGCCTGAAGCCGGAATGGGAAGAGGAGATGCTGGCGCATGATGTACCGGAATGGTATATTGGTTCCTGCAAGAAGATCAAATACATGTTCCCGAAGGCACATGCGGCAGCCTATGTTATGATGGCATGGCGGATTGCCTGGTATAAAATCAACTATCCGTTGGAATACTATGCCGCGTACTTCAGTATCCGTGCGGATGCATTCAACTATGAGACGATGTGTCTGGGACGCTCGAAGTTAGAGTATCATATGGAGGAAATCAGTAAATCCGAGGACTTAAAGAACAAGGATAAGGACAGCTTAAAGGATATGAAGCTGGTACTGGAAATGTATGCCAGAGGCTATGAATTCCATCCGATCGATATTTATAAGGCAGATGCGGAACGGTTCCAGATCATAGACGGTAAGATCATGCCGGCACTTTGCAGTATTGAAGGTCTGGGCATCAAGGCTGCCATTCAGGTCCAGGAGGCAGCGAAGGAAGCATTGGCAAAGGGTGGATTTTCCTCCAAGGATAATCTGCGTGACATGGCGAAGATCGGAAAATCGACCATTGAGAAGTTTTCACAGCTGGGACTCTTACAGGATCTTCCGGATTCCGATCAGTTCAGTCTGTTTGATTATATGGCATCCGGTTCCTGACAGGAGAGTGCCGGAAGGCAGATATAAAACAATAGAAACATATGCTCAGGTTTCTCTTGACAGGGGAACCTGGGTATGCTACTATAATTATAGTGATTTGCATGTTACTGTTCGGCAGGCATTAGCGATACATAAATGGTGAAGGTTTATGTGTGGTTGATGCTTTTTTTATGCATAAAATCAATCAAAGAACTCCAGACTCATGATACTTTCACCATGGAATAAGAAAGGAGAATGAGTTATGAAAGACAAAATTTTTGGAGTTTTACAACGGGTTGGACGTTCATTTATGTTACCAATCGCATTGCTGCCGGTCGCAGGTCTGTTATTGGGACTTGGCAGTTCTCTGACAAACACGACAATGTTGGAGACGTATCATCTGATGGGGATTATGGGTCCCGGCACAATTCTGAACATGATATTTACGGTTATGAGTGAGGCCGGAAATATTATCTTCGCGAATCTTCCGATTCTGTTTGCCATGGGTGTGGCTATTGGCATGGCGAAGCAGGAGAAAGAGGTTGCAGCTTTGGCATCCGTGGTTGCATTTTTCATTATGCACGCATCAATCAGTGCTATGATCACGATCAACGGTGGAGCAGAGAAGATGCTAGAGGGTTCTACAACCAATGTTGTAGGTATCACATCCCTGCAGATGGGTGTGTTTGGAGGTATCATTGTAGGACTTGGGGTTGCGGCACTGCATAATAAGTTCTATAAGATCGAGCTGCCACAGGTATTATCCTTCTTCGGAGGAACCAGATTTGTACCGATCATCAGTGCACTGGTATTTACACTGGTCGGTATCTTAATGTTCTTTATCTGGCCTGTAATTCAGCAGGGAATTTACGCAATCGGAGATCTGGTTATGAGATCCGGATATGCAGGAACCTGGGTTTATGGTTTCATGGAGCGGTTGTTGATCCCGTTTGGTCTGCACCATGTATTCTATCTGCCATTCTGGCAGACCGGAGTCGGCGGAACCATGGAGGTTGCAGGACAGGTAGTAGAGGGTGCACAGAATATTTTCTTTGCACAGCTGGCAGATCCGTCTACAACAGAATTTTCCGTATCCGCTACCCGGTTTATGTCCGGTAAGTTCCCGTTGATGATCTTCGGTTTACCTGGTGCGGCACTGGCTATGTATCGGACAGCAAAGCCGGAGAATCGTAAGAAGGTAGCCGGCCTGTTATTCTCGGCAGCCCTAACCTCCATGTTAACCGGTATTACAGAACCGCTGGAGTTTACCTTCCTGTTTGTAGCACCTGTATTATACGGTATTCACTGCGTGCTGGCCGGGCTGGCTTATATGCTTATGCATATCTGTAATGTAGGGGTCGGTATGACATTTTCAGGCGGTCTGATCGACCTGACATTGTTTGGTATCTTACAGGGCAATGCCAAGACACACTGGATCTGGATCGTGATCGTAGGTATCGGTTACTTTGTAGTATATTACTTCCTGTTCAGCTTCCTGATCAGAAAAATGAACTTAAAGACACCTGGCCGGGATGATTCCGAGGAAGTGAAATTATATAATCGGGCAGATGTAGAAGCCAAGAAGCATGCAGGCAAGGGAGCAGAAGCAGCATCCGATGAGGACGCACTGTCCAGAATGATCACAGCCGGACTCGGCGGAAAGAAAAACATTTCGGATGTTGACTGCTGTGCAACCAGACTGCGTTGTACGGTATTTGATGCAGATAAGGTAGACGAAGCCTTATTAAAGAGTACAGGAGCATCCGGTGTGATTAAAAAGGGTACCGGTATTCAGGTTATTTACGGTCCGCGCGTATCTGTAATTAAATCCAACCTTGCAGAGTATCTGGAGCATGCACCGGAAGAAGAGCTTATGAATGAGACAGCTGAAGCATCCGGAGCGTCAGGATCAGAGGATGCAGGAAAGAGTACTGGAAATAAGAGTGGGAATGTGATAAAATCTATCATAATTAAAAGCCCGATGACCGGACTGGCAGGCGGTATTGAGACGGCTCCGGATGAAGGCTTTGCTCAGAAAATGATGGGTGATGGTGCTGTCGTAGAACCGACAGAGGCACAGGTGGTCGCACCGGCAGATGGCGAAATCGCATTTGTATTTCCGTCCGGGCATGCAATCGGATTTGTAACCGAGGATGGGGTATCCATGCTGATCCATGTGGGTATCGATACCATTAATCTGAACGGTGAAGGCTTTGAAGTTTTTGTACAGGATGGCGATAAGGTAAAGGCAGGTGCACCGTTGATGAAGCTTGATCTGGCATACATCAGAGAACATGCACCGTCACTGGTATCACCGGTTATTTGTACGGAATTGGAAGAGAATCAGTCTATCCGGCTGGTCGCAGAAGGAGAAGTAAAGGCAGGGGAAGATTTATTTGCCATTGATATTACAGAGTAGTTCCCTGTCAGAAAGATAAGAAAGTGATAGGGTGAGGGAATGTACCGGATTATTAAGACATTAAATCATAATGCTGTGCTGGCAACCGATATGAATGATAACCAGGAATATATTCTGCTTGGAAAGGGCATCGGATTCGGAAAGAAGGTATCGGAACGGATCGAGGCACCGGAGGATGTCAGGATTTATTCGTTAAAGCACGTATCGGAACGTGGAAAAGCCAAAGAGCTGCTGCAGGATACACCGGCGGAATATCTGGAGATATCCAATCAGATCTTAGATCTGGCGGAGCAGGAGTTCGGGGCAGTCGACCGGGACATTCTCTTCCCTATGGCAAATCATATTGCCTATGCAGTGAAGCGGATTCAGGCAGGAGAACAGATCAGTAATCCGTTAAACAGTGATATTCGGATTCTGTTTTATAAAGAGTATAAGATCGCAGAAACGGTTCGTCCGCGATTAAAGGAACTGCTCGGCGTTGATATTATGGAAGATGAAATCGGTTATATCGCCTTGCATGTACACTCCAGTATTCAGGATGAAAAGGTATCGGTTTCCATGCAGATGGCAATGGTAGTGCGTGAATGTGTGACTCTGATCGAGGAGCAGGTAGGCAGAAAGATTGATATTCTGTCTCTGGAATATAATCGTCTGATGAACCATATTAAGTTTATGTTTGCGCGGGCGGTTAATAATGAGACCCTGAAGCTGGATATGAATGCCTATATTAAAATGAATTATCCGAAGGCTTATGAGATTGCGGAGATTGTCTGCGGGCACATCGGAAAAGCACTGCAAAAGCCGTTAGAAGAGATAGAGATCGGCTATCTGGCACTGCATGTTCAGAGGGCATTAATGGAAGAAAATTAAAAAAATACAAAAAAGTTTAAAAAACACTTGCTTTTTATCTATCTCTTTGTTATACTAACAAAGTCGCATGTGACAAGTAAGAAATAAAGAGAATATGGTTCGTTGGTCAAGCGGTTAAGACGTCGCCCTCTCACGGCGAAAACAGGGGTTCGATTCCCCTATCCACTGCTTTTTATCAAATATTTGTCAAACCGTATGGTGGATTGGTCAAGCGGTTAAGACGTCGCCCTCTCACGGCGAAAACAGGGGTTCGATTCCCCTACGAACTGCTAAAAGGATTCAGAAGATTTCTGAGTCCTTTTTCTTTTATTTCCGGTTCCTTTTTCTGATTTTAGCATATACTAATCTTAATGATATTCCGGGAGTAATTCTATGGATTTGACAACGAATAATGAGAACAGACAGGAACAAGGACGTATCCGGATAGAAGTGAATTCGGTACTCGGACGGATTCCGGTTGAAAATGCAGAGATACAGATTTCTTCCGCTGACGGAACCGGTGGAGTTCTGGCAGAGACCAGGACCGACACCAATGGTATGACGGAAGAGCTTTCTTTAGACGCACCGCCGGTCGCTTATTCCATGACACCATCCGAGAATCAGCCCTATGCGGAATATAATGTACGAATCCGGGCGGCAGGCTATGAGGAACGGCTATTTTCCGGTGTTCAGATTTTTTCGGGGGAGACCGCTATACAGTTTTCGGCACTCCGCCCGGAGCCGGAGGCAGAGGAATATAATCCGACCGTGATCGGCGGTCATACCCTATGGGAGGAATATCCGCCGAAGATTCCGGAGGCAGAGATAAAGCCGATCAATGAGTCCGGAGAAATCGTATTGAATCAGGTGGTGGTGCCGGAATACATTGTTGTCCATGATGGATCCCCGACGGATTCAATGGCAGAGAATTATTATGTACGGTATAAGGATTATATTAAGACAGTAGCTGCCTGCGAGATTTATTCAACCTGGCCAGAGGCTTGCATTGAAGCCAATGTACTGGCAATTATGTCCTTTACCCTGAACCGGGTCTATACGGAATGGTATCGTAATCAGGGTTACAGCTTTACGATCACCAGCTCGACCGCCTTTGATCACAAATGGATATACGGGAAGTCGACCTATGACAGTATTGATGCAGTGGTTGACCGTCTATACGGCTATTATCTGTCCAGACCGAATGTGAGACAGCCGATCCTGACCCAATATTGTGACGGTAGACGGGTAACCTGTCCGAACTGGATGAGCCAGTGGGGCAGTAAATATCTGGCAGACCAGAACTACACGGCAATACAGATTCTTCGTAACTATTACGGAGAAACCATTTATATCAATGAAACCTCTGCGGTAGCCGGAGTTCCGATTTCCTGGCCGGGAGAGAGTCTGCAGAATGGTTCATCCGGAGAGATGGTCCGTATCATTCAGGAACAGTTAAACAGGATTTCCCAGAATTATCCGGCAGTTCCAAAGGTCGCTGCAGATGGTATCTATGGACCTGCAACAGAGGAGGCGGTCCGGACGTTTCAGAAAATATTTAAGCTTCCACAGACCGGGGTGGTGGATTACAGAACCTGGTATAAAATATCCGAGATTTATGTTGGTGTAACCAGAATTGCAGAATTAGATTAAATCTGATATAATATATCGGTTGTTGTCAGAATCTATATACAAGGAGACGAAAAAGGTGAAGAAATTATTAGTATACCTGAAGGATTACAGGAAGGAAAGCATTCTGGCACCGTTGTTTAAGATGCTGGAGGCTTCCTTCGAATTATTTGTGCCACTGGTAATGGCGGCGATTATGGATCATGGTATTGCCGAACAGGATATGCCATATATCTGGAAGATGGCTGGAATGCTGATCCTGCTGGCGGTTGTAGGACTTGCGTGTTCCCTGACGGCACAGTATTTTGCGGCAAAGGCAGCGGTTGGATTTTCAACCAGCGTGAAGCATGTGCTGTTTGGACATATTCAGAATCTGTCCTTTACAGAGCTGGATGAAGCAGGAACCCCGACATTGATCACACGTATGACCAGTGATATGAATCAGGTTCAGAATGGTGTGAATATGGTGCTTCGCCTGTTTCTTCGTTCTCCGTTTATTGTATTTGGTGCCATGATCATGGCATTTACCATTAATGTGAAGGCTGCACTGATCTTTGTAGTAGCGATTCCGTTATTATCGCTCGTTGTATTCGGTATTATGCTGATCAGCATTCCACGGTTTAAGAAGGTTCAGGAGGCATTGGATAAGGTGCTTGGAACGACCCGTGAGAATTTGACCGGTGTCCGCGTGATCCGTGCTTTTAATCAGGAAGACGAGGAACGGGAGCGGTTCTTTGAAGAAAATGAGTTTCTCACCCGCCTGCAGCTGGTCGTCGGAAGAATTTCCGCAGTCATGAATCCGGTTACGTTCATCATTGTAAATGTTGCGGTAATCGCACTGTTATGGACCGGAGCAATTCAGGTAGATCATAATATCCTGACACAGGGTGAGGTTGTAGCGTTGGTCAATTATATGAATCAGATTCTGGTAGAGCTGGTAAAGCTTGCAAATCTAATCATCACGATCACCAAATCCATTGCCTGCGGAAACCGGATCGAGGCAATCCTGGAGATGAAGCCAACCCAGACCTTTGCAGAGCAGCCGGTGAAAGAAGCAGAGAATCCGGAGTATACCGTAGAGTTTCAGGATGTATCGTTTGCATATAAGAATGCCGGTGATAATGCCCTGAGTCATCTGAATCTTCAGGTACGGAAGGGAGAGACGGTCGGTATTATCGGCGGTACCGGTTCCGGAAAGACAACCTTTGTCCATCTGATTCCGAGATTTTATGATGCGACCAGGGGAAGCGTGCTGGTGAACGGAGTGAATGTCAATGACTATCCAAAGGAACAGCTCCGCAGTAAGGTCGGCATCGTTATGCAGAAGGCGGTATTGTTTAAGGGAACAATCCGCGAGAATCTGAAATGGGGCAATGATACGGCAACCGATGAAGAGATTGCCCAGGCACTGGAGATCGCCCAGGGAACCGAGGTAGTTGCCAAGAAAGACGGCGGTCTGGATGCCGTGATCACACAGGGCGGTAAGAATCTGTCCGGTGGTCAGAGGCAGCGACTGACCATTGCACGGGCACTGGTTCGAAAGCCGGAGATCCTGATTCTGGACGACAGTACATCGGCACTTGACTATGCTACAGATGCTAAGCTTCGAAAAGCATTACAGGAGATGGAGAATAAGCCGACGATCTTCATTGTGTCACAGAGAACCGCATCGATCCAGCATGCCAATCGTATCGTGGTATTGGACGACGGAGAGGTTGTTGGCATCGGACATCATGAGGAATTATTAAAGAATTGTCCTGTATATCAGGAAATATATGATTCACAGTTTAAGAAGGAGGGTCAGAGAGCATGAGTACACGAAAGACAGAGCAGAAACCACGCACAAAGAGAACACAGTCTGTAAAAACGTTGAAACGTCTGATAGGCTATCTGAAGCATTACTGGTTCTTTCTGACAACATCGATCCTGATGGCTTTTATTAGTGTGGCACTGACCCTGTATCTTCCGATCCTGACCGGTAATGCCGTGGATTGTATTTTAGGTCCGGGTGAGGTTGATTTCGCAGGAATCAGACATATATTGCTGGTAATGGCAATCTGCATCGGAATTACGGCAATTGCACAGTGGATCATGAATGTATGCAACAATAAGATGACCTATTCGATTGTCCGGGATGTACGACGGGATGCGTTTGATAAGATTGAAAAGCTCCCGCTGAAATATCTGGATACACATACCAGCGGTGAGATCGTGAGCCGGGTGATCGCAGATGTGGATCAGTTCGCAGATGGTCTGTTAATGGGATTTACACAGTTTTTCACCAGCATTGTTACCATTCTCGAAACGCTGATTTTCATGCTGACCATTAATCCATGGGTAACACTTGTGGTTGTCTGCATTACACCAGTATCCTTATTTGTAGCGGCATTTATTGCGAAGAAGACATATCATATGTTCCAGGTACAGTCTGAGACCAGAGGGGAGCAGACAGGATTCATTGATGAGATGATCGGAAACCAGAAAGTGGTACAGGCTTTTGACCGGGAAAAGGAATCTATGGAGACCTTTGACGAGATCAATGACCGGCTTCAGAAATGTTCCCTGAAGGCAATCTTCTTTTCGTCCATTACCAATCCGTCTACCCGGTTTGTAAACAGTCTGGTATATGCCGGTGTCGGAATTGTCGGTGCGGTGATTGCGATTAAGGGAGGTATGACAGTTGGCCAGCTGACTTCTTTCCTCGGATATGCCAACCAGTATACGAAGCCGTTTAATGAGATTTCAGGTGTCGTGACAGAGCTTCAGAATGCACTGGCATGCGCCGCCAGAATTTTTGAATTAATCGATGAAGAGGCACAGATTCCGGATGCAGAGGATGCGGTTGTTCTTGAAAAGGTATCCGGTAATGTGGGAATTCGGGATGTCAGCTTCTCTTATGTTCCGGATCAGAAGTTGTTAGAGCATGTGAGCCTGAATGTAAAGGCGGGCCAGCGAATCGCAATCGTGGGACCGACCGGTTGCGGTAAAACTACTCTGATCAATCTTTTGATGCGGTTCTATGATGTGAATAGCGGAAAGATTCTGGTAGAAGGAGAGGATATCCGCAATGTGACGAGAAACAGTCTGCGGAACTCTTACGGAATGGTATTACAGGAGACCTGGCTCCGGACAGGTACCGTCCGGGAGAATATTGCAATGGGAAGACCGGACGCAAGCGATGAAGAAATCATTGAGGCGGCAAAGTTGTCACATGCACACAGCTTCATTAAACGATTGCCGCAGGGATACGATACCATGATCACGGAGGACAGTGACAGCTTTTCACAGGGACAGAAGCAGTTGCTTTGTATTGCAAGAGTTATGCTTTGCAGGCCTCCGATGCTGATTCTGGACGAGGCGACTTCTTCGATAGATACCAGAACAGAAATCCGGATCCAGAAGGCATTTAATCACCTGATGGAGGGCAGAACCAGTTTTATCGTAGCACACCGTCTGTCAACGATTCAGGAAGCGGATGTGATTCTGGTCATGAAGGACGGAAATATCATCGAACAGGGAAATCATGAGGAATTACTGGAGAAGAAAGGCTTTTATTATAATCTGTATAACAGTCAGTTTGCAGTATAATTGCTTGTACCATGGAAGATAGTGTGGTATAGTTGTACCGAATCCGTGAGGATTTCAGGATAGAGGAGATTGAAATGGAATATCAGTGGCCTGTAGGGATAAAACGAACAAGACAAAGAGAAGATGTGTTCCGGGTACTGACAGAGGCAGAGGAACCATTGACAGCCATGGAGATTTTCAGGCGGGTGATTGCGAATACGCAGGATTCCAATTATGCGATTTCAACCATTTACCGGTCGCTGGCTGTATTTGAAGAAAACCATCTGGTGGAGAAGACAACGCTGATGGGAGAGGATATGGCAGTTTATGAGTGGAAACGGGAACATCATAAACATTATGCGATTTGTTTAAATTGCAGGAGGAAGATTCCGTTATCGGAATGCCCGATGCATGACTTGGATATTTGTTCTGATATGGATGGATTCCAGATTACCGGACATAAATTAGAATTATATGGATATTGTAAAAAATGTCAAAAGAGAGAATGTCAGAAGAAAAACGATGAAGGGATAAGGAGGCATTGATATATGAACAATCAGACAATGATGGAGCTGGGTGAAGAACTCAATGCACAGTTTGACGACCTGGTAAAATATTGTATGGTATCAGGTGCGATCAATCAGGAGTTATATGCAGAATATGATGTAAAGCGGGGACTCCGTGATGCAAACGGTAAGGGGGTTCTGACAGGTCTGACCGAGATCGCGGATGTAGTGGGAACGAAGTTTGAAGATGGTGTACGTGTTCCCTGCGACGGTAAGCTGTACTATCAGGGCTATGATGTAAAGGAGCTGGTAAGTAGCTATGCCAACCGCAGATATGCGTTTGAAGAGGTAACCTACCTGCTGCTGTTTGGCGATCTGCCGAACCGTCAGCAGTTAAACAGCTTTATTAATATTTTGAAGAGCCTGCAGGAATTATCCGGTTATTTTGTCCGGGATGTTATAATGAAGGCTCCAAGTGCCAATATTATGAATGGACTGCAAAGATGTGTGCTGATGTTATATTCGTACGATGAGAAGCCGGATGATATTGCGGTTCCGAATGTATTGCGTCAGTCATTGCAGATGATCGGAAAGCTGCCATTAATCTCAGTATATTCCTATCATGCATACCGGCATTTCCATTATGGAGAGAATCTGGTTATCCGTACACCGGATAAAGAAATGTCAACAGCAGAGAATATTTTGCAGATGTTAAGACTGGATGGTAAGTTCACAGAGCTGGAGGCAAAGGTACTGGATATCGCACTGGTACTGCATGCAGAGCATGGCGGTGGTAATAATTCCACATTTACAAATCATGTGGTTACATCCTCCGGTACCGATACCTATTCCGCAGTAGCTGCATCCGTTGCGTCCTTAAAAGGTCCGAGACACGGTGGGGCGAATCTGAAGGTACAGCAGATGTTCCGGGATTTACGGGAGCATGTGACAGATCAGAAGGACGAAAAGCAGATCAGGGAATATCTGCTTAAGATTCTGAATAAGGAGACCTTTGACCGGGCAGGGTTGATTTATGGTATGGGACATGCCGTTTATACCGAATCGGATCCGAGAGCAGTGATTTTAAAGGATTATGCAGAGCGTCTGGCCTATGAGAAGGATCGTCATGATGAGTTTGAATTCTATGAGAGAGTGGAACGTCTGGCGGCAGAAACAATTGCCGAGAAGCGTCGTCTGTTCAAACCGGTATGTGCAAATGTTGATTTCTACAGTGGCTTTGTATATACCATGCTGGGAATTCCGGAAGAATTGTTTACCCCTATTTTTGCAATTTCAAGAATCTCAGGCTGGAGTGCACACCGTCTGGAAGAACTGGTAAATAAGGGCAAGATCATCCGTCCGGCATATAAGTTTGTAGGCGTGCATAAGAAGTTCTCGGATCTCGAGGAGCGTTACTAGGAAAAGCGGATTTCTGCCGAAAGAAGCAGGATCATTAAGAACCGATAGAAATATTAAAGTTTGGAAAGGTATCAGAACAATGCTGGAATTAAAGCATATAAATTATCAGGTAGAAGAGGATCACCTGGAGATCTTAAAGGATATTAATCTGACCATTGATGAGCGGTTTGTGGCAGTGACCGGACCGAACGGTGGCGGAAAATCAACACTGGCAAAGATTATTGCCGGAATCGTAGAACCGACCTCCGGTGAAATTCTGTTAAATGGTGAGGATATTACACATTGCAGTATTACCGAACGTGCAAGGAAGGGAATCAGTTATGCGTTTCAGCAGCCGGTTAAGTTTAAAGGAATTACCGTGCAGGATCTGATCACGCTGGCAGCCGGTAAGCAGATTACAGTGGCAGAGGCATGCAATTATCTTTCAGAGGTTGGTCTCTGTGCAAAGGATTATATTCACCGGGAGGTGAATGCCAGTCTGTCCGGTGGCGAGCTGAAGCGGATCGAGATTGCGATGACGATCGCCAGAGGCGCTGAGTTCACGATCTTTGATGAACCGGAGGCCGGAATTGACCTGTGGAGCTTCAACAACCTGATCCAGGTGTTTGAGGATATGCATGAAAAGATCAATGGTTCGATCCTGATCATTTCCCATCAGGAACGGATTTTAAATATTGCAGATAAGATCATCGTGATTGCGGACGGAAGTGTTGTAAAGACCGGAACGAAAGCAGAAGTGCTTCCTGCATTACTGGATGCCACAGATGCAGCGTGTAAAACATTAATGGACAAGATCGTTTAGGAGGGGTTGCTATGGATAAGATTCAACAATCGCTGTTGGAGCAGGTTGCGGATCTGCATACGATTCCGGAAGGAGCGTATAACATTCGTGCCAATGGCAAGCTTGCCGGACGAAATACAACAGCCAATATAGATATTGTAACGAAAGAAGATAAGCCGGGAATCGATATTATTATTAAGCCGGATACCAGAAATGAAAGTGTGCATATACCGGTCGTATTAAGTGAAAGCGGATTAAAGGATATGGTATATAATGACTTTTATGTGGGCGAAAATGCAGATGTGACCATCGTCGCAGGCTGCGGAATCCATAATTGTGGTGTGGATACCTCAGAACATGATGGCATTCATACCTTTTATCTGGAGAAGAATGCAAAGGTCCGTTATATTGAGAAGCATTATGGCGAGGGTGACGGTTCCGGAAAGCGGATCTTAAATCCGACTACGATCATTCATGTCGGAGAGGGTGCATATCTGGAAATGATCACCGTGCAGATCAAGGGTGTCGATTCTACAGTCCGGACGACCTCCGGAGATCTGGCAGAAGGTGCGACGCTGGTGGTCAAGGAAAAGATCATGACACATGGTATCCAGCATGCAGAGACGAACTTCAGCGTGGATCTGAATGGAGCCGGCAGCAGTGCCAGCGTATCCTCCCGTTCGGTAGCCAAGGATGACTCAACCCAGTGCTTCAAGTCCGTGATTAACGGAAATGCACCATGCTCCGGACATACAGAATGTGATGCGATCATTATGGATCATGCAAAGGTAACGGCAAAGCCGGAGCTGACTGCCAATCATATTGATGCCAGTCTGATCCATGAAGCGGCAATCGGAAAGATCGCCGGAGAGCAGCTGATCAAGCTTATGACGCTCGGCCTGACAGAAAAAGAGGCAGAAGAGCAGATTATTAACGGCTTCCTGAAATAGCCGGGTGGTGCTTTGCTGCGGATATCAGATGGCGACAGAGAAAATATAGTAACAGAGAAAATAGAACAACAGTGAAAATAAAAAACAAACAGCACATAGAGAACAGAGCATAAAAAACAGGAATCCGTGACTCCGAAGATCGGAGAGAAGATTCCTGTTTTTGTTATTTATGCGTTGTTAAAATGTATGCAAAGGAATGAATTAACGGTCTGCAACGGCATTGACATACATGTAGAATGTAATTAGATAGAGACCGGATAATCCGACCAGTGCATAAATGATTCTGGAAATCCAGGACATATTTCCGAAAATAAAAGTGACCAGATCAAAGCTGAAGAAGCCAATCAGTCCCCAGTTTATCGCACCGATAATGGTAAGAGTAAGTGCAATACAGTCTATAACTTTATTATGCATGGATATTTACCTCCTTTTAGCTTAGTATGAAGCTGAAAGATAAAAATTATGCAAAAAGAAAATAAATTAATTTAAGAAATTACCGGATTCATCACCGTAGATCTGATATTTTATGATCTGCATCCGCTGGTCAGTAGCAGAAATAATATCGGCACAGTCCTTTAGATCTGCAGAAATCTGTTCTGCATGTTCCAAGTCCTTTTTATATCGCAACTGGTGATCCAGACTTGCCCAAAAGTCCATCGCAATCGTACGGATTTGAACCTCGACCTTCATGGGCTGTTTGCGGTCAGAAAAATAGACCGGAATTTCCAGAATCAAATGAAGACTGCGATAGCCGTTTTCTTTTGGATTCTGAATATAATCCTTGGTTTCTATCAGTGTTACATCATCCTGCTTGGTCAGCATCTGTGCAACTTCATAAATGTCATCAATAAACGGACAGATCACACGGATGCCTGCAACGTCATGCAGGTTCTCCATGATGCTTTCCAGTGAAATCTCGAAGTTTTTGGCGTGCAGTTTTTTTAGAATGCTTTTCGGAGATTTGGTTCGGGACTTGATGAATGAAATTGGATTTCGTTGATAACGGATGGAAAATTCATCATTCAAAACTTCCAGCTTGGTCTGTACTTCACGAATGGCACCACGGTACATCATCATCAGTTCCATGTACATATGTGCCTGATCGGCAAAAACCTCCGGGATAGTGAACAGTTCACTTTCTGCATTATGCAGATTTTGTATTTGAGTGGTATTTGTATCCATATATATACCTCTTTTCGTCTGATTCTTACAAGAACAATTCTAGCATAACCGATATAGTCGGTCAATGAAACGAATATGAAATTTCCCTTGCTTTTTTCGCAAATTAATAATACAATAAACTCGGCAGAAATTGGTTTTTTAATTAAAAAACCATGAAATAAATTAACAACGGAGGGCTTAATATGAGCAATAATTCTCAATTGTCTGCAAGACAAAGAATTGATGCACTTTTGGATGAGTCCAGCTTCGTGGAAGTTGGTGCTTATGTAACAGCCAGAAGTACTGATTTTAACTTGTCAGACAAAGAAACACCTGCTGACGGTGTCATTACCGGATATGGAATCATTGATACAAATCTGGTATTTGTATACAGTCAGGACGCATCAGTAATGAATGGTTCCATTGGTGAAATGCATGCTAGGAAGATTGCCAATATCTATGATATGGCAGTAAAGATGGGTGCACCGGTCATTGGATTGATTGATTGTGCAGGTTTACGTCTGCAGGAGTCTGTAGATGCGTTAAACGGCTTTGCATCTATTTATGCAAAGCAGGTAATGGCATCTGGTATAGTTCCGCAGATCACAGCCGTATTCGGCAGCTGTGGTGGTGGCGTGGCTGTAATTTCCGGCTTAAGTGATTTCACTTACATGACAAATGAAGATGCTAAGTTATTTGTAAATGCGCCAAACGTATTAGATGGTAATCACATATCCAAGCTGGATACTGCTTCTGCAGAATATCAGAGTGCTAATTCCGGGAATGTGGATGGTGTATTCGAGACAGAAACAGAGGTTCTTGGACAGATCCGCCAGTTAGTTTCTGTATTACCGGCAAATAATGAAACAGATTTATCTTATTCTGATTGCGAAGATGATCTCAATCGTGTTGTAAATGTTGAAGGCTATGTATCAGATGCAAAGTCTTTACTGATCACGATTTCCGATAATCAGGCATTTATTGAGACTAAAAAGGATTATGCAAAGGATATGGTGACCGGTTTTGTACGCTTTAACGGAACAACTGTTGGCTGCGTAGCTAATCAGGAAACCGAAGGCGGTGACGTATTATCCGTAAAGGGTGCATATAAGGCAGCTGAGTTTGTAGCTTTCTGTGATGCATTTGAGATTCCGGTACTGACAGTTACCAATATTAAGGGCTATAAGGCAACTGTAGAAGAGGAAGCCGGTATGGCAAAGGCAGTTGCGACCATGACTGCTGCATTTGCAGGAGCAACCGTACCGAAGGTAAACCTGATCACCGGAGAGGCGTTTGGTTCTGCCTATATAGCCATGAATTCAAAGGGTATTGGTGCAGATATCGAATACGCTTGGCCAAAGGCTAAGATTTCCATGATGGAACCGGAAGCGGCTGTTAAGATCATGTATGCAGATGAGATTACAGCTGCAGATGACAAGAATGCATTGATTGCAGAGAAAAAGAAAGTATTTGCAGAGGAACAGGCAAGTGCAATGACAGCAGCAAAGCGTGGTATTGTAGATGATATTATTGTTCCGGATGCAACCAGAAAGAGACTGGTGGCAGCATTTGAAATGCTTTATACCAAATGTGAAGAAAAGCCAGCCAAGAAGCATAGCTCAAAGTAGTGAGGTGACAGCAGAATGAAGAAAAAACTATTAATCGCAGCTTTGTTTGCTGTTATGCTGTGCCTATCTGCCTGCAGTAAGGAAGTTGTTCTCCCAGAAAATTTCAACTCAGAGACTTATACCAATGCAGCGGTTGAGGTAACTAAGGGAGTTCTCCAGCTTAACACAGAAGCCTTGACGATTTTCTCCAAGGATGCTGATGATTGTGTGTCAGAGAGTGATCTTGGATTTGATGTAGATGTATATAAATCAGCTTGTTCCGGAACATTAACAGCACTGGACGAGGCAGGAGATCCGGTTGGTATTCTGGATGATATTTCTTATGAGGTGTCAGGAATTAATAAGGATATTGTAACCATAACGATTCCGGTTCAGTTCACGGATTATGTAGTAGATTATGAGTTTACCTTTGAACCGAATGAAAAAGCAGAGTACAACCCATATGTAAATACTTACAATCTGACACAGGTGGTTGTATCCACAGTACATTCTATGGGTGAACTGATGGAGCAGGCCGGAATGAATACACTGACCGGTATGGGAGTTGTATTTATTGTATTGATTTTTATCAGCTTTGTTATCAGTCTGTTTAAGTTCCTGCCGGGAAGCGGAGTAAAGAAGCTGACTAAGAAAGAAGCTGAAAGGAAAACAGAAGCTACGGTAGCAGCCCCGATAATCGCCAAGCCGGTTGCAGGGGATCCAATGAAGGACCATGAGCTGGTAGCAGTGATCACAGCAGCTGTTATTGAAGCAAATGGAAGTGGTTCTGCAATGGTAAGCAGTGATAAGTTAGTTGTAAGATCAATCAAGAGAGTATCTCGATAATATAGGAGGACATTAGAATGAAAAATTATAGAATTACCGTAAATGGTACCGCATATGACGTAGCAGTTGAAGAATTAGGCGCAGGTACAGCACCAGCTGCAACTCCTGCTGCAGCACCGACAGTTGCTCCGGCATCAGTTGCAGCACCGGCTCCAGCCGCAGGCACAGGTGCAGGAAGCATTGCAGTAACCTCTCCAATGCCTGGTAAAATCCTGGCAGTTAAGGCATCTGTAGGACAGGCTGTTAAGAGGGGCGATGTTGTACTGATTCTGGAAGCTATGAAGATGGAAAATGAAGTTGTTGCACCGGAAGACGGAACTATCGCAAGTATTGATGTAGCAGTAGGTGCGGCAGTAGAAGCTGGCGATACTTTAGCAACTTTGAACTAAAGCACTGTCAAAAACAAAAACTGACAGGAGGAAAATAAATGGATTATATTATTTCAACCTTGCAAAATCTTGCCGGTCAGACAGCGTTCTCCACATTATACTGGGGAAATTATGTTATGATACTGGTTGCACTTGTGTTCCTGTATCTGGCAATTGCAAAGGGATTTGAACCATTACTTTTAGTACCAATTGCATTTGGCATGTTATTATCAAATATGTTTCCCGGTATTATAGAAGAGGGCGGTTTGCTTCACTTCTTCTATATGCTGGATGAGTGGAGTATCCTGCCTTCCCTGATTTTTCTGGGTGTAGGTGCGATGACAGACTTTGGACCGTTGATTGCGAACCCGAAGAGCTTTCTGCTTGGTGCAGCGGCTCAGTTCGGTATTTATGCAGCATATTTCCTGGCAATCTTTATGGGATTCTCAGGTAAAGAGGCAGCTGCAATCTCCATCATCGGTGGTGCAGACGGACCTACCTCTATATTCCTGGCTGGTAAGCTTGGAATGGGCGGCACTCTGATGGGACCGATTGCTGTGGCGGCATATTCCTATATGGCATTGGTTCCGGTTATTCAGCCACCGGTTATGAAGCTTTTCACTACTGAGAAGGAACGTAAGATCAAGATGGCACAGCTTCGTCCGGTTTCAAAGCTTGAGAAGATTCTGTTCCCAATCGTAGTTACCATCGTGGTTGTACTGATTCTTCCTACAACAGCACCATTGGTTGGTATGCTGATGCTTGGTAATCTGTTCCGTGAATGCGGCGTTGTTAAGCAGTTAACTGAGACAGCTTCCAATGCGTTGATGTATATTGTAGTTATCCTGTTGGGTACTTCCGTAGGTGCAACTACAACCGCACAGGCATTCTTAAAACTCAGTACCTTAAAGATCGTATTGTTGGGCCTGGTTGCATTTATCTTCGGTACAGCAGCTGGTGTATTATTCGGTAAATTAATGTGCTGGTTAACAAAGGGTAAGGTAAATCCTCTGATTGGTTCTGCCGGTGTATCTGCAGTACCTATGGCTGCCCGTGTTTCGCAGAAGGTTGGCTCAGAGGCTGACCCTACAAATTTCCTGTTGATGCATGCAATGGGACCAAATGTTGCAGGAGTTATCGGTACTGCGGTTGCAGCCGGAACGTTCTTGGCAATCTTTGGAATAAAATAGCAATGAGTTTGATGTTGTAACATCATGATTATAGAGACAAAAGGAGGAACTATTATGGCAGATCAGGTAGTGGCTAAGCCGGTTAAGATTACTGAGACTGTATTACGTGATGCACATCAGTCACTGATTGCAACTCGTATGACAACAGAGCAGATGTTGCCAATTATTGATAAGATGGATCAGGTAGGTTATCATTCTGTAGAGTGTTGGGGGGGAGCAACATTTGATGCATCCCTGCGCTTCCTGCATGAGGATCCATGGGAAAGACTTCGTAAATTAAGAGATGGATTCAAGCATACAAAGCTACAGATGTTATTCCGTGGACAGAATATTCTGGGATATAGTCCATATGCAGATGACGTAGTTGAATATTTCGTACAGAAGTCAATTGCAAATGGTATTGATATTATCCGTATTTTTGATTGCCTGAATGATCTTCGGAATCTGGAGACAGCTGTAAAGGCAGCCAACAGGGAAAAGGGACATGCACAGGTTGCACTTTCTTATACCTTAGGGGATGCTTATACTCTGGATTACTGGAAGGATATGGCAAAGAGAATTGAGGATATGGGTGCAGATTCCATCTGTATCAAGGATATGGCTGGTCTTTTGGTTCCTGTTAAGGCTACAGAGCTGGTACAGGCATTAAAGGAAGGAACCAAGCTTCCAATCCAGCTGCATACACATTATACTTCCGGTGTAGCTTCCATGACATACATGAAGGCAGTAGAAGCAGGTTGTGATATCATTGATACTGCAATGTCTCCGCTTTCTATGGGTACTTCCCAGCCTGCAACTGAGGTTATGGTTAAAGCATTTGAGGGAACTCCATATGATACCGGTCTGGATCAGAATCTGTTGGCAGAGATCGCTGATTACTTCCGTCCACTTCGTGAGCAGTGGTTAGAGAGTGGTCTGTTAAGTCCAAAGGTTATGGGTGTTAACATTAAGACCCTGTTATATCAGGTACCAGGTGGTATGTTATCCAACCTTGTTTCCCAGTTAAAGGAAATGAAGGCTGAGGATAAGTTCGATGCCGTGCTGGAAGAGGTCCCAAGAGTTCGTAAGGACTTCGGTGAGCCACCACTTGTTACACCAAGTTCTCAGATCGTTGGTACCCAGGCTGTATTAAATGTAGTTATGGGCGAGCGTTATAAGATGCTGACCAAAGAGTCTAAGGATCTGTTAGCAGGTAAGTATGGTCAGACTGTTAAGCCGATGAATCCGGAGGTTCAGAAGAAGGCACTTGACAGCCTTGGCATGAAGGAGCCAATCACATATCGTCCGGCCGATGATATTGAACCGCAGCTTCCAAAGCTTGAGAAAGAAATGGCTCAGTACAAGCAGCAGGATGAGGATGTATTATCTTATGCACTGTTCCCACAGGTAGCAACCGACTTCTTTAAATACCGTGAGGCACAGCAGAAGAAGGTTGACGAGTCTGTAGCAGATACAGAGAATAAAGTATATCCGGTATAATTATTAATAATCAGAAATTATCTCGTGAAACGGGATAGGATCATAAGGCTGTCGCAGAAGCAGGAACTGTCAATGTGGCAGCCTTATCTATTTATGATATTTATTTTATAAAATGGACTTCTCATAATATAGGAGATTAATATGTCAAAGGTAATTGTGGTAGGCGGCGGTGCTGCCGGTATGATGGCAGCAATCGCTGCTGCAAGGAAGGGACACTCGGTCCTTTTGCTGGAAAAAAATGAAAAGCTCGGAAAGAAACTCTTTATCACAGGAAAGGGAAGATGCAACCTGACGAATGCCTGTGATACGAATGAATTATTTACGAATATTATAACAAATCATAAGTTTTTATATAGTGCGGTGTATGGATTTGATAACTGGACGACTTATTCCTTCTTTGAGGATCTGGGTGTTCATCTGAAAATAGAACGTGGTAACCGGGTATTTCCGGAGTCGGATCATTCCTCAGATGTAATCCGGGCACTGGAGCAAGAGCTGAAACGTCTGAAGGTACAGATCCGATTAAGAACTGTGGTAACGGTACTGTGTACAGAACAGGGATCGGTTACCGGTGTGAAGGCGAAAGTACTACACCGAGATGGGAAGGATGCCGGAAGCGGAAACCAAAAGAGTGAGGTGTTTTCAGCAGATGCAGTGATCCTGACAACCGGCGGCTGTTCATATGCAAGTACTGGTTCGACCGGAGATGGTTACGAATTTGCCGGAAAGCTGGGACATACAGTATCGGTACCGGAGCCATCCCTGGTGCCGTTTGTGATGCAGGAGAAATGGTGTAAGGATCTGATGGGCTTAACGCTTAAAAATATTGCAATTCAAGTGAAAAACGGTAAAAAAACGGTCTATGAAGGATTTGGAGAGCTGCTGTTTACCCATTTTGGAGTCAGTGGTCCGCTGGTACTGACTGCCAGTACTAGATTAAAGGGTTATCTGGAGGAGTATGACTTCAGGGCGGAGGATCGTGGCAAGCTGCAGAATACGCTCAGACAGCAGGATATGATGTTGAAACAGCCGCTGGACCTGTTCGTGGATATGAAGCCGGCATTATCGGAGGAACAGCTGGATGAACGGTTACAGAAGGATTTTTTCCGTTATCAGAACCGACAGCTTCAGAATGCGATGGATGATCTGCTTCCGAAGAAATTAATTCCAATCGTGATCAGTCTCAGTGGTATTCCGGCAGATAAGAAGGTAAATATTCTGACAAAGGAAGAACGGCTGACACTGGTTCATACGCTAAAAAAAATGCCGATGCATATTTTGGGATGTCGCGGATTCCAGGAGGCAATCATTACCAGAGGCGGTATAAACGTAAAGGAAATCAATCCGCAGACGATGGAATCAAAGCTGATATCCCGACTTTATATTGCAGGAGAATTACTGGATACGGATGCGGTAACCGGTGGCTTTAATCTTCAGATTGCCTGGAGTACCGGATATGCTGCCGGCAATGCTGTCGAGTAGGATGCTGGATATGCATAAATAGGTTGTTTGCCTGGAAGCATAATGCCATCTGGCAGCATCATATATTGGTATAACAGCATGGACAGAAATGCAGAAATGCGATATAATCAAAACAGATAGTATAATAATTCAGACAGGGATCCATATGGATTCCTGTTTTTCAAGGAGGATATATAAGTTATGGCAAGTGTGGCAATTGATGGACCGGCAGGGGCAGGCAAGAGTACGATTGCAAAGCTGGTAGCGAAGAAACTGGGGGCAGTTTATGTGGATACCGGTGCGATGTATCGGGCAATCGCGGTTTATTTTTTCAGAAATCATCTGGACCCGGAGGATCCGGAACAGGTAGCACAGGCATGTCAGAAGCTGGAGGTAGCGATCAGCTATGAGAATGGTGCCCAGCAGGTATGGTTAAATGGCGAGAATGTGACCGGAGAGCTTCGGACAGAGGCAGTCGGAAATATGGCATCGAAGTCCTCGGCAAAACAACCGGTACGTGATAAGCTGCTGCAATTACAAAGAGATATGGCAGTTCGCCAGAATGTGGTAATGGATGGCCGGGACATTGGCACCAATGTTCTGCCGGATGCAGAGGTGAAGATTTATCTGACAGCGTCTTCTGCAGAGCGGGCAAGGCGTCGGTATGAGGAGCTGGTGGAAAAGGGAGAAGCCTGTGATATTCATCAGATCGAAGCGGATATCATCAAACGGGATGAGCAGGATATGAATCGTGCGATTGCTCCGTTAAAGCAGGCGGAGGATGCATATTATCTGGATAGCTCGGAGCTTACAATTGATGAGGTTGTGGATTGTATTCTGGAGCGGTGTAAGGAGAAGCAGATATGGAAATCATAATGGCGAAAACAGCCGGATTTTGTTTCGGTGTAAAGCGGGCTGTGGATACTGTTTATGAAGAAGTCGAGAAACATAAAGACAAGCCGGATCATCCGGTTTATACCTATGGGCCGATCATTCATAATGAAGAGGTGGTCAACGATTTGGCGGATAAGGGTGTAAAGGTCATCCATGATCTGGAGGAGCTGCGGCAGATCCATAAGGGCAGTATTGTAATCCGGTCACACGGAGTAGAAAAGAAGGTTTATGATCTGATCAAGGAGCAGGGACTGGAGCTGGTAGATGCGACCTGTCCGTTTGTCCTGAAAATCCATAAAATCGTCCGGGAGGAATCCGAAAAAGGAAACCGGATTCTGATCATCGGAAATGATTCCCATCCGGAAGTAGAGGGAATCAAAGGATGGTGTAAAACCAGGCCAATTGTGGTAGAAACGGAGGAAGACATCGATTCTATCGACATAAAACAGGGAGAGAAACTGGTAATTGTATCCCAAACGACATTTAATAACAAGAAATTTCAAGATTTAGTTGAAATTATTTCAAAAAAAGGGTATGATATATGTGCTTGTAATACGATCTGTAATGCAACCGAGGCAAGACAGAAAGAAGCAGCGCTGATTGCCGGAGAAGTAGATGCAATGATCGTTATAGGCGGTAAGAATAGCTCAAACACACAGAAGCTATATGCTATCAGCAAACATGAATGTGCAAATACTTACTATATACAGACACTCGTTGATTTGGATTTGACTGCTTTTGAATCCGTAAGTAGGGTAGGTATTACTGCAGGGGCATCTACCCCAAATAATATTATTAAGGAGGTTCATGACAGCATGTCAGAATTAAGTTTCGAAGAATTATTACAGGAAGATGAAAAGAATCGTACCCAGGTAGCTCCGGGTAAATTAGTAGAAGGTGAAGTATTAAGTGTTAAGCCGGATGAGATTATTGTAAACATTAATTACAAGTCTGAAGGCGTGATCACCAGAGCTGAGTATACCAGCCAGCCAAATGCCGATCTGACTACCATGGTTCAGCCGGGCGACAAGATTACAGCAAAGGTAATCAAGAATAACGATGGTGAAGGACAGGTTGCATTATCTTATAAGCGTGTAGCGCAGGATAAGGCAAACGATATGTTAGAGGCTGCTTGTGAAGAAGGTAAGGTATTAACCGGTAAGGTTGTTCAGGTTCAGGATGGCGGACTGACTGTTCTTTATGAAGAGAGCAAGGTATTTATCCCGGCAAGTCTTGTATCTGATACTTACGAGAAGAATCTTGAGAAGTATATGGATCAGGAGATCGAGTTTGTAATCACAGAGTGCAATCCTCGCAAGAGAAGAGTCATCGGTAACCGTAAGATGCTTCTGGTTGCTAAGAAGGAAGAGGCTCAGAAGGCATTATTTGAAAGAATTGAAATTGGCATGACTCTGGAAGGTACTGTCAAGAATGTGACAGATTTTGGTGCATTCGTTGATTTAGGTGGTGCTGACGGTCTGCTCCACATTTCAGAGATGTCATGGGGCAGAGTTGAGAATCCTAAGAAGGTATTAAAGGTTGGCGATGTTGTTAAGGTATTTATTAAGGATATTCAGGGCACAAAAATCGCACTTAGTATGAAGTTCCCAGAAGCTAACCCATGGGCAAATGCAGCTGAGAAGTATGCGATCGGTACCGTTGTAACCGGTAAGGTTGCAAGAATGACAGATTTCGGTGCATTCGTTGAGTTAGAGCCGGGTGTTGATGCATTATTGCATGTTTCACAGATCGCTAAGGAGCACATTGACAAGCCATCATCTGTATTATCAATCGGGCAGGAGATTACAGCTAAGATCGTTGACTTCAAGGAAGCAGACAAGAAGATCAGCCTGAGCATGAAGGCATTACTTCCGGATGACGAGGAAGCTGAAGAAGAGACGACTGAAGAGTAATCAAAGATCTCATAGAAAAATTGAGTAGGAGGGAAATCTGAATGATTTCCCTCCTACTCAATTATATAGAAAAACAGGGTGGGTGAGATATGACAGATTATGAAGTATTTAAAAAGCAGATACTGGAGCTGACCGGAATTGATCTGAATGCCTATAAGGAGCGGCAGATGAAGCGGAGAATCACAACGCTGTCTTTAAAATACGGCTTTCAGACCTATGAGGAGTTTTATCAGGATTTAAAGAAGAATGCAGAACGCAGGAAACAGTTCCTGAATTATCTGACGATAAATGTATCGGAGTTTTATCGGAATCCGATGCAGTGGCAGAC